>JAFDWB010000081.1 GCA_018268675.1 Actinomycetota bacterium
GGCACTATCCGGCTGGCTCGAGTTCTATAACTGGCACAGACCACACGGCTCACTCAGCCACAGGTCGCCCGGAGCCCGCCTCGGCGAGCTGAAGCGGAACAACGTGGTCGGGTCTTACACCTAGGCGTCCAGTTCGACCCCGAAGCGCTCCCCTCCCACCAGGCGTCGATCTCGTGCCGGCGACGAGGCGGTTCATCGAGGGCAGAGGCAGGCCAGCCTCGCACCCGCCCGTACCCAAGGCGCCCCAATGAGTTTTACCCCCTCGACTCTTCGCCCGCCGCTCAAGTCCCCCGCACCGCGTGCCGAAGAGCGGGGGGACGCGCTTCGTAGGCGCCTTCAAACCAAATGGTCATCGTCAAGGAAAAGCCGAAGGCGCCGCTCGAGCCGCCGCCGCGGGAACTCTCGCCGCTGCGGGTGGTCGTGCTGCTGGCGGTGCTCTGCGCGATCGGGATCGGGGCCTGGCAGCTGATCAGCAAGGAAACGCCCGCGGCGAGCGCCAAATCGAACGCGGTGCCGGTCTACGCGCCTTATGTCGACGTGACGCAGACGCCGACCTACCCCTTCCAGCTGCCCTCCTCGAATCCGGTCTCGAGCGTGTACCTCGCCTTCGTCGTCAGCGACAAGGAAGAACCGTGCACGCCGTCCTGGGGCGCCTACTACACGCTCGAAGGTGCGGAGCAGAGCCTCGACCTCGACGCCCGCACCGCCCAGCTCCGCGGCCAGGGCGGGACTGTGATGATCTCCTACGGCGGCCAGGCGAACACCGAGCTGGCGGTCGACTGCACCGACCCGGCGCGGCTCCAAGAGGCCTACCTGGAACCGATCCAGCGCTACCACGCGGCGGCGATCGACCTCGACATCGAGGGCGCCAACCTCGCCGACGCCGCCGCGAACGCGCGCCGGGCGACCGCGATCGCGGCGATCCAGAAGCGCCTGGCGAGGGAAGGGAAGCCGCTGAAGGTGTGGATGACGCTGCCGGTCTCGAGCGCCGGCCTCAGCCCGGAAGGGATCGCCGCGGTCCAGGCGATGCTGAAGAAGGGCGTCGCGCTCGCGGGCGTCAACGCGATGACGATGGACTTCGGCCCCGGCGAAGGGGCCGCCGGAGACATGGTCGGGACGATCGAGCGGGCGCTGGTCGCGACCCAGGCGCAGGTGCAGACCCTTTGGCGCGCAGCCGGCCTGCCGAGCAGCGCGAGCGCCGCCTGGGGCCACGTCGGCGTCACCCCGATGCTCGGCGTCAACGACGTCACCTCCCAGCGCTTCACCACGAAGGACGCGCGTGAGCTTGCCGCCTTCGTCAAGGCGCGCGGCATCCCCCGGGTCTCCGCCTGGTCGCTGAACCGCGACTCGCAGTGCGGCGGCGCGTTCGCCAAGGTCGGCGAACTCTCGAACACCTGCAGCGGGGTCGAACAGAAGCCGCTCGAATTCACCCACATCTTCAGCGCGCTGCGCGGGACCAAGACCGCCCACCGCGCCGCCGCCGCGGCGGCGTCCGCGCCGCAGACCCACGCCGCCCCGCGGACCGACAACCCGGCCACCAGCCCTTATCCGATCTGGCGCCCCGCCGCCGCCTACCCGAGCGGTTACAAGGTCGTCTGGCAGGGCCAGATCTACCAGGCCGGCTGGTGGAACCAGGGCACCCCGCCCGGCACCGCCGGCGCCGACTCGCCGCGCGGCCCATGGCAACCGATCGGCCCGGTCCCGCCCGGCAGCCACGCGCGCCCGCCGGTCAGCCTCGTCCGCGGCGGCTCCCCGCAGTGGTCGCCGACGACCGTCTACCAGGGTGGCGACAAGGTGACCTTCGAAGGCCTCCCCTACCGGGCCCGCTGGTACACGCAGGGCAACCAGCCGCTGCCCGAACTGCCGGCCGACCCGAGCGCGCCCTGGGAACCGCTCTTCAAGTACCCGGGCGAGCCGAACGCCACCGAACCGACCGCAGGAGCCGCCGCCCGATGAGCCTCTTCCGCCGCAAGCAGGACGGTCCGCGCCGCCAGTGGGGCGCCGACTCCCACAAGGACCCGATGCCGCAGGTGCCGCGGATCGCCGGGGACTGGACGATGGCCTTCGGCCGCGCCGCGGTCGTGCTCACCGTGGCCGCCTGGGCGGCGCTCCTGATCACCGTGCTGAACGGGCAGGTGGTCGAAGGGGTCGCGGGCCATGCGAGCCTGATCGAGACGGTCGGCTTCCTCACCGCGGTCACCCTGCTCGCCGCCTCGGCGACCGCCTACCTCTTCGGCCGGCTCGGCTTCTACTATCGGACCAAGAGCGGCCGCCGCACGCCGCGGGCGATGCTCGACGCCTTCTTCGCCGAGCGCCGTCCCACGGTCACCGCGCTGATCCCCTCCTACCAGGAGGAGCCCGGCGTGGTGCTGATGACGCTGCTCTCGGTCGCGTTGCAGGAGTACCCGGACCTGCGCGCCGTGCTGCTCGTCGACGACCCGCCGAACCCGCGGTACGCCGGCCCGCGCCGCCTGCTCGACAGCGCCACCGCGCTCCCGGCCGAGGTCGAGCGCCTGCTCTCGGAGCCGCGCGGCCGCTTCGACCGCTCCCTCGCCGCCTTCGAGTCCGCCGTCGACCCGACCCAACCGACCGCCGCCGGCGAGGTGCACGCGCTGGCCGCCGAGTACGAGTACGCGGCTGCCTGGATCCGCTCGCTCAGCGACCGCTACCACGTCTCCGACCACAACGAGGCCTTCTTCGCCAACCAGGTGCTCGGCAAACTCGCCGCCGACCTGGCGGTGATCGGCGGCGCCCTGCGCAACGCCGGCGACGAGGCGCCGGAGAAGATCGACGCCGCCCGCATGGCGCAGCTCTACCGCCGCCTCGCCTGGACCTTCCGCTGCGAGGTGACGAGCTTCCAGCGCAAGCGCTTCGCCTCGCTCTCCGCCGAGCCGAACAAGGCGATGAACCTGAACAGCTACATCGGCCTGATGGGCGGCGCCTACCGCGAAGACGACACCCCCGCCGGGCTCTTCCTGGTGCCGGCGGAGGCGGGCGAGGCCGACCTCGTGGTGCCGGAATCCGACTATGTGCTGACGATCGACGCCGACAGCGTGATCATGCCCGAGTACTGCCTGCGGCTCGTCCACCTGATGGAGTGCGAGGAGCACGAGAAGGTCGCCGTCGCCCAGTCCCCCTACAGCGCCTTCCCCGGCGCGGCGACGCGGATCGAGCGGATCGCCGGCGCCACCACCGACCTCCAGCACATCATCCACCAGGGGATGACCTACCACGACGCGACCTTCTGGGTCGGCGCCAACGCGATCCTCCGCAAACGCGCCCTCGCCGACATCGAGCAGGTCGAGTTCCAGGGCCCATTCAAGATCTACCGCTACATCTCCGACCGCACGGTGATCGAGGACACCGAGTCGACGATCGACCTCGCGGCGGGCGGCTGGAGCCTCCACAACTACAACGAGCGGCTCGCCTTCAGCGCCACGCCGCCGGATTTCGGCTCGCTCTGCATCCAGCGCAACCGCTGGGCGAACGGCGGCCTGCTGATCCTCCCGAACCTGTGGCGGGCGGTGCGCGCGCGGCGCAAGCGGGGAGAACGGACGAGCATCGGCGAGCTCCTCCTGCGACTCAACTACATGGGCTCGATCTTCTGGGCCTCGCTGTTCGTGCTCTGCCTGATGATCATCCCCTTCAACGGGCACCTGGTCTCGCCGCTCACCTACGCGGTCGCCGTCCCCTACTTCCTGGCGATGGCGATCGACCTCAAGTACTGCGGCTACAAATACGTCGACGCCGCCCGCATCTACGGCTTCAACCTGCTGCTGCTGCCGGTCAACCTGGCGGGCAGCGTCAGCTCGATCGTCCAGTCCCTCACCGGCGCCAAGGGCAAGTTCATGCGCACGCCGAAGGTCCGCAACCGCACCGTGCCCGCCTTCATGTACGTGGTCCTGCCCTACCTGCTGGTCGGCTGGTCGATCTACACCTTCAAGGTCGCCTGGGACAACGGCCTCTGGTCGAATGCCGTCTTCGCCGCGATCAACGGCCTCCTCGGCGCCTACGCGATCGTCGCCTTCATCGGCGTCCGGACCTCCCTTGTCGACATCTGGGTCAACGTCGTCTCCTGGCTCTACAAGCCGCAGGGACCGAAGAAGATGGCGGCGCGCGCCCCGGCCGCGATCGAGCCGACCGCGGCCGGGACCGCCAACTGGGAACTGGTCCTCTACCTCGGCCACGCCGACCGCCGTCGGCGCCCGCGTGAGACCCCGGAGGCGCCGACCGACCTCGACCGTGCCCCCCTGACTCTCCCCGTCTCCGCCCCCGAAGTCGACCCGACCCTGCTCGGGCTCGACCTCGCCGCCGAGACGTCCTGAACGGCGTCCCGCTGTTGACGCTCGACGCCGTCGACTTCAAGCTGATCGACGATCTGGTCGAGGTCCGTTCGCCGTAGGGCGCGCGGGACCGGTCAGCGCGGCGCGAGCCCGTAGTGACGGGCGGTGTCGGTGAGGAGCGTCTTCAGGATCGCGCGGTTGGCGGGGGCGCCGGCGCGGCCGAGGGCGCTCGGCTCGACGGCGATCGTCCAGGTGAAGCGGCAGGCGTCCTCGCCGCGGGGCTCGACCAGGTAGTCCTCGGCGAGCGCCTTGAAGAGGGGGCCGGTGGACTCGACGACGTGGAAGGAGTGACGGCGGCCCTCCTCCCAGCGGAAGTAGCGCTCGCGGAGGAAGTTGGCGCCCCAGAGCGCCTTGACCTCGCGGGTGGTGCCGACGCCGAAGGGGCGGGGCGAGGTCCAGCGCACGTCCTGGAGGATGCGGCACCAGTGCAGGGCATCGTCGGCGGTGAGGTCGGCCCAGACCGCCGCCGCCGGCCGGCCGATCTCGAAGCCGCCGCGCAGGCGCATCGGCGCCGCGGAGAAAAAGCGCTCGTCGACCGGCCGGCAGGAGAACCAAGGTGCGATCGCCAGAGACTATCCGCGCCGAGGTGGATACATCGGCGGTATGCTCCCGAAAATTCCGCGGGCGGCAGGGGGACAGCCACCGGCTCCGCGGGCGATGAGGAGGGAAAGTTCCATGCGCAAACACGTGCTGATGGTTCTCGCGCTGGGGGCGTTGATCGCCGTCTCGGTCGTCGGGATCGCGACCGCGGCGGGGGGCGAAACCCCGGTCACGGTGAAAGTCGGCAACCTCGAACTGACGGCCAACGGCGGCTTCAGCCCGAAGGCGCTGTCGAAAACCAAACAGACGCCGATCGCCTTCAAAGCCTCGGGCGAAATCAAAGAGGCCGACGGCAGCCACCCGCCCGCGGTCCGCGAAGTGATCATCGAAGCCGACAAAGCAGGCGAAGTCCACCTCAAGGGCATCCCGACCTGCAAGCTGGGGCAGCTGCAGGCGACCGACACGGCGGCGGCCGAAAAGGCGTGCAAGTCGGCGCTGATCGGCAGCGGTCAGGCCACCGCGGAAGTGGCGCTCGCAGAACAGCGGCCGATCAACGTCAACTCGAAGATCCTCGTGTTCAGCGGTGGCGAATCCGGCGGCAAGGCGACGCTGTACATCCACGCCTTCTTTTCCAACCCGATCTCCGGCGCGATCGTCACCACGGTGACCATCTCGAAGATCCACAAAGGCCGCTACGGCACGCTCGCGGTGGCGAAGATCCCGCAGCTCGTCGGCGGCAGCGGCTCGATCACCAAATTCAACCTGGAAATCATGAAGAGCGTGGCGGGCAAGAACCCGATCAGCTCCAAATGCGAAGACGGCAAGCTGAAAGTCCACGTGCTCGGCAAGTTCGAAGACGGGACCCAGGCGCAGACGGAAATCATCCGCGCCTGCACGCCTAAACCGTAAGGCGCCGGATCACCGGCCCAGGCGTTGGAGAGCCAGCGCCTGGGCCTCGGCCAGCGGGGTGGTGCCGTTGCGGTCGGCCTCCTCGAGGACGAGGCCGACCGTCGCCCCGATGTGGTCGACCAGGTTCGTGACCGCCTCGTGGTCGAGCTGGTGGAGCTCGGCGTAGACGTTGATCAGGCCCCCGGCGTTGACGATGAAGTCGGGGGCGTAGACGATGCCGCGCCGCGCCAGGTCGACCGCGAGGCGCTCGTCGGCGAGCACGTTGTTGGCCGCGCCGCAGACGATCCGGCAGCGGAGGCGCCCGACCGTCGCCGCGTCGATCACGCCGCCGAGCGCGCAGGGGGCGAGGACGTCGCAATCGTCGAGGATCGCCTCGCCCGGCTCCAGCCAGTCGGCGCCGAGCTCCGCCGCGAGGGCGCGGCGCGCCGGGTCGACGTCGGACAGCGCCAGCTCGGCCCCGCCGTCGGCGAGCAGCCGCGCCAGTCGCCCGCCGACGTGGCCGGCGCCGACGACGCAGACCCGCCGGCCCGCGGGCGAGGGGTCGCCGAAGCGGTGCTCGAGGCAGGCGCCGAGCGCCGCCAGCACCCCGCGCGCCGTCACCGGGCTGGGGTCGCCGCTGCCGCCGCGCTCGCCCGGCAGCCCGACCACGTGGGAGGTGCGCTCGGCGATCACCGCCATGTCGGCGGCGTCGGTGCCGACGTCCTCCGCGGTCACGTAGCGGCCGTCGAGCGAGGCGACCGCGTCGCCGAAATCGAGCAGCAGCGCCCGCCGCAGCTCGCCTTCCGGGCGGGCCGCCGTCGGCGCGCAGATCACGCCCTTGCCGCCGCCCAGCCGGAGCCCCGCGGCGGCCGCCTTATAGGTCATCGCCCGGGCCAGCCGCAGGGCGTCCTCGATCCCCTCGCCCGCGGACTCGTAGTGCCACAACCGCGCCCCGCCCAGGGCCGGGCCGAGCGCGGTCGAGTGCACGGCGATCGCGATCGTCGCCCCGCTCCGCGCCCCCTCCAGGACCAGCAGGTCCTCGTACCCAGCCGCCGCCGCGGGCGGCGCCACCGTCTGAATTCCACCGTGAGCGCTCATCACTCGCTCCTTCCTTGCTCGATCCCCTCGCGTAGCTCGCCGAGGAAGCGGGCCGCCTCGGCGCCGTCGAGCGCCCGGTGGTCCCACGACATGCAGAGGTAGGACATCGGCCGGATCGCGATCGCGTCCTCGCCGTCGCGCTCGACCACCACCGGCCGCTTGACCACCGCCTCGAGGTCGAGGATCGCCACCTGCGGCGAGTTGATGATCGGCGTCGCCAGCACCGCGCCGAACTGGCCCGGGTTGGTGATCGTGAACGTGCCGCCCTGGACCTCGTCGGGGTGCAGGCGCTTCTCCCGCGCCCGCGTCGCCAGGTCGCCGATCGCCGCCGCCATGCCCTCGAGGCTGAGCCGCTGCGCCTGCCGGATCACCGGCACGATCAGCCCGTCCTCGAGCGCCACGGCGATGCCGAGGTTGACGTCCCCGTGGTAGACGATCTCCCCGCCCTCGATCGACGCGTTCAGGATCGGGTGGCGCTCCAGCGCCGCCACCACCTCGCGGGCGACGAAGGCGAGGTAGGTGAGGTTCACGCCCCGCCCCGCCATCCGCGGCCGGAGCTCCTCGCGCCGGGCGACCAGGCGACCGAAGTCGACCTCGACCACCGTCGTGCAGTGCGCCGCGGTCCGCCTGCTCTCGACCATGTGCCTGGCGATCTGCGCCCGCATCGGCGACATCGCCTCCCGCCGCCTCGGCCCGACCAGGTCCCCGATCGTCCCGCCGCCCCCGACGCTTGTCTTCGTATCGAAGACAAGCGTCGGCTGTTCGGGCTCCGACTGGGGTGCCGGCTCGGGGCGGTAGGGGGATTCGGTGTGGAGCGGGCGGCCCTCGTGCTCGAGGAAGGCGAGGAGGTCGGCCTTGCGGACGCGGCCGCCGACGCCGTGGCCCTCGACCTGGTCGAGGTCGACGCCACGCTCCGCCGCCATCCGCCGCACGATCGGGGAGTAGACGCGGGAGCGGTCGACCTCCTCGGCGCCGTCAGGCGCCTGCGCGTCCTCGCGGCGCGCGTCATCATCTGGCGACTCCTCGGGGTGCGCCTCGCCGGGTCGCGCGGCGGTGTCGAGCTCGGCCAACAGCGCGCCGACCTCCACCGTCTCCCCGGGGCCGACCACGATCCGCGCCAGGCGGCCCGCGGCGGGCGAGGGGATCTCGACGTCGACCTTGTCGGTGCTGACGTCGCAGAGCGGCTCGTCCGCGTCGACCCAGTCGCCGGGGCGCTTGCGCCACTCGACGATCGTGCCCTCGGCGACCGAGATCCCCATCTGCGGCATCGCGATCGGCACCACGTTCGTGGTCTCAGTAGGCGAGGAGCTCACGGCAGGCCTCCTTCATGTCCTCGAGCTGCGGCAGGACCGCCTGTTCGAGCGGCGGGCTGAACGGGATCGGCACGTCGGCGGCGGTGAGCCGGCGGATCGGCGCGTCGAGGTCCTCGAAGGCCTCGGCCCCGATCAGCGCCGCCACCTCGGCGCCGACCCCGCAGGCGCGCGTCGCCTCGTGGGCGATCAGCACCTTGCCGGTCTTGCGGACGCTGGCGAGGATCGCCTCGCGGTCGAGCGGCCAGAGGCTCCGCAGGTCGATCACCTCGATGTCCTCGCCGCGCTCCTCGCCCGCGGCGAGCGCCGCCGGCACCGCCGAGCCGTAGGCGATCACGGTCAGCTCGCCGCCCTCGCGCGCCACCCGCGCCTCGCCGATCGGCACCGTGTGCTCCCCCTCCGGGACCTCGCCGCGCACGTGCCGGTAGAGGCCCTTGTGCTCGAGGAAGCAGACCGGGTTGGGGTCGCGGATCGCGCTCGCCAGGAGGCCCTTGGCGTCGGCTGCGGTCGCCGGCGCCACCACCTTCAGCCCCGGCGCCTGCAGGAACCACGCCTCCGGGTTCTGCGAGTGGAACGGGCCGCCGGAGAAGCCGCCGCCGGAGGGGAGCCGGACCACGATCGGCACCGCCTGCCCCTGCCGGTAGTGGAGCTTCGCCGCCACGTTGACGAGCTGGTCGAAGCCGCAGGCGATGAAGTCGGCGAACTGCATCTCGCAGACCGGTCGCATGCCCTCGATCGCCGCGCCCGTCGCGGCGCCGACGATCGCGTTCTCGGCCAGCGGCGTGTCCAGCACCCGTTCGGGGCCGAACTCCTCCGCGAACCCCGCGGTCACCTTGAAGGCGCCGCCGAAGTGGCCGATGTCCTCGCCCAGGCAGAACACCGATTCGTCGCGCCGCATCTCGGTGCGCAGGCCGTCGGAGATCGCCTCGAGGTAGGTCATCTCGGCCATCAGGCGGCCCGCCTCTCGACCGCGGCGCCGACCGCCGCGCCGGCGCTCGCCTCGGCCCAGCCCGACCACGGCGCGGCGCCGTCGCCGAGCGGCTCCCAGCGGTCGGCGAAGACGCCCTCGAGCGCCGGCCCCGGCTCCGGCAGCGGCGAGGCGAGCGCCCGCTCGGCGCACGCGGCGACGTAGGCGGTCACCTCGGCGTCGATCCGCTCGACCTCCTCCGCGGCGAAGCCGAACTCTTCGATCAGCCGCGCCGCGTAGAGCTGGATCGGGTCGCGCGCCTCCCACTCGGCGAGCAGCTCGGGCGGCACGTAGCCCATGTCGTCGTGGGCGCCGTGGCCGTGCATGCGCATCGTCTGGCACTCGACCAGCGTCGGGCCACCGCCCGCCCGCGCCCGCTCGACCGCCTCGTGGACGGCCGCGAACACCGCCTCGACGTCGTTGCCGTCGACCTCCGCCCCGGCGAACCCGTACCCCTCCGCGCGGCGCGCCGGGTCGACGACGAACTCGAGCTCGTTCGGGGTCGAGTAGGCGTAGTGGTTGTTCTCCAGCACGAAGACGACCGGCAGCCGCTGCACCCCGGCGAAGTTCATCGCCTCGTGCCATTGGCCGTTGGCGGTCGAGCCGTCGCCGAAGAAGGTCAGCGCCACCCGCGGCTCGCCGCGCATCTTCATCGCCAGCGCCATCCCGTTGGCGACCAGCGCCATGTCGGGCAGCATCGACACCATCCCCACGCAGCCGAGCTCGCGGGCGCCGAAGTGGAGGTTGCCGTCCCGGCCGCCGGTCACGCCGCCGGCGCGCCCCATGTAGTTGGCGAGGTAGCGGTCCGGCGTCACCCCGCGGACGAAGTGCGCGCCGAGGTCCCGGTGCAGGATGCAGAGCCGGTCGCGGGGCGAGAGCGCGAATGCCGCCCCCACCGAGATCGCCTCCTGCCCGCGGCCGTCGTAGAACGACCCGGGGACCTTGCCCTGCTTGTAGAGACTGAGGGCCCGCTCCTCGGCGGTCCTCATCATCGTCATGTACCTGAGCAGCTCGGCCCGGTCGGCCCGGGTCAGCAGCGCAGGGTCGAGCGGAACGGCGGCACCCATCACCGCGCTCGCGTCGCTGAGCGTCATATCTCTCGCCTCTCGGTTCTGGCCCCGCTTCGGGATCGCCTCCGCCGGGCCGGTTGTCGCGGCTCCGGGATCACCGGGGCACCGCGCCTCTGGCGAGGGAGTCGAGGGATCCCCCCTCCTCCCCTTATGTGTCATTTGAAGCTTACGCCTGCGAGAGGCGCGCCGCCAGTTCTTTCGCGGCGAGGGCCGGCGACCCGGCACCGGTGCCGCGCAGGTGCATGAAGGGCACCGTCAGGCGCGCCGCCAGCTCGCCCGCCACCCGGTCGCTCCGCGCGCCGGCGCCGACCAGCGCGACGCGGCTCGCCGGGTACCCGGCGACGGTGTCGGCGACCGCCTGGACCGGGTCCTCGTCGCCGATCCGGCCGCCCGCCGCGGCGCCCGCCCGACGCAGGATCGCCATCGCCTCGACGATCCGCGCCTGCGCGCGCCGGCGCGGCGGGCCGACTTCTTCGGACCAGCGCTCGACGAAGGTCTTCACGAGCGGCACCAGGATCAGGATCTCGAGCCCGCCGTCGCACTCCGACGCGGCCAGCGCCGCCGCGGTGAGGATCGCCTCGGCGTCGGGCTCCTGGACCACCATCAGCAGCCGGCTGCGCGCGTCGGCGACGGCGCGGGGCACGATCGGCGGGCGCGGCGGATGCGAGGAGGCGAAGAACAGGACCGCGACGACGGCCAGCGCCCCGACGGCCAGCCCGAGCCCCGGGCCGCCGACGTAGAAGCCGCCGACGATCGAGCAGGCGAGCGCGGCGATGATCAGCGGCAGCTTCCAGGCCGCGATCACATAGAGGTCCGACTCCGGCGTCTGCTGCGCGGCTCGAGCATCCATTTCCCAACTCCCTTCGCGGTCGCCTGACGAGCTTTGCACATCCAGGCTGTGCAAACAAGGGCCGCCCGGCTTCATGTTTGGATCGCCGGTGGGCGGGGAGCCTTCAGGGACCGAGCAATCTCAGGAAGGAGTTGCCATGTTGGCGATCACCGACGACGCAGCGACCGCGATCGACGAGCTTCTGAACGCACGGGAGATGCCCGAGGAGGCGGGGGTGCGCATCAGCACCGACTTCGGGCTCCCCGGCGACGGTGCGGGCGGGCCGACGCTGCGGCTCGAGATCGCGCCGAAGCCGGAGGCCGAGGACCAGGTGCTGGGCGGCGCGCACGTGTTCATCGAGTCGGAGACGGCCCAACTGCTCGACGAGAAGCTGCTGGACGCGGAACGGTCCGGCGACGCCCTGCAGTTCACCTTGCGCGACCAGTAGGCACAGATTTCGAGCACCCGGCGGTCACATCTCGGCCGCCGGATTCGTCTACCTCCCAGAACGAGATTTCGAGGAGGTAGTGATGCAACGCAAGTGGTGGACCCTGCTCGCCGTCACGGTGGCGACGTTCATGCTGCTGCTCGACATCACGGTGGTGAACGTGGCGCTGCCGTCGATCCGTTCGAGCCTGCACGCGAGCTTCGGCGACCTGCAGTGGGTGGTCGACGCCTACTCGCTGACCCTGGCGGCGCTGGTGCTGACCGCCGGCTCGCTCGCCGACCGCTTCGGCAGGCGGCGGGTCTTCGAGATCGGGTTGGGGATCTTCTCGCTCGCCTCGCTGCTCTGCGCGCTCGCCCCGGATCCGACCTTCCTCAACCTCTCGCGGGCGCTGCAGGGGGTGGGCGGCGCGATCATGTTCGCCGTCTCCCTGGCGCTGGTCGCGCAGGAGTTCCCGGCGGGGCGGGAGCGCGGGACCGCGATGGGGATCTACGGCGCCTCGATCGGGGTCGCGGTCGCGGTCGGGCCGCTGGTCGGCGGTGCCCTCACCGACGGGCTCGGCTGGGAGTCGATCTTCCTGATCAACGTGCCGATCGGCATCGCCGCGATCGCGATCAGCCGCCTGCGGCTGCGCGAGACCCGCGATCCCGACGCCGGGCGGGTCGACTGGCCCGGCGTCGCCACCTTCACCGCGGCGCTCTTCATGCTCGTGCTGGCGCTGGTGCGCGGCAACGACGAGGGCTGGGGCAGCCCGCTGATCGTCTCGCTGCTGGCCGGGTCGGGCGTGCTGATTGCCGCCTTCCTCGCGATCGAGAGCCGCGTCGCCGCGCCGATGCTGCCGCTCGGCCTCTTCCGCCGGCCCGCCTTCACCGGCGTCCAGCTGTCGGCCTTCGCCGTCTCGGCCTCGATCTTCGCCCTCTTCCTCTACGTCACCCTCTACCTGCAGAACTACCTCGGCTACTCGCCCTTCCAGGCGGGCCTGCGGTACCTGCCGATCACGATCGTCAGCTTCTTCTTCGCCCCGCTGGCGGGGGCGCTGCTCTCGCGCGTCCCGGCGCGGCTGATGCTGGGCGGCAGCCTTGCGGTGATCGGCGGCGGGCTGCTGCTGATGACCGGGGTCGAGGCCGGCGACGGTTGGACCGCGATGCTCGCCGGGCTGCTCGTGGTCGGCGCCGGGGTCGGCTTCCTGAACCCGGTCGTCGCCGACGTCGCCCTCAGCGTGGTGCCGAAGGAGCGCAGCGGCATGGCGGCGGGGATCAACGACACCTTCCGCCAGGTCGGGGTCGCGGTGGGCGTCGCCGTCTGGGGGGCCGTCTTCGTCGGCCGTGGCGCCGAAAAGGTCTCCGAGCTGGCGGCGGGGACGCCGGCGGCGAGCGGCGATCACCCGCGCCAGCTGGTCGAAGCGGCCTCCTCCGGGGCGCTGCCGCAGGCGCTCGCCCAGGTGCCGCCGGGGGTGCGCGGGGCGGTCGGGAGCGCCGCCCGGGAAGGCTTCCTCGCCGGCTTCAACGACGTGCTGACCCTCGGCGCCCTGGTCGCCTTCGCCGGCGCGGTCGCCGCCTTCGCCCTGGTCCGCGAGCGCGACATCGAGCGCGGCGAGGAGAGCGCGGGGGAGGTGTCCGCGCCCGCTCCCTACGCGGACGCCGCCGCGTCGGCCCCGACCCTCACCCCGTCGCGATGATCTCGCTGATGATGCACCCGGTGGAGGAGCCCGAGATCCTGGCCGAGCGCTTCGAGGCCTCGCGCCCGCGGCTCGAGGCGGTCGCCTACCGGATGCTCGGCTCGGTGGCGGAGGCCGAGGACGCGGTCCAGGAGTCGTGGCTGCGGCTGAGTCGCTCCGAGGAGGGGGCGATCGAGGACCTGCAGCGCTGGCTTACCACCGTAGTCGCCCGCGTCTGCCTCGACCAGCTGCGGGCGCGCCGCGCTCGTCGCGAGGAGGCGTTCGGGCCGTGGGTGCCGGAGCCGGTGGTCGCCGCCGAAGGCGAGGGCGACCCGGCGCACGAGGCGGAGCTCGCCGACTCGGTCGGGCTGGCGTTGCTGGTGGTGCTGGAGACGCTGCCGCCGGCGGAGCGGCTGGCCTTCGTCCTCCACGACATGTTCGCGGTGCCGTTCGACGAGATCGCCCCGATCGTCGACCGCAGCCCCGACGCCGCGCGACAGCTCGCCAGCCGCGGCCGCCGGCGGGTGCGCGGCTCGGTCCCCGATGCGGACCCCGACCGGGCGCGCCGGCGGGAGGTGATCGACGCCTTCGTCGCCGCCGCCCGTGAGGGCGACTTCGAAGCGCTCCTCGCCGTCCTCGACCCCGACGTCGTCTTCCGCATCGACCGCGGCGATCTCCCCGGCCCGCCCTCGCGCGAGCTGCGCGGCGCCCAGGTCGTGGCGGAGAACGCGGTCACCTTCGGCGCCCCGTTCGCCCCCTTCATGCGCCCCGCCCTGGTCAACGGCAGCCCCGGCGTCGTCGTCGCCCCGGGCGGGACGCCGACCTCGGTGGCGGGCTTCGTCGTCCGCGACGGCCGCATCGTCGAGATCGACCTGCTGGCCGACCCGCGCCGGCTGCGCCACGTGGACCTCGCGGCGCTGTAGCGGGGGAAGCTGGCGCCCGAGGTCCGTCACCCTTCCTCCCGTTTTCTTCAACCGGCTGAGGCGCGCTGCAGCGATTGGTGTCGCTATGGCGACCAAAATCCTTGCAGCGCGTCCCGGGGCCTCGGTCCCGCCCCCTCACGTCCAGGACGCAACTCGGACGGCCGCCCACCACAAATCCACCGGCTGAAGCATTTTGGTTGTCACGGCACCACCAGGCTTCAGCGGACGAGGCCGCGGCGCTTTGCGGGGACCGGCGTCCGACAGCGCCGCCAGGGCGAGGAGGGCGGTCGCGATGGTCGTCGTCTCATCGGGGCGGGCTACCCACGGAGGGGGATGGCCACACCCGGCCGAGGCGGTCGCCGGCAGACTCCGGGATCGTGGCGGAACCGTCACTTCCATTCGACCCGATCGAGGAGGCGCGTCGCCATTGGGCGGCGCGCTGGCCTGGGGATGCGGCGGGGGAGATGGTCGCGGTGACCTCGGTGATGCGGGCGCACCAGATCCTGATGGCGCGGCTGAACGCGCTGCTGGAGCCGTTCGGGCTCACCTTCCCCCGCTACGAGGCGCTGATGCTGTTGCACTTCTCGGGCCGCGGGTCGCTGCCGCTGGGGAAGATCGGCGAGCGGCTGCAGGTCCACCGGACCAGCGTCACCAACACGATCGACGGGCTCGAGCGCCAGAAGCTGGTGCGCCGGGTCCCGCACGCGACCGACCGCCGCGCGGTGCTCGCCGCGATCACCCCGGCGGGCCGGCGGGTCGCCGAGCGGGCGAGTGAGGCGCTGAACGAGGCCCGCTTCGCCACCGAGCCGCTGTCGGACGGGGAGCTCGAGGGGCTGTCGGCGATCCTGCGCTCGATGCGGGAGGGAGCGGGCGATTTCGCTTGTGCCGGCGAGAAATAGGTGCTATTCCTACTATCTGTGATCCACCTATCTTCTGAGGCCGCGGCGAGGGAGGCTCGATGACGGAGGCGCTCGAGCGTCGGGCGGCGCCTGCCGAGCGGGCCGGCGAGGAGGTGCCGCTGCGGTTCGTCACCGCCGCCTCGCTCTTCGACGGCCACGACGCGGCGATCAACGTGATGCGCCGGCTGATCCAGGACGCCGGCGCCGAGGTCGTCCACCTCGGCCACAATCGCAGCGTCCGCGACGTGGTCCGGGCGGCGATCCAGGAGGACGCCGACGGGATCGCGATCAGCTCATACCAGGGCGGCCACACCGAGTACTTCCGCTACGCGGTCGAGATGCTCGGCGAGCTGGGGGCCGACCACATCCGCGTCTTCGGCGGCGGCGGCGGGACGATCACGGCGGAGGAGATCGCCGACCTCGAGGGCGCCGGGGTGGAGCGCATCTACAGCCCGGGCGACGGCATGGACCTCGGCCTGGTCGGGATGATCGACGACCTGGTCGAGCGGGCGCGGGCGCAGCAGCGGGCCTCGGCGATCCCCGAGGAGGGGCGCACCGACGACCTCGGCGTGGCGCGGATGATCTCCGCGCTCGAGGACGGGGTGATCGGCGCCGACGACCTCGAGCGCCTCCGCGCCGAGTGGATCGTGAAGGGCACGGGCGTCCCCGTGGTCGGCGTCACCGGAACCGGCGGCGCGGGCAAGTCGACGGTCACCGATGAGCTCCTCTCCCGCTTCGCCGCCCACCTGCCCGACCTGCGGATCGCCGTGCTCGCCGTCGACCCGACCCGCCGGCGAACCGGCGGCGCCCTGCTCGGCGACCGGATCCGGATGAACAGCCTGCGCCACGAGCAGCTCTACATGCGTTCGATGGCCACCCGCCGCCAGAACCTCTCGACCAGCGCGGTGCTCGCCGACGCGATCGCCTTCCTGCGCGCCGCCGAGTTCGACCTCGTCATCGTCGAGACCGCCGGCATCGGCCAGAGCGACTCGGAGATCGTCGACCTCGTCGACCTCCCCGTATATGTGATGACCAGCGAGTTCGGCGCCGCCTCGCAGCTGGAGAAGATCGACATGCTGGACCTCGCCGAGATCGTCGTCATCAACAAGTTCGACAAGCAGGGCGCCGCCGACGCGCTCCGCGACGTGCGCAAACAGTGGCGCCGCAACCGCGCCGCCTTCGAGCTCGCCGACGACGAGGTGCCGGTGTACCCGACGATCGCCAGCCAGTTCGCCGACCCCGGCGTCACCTGGGTGTTCGTCAAGCTCTGCGCGGCGCTGGCCGAGCGCGCGGGCGGCGACGACCCCGAGCGCTTCGACCCCGGCCTCGACCCGGCCGAGCACGAGCCGCGCGGCAACGCCCTGATCCCGGGGAGGCGGGCCCGCTATCTCGCCGAGATCGCCGAGCAGGGGCGGGGGATCAACGCCGAGGTGGAGCGCCTCGCCGGCCTCGCGGCCCAGGCGCAGCACCTGTATGAGGCGATGAAGATCGATCCCGGCAACGAGGTGCTGACCAAGGCCTATGAGGAGGCCCGCGTCGCGCTCGGGCCGGAGGCGCTGTCGCTGCTGGAGAACTGGGACGCGCGGATCGAGGCGATCACCGCCGAGACCTTCAGCTACGAGGTGCGGGGGCGGGAGATCACCGGGTCGAACTACCGCGAGTCGCTCTCCCGCCGGCAGATCCCGAAGATCGCGCCGCCCCCATATAAGGACTGGGGGGAGCGGCTGCGCTTTCTGATGAAGGAGAACCTGCCCGGGTCCTACCCGTTCACCGGCGGCGTCTTCCCCTACCGGCGGGCGGGCGAGGACCCGACCCGGATGT
The DNA here is from genome assembly GCA_018268675.1 of Actinomycetota bacterium. Classification (GTDB taxonomy): domain Bacteria; phylum Actinomycetota; class Thermoleophilia; order Solirubrobacterales; family 70-9; genus VAYN01. Next base: position 16,791 of record JAFDWB010000081.1, read on the forward strand.
TCGCCGGCGAGGGCCCGCCGGAGCGGACCAATCGTCGCTTCCACTACCTCTCGCAGGGGCAGCCGGCGGCGCGGCTCTCGACCGCCTTCGACTCGGTCACCCTCTACGGCGAGGACCCCGACGAGCGCCCCGACATCTACGGCAAGGTCGGCAACTCGGGCGTCTCGATCGCCACCCTCGACGACGCGAAGAAGCTCTACTCGGGCTTCGACCTCTGCCGGCCGACCACCTCGGTCTCGATGACGATCAACGGCCCGGCGCCGATCATCCTCGCCTTCTTCATGAACGCGGCGATCGACCAGCAGGTGGAAAGGCACCTGAAGGCGAGCGGGCGGTGGGAGGCGACCGAGCGGCGGCTCGAGGAGATCTTCGCGGGGCGGGAGCGCCCCCGGTACAAAGGCGAGCTGCCGCCGGGGAACGACGGTCTCGGTCTCGGCCTCCTCGGGGTCGGCGGTGCCGACGTCCTCGACGCCGAGACCTACGGGCGGATCAGGGCGGAGACGCTGAGCAAGGTGCGCGGCACCGTGCAGGCCGACATCCTCAAGGAGGATCAGGCGCAGAACACCTGCATCTTCTCGACCGAGTTCGCGCTGAAGATGATGGGCGACGTGCAGGAGTTCTTCGTCGCCAACCGGGTGCGGAACTTCTACAGCGTCTCGATCAGCGGATACCACATCGCCGAGGCGGGGGCGAACCCGATCTCCCAGCTCGCCTTCACCCTCGCCAACGGCTTCACGATCGTCGAGTACTACCTCGCCCGCGGCATGGACGTCGACGACTTCGCCCCCAACCTGAGCTTCTTCTTCTCCAACGGGATGGACCCCGAGTACGCGGTGATCGGGCGGGTGGCGCGGCGGATCTGGGCGCGGGCGATGCGCGAGCGCTACGGGGCCTCGGAGCGCAGCCAGATGCTCAAGTACCACGTGCAGACGAGCGGCCGCAGCCTGCACGCGCAGGAGATCAGCTTCAACGACATCCGCACCACTTTGCAGGCGCTCTACGCGATCTTCGACAACTGCAACAGCCTGCACACGAACGCCTACGACGAGGCGATCACCACGCCGACCGAGGAGTCGGTGCGCCGCGCGGTCGCGATCCAGCTGATCATCAACCGGGAGCTCGGCCTCAACTTCACCGAGAACCCCTGGCAGGGCTCGTTCGCGATCGAGGCGCTGACCGACCTGGTCGAGGCCGCCGTCTACGAGGAGTTCGACCGTCTTTCGGAGCGCGGCGGCGTGCTCGGCGCGATGGACACGATGTACCAGCGGGGGAAGATCCAGGAGGAGTCGATGTACTACGAGCGCCTCAAGCACGACGGGACGCTGCCGCTGATCGGCGTCAACACGTTCCTGCCGAAGGAGGGGGAGGGGGAGCGGACCGACACGCTCGAGCTGATGCGCTCGACCGCGACCGAGAAGGACGACCAGATCGCCGCCACCCGGCTCTTCCAGGCGCTCGGCGAGGAGCGGCGCGAGGCGTCGCTGGCCCGCCTGCGGGAGGTGGCGCGGGAGCGCGGCAACGTGTTCGAGGCGCTGATGGAGGCGGTCCGCTTCGCCTCGCTCGGCCAGGTCTCGGCGGCGCTCTACCAGGTCGGGGGCGAGTACAGGCGGAACATGTAGGCGTGCGAATCGTCTGCCTTGTCCCCAGCGTCACCGAGCTGCTCTGCGACCTCGGCCTGTCCGAGGAGATCGTCGGGAGGACCGGCTTCTGCATCCATCCCTGGGAGACGGTGCGGACGATCCCGAAGGTGGGCGGGACCAAGGACGTGAAGCTTGACCGCGTCCGCGAGCTGGCGCCGACGCACGTCGTCGTCAACGTCGAGGAGAACCGCAAGGAGGACGCCGAGGCGCTCGCCGAGTTCGTCCCCGACGTGGTCGTCACCCACCCCCGGGCGCCGCGCGACAACCTCGACCTCTATCGCCAGATGGGCGCCGCGTTCGATCGCGAGCGCGAGGCGGAGGAGCTGTGCTGGCGCTTCGAGGAGGCCTACGAGCGCGCTGCGGCGAGCGCCGGCGAGCCCCGCGACGTCCTCTACCTGATCTGGCGCGACCCCTGGATGACGGTCGCGCCCGACACGTACATCTCGCAGACCCTGGCGCTCTTCAACTGGCACACCGTCCAGCCCCTTCCCGACGCTTGTCCTCGATACGAAGACAAGCGTCGGTACCCCGAGGTCGACCTGGCGGACTTCGCCGGGGTCGACGAGGTGTTGCTGAGCTCCGAGCCCTTCCACTTCAAGGACCGCCACCGGGACGAGGTGGCGAGCCTCGTCCCGGGTGCGGCGGTCTCTCTGATCGACGGGGAGATGACCTCTTGGTATGGCTCCCGCGCGATCGCCGGCCTCGACTATCTGGCCGGCTTCACCGCCCGTTGACGGCGAGCGTTTCCGTCCCTTCGATCTGGACCGCTTCGAGGGCGCCCGGATCGAGGCCGAGCAGGCTCAGGATCGTCGGCGCGATCTGGGTCGTCTCGACCGTTTCGTCGTGCACCGCCGGGTGGCTGACCGGGCCGCCCGAGATCAGCAGCGGGACGTTGCGGTCGTCGCCGGCGGCGCCACCGTGCTCGGCGATCTTCGACTTCTTGCTGGTGTAGACGACGCCGTACTGGGCGATCCCGAAGATGTCGGGGACCCGCGGGTCGGTGACCGAGGTGCCGAAGTATTCGGCCGCTTCTTCACCGGCGTAGATCTTCGACAGGCCGGAACTGGTGTAGGGCTTCGGCGCGCCGTTGATGTCGTTGCCGGTCCCGTTCTGGGCCAGCAGGTACTGCTTGGCGAAGGCCAGCGCTTCCGGCGTGCGGTAGTGCAGCCAGAGGATCATGCCGTCGTCGTCCATCGAGAAGGCCACCAGCGGTTCGGTGTCTTCCGGGTGGGCGGCAGCCCACGCTTCGTCCATCCCTTCGAGGATGGGCCCGTCCGCGATCCGGGTCAGCGCCGACGGCTTGGTCGGTGACTGGCCGTGCTTGGCCGAGAGGATCACCACCGTGGAGGAGGCGAGGCCCTTCGCGTGCAGGGCGGCGAGCATCGAGCCGACCTTGGTGTTGACGTATTCGAGGGCGCGGCGGAGGAGCGGCCCGGGGGTGGTGCCGTTCGCTTCGTAGCCCCCTTTCAGGCCGTCCGATTCGGGCAGCTTCTCGGCCGTCGAGACGGTCTGGAAGTTCATCCCGAAGATCCCCGGCGTGCCGACCTTTTCGGTGCCGCTGTGGTCGTACCCCTTGATCTCGTTGATCACCGCCTGGACCTTGTAGGAGTCGTACTGCTCGGTCAGCGCGTTGTCGGTGGTCCAGTCGTTGGTGTCACCTTCCTGCGGCGCGTCGCTGTTGATCTCCGGGGTGAAGAGGTCGTCGATCCCTTCGCCGCTCGGGCCCTGGAGCAGGTCGTAGGCGGCGTGCTTGTCCACCCAGGCCGTGCGCAGGCCCGCTTCCTTCGCGACTTCGAAGATCGTGTTGACGCGGAGGTAGGAGTGCGGGTAGACCGGTTCGCAGGTGGTCGGGTCGACCGGCAGCGCGGCCGGGTTCAGCAGCGTCGCCGGGTTGCCGGTCATGTTCAGGATGTTGCCCGGCAGGCCGGGCAGGCCCTGGCCGGCGTCGATCGAGTGCAGGTTCTTGTCGGCTTCCTCGGTGAACAGGACTTCGGCGCCGGGCTTCGCGCCTTCGCAGTTGGTGGTGCCGGCCGGCAGCAGTTCCCGGTTGTACTCTTCGTCGTAGTAGATGCCGGTGGTGCCGGGGTTCCCGCCGGTCACCTGGGCGACCATGCCGGGGAAGGAGTCGGAGGGCACCGGGGTCTGCGCGTGCGTGTACTGGACGCCGTGGTCGACGAGCGAGGCGAGCGCCGAGTGCGGGTGCTTGGTGACGTACCAGTGCAGGTCGGACTGATGCATGCCGTCGACCGAGAGCAGCAGCACGTGTTCGGCGTGGTGGGGCGCTTGCGGCCGGCCGCCCTGTTCGCCCTGTTCGTTCTGATTGCCCTGACCGCCTTCGTGGCTCGCGGCCACGGCGATCGAGGCGACCACGAGCATCATCGCGGCGATCGCGGCCGCCACCAGGACGCCACGTCGCGAACGGGATAGCTTGGTCCTCATTCGGTTCCTTTCCATCGATGGACGCGTCGGACTTGACTGCGGACGAGGGGTCGAACGCTTCCGCCGCCGGGCCGGGGTGGCGTTACCGCGCTGTTACTCCGGGGTGAAATGGACGTGGATCCAGGTCACAATCGTGAGAACGAGATGAGCAACCGGACACAGAGCTCTAATCCAGGTTTAAACCTGCGCGGCGATCGTGTCGGCGTGTCCATCTCCGTTCCGGGCTTGCCGCGGGTCGCGGACGGGCCCGCAGATGCGCCGGCGTCGGACCCGTCGCGGCTGACGGCATGGATCGGGCTGGGCGGGCTCCTCGCTGCCAGCTTCCTGATCTGCGTCTCGGCGACGCGCAGCGAACTGCTCCTGCCGAGCACCCTGCGCCCGCTCCCCGGCTGGCTCGCCGGGCCGCTGGCGGGGGCCGGCGCCAGCCTCGGCCTCGCCGAGCTCGTCGTCGTCTTCATCGTCCTCTTCGTCTCCTACGCGGTCACCGCCAACACCTCCCAGCGGCTCTCCGCCCGCGTCGTCCTGGTCGCGATCCTCGCGCTCCATGCGATGGCGCTGCTGGCGCCGCCGCTCTTCTCCAGCGACGTCTTCAGCTACGCCGCCTACGCCAAGATCGGCACCGTCTACGGGGCCAACCCCTACCTGCACGGACCCGACGCGTTCCCGCTGGAAGCGCTCCACCCGCTGATCGGGGTCGAGTGGTCGAGCACGCCGACCGTCTACGGGCCGGTCTTCACCGTGCTCAGCTACCTGCTGGTCCCGCTCGGGATCGCCGCCAACGTGCTTGCCTACAAGGCCGTCGCGGCCGCCTCGAGCCTCGCCCTCTGCTTCCTCATCTGGCGCGCCGCGCAACTCCGCGGGCTCGACCCGGTGAAGGCGGCCGCGCTCGTCGGCCTCAACCCGATCATCGTCCTCTTCGGCGTCGGTGGCGGCCACAACGACCTGCTGATGCTGGCGCTGCTCGCCGCCGGCCTGTACGTGCTCCTGCAGGAACGGGCGATGCCGAGCGGGGCGCTGATGGTGACGGCGACCGCGGTGAAGCTGACCGCGGGCCTGATGCTGCCGTTCGCCCTGATCGCCGAGCGGCGGATGACGGAGCGCTCGGCCCGCTACCGGCTGCTCCTCGGCGCCACGATCGCCGCCAGCGTGGTCCTGCTGCTCGCCTTCGCGCTCTGGGGCACCGGCCCGCTGCAGATGCTCGGCACCCTGCAGGGCATCCAGGCCAAAGGCGGCCCCCACAGCCTGGTCGGCTTCACGGCCACCGAGCTCGGCGCCCCGGGCCTGACCGGCCCCCTCGACAGCGCGCTCACGGTCGTCTTCGCCGTCACCCTCGTCTGGCTCCTGCATGCCGTCTGGATCGGGCGGATCGACTGGATCGCCGGCGCCGGCTGGGCCACCGCGGTGCTCCTGCTGACGACCGGCTTCCTCGTCCCCTGGTACATCGGCTGGCTGATCCCCCTCGCCGCCCTCGGCCGCGACCGCCGGTTGCTGGGCGTCGCGATCTTCCTCACGGGGGTGGGGCTGACGACGCTGTGACGGTGGGTGGGGGTCGCGACGGCCTCGGGTCCGGGTCCGGGCGGCCCGATACCAGGCCCCCGGGAAGCGCGCCGCATATCGGGGCGCCCTGAGCGCCCCGATATTCGGCGCGTCTTTCTGACCAATGAGGAAGACGGGAGGAAGGGTGACGTCCCCGGCATCGTCCTCACGAGGTCCCACTTCGGTGACGGACCCATGCCGCTCCCGTGCCCGTCCCTTGTCCCATCTGTGGCCGCCGATCTGCGGCCCCAATCTGACAGGCTCCGGCCCACGGGCCGCGATCTCATCCCAGCTTCATCTAGGCGGCGGATCTTGGGTTCATGCGTGTGCTCGTGATCGAGGACGAAACGAAGATGGCGGCGTTGCTGCGGCGAGGGCTGACCGAGGACGGGCTCACCGTCGATGTCGCCGAGGACGGCGAGCACGGGCTGCCGATGGCGGGCTCGGTGCCCTACGACGCCGTCGTGCTCGACGTGATGCTGCCCGGGATCGACGGGATCGAGACCTGTCGCCGGCTGCGCCAGGACGGGGTCTGGGCGCCGGTCCTGATGCTGACCGCGCGGGGGTCGCTGGACGACCGGGTCGCCGGGCTCGACGGCGGCGCCGACGACTATCTGGTCAAGCCGTTCGCCTTCGCCGAGCTCCTGGCCCGCCTGCGCGCCCTGGTCCGCCGCGGCTCGATCGAACGCCCGCCGGTGATCGAGGTCGGTGACCTGCGCCTCGACCCCGGTACCCGCCAGGTCTGGCGCGGAGACACCGAGATCGAGTTGTCCTCGAAGGAATTCACCCTGCTGGAAATCTTCATGCGCCACCCCGGTTACGTGCTCTCGCGCACGCAGATCCTCGAGCAGGCCTGGGAGTATGACTTCGAGCGCCGCTCCAACGTGGTCGAGGTGTACGTCCGGTACCTACGCAAAAAGATCGATCTCCCGTTCGAACGAACGTCGATCGAGACGGTGCGGGGCGCCGGCTATCGCCTGCGAAAAGACGGCGGCAGTGGAGATTCGTCCACTTCGCCGACTTTTAGTGGCGAATAAGAGAATTCTCACGTTGGTCCAATCAGCACACTCCACCCTGCCCGCCATGAACTCATCCCAGGCAATCATCAGCCCGGCGCCGAGCTACGGACGCCGCATGCTCAACAAGGTTCCCGAGATCACCCTGTACTTCTGGATCATCAAGATCCTCTGTACCACTGTCGGCGAGACGTTCGCCGACAACCTGAACGAAAATCTCGGCCTCGGCCTCACCAACACCTCCTACATCATGGGCGCGGTCCTGATCGCGGTCATGGTCGCGCAATTCCGCTCCCGCCGGTACATCCCGGGCATCTACTGGTTGGCGGTGGTGCTGATCAGCGTCGTCGGCACCTTGATCAGCGACAACCTGGTCGAAAACTACGGCGTCACGTTGGAAACCACGACGGCAGCCTTCAGCATCTGTCTGATCAGTGTGTTTGCCGTCTGGTTCTGGAGTGAGCGCACCCTCTCCGTTCACACGATCGTGACCAGCAAACGAGAGGTCTTCTACTGGCTGACGATCCTCTTCACCTTCGCCCTCGGCACCTCGGCGGGCGACCTGATCTCGGAGAAGCTCGCCCTCGGCTACCTGCCGACGGTCGGGATCTTCGCGGGCATCATCGCGCTGGTCGCCTTCTGCCACTTCGCCCTGAGGATGAACGCGATCCTCTCCTTCTGGCTCGCCTACATCATGACCCGGCCGCTCGGCGCCTCGATCGGCGACTATCTCGCCTCGCCGAAGGCGGCGGGGGGCCTCGGCCTCGGCACCACCATGACCTCGATCCTGTTCCTCTCGACGATCCTCGCCCTGGTCATCTTCCTTGCGGTCTCGAAGCGGGACGTGATCCTTTCCGGAGCCGCCGCCGCACCCTCGGGAGCCGATCCGGCGGTGCTCGTGGTGCTGAACAAGGTGGCGCCGACGGAGTCGCTGCTCGACGCGGTCCGCCGGCACGCGGCGCACGCACCGGCCGCGTTCCGGGTGCTCATCCCGAACCCTCACAACCTCGGCTTCGACCACGGCGAGCCGCACAGCGCGAGCGGCGAAGCGCTGCTTGCCGGTGCGATCCCGCCGCTCAGCGAGGCGGCCGCCGGAGAGGTCACCGGGAGGGTCGCGAACAGTCCCAACGCCTACGATGACATCGTCGAAGAGCTCGACCTCGGCAGCTACACTCACATCATTCTGGAGACGCCGCCGACGCACCTGTCGCACTGGCTCCACGTCGATCTGCCGCACCGTGTCGCGCAGCTGGGAGTGCCGATCGAGGCGGTCGCCGCGGCGTGACCCGTCGGTCGTCACTCGGTTCGAGGCACACCTACTCGAAGGTGCCTGAAGTCACCGCCTGGTTCTGGGTGGTGAAGGCACTGACCACCGCGATGGGCGAGTCAACGTCAGATTGGCTCGTCCACGCGATGGTTCCGCAGATCGCGGTCGTGCTCGGCGCGATCGCGTTCACCGTCGCGATCTACATCCAGTTCACCAAGGACCGCTACATCCCGTCCTGTTACTGGTTCGCGGTGGCGATGGTAGGTGTCTTCGGGACGATGGCGGCCGATGTCCTCCACGTGGGGTTCGGCGTTCCCTATATCGCCTCGACGATCTTCTTCGCGATCGCTCTCTTCGTGGTATTCCGCACCTGGTACCGGGTCGAGGGGACGCTGTCCATCCACAGCATCCACACACCGCGCCGGGAGATGTTCTACTGGGCGGCGGTGCTCGCCACCTTCGCCCTCGGCACCGCCGCGGGGGATCTCACCGCCTACACCCTCGGGATCGGCTACTTCGGCTCGATCCTTCTCTTCGCCGCGATCATCCTGATCCCGACGGTCGGTTACTACTACTTCACCATGGGCTCGATCCTCGCCTTCTGGTTCGCCTACGTGGTCACCCGGCCGCTCGGCGCCTCGGTCGCCGACTGGCTCTCGAAACCGGAGGGCGCCGGCCTCGGTGCCGGTCTGGTCAGCTTCGTCTTCGCCGCCGCGATCGTCCTGATCGTCCGCCACCTGGCGATCACCCGCAAGGACACGCCCTACGACCAGCTGCCCGACCCGGTCCTCGCCGCCGAGAGCGGCTGAGCGGGCCCGCCTTGGGCGGCCGGCGGGCCGCAACTGTCAGAGTTCTTTCAGAGAGCGTGCCTACGCTCGAACGGTCCCAAGTTTCGCCAGGAGGCCGCTTTGAACTTTCTTCGCCGTATCTCGACCCGTCGACTGATCGCGATCTGCGCGCTTGCGCTGGTGCTGGTGATCGGCGGCACGACGGTTGCGCTCGCCACCTCCGGGGGTGGACCGAAGCCGCCCGCCAAGCCGCTGGCCAACGCCGTGCACGATGCGCTCGAAGCGCCGAGCGTGCCCGGGATCAGCGCCGAAGTGCACTTCACCAACAACCTGATCGACGCGTCGAGCCTCGAAGGCAAAGACCCGATCCTGGCCGGGGCCAGCGGTCGGCTCTGGGCCTCGCCCGCCGGGGAAGGCAAGCTGCGGCTCGAGCTGCAGGCCGAAGAAGGCGGCAACGACAGCCAGGTGCTGGTCGAAGGTCACCACTTCCAGGTGTATGACGGGACCTCGGAAACGGTCTACGAAGGCACGCTGCCGGAGGAAAAGGGCGGACAGGGCGAAGAAGCCGAAGCGGGAACGCCCTCGGTCGAAGACATCGAAAAGGCGATCGGCAACGCCGAACAGCACGTCAACCTGAGCGGCGCGATCCCCTCCGACGTCGCCGGCAAGGCCACCTACACGCTGCAGGCGTCGCCGAGCCACGACGGCGGGCTGCTCGGCCGGGTGGAGTTCGCCTGGGACGCCGCCAACGGCATCCCGCTGCGGGCCGCCGTGTACTCGAGCGAAAGCTCCTCGCCGGTGCTCGAACTGGCCGCCGAAAACGTCAGCTTCGAAGCGGTGCCGGAATCGGTGTTCGAAATCTCGCCGCCCGCGGAAGCGAAAGTGGTGAACTTCTCGCCCGCCGAACTGGAAGGCCCGCACGGGCACGCGACCGAAGTGGTCGGGTCCCAGGCGGTCTCGCAGGCGGTCGACTTCCCGCTCACCGCACCGGCGAGCCTCGCCGGCCTGCCCCAGTCCGAAGTCCGGGCGATCGAAGTCGGCGGCCACACCGCGGCGCTCGTCACCTACGGCAAGGGCCTCGGCGGGATCGCCGTGATCGAGTCGAAGAGCGAACCGGGCGGCGAAGGCGGCTCGCCGATGGGCGGCGGCGAAGGCGCGCCCAGCCTGCCGAAGGTCGTGATCGGCAACGTGAAGGGCGAAGAGCTCGACACGGCGCTCGGCTCGGCCCTCTGGTTCAGCCGCGGCGGGGTCGACTATGCGGTGCTCGGCTCGGTGCCGCCGGCCGCGGTGGAGGCGGCGGCGCGAGGCCTCTGAGGCCCCGCGGACCGCGGTGGAGGCGATGCCGGACACGTCCCCGATCGAGGTCAGGGGCCTGGTCAAGCGGTACGGCGACCTGGTCGCCGTCGACCAGGTCGACCTGACCGTCGAGGCCGGGGACGTCTTCGGCTACCTCGGCCCGAACGGGGCCGGGAAGACGACGTCGCTGCGGATGATGCTCGGGCTGATCCGCCCGAGCGCCGGGACGGTGCGGCTGTTCGGACGCGACCCGCAGCTGAGCGTGAAGGCGCTCGAGGGCGTCGCCGGGTTCGTCGAAGCGCCGTCCTTCTACCCCTACCTCAGCGGGCGGGAGAACCTGCGCCTGTTCGCCGCCCTCGACGGCGGCGAGGCGGCGGCGCGGATCGAGGAGTCGCTCGCCACCGTCGGGCTCGCCGACCGTGCCAAGGACCGCGTCGGCGGCTACTCGCACGGGATGCGCCAGCGGCTCGGGATCGCCGCCGCGCTGCTGCGCGAGCCGCGCCTGCTGATGCTCGACGAGCCGGCCACCGGCCTCGACCCGGGCGGCATGCGCGACATGCGCGACCTGATCCGGCAGCTGTCGGCCTCGGGCATGACCGTGCTGCTCTCCAGCCACCTCCTCGCCGAGGTCGAAGAACTCTGCAACCGGGTCGCGATCGTGCGCTCCGGGCGGGTCGCCTACCAAGGGTCGCTGGCCGAGCTGCGGGCGCAGGCGGGGGAGAGCTACCGGCTGCGCAGCCCCGACGAAGAGCGCGCCCGGGCGGTCGCCGGCGCCCAGCCCGGGATCGCGGACGTCACCGCCGAGGACGGCGGGACCCGCTTCGCGGCGCGCGACGAGGAGGCGGTCGGGGCGCTGTCGCTGGCGCTGACCGAGGCGGGCGTGCCGATCCTCGAGCTCGCCCGCCGCCACGCGACCCTCGAGGACCTGTTCTTCAGCCTCACCGAGGGCGACACCGTGGTGGAGACGCGGCGGGCGTCCGCCGACGGCGGCGACCCCACGGCGCCCGCCCCCGTGGAGGCGGCGTGAACCCCGGCGTCCTCACCATCTACCGCTGGGAGCTGCGCAAGCTGCGGGCGCAGAAGCGCACCTACCTCGGCCTCGGCGCGGCGGCGATCGTGCCGATCATCTTCGTCGTCGCGCTCGTCACCCAGGGCGGCCAGCCCAACGACGTCGCCTTCGGCCGTTACCTGCACGACACCGGCCTCGCCGTGCCGCTGGTGCTGCTGCTCTTCGGCTCGGTCTGGATGTTCCCGCTGATCACCGCGCTGGTCGCCGGGGACATCGTCGCCGCCGAGGACCGCCACGACACGCTGAAGACGATCCTCACCCGCTCGGTCGAGCGCCAGCAGGTCTTCGCCGGCAAGGCGCTCGCCACCTTCACCTACGCGGTCCTCGTGATCGCGATCACCGGCGCCGTCGCGCTCGTCGCCGGCATCCTCGCCTCCGGCTTCAACTCGATCGTCAGCCTGTCCGGCACGCGTGTCTCGGCGACCGAAGGGCTCGGGCTGGTCGGGCTCAGCCTGTTCTTCTACCTCGTCCCGATCCTCGCGATCGCCTCGATCGGCCTGCTCCTCTCGACCGTCTTCCGCAACAGCGCCGCGGCGATCGTCGGCACGCTCATGTTCTCCCTGCTCGTCCAGCTGATCGGGATCCTGCCCGGGCTCGGCGCCCTCCACCCCTACCTGCTGAGCACCCAGTTCAGCGCCTGGCAGGGGTTCCTGCGCTCGCCGATCGACTGGACGCCGGTGATCCGCGCGCTCTGGGTCTGCGCCCTCTACGCGGCCCCGGCGCTCTTCGTCGCCATCCTGGTCTTCCTCCGCCGCGACGTCGCCGGCGACTGACGCCGTGACCGCGGAGCGGGTCTTGGTGGTGGAGGACGACGCCTCGGTGCGGCGGATGCTCGAGCGCACGCTCGGGGCGGAGGGCTTCGCGGTGACCGGGGCGGCGGACGGGGGCGCGGCGCTCGCCGCGGCGGAGGGGCAGGCGCCGGACCTGGTGGTGCTCGACGTGGCGATGCCGGGGATGGACGGCTTCGAGGTCTGCCGGCGGCTCCGCGCCAAGGGCCTCACCGGCGGCATCCTGATGCTGACCGCCCGCGACTCGGTGGAGGACCGCGTGCGCGGGCTCGAGGCCGGGGCCGACGATTACGTGGTCAAGCCGTTCGCGATCGCCGAGGTCGTCGCCCGGATGCGGGCGCTGACCCGGCGCGGCTCCGATCGCTCGGAGCTGCTCGCTCACGGCGAGATCGTCCTCGACACCGTGCAGGGGACGGTGACGAGCGGCGGCGGCGCTCCGGTCGCGCTGACCACGCGCGAGGCGCAGCTGCTCGAGCTGCTGCTCCGCGACCCGCGCGCGGTGGTCTCCCGCGACGCCGCGATCGAGGCGATCTGGGGTGGCGCCGCGACCGACAACATCGTCGACCGCTACGTGGCGCGGCTGCGGCGCAAGCTCGGCGACCCGGATTCGATCCGGACGGTGCGGGGGGTCGGCTTCATACTCGGCCCGTGAGGGGCCGCAGTCTCAGCTTCCGTCTCGCGATCGCCTCTGTCGCGGCGGTAGCCCTCGCCGTGCTCGTCTTCGGCATCGCCGCGCGGATCGTCGTCACCGACCGGCTCAGCGCCTCGCTCGACGAAAGCCTGCGGCGGCGCGCCACCGACATCGCCCGCCTCGCCGTCTCGGCGCCGGCGCTGCTGCACTCGCCGGGGGCGCTCGAATCGCCGCTCTCCGGGCACCAGCTGAGCGTCGAGGTGCTCGACCGCGAAGGCGCGATCGTCGCCCGCTCCCTCTCGCTCGGGGCGAAGCTACTGCCGCCGACCCCGGCCACCGCGGCCGCGCAGCGCGGCGGCACCGGTTTCGCCGACGCGCGGCTCGACGGCGAATCGATCCGGATCTTCGCCGCGCCGATCGCCGATGCCGGCGGGCCGGCCGCGGGCGGCGTCGTGATCGTTGCGGGCAGTAACGCCGACATCGAATCGACCGAGCACCAGCTCGGCCTGCTGCTGATCCTCTGCGGGATCGGCGCGGTGATCGTCGGCGGGGCGCTGGCCGCGTTCCTCACCCGCCGCGGCACCCGGCCGCTGCGCGACCTCACCTCCTCCGCGGCGAGGATCGCGCGCACCGAGGACCCGGCGGGGCGGATCGAGGAGGCGCGCGGGCCCGCCGAGGTGGAGGAGTTGGCGGCGACGCTCAACGCGATGCTCGAGTCCCTGGCCGCGGCGCGCGCCCGCGAACGGCGCTTCCTTGCCGACGCCAGCCACGAGCTGCGCACCCCCCTCACCAGCCTGCGCGGCAACGTCGACTTCGTCGCCCGCCACGGCGCCGACCCCGAGGTGATCGCCGATCTCGAAGCCGACGCCGCGCGCCTGGGCCGGCTGGTCGACGACCTTCTCGCCTTGGAGCGCCAGTCCGGCGCCGAGCGCCGCCCCGAGCCGGTCCGGCTCGACGAGCTGGTGCGCGACGCGGCCTCGGGGCGCGCCGGTGTCGTCCTCGAGTCCGACGGCCCGGTGACCGTGGACGCCGACCCCGAGGCGCTTGCCCGCGCGGTCGAGAACCTCCTCGACAACGCCGAACGCCACGGCCCCGCCGGCGGCGAGGTGCACCTGCGCCTCCGCCATGGCGCCTCCGAGGCCGAGGTCTCGGTCACCGACTCCGGCCCCGGCTTCGCTCCCGGCACCGAGGAGGCCGCCTTCGGCCGCTTCTGGCGCGGCGAGGGAGTCGACGCCCCCGGCTCGGGCCTCGGCCTCTCGATCGTCCGCGCCACCGCCGAGCGCCACGGCGGGCGAGCGTGGGCCGAGGGCTCGACCGTGACGATCGCGCTGCCGCTTGCCGGCTGACGCCCCGTCGGCGCGCCCGTCCCCCTCATCCTTCGGGCAGTTATAAGGGCGACGGGCGCGCCTCGGTCTGCGCTGGGATCAGGGAGCCCGGCCTTGCGGTGTGAGCTATCCGTCCATATGGCGGATTTCTCACACCGCAGGAGGAGACCCCCACCCGTGGTCAGGCGGGCCGGGGCCTGATGCGTTCGCAGTTATCTACAACTGTTGTGGCCAACTGCGAACGCACCGGCGTGCCGTCGTGCGGTGCGCGGGCCGAGCGTGCAACGGAATCACCGGCTAGGGCCGGTTCAGGGGGCGTTTAGGGCGGCCGCGGATCATCGGGGGATGATCGATGTCGCGTTCTTGAGCGTCGGACAGCTGGTCGCGATCGTGCTGGCGGTGCCGGTGGCCGCGATCCTGGTCGTGGCGCTGTTGATCGCGGTGGTCGCGATCGGGCTCGGCGTGGCCGCGCTCGCCAGCTGGGCTTTGACCCGGGCGAGCGCCGCGGTGCTCGGCGAGCCGGGCGAGATCTGGCGCTGAGTCGCGCTCAGGACGCGCCGAGGCTGACCAGGACGACGGCGACGACGGCGGCGCCGAGGCCGACCTTCTGGTGACGGGCCCAGCGCTCGTCGAGGAGGAGGCGGGCGAGGATCGCGGTGACGCCTGGGTAGAGGGAGGTGAGGACGGCGACGATCGCCAGCTCGCCGCCGTTCGTGGCGGCGAGGACGCCGAGGATGGCGAGTCCTCCGAGGAGTCCCGAGACGGCGGCCGTGCCGACCGCCGAGCGGGAGCGCGGCAGGCCGTCGGCGAGCAGCGACCACAGCGTGACCGGCGCCACGACGAGGAACGCGGCGGCGTCGGCGGCGGCGATCGGCCACGCGCCGGAGGCCGTCCCCGCTTCGTTGATCGCGATGAAGAAGACGCCGAACCCGATCCCGCCGAGCAGTCCCCAGATCGCGCCGTGGCCCTTGCCGGCCGCGCCGCCGCCGGGCTCCGACTGCCAGGAGACGAGGGCGATCGACGGGATCGCGATCAACACCCCGAGCGCCGCCGCGGTCGAGAGCGAGTTGCCGCGCAGGAGCCCGAAGCAGACCGGGATCACCGCGGTGAGGAGCCCCGAGAGCGTGGCGACGAGGCTCATCGTCCCGACCATCAGCCCGTAGTAGAGGAACCCGGCGCCGAACAGGTCGCCCAACCCGGCGATCGCGCCCCAGAAGAGGACGTTGCCGGTCGGCCCGTCGCCGGGGAAGAGGAGCACCGCGACACCCGCGCAGAGGACCCCGATTGCGAACCCGATCCCGATCACGAGGACGACCCCGAGCCGCCGCCCCGCGATCCCGCCGAGGAAGTCCGCGGAACCGAACGAGAGCGCCGCCAGCATCGCGAGGACGACCGACATGGCGGCAGAGTCTATTGATCACCGACCGATCGGTATGTAGGGTGCGGGTGTGCCGCTCGACCCGCGGATCCAGGCTCTCCTCGAAGGCCCCAATCTCGCCCACGTGGCGATCGTGATGCCGGACGGCTCCCCCCGCGTCGCCGCGGTCTGGATCGGGGTCGAGGACGGACGGGCGCTGTTCGTCAAGCGCGAGGCGACGGTCGAGGCGAGCGGCCTGCGCGCGGACCCGCGCCTCGCGATCTCGGTCGTCTCGGTCGAGAACCCCTACGAAGAGGCGCACATGCGGGGCCGCGTGGTCGAGTTCCGGGGCGAACCCGAGGCGCGCGCGTGGTCACAGGCCATCGCCCCTTCCTACCTCGGCCCGCAGCCCCACGACCCCGGCCCCGAACCTTTCGTCCTGCTCGTGGTCGAGATCGATCACGCCGCCTTCCACCACTTTCTCGACGCAGTTACATACCGACGGGCCGGTTTGTAACTTTGCTAGGGTCTCCGCGGTGGAGTTCGGCATCGGGTACTACCCCACCCACGACTCGCTCCCGCCGGCCGAGGTCGCGCGGATCGCCGAGCAGCGGGGCTACACCTCGCTCTTCTTCGCCGAGCACACGCATATCCCGGTCTCCTGCGGCGACGAGGTGCAGCGGCGGATCAGCCATCTGTACGAGCTCTTCGTCGCGATCATGTCGGCGGTCGGGGCGACCTCGCGCCTGCGCGTCGGCAGCGGCGTCTGCCTGGTCGGCGTCCGCGACCCGATCATCACCGCGAAGCAGGTCGCCTCGGTCGACGACCTCTCCGGCGGACGCTTCGAGTTCGGCGTCGGTGCCGGCTGGATCCGCGAGGAAATGCGCAACCACGGCACCGACCCGCGCACGCGCATGCGGCTGATCGGCGAGCGGGTCGCGGCGATGAAGGCGATCTGGGCCGCCGACGAGGCCGCCTTCGCGGGCGACTTCGTCAACTTCGACCCGCTCTGGTCGTGGCCGAAGCCGGTGCAGCGTCCACACCCGCCGATCCTGGTCGGCGGCAACGGCCCGAAGGTGGTCGAGCGGGTGCTCGAGTACGGCGACGCCTGGATGCCGAACCTGCTGCTCGACAAGGCCGGGGGCGACGACATCCTCGGCCGCGCCAAGGAGATGTGGGCCCGCGCCGAGCGGCCGATCGACCTCTTTGTGGTGCGCGCGCCCGCCGATCCCGCCGTCCTCGAGCAGCTCCGCGGCGGCGGCTGCAGGCGGGCGATCCACTGGCTCCAGTCGGGTGGACGCGACCAGGTCGAAGCCGCCCTGGATGCCTGGGACGGGGCGATCGCCGAGTTCACCGGCGAGGCCTGACGGTGGCGCCCGGCTGCCGCGAGGACCATCGGGCCGACAGCTTTCCGGATGGCATTGACAAGGATGCGAAGACCTCTATAGTCTCATCAAACCGACCGGTTTGTATCTCGCCGTTGACGCGGGCTGAAGGCGCCCGGGACCGGAGGGAAGGGATGCGCCGGGCGGGAGCCCCCCACCTTAGGGAGACGATGGTCCGTTGAAAAAAATGATCCCGGTTCGACTCGCCTACGCGGCGCTGTCGCTGCTGGTCGTCTCGATCCTCGTCTTCGTCGCCACCCAGGCGCTCCCCGGCGACGCCGCTGTCGCCAAGCTCGGCAAAAACGCGACCCCGGAAGCGCTGGAAAGCTTCCGCAACCTCTACCACCTGAACGAATCGATGCCGGCCCAGTACATCCACTGGCTCGGCAACATCCTCCAGGGGGAACTGGGCAATTCGCTCGCCACCGGCGGCTCGGTCAGCACCTTGATCAGCCAGCACGTCGTGAACTCTCTGGTCCTCCTGCTCTTCACCGGGATCATCTCTATCCCGATCGCGATCGCGATCGGGATCTTCACCGCGATCCGCCGCGGCCGGGCCAGCGACCACGTCACCTCGATCACCCTCCTGGTGGTCACCGCGCTGCCGGAATTCGTCCTCGGCGTCGCCCTGATCGTGCTGCTGGCGACCTCGATCTTCCACCTCTTCCCCGCCGTGTCACCGCTCGACCCCTCGCGGTCGGTCTTCAGCCAGCTCGAACTCACCGTGCTCCCGACCCTCACCCTGGTGCTCCTGGTCCTCCCCTACATCGCGCGGACGGTGCGCGCCTGCATGGTCGAGGCGCTCGACAGCGAGTACGTGTCGATGGCCCGCCTCAAGGGCATGCCGGAGCGCCGCGTCGTCCTCCGCCACGCGCTGCCGAACATCGCCGGCCCGACCTTCCAGGTGATCGCCCAGTCGCTCGCCTTCCTCGCCGGCGGCATCGTCGTGGTCGAGGCCGTCTTCCAGTACCCCGGCATCGGCGAGGCGTTCGTCTCCGCCGTGCAGAGTCGTGATCTGCCGGTGATCCAGGCGCTCGCCCTCCTCCTCGCCGCCTTCTACGTGATCGTCAACCTCTTCGCCGACGTCGGCACCGTGGCGATGACCCCGACCCTGCGGAAGGGGGCGCGCTGATGCAGATCGAGCCGACCGCCGAGGCGCCGGTCGTCCCCGCGCCGGTCGAGGAGGCGCCGCTGGCGCCGGTCAAGTCGCTCGCCGGCAAGGGCGGCTTCCGTGAACTTCTGCGCAACACCCTGCGCCTGCGCGAAGGCAAGATCGGGCTCGCCCTCGTGCTCTTCGTCCTCGCGGTTGCCTTCCTCGGTCCCTTCTTCGCCCCGCACGACCCCTCCACCGTCATCGCCGCCCCTTACACCTCGCCGAACTCCAACGCCCTGCTCGGCACCGACAACCTCGGCCGCGACGTGCTCAGCCGCTTCCTCCACGGCGGCGCGGTCCTCCTCCTCCTCGCCTTCGCGGCGACCGTGGTCGGCGTCGGCACCGGCACCCTGCTCGGCCTCATCGCCGGCTACCGGCGCGGCTTCCGCGGCGAATTCATCATGCGCTCGCTGGACGTGGTGCTCTCCTTCCCGTCGCTGCTCCTGGCGTTGCTCTTCCTCTCGCTGCTCGGCCCGAAGCTGTGGCTGATCGTCCTCGTCGTCGCCGCCTCCCACACCCCCTACGTCGCCCGCGTGGTGGAGAGCTCCACCCTCGGCTTGACCGGGCGCGGCTTCGTCCGCTACACCGAGATGATCGGCCTCTCCCGCTGGCGGATCATGTCCGGCGAGATCCTGCCGAACATCCTCGCCCCGCTGACCGTCCAGTTCGGCCTCCGGCTCACCTACTCGATCGCGCTGATCGCCTCCCTTGCCTACCTCGGCTTCGGCCGCCCGGCGCCCGCGGTCGACTGGGGGATGATGATCAACGAGAACCAGGCGAACATCGTCGCCAGCCCGCTGCCGGTGGTGGTCCCGATCATCGCCATCGCGATCATCACGATCGGCTCCAACCTGCTCACCGACGCCTTCGGCCGCGCCGGCGGCATCGATCTCGGAAGGGAAGGAGAGGCGTGAGCGCGACCGTCCCGAAGCCGGCCGCGAGCACCTACGCGATCGAGGTGCAGGACCTCCGCGTGGACCTGCCGCGGCGCAACCTGAACGTGGTCAAGGACGTCAGCTTCAGGCTCCGCCCGGGCGAGATCCTCGGCCTGATCGGCGAATCGGGCTCGGGCAAGACGACGGTCGCCTCGGCGCTCCTCGGCTATGTCCGCAAGGGCGGCGAGATCACCGGCGGCTCGGTGGTGATCGACGGCGTCGACGTCCTCTCCCTGGACGAGCGCAAGCAGCGCACCTACCGCGGCGGCGTCATCTCCTACGTGCCCCAGGACCCGGGCGGCTCGCTCAACCCGGTGATGCGGATCGGCGCCCAACTCGACGAGACGCTCGCCTACCACGGGGTCGGCAAGAAGGACGAGCGGGCGGCGCGGATCGGCGAGATCCTGGACGAGGTCAAGCTGCCCGGCGACGCCGACTTCCTGCACCGCTGCCCGCACGAGCTCTCCGGCGGCCAGCAGCAGCGGATCGCGATCGCGATGGCCTTCCTCTGCCGCCCGCGGGTCGTCGTCCTCGACGAGCCGACCACCGGCCTCGACGTGACCACCCAGGCCTATGTGTTGCAGATGGTCCGCACCCTCTGCCGCGAGCACAAGACGGCCGGCGTGTACGCCAGCCACGACCTCGCCGTGGTCGCCGACATCGCCGACGAGATCGCGGTGATGTATTTCGGCCGCCTGGTCGAGTTCGGCCCGGCGCGGGCGATCATGTCCGGCGCCGGGCACCCCTACAGCCGCGGCCTCGTGCGCGTCATCCCCGACCCGAGTCGGCGGCGCCCGCTGGAGGCGATCCGCGGCCGCGTCCCCTCGCTCGACGAGCGCGGCGAGGGCTGCGTCTTTGCCGACCGCTGCGACTTCGTCGAAGCGCGCTGCCGGGCGGCGGAGATCGAGCCGGTCCAGGTGGGCGCCGACCACGTGGTCCGCTGCCTGCGGGTCGAGGCGGTGCGCGGCACAAGCGCCCGCGCGCCGGTCGAGGAGGTCACGGCCGAGGCGGGTGGGGCGACTGCGACCGGTTACCTGAACGTGCGGGAGCTGGTCGCCTCCTACGACGGGCACGACGTCCTCCACGGGATCGACCTGGCGGTGCCGAAGGGCCTGGTGACGGCGCTGGTCGGCGAGTCGGGCAGCGGCAAGACCACCCTGGCCCGCTGCATCGCCGGCCTGCACGAGGAGGCGCGCGGCGACATCGAGGTGGCCGGCGAGCGGCTCAAGTTCGGTTCCCACCGGCGCACCGTCGACCAGCGCAAGGCGATCCAGTACATCTTCCAGAACGCCACCGAGGCGCTCAACCCGCGGCGCACCGTCGGCCACGCGATCGCCCAGCCGCTGCGGGTGCTCGAAAACGGCAAGGGTGAGCGCTCACTCGACGAGCGGGTCGTCGCCCTGCTCGACGAAGTCTCGCTCAACCCCTATCTGGCCGGACGCTACCCGTCGCAGCTCAGCGGCGGCGAGCGGCAGCGGGTGACGATCGCCCGCGCCCTGGCGACCGGCCCGAGCGTCCTGATCTGCGACGAGATCACCTCCGCCCTCGACGTCTCCGTGCAGGCGGCGATTCTGATGCTGCTCAAGCGGCTGCGGGCGGAAAGCGACCTCACCCTCTTGTTCGTCACCCACAACCTGGCAGTGGTGCGGGCGATCGCTGATCGCGTAGCCGTGCTCAACGAAGGCCGGATCGTCGAGGAGGGTCCGGTCGAACAGGTGTTGGACTCTCCTCGCGATCCATACACCAGGCAGCTCCTCCATGACACCCCGGCTTTGGTCAACTCCTAGCGCGGGTCACCTACGAGAAAGGTTTCGAGATGAGTGATGTGATCTCTTCGCCGCTGACCCGCCGGTCTTTGCTCGGCTCCGCCGTCGTCGGGGGGTTGGTCCTGGCCGGTTGCGGCGGCAGCTCCTCCAGCAGCACCCCCGCCGCCACCACCGGCGCCGCCGCGGGCACGCCGAAAAAAGGCGGCACGTTCCGCTTCGCCCCGTCCGACTTCTCGAGTGCGGTGGTCACCGACCCGCAGGCCTCGGGCGGGACGACCTTCAACCTTGCCGCCGCGTTCACCGACGGCCTGGTCGAACGTGATCACCAGTGGCGAATCAAGAACGCCCTGGCTGAATCCTTCGAACCGAACAAGGACTTCACCGCCTGGACGGTGCGGCTGATCCCGGAAGTCGAATTCCAGAACGGGAAAACGCTCGAAGCCGAGGATGTCATCTACTCGATCAAACGGAACGTCAACCCGAAGGCGCCGGGCTTCACCTCGGGCCTGATGCAATCGATCGACACCAGCAAGTTCGAAAAGCTCGACAAGCGCACCGTCCGGATCAACCTCAAATACCCGAACTCGCAGCTCCTCGACGGCTTCACCGAAATCCCGTCCTGCATCATCCCGGTCGGCTTCGACCCCAACAACCCGATCGGCACCGGGCCGTTCAAACAGAAGAGCTTCGCGCCTGGCCAGCAGTGGGTCGGGGAACGGTTCAAGAACTACTGGCGCCCGAACATGCCCTACCTCGACAGCCTCGTGCTGGTCGGCTTCAGCAACCCGAACGTGGCGCGGATGAACGCGTTGACCACCAACCAGGTCGACGGTGTCGACCACGTCCTGCCGACCCAGGTGGCCGAACTCGAACAGCGTGGCAACATCCAGGTGATCGTCTCGGAAACCGGCGCGTTCGAGTTCACCTCGATGAACCTCGGGAAGGGCTACCCGTTCGAAGACCCCAACGCGCGGATGGCGGTGAAGCTGATGGCCAACCGCGAACAGCTGATCCAGTCCGTGTACGACGGGTTCGGCGGCCTCGGCAACGACACCGGCGGCTGGCACCAGTTCGACCCGAGCTACCCGGCGAAGCTGCCGCAGCGCGAAGTCGACATCGAAAAAGCCAAATCGCTGGCCAAGGAATCCGGGCTCGCCGGCCAGACCGTGACGATGCGGGTCGCCGAACTCGTGCCCGGCATCATCCCCGCCGCCGAACTCATGATCCAGTACGCGAAGGAAGTCGGCTTCACGATCAAGCTCGACGAAGTGACGGACCTCGCCCAGTGGTACACGTCGAGTGCCTACTACACGGCGCAGATGAAGACCGACTACGACTACACCCAGACGGTCTACCAGAATATGAACAACTGCTGGGCGAAGACCGCGCCCTACAACAGCGTCAACTTCTACAACGCGAAGCTCGAATCGCTCTACAAACAGGCGCTTCGGGTGAGTGGCCAGAAATACAACGAACTGGCAGGAGAAATGGCGAAAATCATCTACGAAGAAGGCCCGTGGCTGGTGTGGGGGCGCCGCAACATCCCCGACGCCTACACCTCCCAGTTCACCGGTGCGTCCCCGGACGCGGCCGGTACCGGCTTCAACGGGTACAAGTGGTTCGAGATCGGACTCGCATGAGGGTAGACATCCTCCATGCGTTGAGGACCATCCGGGCGTCGACCTCCTGGTCGGAACTGCTGGACGAGACCCGAGAAGTAGCGGTGCTCGCCGACGAGCTCGGCTTCGACGGCTTCTGGCTCGGCGAGCACCACTTCGACTCCTACGGGACCGACCAGTGCCCGAACCCGGTGATGCTCGCCGCCGACCTGGCGGCGCGCACGGAGCGGCTGCGGCTGGGGATGGCGGCGGTGACGCTGCCGCTCTGGCACCCGGTGCGGCTGGCGGAGGATCTGGCGATGCTCGACCAGTTCTCCGCCGGACGCCTCGACGTGGCGTTCAGCCGCGGCATCCTGCAGCCGGAGATCGTCAACTTCAACGCCGAGGCGGACCGCCGCAACGACGAGGCGAGCCGGGCGATCTTCGCCGAGAATCTGAACGTCCTGAAGCGGGCCTGGACCGAGGACCCGTTCAGCTGGAAGGGCGAGCGCCACGAGTTCCCCCACCCGACCACGAAGTGGCCGAAGGGGAGCGCGGACCGCTATCGCGACGAGGAGGGGAACGCGCTCGGCCTGCCGATCATCCCGGGGACGGTGCAGAAGCCGACGCCGCCGCTCTTCACCGTCACCGAGAGCCGCGAGGGCTTCATCTCGGGCGCCCAGGAGGGCATCGGGGTGATCACCTGGTACCCGACCGGGGGTGTGCTGCGGGGCCTGATCGACGCCTACGTCGAGGAGGCCGAGCGAGCCGGGACCGCGGTCCCGGGCGAGCCGCCGCGGGTCGCCCTGCTGCGCGGCTGCTGCGTCGCCCCCACCGACGAGGAGGCGCGGCGGATGATCGAGCCGATCGTCGACGAGCAGGTCCGCTTCATCACCAGCGTCCGCGGGCTCAAGGTGTGGCTGGACGAGGGCGAGGACCCGGAGGACCCGGAGCTGACCTCGATGCCACCCTTCGACCTGCTGCTCGAGCGCGACCACCTGCTGGTCGGCTCGCCGGAGTCGGTGGCCGAGCGGATGATCCGGATGATGGGCACGTTCGGCGTCGACCACTGGCTGCTCTCCTTCTACAGCGGCAAGGGCGACGAGCAGGCCGAACGGACGATGCAGCTGCTCGCGGCGGAGGTGCTGCCGGAGGTGCGCCGCGCCGCCGAGAGGCTGACCACCGGACAAGGCACGCGATAGCGAGGAGGACGGAGATGGAGAAGAGCTACCTCAACTTCGAGGGGTCCGACCCCGGGCAGTACGGGCTCTCGGCCGGTGCCGTCGCCGGCGAAGTGGTGTTCGCCGGCGCGATGGCGATCGACATGCAGACGCTGAAGCGGCCCGTCGCGGCGGACACGATCGCGGCCGAGACGCGGCTCTGCATCGAGGACCTGGCGGCGACGCTGAGGCTCGGTGGCTGCGGCCTCGAGGACCTGGTGAAAGTGAACTGCTACCTCTCCGAGGACTCCTACCGGGGCGAGTTCTGGGCCACCTGGGACGAGGTCTTCGCCGAGGTCGATGCGAAGATCGTGCGCCTCACCCAGGTCGTCGGGATCGCGGGCGACTGCCGGGTCGAGCTCGACGGCGTCGCGATCCGCCCGGCCGCGGGCTGAGCGCTCGGGGGGGGCGAGGCGATGAGCGAAGCGCCGCGCGGCTTCGACTTCGTCGTGGTCGGCGGCGGCTCGGCGGGCTGCGTCCTCGCCACGCGCCTCAGCGAGGACCCGGGCGCCGCGGTGCTGCTGCTCGAGGCGGGCGGGGACGAGCGCCGACCCGACGTCGAACTCCCGGAGCGGTGGGCGGAGCTGCTCGGCGGCGACGCCGACTGGGCCTACGAGACGACGGCCCAGCCCCAGACCGGCCACCGGTACCCCGCCCACCGCGGCAAGGTGCTCGGCGGCTCGGGGTCGATCAACAACATGGCGCACCTCCGCGGCCACCGCGACGACTTCGACCGCTGGGCCCGCGAAGGGGCCGCCGGCTGGGACCACACGGGCGTGCTGCCGTACTTCATGCGCTGCGAGGACGTGCCCGACGGCGACCCGCGCTTCCGCGGCCGCGGCGGCCCGCTGCACCCGCGGCCCGTGGCGCCGCACCCCTTCTCGCTCGCCTTTCTCGAGGGCGCCTACCGCGCCGGCCACCCGGCGCTCGAGGACCTGAACGCGGCCGAGATCGTCGGCGCCGGCCTCGGCGACGCGCTGATCGTGGACGGCAGGCGCGAGAGCACCGCCACCGCCTACCTGCGCCCGGCGATAGAGCGTCCCAACCTCACCGTGCTGACCTACGCGGTGGCCGAGCGGCTGGTCTTCGAGGGCGAGCGCTGCACCGGGGTCGAGTACGTCCGCGACGGCGGGCGCGGGCTGGCGACGGCGAGCGCCGAGGTCGTCCTCTGCACCGGCGCGGTCGGCTCGCCGGCGCTCCTGATGCGGAGCGGGATCGGCGCCGCCGCGGAGCTCGCCGGGCTCGGCATCGAGAGCCGCGTCGACAGCCCCGGGGTCGGCGGCAACCTGCAGGACCACCTGCTGCTCGCCGGGGTCCGCTACCTCGCCGACCGGCCGACCGCCGACCCGCGCGGCTGGGGCGACGCCTCGCTCTTCATGCGCACCGCCGGCGGCGCCGGCGCCCCCGAGATCCACATCTTCGCGATGGAGGGCGATTACCACGTGCCCTGGGGGTCGCCGCGAGAGAACGCCTTCACCTTCTGCGTCGGCCAGATGCGCCCGCGCAGCCGCGGCACCGTGCGGCTAGCCTCGGCCGACCCGTCGGCGGCCCCGATCATCGACCCGCGCTACCTCACCGGCGAGGGCGAGATGGACGACCTGATCGCCGGGCTCGAGGCGGTCGGGGAGATCGTCGCCGCGGGCGACTTCGAGGAGTGGGGCGGGGAGTCGGAGACGACGGCGCTGCTGGCGCTCGACCGTCCTGCGCTCGAACGGGCGGTGCGCGAGAGGGTCGGCAGCTACTTCCACCTCGCCGGCACCTGCCGGATGGGGGGCGACGCCGAGGCCGTGGTCGACCCGGAGCTGCGGGTGAACGGCGTCGCCGGCCTGCGGGTCGCCGACGCCTCGGTGATGCCGACGATCGTCTCCGCCAACACCAACGCGGCCACGGTGATGATCGCCGAGAAGGCCGCCGACCTGATCCGCGGCCGGCGCCCGCCCGCCACGGAGGACTTCGCCGACCTGACCGGGGTCGGCCACGACGAGAGGAGCTGAGCAGATGAGCGTGACCAGGAGCGGGATCGAGGCCGAGCTGCTGATCGGCGGCGCCGGCGGCGCGCCGGAGCGCGAGCGCCAGACCGCGGTGAGCCCGGCGAGCGGCGAGGAGCTCGGCTCCTTCCCGCTCGGGCAGGCCGAGGACGTCGAGCGGGCGGTCGCGGCGGCCGTCGCGGCGTTCGAGGACTGGGCGGCGCGCACGGTCTTCGAACGGGCCGAGGCGCTCGAACGGGTGCTCGCGGTCGCCGAAGGCCGGCGCGAGGAGATCGGCCGGCTGCTGGCGCTCGAGCAGGGCAAGCCGTTCCGCCGCGAAGCGCTCCCCGAGGTCGACGAGGCGATCGTCTTCATGCGCTACGCGATCGAGATCGCCAAGCAGCTCGAAGGCGCGATGCCGGCGCCGAGCTCGCGCGCGCGGCGCATCCTCGTCTACCGGGCGCCGCGCGGCGTGGTCGGCGCGATCCAGCCGTGGAACTACCCGCTGGGGACGCTCGGCGGCCAGATCGGGCCGGCGCTGGTTTGCGGCAACACGGTCGTCTCGATCCCGGCCCCCTCGACCACCCTGGCCGCCTACGAGTTCTGCCGCTGCTTCGAGGAAGCCGACTTCCCGGCGGGCGTCCACAACCTCGTCACCGGCCTCGGCGCGGTGGTCGGCGACGCCCTCACCGGGCACCCCGACGTGCAGGTCGTCACCTTCGCCGGCTCGGTCCCGACCGGCCGGCGGATCGCCGAACGGGCGGCGGGGAAGGCGCAGCTGATCGAGCTCGGCGGCAACGGCCCGACCGTGGTCTTCGACGACGCCGACCTCGACCTGGTCGTGCCCGACGCGATTCGCGCGACCTACTCGCTGGCCGGGCAGAACTGCCTCGCGGCGGGCCGCTTCCTGGTCATGGACTCGATCTACGACGAGTTCGCCGAGCGCCTCACCGCGAGCGTCGCCCGCGAGGTGAAGCTGGGCGATCCGCTCGACGAAGCCTCGACGATGGGCCCGCTGAACAACGCGACCCTGGCCGAGAAGGTCGACCGCCACGTTGCCGACGCGGTCGCGGCCGGCGCCACCGTCACCCTGGGGGGCTCCCGCGCGAGCGGCTTCCCGACCGACCTCTACTGGGAACCCACGGTGCTCACCGGGGTCGAGGAGTCGATGTCGGTGGCGACCGAGGAGACCTTCGGGCCCGTCGCCCCCCTCCAGCGGATCGCCTCCGAGGCCGAGGCGCTCGAGATCATGCGCGCCTCCAGCTACGGCCTCTCCTCGGCTGTCTACACCCGCGATCTCGCCCGCGGCCTCAAGTTCGCCGAGCGCGCCCCCGCCGGCACCGTCGGCCTCAACTCGAGCACCACCGACATCGAGATGAACGTCCCCGTCGGCGGCCGCGCCGGCAAGTCGAGCGGCATCGGCCGCACCCAAGGCCGCTACCCGATGGAAGAGGTCTACACCGAGCTGAAGACCATGATCGTGAACCTGGGCTGAGGGTTGGGGCCGGGAAAGCCGGCGCCCGAGGATGGACGGGCCGTCTCGTCCACGACCTGGCGGCTGTGGCCGTGGCCGAGACGGCCGGGTCCATGGGGAGAGGAAGGGCCGGCACGACCCACCAGGTGTGCCCGCCCGGGGACGGGGGCGCCCAGGATCGAGTTCGCAGAAACCCGCGGATAGCGCGGTGAAGTGCGAACTCATCGGGGGCGGGACGCCGGGTGCGGAGGAAGGTCGCGGGGGCGCGTCGGGGAAAGGGGAGGTCGGGCACGGTTCCTCCCGTCTTCCTCATGCCTTCCCATCGGTCAGGACATTGCTGTGGAGAGAAACTCGCTCTATACGCGAGTAAGTCACCACAGGCGCCCTGCCGCTGCCGTCCCCGGCCTCCTTTCCGCACGGGACCGTCACGAAGTCCGACGTCGCGACGTCCCCGTGCCGACTCCCCGACGAACGCCTCACGTCCGCCCGGGACACACCTCGGACGGCCGCCGGGGCCGGAACCCCCACCCGTCCCTCCCCAACGCCGATCCGACCGCACTCAGACCCGGTTCAACCCCCGCTCCCGCAGGCGCGGGATGACGTGCTCGCCCATCTGCTGGACGCCGCGGTGGGGATCGAAGAAGCAGAGGGCTACCTGTTCGACGCCGGCTTCGTAGAGGCCCGCGAGTTGGTCGGCTACGGAGTCGTAGGAGCCGAAGAGGCGGTAGGCGCCCATGCCGAGGCCGAGCTCGTTGTAGTACTCCTCGCCGATCCCGAGGTAGGGGTCGTCGGAGGTGTCGGCGCGATCTTCGCCGATCTGGTCGTCGGCGAGGACCTTTTTTTCACTGTTCATCACGTGGCCGCTGCGGATCAGCCAGTTTTCGATCGCGTCGCGGTCGATTTCCTCGCGGATCCAGTCGACGGTGGCCTCCGCCTTGGCGTCGGTCTCGTCCATGACCACGTAGACCATCGCGCATACGCGTACCTCGCGATCGAACTTGGCGGCCATGTCGTGGAGCTTCTTGGCGCGGCCGGCGTAGGCCTCGATGCTCGAGTCGTTGGCGGTGACGAAGAGGCAGTCGCACTGCTTGCAGGCGTATTCGAGGCCCCGGTCGGAGCCCGCCGCGTTCATCAGCAGCGGGCGGGGGTTCGCCGCCGGCCGCGGGTTGATCTGGGCGCCGTGGGCCTGAAAGTACTGGCCGTCGAAGTCGATCGGCTCGTCGGAGCTCCAGAGGTACTTGAGCAGGGTGGTGAACTCGTCGGCGATGTCGTAGCGGACGTCCGAGGAGGGCACCTCGTCGAAGCCGAACTGGTGGAAGTCGCCGACGTTCTGGGCGGCGACGAGGTTGACCGCGAGCCGCCCGCCGGAGATGTAGTCGGTCGCCCCGGTGATCTTCGCGATCAGCAGCGGGTGGAATTCGTAGCCGACGTGGATCGTGGTGAAGAGGCCGAGCTTCTCGGTGGTAGCGGCGGCCGCGGCGGCGCCGGTGGCGAAGTCGAGGCTCGCGTCGTTCCAGCCGGTGGCGCCGCCGTAGCCGCTCCACATCCCGTACTGGATCTCGCTGTCGAAGCCCGCCGCCTCGGTCTCCTTCAGGAGCTTGGCGGCCGAGGGCCAGCGCCAGAAGTCGCGGTAGCGGTCGGGGTCGGCGAGCACGGCTTTGCTGGCGGAGAGGCCGGAGCGGACGTTCCAGGCGAACAGCGAGAGGTGCATGTGGTCCTTCTGCTTGAGCGCCGGCTGACCGCCCGGGTCGAACGGGCCCCGCAGCACGTCGGCCTTGATCGTCGTCTGTTGCATCATCTTCCTCCGGTTTCCCAAGCTGTCCGTTCGCCTGCCCTTGACTGACGGGGGCCGGTAAGGGACCATACCGTCCGGTTGGTTTCTAGTCAACGAGGGAGGTTCGCCAGATGCTGCTGAAGACCTATGAGTGGGGCGACGCCGATGCCCCGGCGCTCGTCTGCATCCACGGGGTCGGCAGCCACCACGCCGAATTCCGCCACGTCGCCGAAGACCGCTGGTCGAAGCAGTTCCGGGTCATCGCCTTCGACCTCCGCGGCCACGGGTACTCCGGCTGGGAGCCGCCGTGGGACCACGCCACCTACCTCGACGACATCATCGAGACGGTCGACTCGCTAGGGCTCGAGGCGCCGAACTGGGTCGGCCACTCGTTCGGCGGCCGCCTCGTCTTCGACCTGATCGCGCGGGCGCCGGAGCGGGTCCGCCGCGGTGTGTCGATGGAGCCGGTGATCGAGGTCTCGCCGGAGCTGGCCATGCACCGGGCCCAGCAGGAGCTGACCGGCGACGTCTGGGACTCGCTCGACGCCTTCGTCGCCAGCCGCGAGAACACCGGCACCGACATCGACGTCGAGCTCTACAAGGAGAAGCTGGCCGACCACTTCGAGGAGCTGCCGGACGGCCGCGTGCGCCGGCGCACCTGCCAGCCTGCCGTCGTCGCGATCTTCAGCGAGTTCGCCAAACCGTGCGCGCCACCGGAGACGATCACGGTGCCGACGATGCTCCTCTACTCGCCTGCCTTCGGCCTCGTCACGCCGGAGCAGCGCGCCGCCTACGAGCCCTACGTCGCCGAGGTGGTCGAGGTCCCGGGCCTCCACGACGTCTTCAACACCGCCTACGAGGAGACGGCCTCCGCAGTCGAGCGCTTCTGCGCCTGAGCGGCGGCGGTCAGGCCGTCGGGGAGGTCTCGGCGACCGCCTCGATCTGGACGCGGCAGTCGCCGGCGAGGCCGAGGACGACGGTGCAGCGGGCGGGGTAGGGACCGTCGCCGAAGTGCTCCTTGTAGGCGCCGACGAACTCCATCCGGTGCGACTCGTCGCTGAGGTAGCAGGTCGTCTTGACGATGTCCTTGCGGGCGAGGCCGGCGGCCGCCAGCTGCGCTTCGATTTTTTCCATCACGATCCGCGTCTCGGCGGCGACGGTATCGGCCTCGGGCAGGCGCCTCACCGTCTCGATGTCGATCGCGAGGCTCGATGCGTAGACGAACGGACCGGTCATTGACGATTCCTCTCTCTCCAGGCGCGCGGCCGGCGTGGACTTGCCTGGTATAGTACCGGCCAGTTGGTACGTTGCCAACACGAAAGGGAGCGTAGATGCCGAAGTTCCTCAACGCGCCGGGCAACCCCGGTGCCCAGTACGGACTCTCCTCCGCCGCCGTCAGCGGCGACTACATGTTCGCCGCGGGTATGGCCCTCGACTTCGACACCCTCCAGCGCAGCGCGGACGCGGTCGAGGTCGCCGACGAGACGCGTATCTGCCTGGCCGGCATCGAGGCGAAGCTCAAGGAGGGCGGGTTCGCCCTGAAGGACATCGTCAAGACGACGTGCTGGATCAGTGACGAGTCCCACAGGATGGAGTTCATCCAGGCCTACCGCGACTACTTCGGCGACGGTCCCTACCCGGCCCGCTGCTCCTTCGTCGCCGGCCTGGCGGGCGGCTGCCGGGTCGAGATCGACGCCGTCGCCTACCGCGCCGCCGCCGCGTAGCAGGCTGCCGCCCGGGACCGCGGCCCTCGGCGTCAGGCGAGCCCGGGCCGGAGGTGCACGAAGGTGCGGCGGGCGGGTGGGGCGGCGAGGAGGTCGCTCAGGCCGGCGAGGTCCTCGGGGCGCCGGTAGGTGAAGCCGTGGGAGCGGGCGAGGAGGTCGAAGTCGGGGTTCTGGAGGTCGACCGAGGTCGGCGGGATGCCGGCGGCGACCATGTCTTCGCGGATCTGGCCGAGGGCGTCGTTGTCCCAGAGGATGACGGTGAGCTCGAGGTCGAGTTCGGTGGCGGTCATCAGCTCGCTCGCGGTGTAGAGGAGGCCGCCGTCCCCGACCACGGCGTATGATCGGGCGCTCGGATCGGCGACCGCGCCGCCGATCGCCGCCGGGACCGCGTAGCCGAGGCTGCCGAAGCCGGCCGGGAAGAGGAAGCGGCCGGGACGGTCGGCGGTGAAGCGCCAGCAGCCGACGTAGGCGAGCTGGGTCATGTCGGCGAAGACGCGCGCCGCGGGTGGGATCGACGCGCGGATCGTGTCGACGATCGCGATCAGCTCGGCCTCGCCGTCGCCGAGCGGGCGCGCCGCCGCCGGGCGCAGGGCGGCGACCTCGGCCACCGCCTCGCCGCGGTCCCGGGCGGCCGCCCCCGCGCCCGGCCCGTCCTCGGGCCCGGCCGCCGCGAGCAGGGCGCGGGCGAACGCACCCGCGTCGGCCCGCACCGCGACGTCCGCCCCGTAGGGCCCGCGCAGCACCTCGTC
This sequence comes from Actinomycetota bacterium, assembly GCA_018268675.1. Lineage (GTDB taxonomy): Bacteria > Actinomycetota > Thermoleophilia > Solirubrobacterales > 70-9 > VAYN01. The sequence continues at coordinate 47,688 of JAFDWB010000081.1, forward strand.
ATCGATGTCCACGTGGACCACCGGCCCGCCCAGCTCGACCGGCGTGACGGTGTCGGTCTCCGACAGCTCGGTGCCGAGGAGGAGGACGAGGTCGCGCTCCGCCAACCAGGCGTGCGCCGCCGGGCGCGAGAGCAGGGCGCCCGCCAGCAGCTCGTGGCCGGCGGGGACGACCCCGATGCCCGCGGTGGTGGTCAGGACCGGGAGCCCGAAGCGCTCCGCCAGGGCCGTCTGGCCGGCCGGCGACCACCGTGTCCCGCCGCCGAGCACCAGCACGGGCCGCCGCGCTTCGCGCAAACGTCCCAGCACCGCCTCTACCTCAACCGCCGGCGGGTCCGGGGCGGGCGCCGCCGCCGGCACCTCCGCGAGACCGTCGAGCGCGTCGTCGGCAAGCACCGCGCGGAGCACGTCGGTCGGTACCTCGAGCCCGACCGGCCGCGGCCGTCCCTCGCCCAGCTCCCCGAGCAGCGCCCGCAGGGAGAGCACCGCGTCGCGCGGATCGTCCGCGTGCCGCGCCGCCTTCGTCACCTGCGCGAGCACGTCGAGCTGGCGCTGCAGCTCGTGGAGGAGCCCCCAGCCGCGCCCGGCGCTCGTCGCCGGCGTCGTGCTCGCCAGCACCACCATCGGCACCGAGTCGCTCCGCGCCTGGCCGATCCCGGTCGACGCGTTGGTCAGCCCCGGCCCGGTGATCACGCAGCAGGCCGCGGGCTCGCCTGACGCCCGCGCGTGGCCGTCGGCCATGAACGCCGCGCCACCCTCGTGCCGCGCCGCCACGGTGCGGATGCCGGCCGCCGCGAAGCCGCGGTAGTACTCGAGCGTGTGCACCCCGGGGATCCCGTAGACGACCCGGATGCCGTGGTCCCGCAGCGTTCGCGCCAGCGCCTCGCCGGTCTTCATCGCGGACAACATACCGCTCGGTCTGGGGAGGGCTTGACTCCTGCCGGGAGCCTCTATACGGTCCATACCGACTAGTCGGAGTGTTGCGGGTCGCGCCGCGGGCGCGATTCCCGCGCGCCTCGTGGAACCCGAGAAGAAGGATTGGTCGGCAATGGATTTCGGCATTTTCATGCCCAGCGCCCGCAACGGCTACATCGTCTCCGAGGCAGCGCCGCAGTACTCGCCCTCCTACCGGTTGATGAACGAGATCACCGACGCGGGGGAGGAGAACGGGTTCAAGTTCGCGCTCTCGCTGGTCACCCTGCGCGGCTTCGGCGGCCCGACCCGGACCTGGGACGACGCCCTCGAGTCCTTCACCCTGATGTCGGCGCTGGCGCCGGCCACCGAGAACATGCGCCTCTACGCCTCGGTCGCGCAGCTGACCCAGCACCCGGCGGTGATCGCGCGGATGGCGATGACGATCGACGACATCTCCGGCGGTCGTTTCGGCGTCAACATGGTGACCGGCTGGCAGCGGACCGAGTTCGCCGCGATGGGCCTCTGGCCCGGCGACGAGTACTACTCGACCCGGTACGACTACTGCCGCGAGTACGTGACGATCATGAAGGAGCTCTGGCGCGACGGCGTCAGCAGCTTCAAGGGCCGCTACTTCCAGCTCGAGGACTGCCGCCTGGGGCCGCTGCCCGAGCACCACATCGAGATCGTCTCCGCCGGGCTCTCCGACAAGGGCGTCGAGTTCATCGGCGAGCACGCCGACTACTCCTTCCGGCTCGGCGAAGGCGGGCTCGACGGGATCGCGGCGAACACCCGCAAGGTGGTCGAGGCGGGCCGCCGCAACGGTCGTGAGGTCGGCACCCACGCCGCCTACTACGTCTTCGTCGAGGACACCGACGAGGAGGCGCGGCGGACGGTCGAGCGCTACCGCGACGCCGCCGACACGGTCGCGATCCGCACCATGCAGGGCGAGGCGGGCGCGGACACCGCGGGGACGACGGCGAAGGCGATCGTCGATCGCGACGGGACCTTCATGTCGACCGACGTGATCGCGGGCTCGCCCGAAACCGTCGCTGCCTACTTCGACCGCCTCGCCGAGATCGAGGGCCTCGATGGCGTGATGCTCTGCTTCGACGACTACGTCCGCGGGATCAACCGGATCGGCAAAGAGGTCGCGCCGCTGATGAAATCCCGCGCCGCGGCGGACCCGGCGGGGACGCCGGCGTGAGCGGCGGGCGGCTCGACGGTCGGGTCGCCATCGTCACCGGCGGGGCCCGCGGCCAGGGCGCGTCGCACGGTGAGCTGCTGGCGGGGGAGGGCGCCCGAGTGGTCCTCGCCGACGTGCTCGACGCGGAGGGGGAGGCGACGGCGGCGCGCCTGCGCGAGCGCGGCCTCGTGGTCGAGTACCGCCACCTCGACGTGACCAGCCCGGCGGAGTGGCGGGCGCTGGTCGAGGCGACCGAGGCGGCGCACGGCAAGCTCGACGTGCTCGTCAACAACGCCGGGGTCGTCGGCTTCGCCGGCGTCGCCGAGTGCGCCGACGAGGAGTGGGAGCGGGTCCTCGCCGTCAACCAGACCGGCGTCTTCTACGGCATCCGCGCCGCGGTCCCGGCGCTGCGCCGGGCGGGCGGCGGCAGCATCGTCAACACCGCGTCGGTGCTCGGTCTCGACGGCGCCGACGGGTACGCCGCCTACATCGCGAGCAAGGCGGCGGTGATCGGGCTGACCAAGAGCGTCGCCCTGACCCACGGCCGCGACAACATCCGCGCCAACGTGATCTGCCCCGGGGTGGTCGAGACGCCGATGCTCGAACAGGAGGTGGCGACGGTGGGGCGCGAGGGGCTCGAGGAGTTCGTCGGCCGCCAGCCGATCCCGCGCACCGGCAGGCCGGAGGAGGTCTCGCGCGCGGTGCTCTACCTGGCGAGCGAGGACTCGAGCTATGTCACCGGGGCGGTGCTGGTGGTCGACGGCGGCTTCCACGCGGGCTGACGGCGGCGGTGGCGGCGCGAACTTGGCAAGCAGCGAGTGAGGAGGAGTGAGATGGAGGGAGCGAGTGAGCAGAGCGTCTATTCCCTGCCGGGGCTGAGCGGGAAGGTGGCGCTGGTGACCGGCGGCGGTTCCGGAATCGGCGCGGCGAGCGCCCTCTGCCTCGGCGCCTCGGGTGCGCGGACGATCGTCGTCGGCCGCAACCGCGAGCGGCTCGAGGCCAGCGTTGCGGCGATCCGCGCGGCGGGCGGCGAGGCCGACCTGCTCGTCTGCGACGTCGACGAGGACGGCGCCGCGGCGCTCCTGGTCGAGGAAGCCGTGGCGCTTGCCGGGCGGATCGACGTCCTCCTCCTCTCCGCCGGCCGCTACGAGGCGGAGCCGCTGGAGGAGGCGGGCGTCGGCAGCCTCGACCGCCAATACCGGACCAACGTCCGCGCGCCCTACGAACTGATCGCGGCGGCCCTGCCGCAGCTGCGCGACGGCGGCGCGGTGGTCGTGATCAGCTCGATCGTCGCCTTCGCCGGGTTCCCAGGATCGGCCGCCTACTGCGCCTCGAAGGGCGCCGTGGATGCGCTGGTCAGGGCGCTCGCGGGGGAGCTCGGCCCGCAGGGCGTGCGCGTCAACGCGATCGCGCCGGGGGAGACGGAAACGTTGATGAACCAGGCCTACTACGCCGAAGACCCCGACTACCTCCCCCGTATGGCCGCGGTCACCCCGGCCGGCCGCGCCGCGAAGCCCGCCGACATCGGCCCGGTCGCCGCCTTCCTCGCCTCCGACGCGGCGGGCTGGGTGCACGGCGAGACCGTGGTGGTGGACGGCGGGCTGACGGCATCGATCCCAGGGTCGATCCCGCAGTAGGACGGGGCGCCGCCGGCTGCCGCCCGGGCGGCGCGGCCATCCCCCTCATCGACGGCTGGCTATGAGGGCGATGGCCGCGCCTTGGCGTGCCCCGGCCCGGGCGTCGCCGCCACAGAGGTCGCGCGGCGCCCAGAGGGGAGCGCGGTCGACCTTTACCGCGGTGGCCCCCACGCCGGTGAGTTCGCAGTTGGCCACAACAGTTGTAGATAACTGCGAACTCACCGCGGGCGCGCCGAGAGGCGTCAGCCGGCGATGCTCGCAGGTCATTCCCAAGAGCTGGTCGCTGGCAGAGCAAAGACCGACTGGTTGGTATGATACTATCCTCGCGGATGATGTGTGCGTGTCGTGTCTGACCGTTGGGAGGTGATCGGGGTGGACGATCGGGAAAGTGTGAAGAGGGCGCTTCGGGCAGTTGCGGCCGGGGGAATGGTGGTCGTGGTCGACGACGAGGACCGCGAGAACGAGGGCGACCTGGTGATGGCCGCCGATCTGGTGCGGGCCGAGGACATCAACTTCATGGCGCGATACGGGCGCGGGCTGATCTGCGTGGCGATCGACGAGCGGCGGGCGGCGCAACTGGCGCTGCCGCCGATGGCGCGGGAGGCGGACGCGCTCCACGGCACCGCCTTCACCGTCTCCGTCGACCTGCGGGGGGAGGGTCGGACCGGGATCAGCGCCGCCGACCGGGCCGACACGATCGCCGCCCTCTGCGATCCCGCCACGGCGCCGCAGGACCTCGCCCGGCCCGGGCACGTCTTCCCGCTCGCCGCCCGCCCCGGCGGCGTGCTGCGGCGCCGCGGCCACACCGAGGCCGCCCGCGACCTCGCCGAGCTCGCCGGGCGCGCCCCCGCCGGGGTGCTGGTCGAGATCCTCGACGACGACGGGACGATGGCGCGCCGCTTGCGGCTCGAGCGCTTCGCCGCCGAGCACGGGCTGCCGATCGTCTCGGTCGCCGCGCTGGTCGAGTTCCGCGAGGCCGAAGGCCGCCAGGTCGTGAAGGTCGCCGAGGCCTCGATGCCGACCGGCGCGGGCGCCGGCACCGTGTCGGTGTACGAGTCGCTCGCCGACGGTGGCGAGCTGGTCGCCACCGTGGTCGGCGAGATCGACGACGGCGAGGACGTCCTCGTCCGCCTCCACTCAGAGTGCCTCACCGGCGACGTGCTCGGCTCCGCCCGCTGTGACTGCGGCGCCCAGCTGCGGCTCGCGCAGGAGCGGATCGCGGCCGCCGGCCGCGGCGTCCTCGTCTACGTGCGCGGCGACGAGGGGCGGGCGATCGGCCTCACGCAGAAGGTGCGCGCCTACGCGCTGCAGGACCGCGGTTACGACACCGTCGACGCCAACCTCGCCCTCGGCCATCCCGCCGACGGCCGCGACTACGCCGCCGCCGCGGCCGTCCTCGACGACCTCGGGGTGCGCTCGGTGCGCCTCCTCACCAACAACCCGGACAAGTGCGCCCAGCTGGCCGAGCACGGCATCGAGATCAGCGCCCGGCTCGGGCTCGAGGCCCCGGCGACCGCCGGCAACCTCACCTACCTGGACACCAAGCGCGAGCGGATGGGGCACCTGCTCGGCGCCGCGGCGGAGGCCCTCCGCCCGTCGCCCGCCGCTCCCCAGGTAACCGACCAACTCGTCGGTCTCTAGTTAGGATCAGGGGCGCGATGGCCGCCGAAGAGATCACCGCCCCCGCCGGCGCCGACGAGGAGCTGCAGCTCCTCCGCGGCGTCCTCGGCGAAGCGATGGCGGCCCGCTTCCCGGCCGACTGGGAGCCGGGCGCCCCGGGCGACATCGACGCCGACGCCTGGGCCGAGGCGACGGAGCTCGGCTGGGACCAGGTCGCGCTGCCCGAGGACCAGGGCGGCTTCGGCAGCGGCATCGTCGCCCTGATGACGCTGGCCGAGATGGCCGGCCGCCACCGCCTCCCGCTGCCGCTGGTGGAGACGGCGCTCGCCCGCGGGATCCTCGCCGCGGCGGGTATCGAGCAGCCCGAGCCCGGCGCGGTCCTCACCGTGGCGCCGCTCCTGCTCGACTCCAGCCTCGCCCTCACCAGCGCCCCGAGCGGCCTCTTCCTCAACGGCACCGCCCGCCGCCTTCCCTGGGCGCGGGCCGCGAGCCACGCCGTCGTCGGCGGCTCCGAAGGCGTCGTCCTCGCCGACCTGCGCAGCGACGGGATCCGGGTCGTCCCCAGCGAGAGCCTGGCCCGCGAGCCTCGCGACGACGTCCGCTTCGACGGCGCCCAGGTCGTCGCCCACGCCGCCGACCCGGCGCTCGCCGAGGACCTGGCGGCGCGCGCGGGCCTCGTCCGCTGCGCCCAGATCCACGGGGCGCTGGTCGCGGCCCTCGCCCTGACCCGCGAGCACACCGCCTCCCGCCGGCAGTTCGGCCGCACCCTCGACAGCTTTCAGATGGTCGGCGCCCACCTCGCCCAGATGGCCGCCCACCTCGCCCTGGTCGAGGCCTCGCTGCGCGACGCCACGGCCGCCCACGGCGGCCCGGCGGGACCGACGGCGCGCACCGCGCTCAAGGTCATCGCCGCGGAAGCGGCCGGCGCGGCGGCCCGCTCGGCGCACCAATGCCACGGCGCGATCGGGGTCACCGCCGAGTACCGCCTCGGCCACTACACGACGCGGCTGTGGTCGTGGCGGGAGGAGTTCGGGGACGAGTTCGAGGCCCGCGCGGCGCTCGGCCGCGAGGCACTCCGCGCCGCCGGCCCGGGACTCTGGGCACTGAGCGAGCCGCGCCTGGAGGCGGCATGACCGAGAAGCGCGAGTTCCAGATGCTGCGGCTGGAGCGGCGCGCCGACGGCGTCCGCAACCTGATCCTCGACGACCCCGACAAACGCAACGCGATCGGGCCGGTGATGCGGGAGGAGCTGCTCGCCGCGGTGAGCGACCTGCGCGCCGACGCCGAGGCCCGGGTGCTGGTCGTCTCCGGCGCCGGCAAGGCCTTCTGCGCCGGCGCCGACCTGGGCGCGATCTTCGACTCCGGCGGCCGCACGCCGGCCGAGATGCGCGACCGCCAGCTCGCCTACTACGAGAGCTTCCTCGGGATCGGCGACCTGCCGTTCCCGACCGTCGCCGCGGTCGACGGGGCGGCGATCGGCGCGGGGCTCAACCTCGCCCTCGTCTGCGACATCACCCTCGCCGGCCCGCACGCGAAGTTCGGCGTCACCTTCGCGAAACTGGGCCTGCACCCGGGCGGCGGCTGCACCTACTTCCTCACCCGCGCGGTCGGGCCGGGGCGGGCGCTGCGGGCGATGCTGCTCGGCTCGGTGATCGGCGGCGAGGAGGCGGCGCGGATCGGCCTCGCCGACGACTACTCCGAGGACCCGCTCGCCGCCGCCGAGGAGCTGGCGACGGCGGTCGCGCAGCTCGAGCCGAGCCTCGCCCGCGACATGAAGAAAGCGGTGGCGATCGCCGCCGCCGACAGCCTCGAGGCGGCGGTGGGCTTCGAATCCTGGGCCCAGACCGCCTCCGCCTTCTACCCTGGCGTGGTCGAGGGGATCCGCGCCGCCGGCCGCAGCACCGCCAGGTGAGCGCCGCTCCCGTTGAATCGGCGCCGCCCGGCAACTAACATACCGACCAGTCCGTCTTATAACGAGGAGCCATGACCAGCGCGACCATCGATCCGGAGACCTTCAAGGCGATAATGGCGAACGCGCCGGGCCCGGCGACCGTCGTCACCGCCTTCGACGCGGCGGGCGAGCCGCACGGCCTCACCGTCTCCGCCGTGTGCTCGGTGTCGCTCGATCCGCCGCTCGCGCTCGCCTGCCTCGACCTCGGCTCGAACACCCTCGCCGCGCTGCGCGAAAGCGGCGGCTTCACGATCAACTATCTGGCCGATGGCCGCCACCAGGTCGCGCTCGGCTTCGCCACCAAGTCGGGGGCGAAGTTCGAAGGCCACTCCTGGGTCGCCCCCGAGGGCAAGGTCGGCGGCCCGATCCTGATCGAGCACGTCGCCGCCCACGCCGCCTGCGAGACGGAGCGGCTGATCGACGCCGGCGACCACGTGATCGCGGTCGGCCGCGTGGTCGAGGGCGGCGCCCACGAGGTCCTGCACGCGATGGCCTACGCGCGGCGCCAGTTCTTCACCGGCCGCGACGTCGTGATCGAGAGAAGCGAGGGGTGACGCGGCCGTGGCGGTGAACCGCGCTGTCGGGGGACGGAAACCCGCCCGGGCGACCACCCGCAGGCGCGGGCGCGTCTCGCGCGACCCCGACGGCACCCGCCGCGCCCTGGTCGAGACCGCCCTCGGCCTCTTCGAGGCCCACGGCTACGCCGGCACCCCGGTCCAGCGCATCGTCGACCAGGCGGGCCTCACCAAGGGCGCCTTCTACCACCACTTCGAGACCAAGGAGGATCTCCTCTACGAGATCCACGACGAGTTCATCGACGACCAGCTCTCCCGCGCCCGCGAGGTCATGG
>JAFDWB010000082.1 GCA_018268675.1 Actinomycetota bacterium
AGTCTGGTTACACCACAACTCGCGACTTGACTCCGCCTTACTCGGGCCGACCCCCTCCGACGCGGGCGAGGTCCCACTTCGGTGACGAAGCCATGACGCTTCCGTCACCGCCTCGCGACCCTTCCTCCTCTCCCCGCACCCTCGGCCGTCTCGGCCACGGCCACAGCCCGCCCGGGTCGTGGCCGAGACGGCCCGTCCCTTGGCGCCTCGGGCGCCAGCCGGCAAGCCTCCCATCCCAGCCCAAAACTGGGGATTGCGCGATTTGACGCAATCGAATAGGTTTTCCCCTGTCTCTTCGGTGAAAGGAAAGAAGCGCCGCACGGGAGCTTCTGGGGGAATCACCACAGGGAGAAGGGATGCGTATCTCTATATGTGTGGGTCCGTTTGGGGAAGCGGACTTCTCGCCACCCGGGAGCCCTAAGCGGCCCGGGTGGCGAGGCGCGTCCGGGGCGCCTACTTCTGGTCGGACTCCTCGGCGAGGATCGCGTAGACCTTGCGGCGCGTCTCGTCGAGCAGCTCCGTGACTTGCTTGCGCTGGTCCTCGTCGCCTGCCTGGCCGACCTGGCGGACGGCGGCGAAGAGCTTGCCGACCGACTCGCGCAAGGCAAGATGGCCGGACGGCGCACCGGCGCGGACGGCGTCCCAGGGGGCGACCTCCTCGGCCTTCTCCTGGCGCTCGGCGCGGCCCGCATCGGTGAGACTGAAGCGGCGTTTGCCGTCCGAATCCTCGCCGCGGATCAGGCCCTCGTCCTCGAGCATCTGCAGGGTCGGGTAGATCGAGCCGGCGCTCGGGGTCCAGGCGCCCTCGCTGCGCTCCTCGACCTCCTTGATGATCTCGTAGCCGTGCATGGGGCGCTCGGCGAGCAGGGCGAGGACGGCGGCGCGGACGTCACCGCGGCGCGCCCGTGGCCCACCGCGACCGCGACCGTAGCCGAAGCCGCGACTGCGCGCGAACTCCTCGCGGCCACCGTGGCCGCCATGGCGCGGGTGGCAATGTGAATGCTTGCTGTACATAACAATGTCCTTCCAATAACTCATATCGATAAGTAACGCGATATATCGTAACAGCGCGCAACGATATGTCAACCAGCATCGGCCGGCTGGTGTGGCGGACACCAGGTGGGGTAGGTTCCGCGCATGAAGATCCTCTTCGCGCCGGTGGGCATCGCGGCGGGCCTGGTCGCCGGCCTCGTCGCCAGAAAGACCTTCGAAAAAGCCTGGTCGGTGATCGACGAAGACGGTCCCCCGGAGCCCGACACGCGCGGCGCGCCGACCGCGAAGCTGCTCGTCGCGCTGGCGGTCGAGGGCGCGATCTTCCGCCTCACCAAAGGCTTCTTCGACCACCAGGCGCGCGTCGCCTTCGCCGGTGCCACGGGCCGCTGGCCCGGCAAGGACCCGGCCAAGGAAGACGATTGAGCCGAGCGCTCGGGAGGGTGCGCGGCGCCCAGAAGGGAAAAGGCGCCCCTCCGGGGCCGGAGGGACGCCTTCTGGGAACTGCAGGGGAGTTCGTCTCTTTACCCGGCGTCAGCCTCCCTAAAACCGGGTAGGCGAGATTGGTTATCGCGGGCAGATGAGGAGGGGCCGATGACGACCATCGCCGTGACCGCCGCGCTGCCCGGCCGCGCCCCCGCGATGCTGGCCGAGGCGGGCGCGATCCGCGCCGCCCCGGGCGCCGGGCGATTGTCACGGGAGGAGCTGCTGGCGCTGGTCGAGGGCGTCGATGTCGCGGTGACGATGCTCTCCGACCGGGTCGACGACGAGCTCCTCGACGCGGCGGGCCCGGCGCTGCGCGGCGTGTGCAACGTGGCGGTCGGCTTCGACAACGTCGACCTCGCCGCCTGCGCCGGGCGCGGGGTTCTCGTCACCAACACCCCAGGGGTCCTCGACGACGCCACCGCCGACCTTGCCTTCGCCCTGATCCTCGCCGCGCGCCGGCGGCTCGGCGAGGGGGAGAGGCTCATCCGCTCCGGGCGCCCGTGGGAGTGGAGCATGGGCTTCATGGTCGGCCACGACCTGCGCGGCGGCCGGCTCGGGATCGTCGGCCTCGGCGGCATCGGCGCCCGGGTCGCCGCCCGGGGGCGCGCCTTCGGCATGGAGATCGCCTACCACGGCCGGCGCGAGTCCCCGCACGCGGCCGATCTCGACGCGACCCGGCTTGACCTCGAGGACCTGCTCGCGACCAGCGACGTGGTCAGCCTCCACACCCCGTTGACGCCGGAGACCCGCCACCTGATCGGCACCCGCGAGCTCGCCCTGATGAAGCCGACCGCGACCCTGGTCAACACCTCCCGCGGGGCCGTGGTCGACGAAGCGGCCCTCGTCGCCGCCCTCCGCGACGGGGAGATCGGGACCGCCGGCCTCGATGTCTTCGAACACGAGCCCGACATCCACCCGGGCCTCCTCGCGCTCGAGAACGCCGTCCTGGTCCCGCACATCGGCTCGGCGACGGTCGAGACCCGCGCCGCGATGGCCGAGCTCGCCGCCGCCAACGCGGTCGCCATCGCCCGCGGCGAGACTCCGCCGACCCCGGTGCCGCTGCCCTAGTCGCCGGCCGCAGGCGACCCCTCGACGCTTGTCCTCGATACGAAGACAAGCGTCGGGCGCCGGCCTGGAATCAGGCCGGTTCAGGCGCGCTTGAGCGCGGCGCGGTAGAACTCGGCGACCAACGCGACGAGAGGAGACCGATGACGACGCACGCAGACTTCACCAAGGAGGAGTGGGAAAAGGTCCTCGAGGGGCCGACCAGCGCCGGGATGATCGTCACCACCGCCGAACACGGCGGCACCTTCCGCGAGGTCTTCGCGATGGCGAAGGCCTACACCGAGGCCCGCAAGGAGCACGGCTCCTCGGAGCTGCTCGACGAGATCGTCGCCCACAAGCCGGAGACCGACCGCACCCGCGCCCACTCGCCCGAGGAGATGCGCGAACACGGCCTGCAGGACATCCGCGACGCCGTCGCCCTGGTCGAGGCCAAGGCGACCCCGGCCGAGCTCGGCGACTATCGCCTCTTCGTCATCTCGCTGGCCAAGCGGGTCGCCGCGGCGAAGAAGGAGAAGGGCTCCGAGGACGGCATCAGCCCGGCCGAGGCGAGCGCGATCGCCGAGATCGAAACGGCCCTCGGCACCTCCTGACCCGATGGCAGCCGGCGCCGGGCCCGAGGTCCTCGGCAAGAAGGGGTACAAGCGGGAGCTCCGGCGCCTGCAGCTGGAGCTCGTCCGGATGCAGGAATGGATCGTCCACGACGGCCTCAAGGTCGTCGTCCTCTTCGAGGGCCGCGACACCGCGGGCAAGGGCGGCACGATCCGCCGGATCACCGAACGGACCAACCCGCGGGTGATCCACAACGTCGCCCTCGGCAAGCCGAGCGACCGCGAGCGCACCCAGTGGTACTTCCAGCGCTACGTCGCCCGGCTGCCCGCGGCCGGCGAGATGGTCCTCTTCGACCGCTCCTGGTACAACCGCGCCGGGGTGGAGCGGGTGATGGGCTTCTGCACCGACGCCGAGTACGAGGAGTTCATGCACTCCTGCCCGCGCTTCGAGCGGATCATCCAGCGCTCCGGCATCCACCTGATCAAGTACTGGCTCTCGGTCTCCGACGAGGAGCAGGAGCGCCGCTTCCAGGCCCGCCTCGACAACCCGCTGAAGCGCTGGAAGCTCTCGCCGACCGACCTCGAGGCGCGCGCCCGCTGGGTCGACTACGCCGAGGCCAAGGACGAGATGTTCGCCCGCACCGACACCGACCACGCGCCGTGGTTCGTGGTCGAGTCAGACGACAAGCGCTCGACCCGCCTCAACCTGATCAGCCATCTGCTTGAACAGATCCCCTACCGCCGGCTCGACCAGGAGCGGGTCACGCTGCCGCCACGCCAGCAGCGCCACTACGACCGCCCGCCTAAGTCGACCGAGCGGGAGGTGCCGGAACGCTTTCGCGTCGAGTAGCGGGGTGCTGGTCCCGGCGCGGGCTCGGCTGCGGCCACGCCTCGCCGCCGTGCGGGCCACGCCGGCGGGGGCCGCGGCGAGGGTCGCCGGGCTCGGGCTCGGGCGGCACCGCGCGCACCGTCTCCTCCGGCGGCGCCTCGGCCTCGGGTTCCTTCGCCGCCCAGTGGACGAACCAGATCAGGCCGAGGATCGGGATCTTCAACGCCAAGACGAGCAGGATGAGCAGCACGGCCCCCACGCCGACAGTGTAGGCGCGCGCCGGCGCCCCGCGGGTATGAAATGCGCCTCAGCCGGCGGCGACCGCCGCCGGGACGGCGCCCGCGCGCCGGTCGAGCACCGCGACCACCCGCAGCGCCAGCCCGAGCAGCGCCACCGCCACCGCCGAACCGCACAGCCAGGCGCCGACCATCGCCCCGGTCGGGCTGGCGATTTCGAAGAATTCGCGGGCGAGCGGGATCGCGCAGGCGCCGAAGAAGAGCAGCGCCATCGTCGCGCAGAGCGCCCCGACGACGACCCGCCGCGTCCCCGGCTGATCCTCCAGCGCGAAGACGATCGCCAGTCCCGACACCACCACCGTGGCCGCGGTGGCGCTGCGCGCCTGGGTCAGGTCGCAGCCGAACGCGTGGCGGGCGAGCAGGTAGGTGGTGAGGATGCCGAGACCGGTGGCGAGCCCGGCCGGGATCGAGAACCGCGCGATCGCCCGCAGGAACCCCTCCGGCCGCCACGGCCCGCTCGACGGCGCCAGCGCCAGCAGGAAGGCGGGGATGCCGATCGTGAAGGTCGAGGTCAGCGTGAACTGGCGCGGCAGCATCGGGAAGACGCCGCTCGGGATCGCGATCACCAGCACGAGGAAGGAGGTGAAGATCGCCTTCGAGACGAAGAGGCGGGCGACGCGCTGGATGTTGCGCAGGATCTGGCGCCCTTCGCCGACCATCGGCGGCACCTCGCCGAACTCGCCCGAGACCAGCACCAGGTCCGAGACCGAGCGCGCCATCTGGGTGCCGCTGCCCTGGGCGATCGCGAGCCGCGCCTGCTTCAGGGCCGGCACGTCGTTGACCCCGTCGCCGAGCATGCCGACGTACTCGCCGCCCTCGCTGAGGACGCGCACCACGCGCGCCTTGTCCTCCGGGGAGATGCGCCCGATCGCGGGCGCCGCGCGCACGGCGGCGAGCAGCTCGGCGTCGTCCTGGGGCAGATGGCGGCCGTCGAGCGCCGCGCCGCTCGCCTCGATCCCGAGGTCGCGGGCGATCGCCCCGACCGTCGCCGGGTTGTCGCCGGAGAGGATCTTCAGGGCGACGTCCTCGCGGGCGAAGAAGGCGATCGTCTGGTCGGCGTCGGCGCGCAGTTCCTCGGCCAGGACGACGACGCCGAGTGGCTCGAGCGACGCGGTGAGCTCGACCTCGGGCCCGGGCTCGGGCAGCGGCGCGTCGTAGGAGGCCAGCGCCAGCACACGCCGCCCGGCCTCTGCCTCGCTCGCGGCACGGTCGCGCAGGGCCGCGTCGCCCGCGCTCTCCAGCAGCGCCTCCGGCGCGCCCAGCACCAGCCGCCGCCCGTCGAGCTCGAGCGCGCTCCAGCGCCGCCGCGAGGAGAACGGGATCGTCGCCGTCGGCTCCGTCGCCGCGACCCCGTCTCCGAGCCCGGCCGCGTGGATCGCCTCGAGCGTCGTGTTGCGGGTCGGCGCGCTCGCCGCGTAGGAGCCGAAGGCGCGCGCCAGGTCGGCGTCCGCGACCCCCGCCGCCGGGATCAGCTCGACCACCCGCAGCGTCGCCTCGGTCAGCGTCCCGGTCTTGTCGGTGCACATCACCGAGACCGAGGCGAGCGACTCGATCGCGTTCAGCTGCTGGGCGAGGATGCCGTGGCGCGCCATCTTCGCCGCGGTCACCGCGGCGGTCAGCGAGACCAGCAGGATCAGCCCCTCGGGCACGATGTTGACGATCCCTGCGGTGAGGGTCTGGACCGCTTCGGACTGGCTCACGCCGCGGAGCGCCAGCGAGACGCCGAGCCCGACCCCGAGCGGGACCATCGCCCCGACCATGATGATCAGCAGGCGGTCCATCGCCTTCTCCAGCGGCGAGCGCGGGTGGCGGAAGGCGCGCGCGGTCGCGGTCAGCTGCGCGGCGCGGCTCGCACTCCCGACCGCGGTCGCCTCGAAGTCGCCCTCGCCCTCGACCGCGAAGGAGCCGGAGAAGACCCCGTCGCCGACCCGCCGCAGGACCGGCTCGGACTCGCCGGTGAGGTCGGACTCGTCGAGCGCCAGGCCCTCGGCCCGCACCAGCTCGCCGTCGGCGGGGACCTGGTCGCCGCTCGCGATCCGCACCAGGTCGCCGACCACGACCTCACCGACCGGCACCTGGCGGGGCGCCCCGTCGCGGACCACGGTCGCTTTCGCGACGACCAGCGCGGCGAGCTTGTCGAGCGCCCGCTTGGCCCGCACCTCCTGGAACGTCCCGATCGCGACGTTGGCGACGAGGATGCCGAGGAAGAGCGCGTCCTTGGGGTTGCCGAAGACGATCGTCGCGATCCCGAACCCGGCCAGGATCAGGTTGAAGACCGTGAACGTGTTCGCGATCGCGATCGAGAGATAGGAGCGGCTGGTCGGCGGCGCGGGCGCCGGCCCCGCCTCCCGCAGGCGCCGCGCCGCCTCGGTCTCGCTCAGTCCGGTGACGGTCGCGGCCTCCAAGTCCCGAACCCTAGACGCACCGAAGCACCCCGACGCTTGTTACCCATAGGGCGACAAGCGTCGGGGCGTCGTGGGTGGCTTCGGAGGTGGGCGCGTGGATCAGGCGCGCCCCCGTCTTATCCCGCCGAGGTGGCGGGGCGTTCGGCGAGCTTCACGCTCACCGTCGCGGTCTGTTCACCCCGGATCACGGTCACTTCGACCGTTTCCCCGGCGTGGGAGTTCTCGATCGTCCTCACCAGGTCTTCGGTCGACGCGATCTTTTCGCCGTCGACGGCGGTGATGATGTCGCCGCCGAGGCCGAATTCCTGGCCGCCGACCTGCGCCGCGGTGGTCGCTCCCCGGATCCCGGCGGCCGCCGCGGGACCGCCTTCCTGGACCTGCTGCACGAGCACGCCTTCTTCGACCGGCAGGTTCAGCGCCTGCGCCAGTTCGGGGGTGATCGTCGCCCCGCTGATCCCGAGATACCCGTGTTCGGAGGCGGTCCCGGACTCGAGCCGCGCGATCTCTTCCTTGGCCGTGTCGATCGGGATCGCGAAGCCGATGCCGACGTTGCCGTTGGAGCCTTCGCCGCCGGTGAGGATCTGCGAGTTGATGCCGATCACTTCGCCGGCCGAGTTGATCAGCGGCCCGCCCGAGTTGCCCGGGTTGATCGCCGCGTCGGTCTGGATCACGTTCTTGATCGTCACCCCGTCGGGGGCGGTGATTTCACGCTGGAGCGCCGAGACGATCCCGCTGGTGACGGTCCGCTGGAGGTCGAACGGGTTGCCGATCGCGACCACCGGGTCGCCGACTTCCATCTTCGCGGAGTCGCCGAGCTTCAGCGGGTGGAGCTTCGAGGCGGGCGCTTCGACCTGCAGCAGCGCCAGGTCGGAGTTCGGTTCGGTCCCGACGACCGTCGCCGGGTACATCTGACCTTCCGATTCGAAGGACACCTTGATTTCTTCGCCGCCTTCGACCACGTGGTTGTTGGTCAGGACGTGGCCTTCCTGGTCGAGCACGATGCCGGAGCCCGAGGCGACGCCTTCGGCGACTTTCGATTCGATGAAGGCGACGCCGTTCGCGTCGGCCTTGTAGATCGCGTTGACGGTGTTGCCGCCTGATTCGGAGGTGACGGCGGCGGCGGGGGTGGCGCCGGACGCCCGGACGACTTCCTTGGTGGTGGTTGAACCGCCGCCCGTCGACACGAGCCCGGTCGCGATCGCGAACAGGCCGAGGACGGCGACGGCTGCCCCGCCCAGGAGGGCAGAGCCGAACGGGTGACTTCTCTTTTGCTTGGGCATGGCGGACAGGTTTGCGCCCGCTGCTCGGCGCGCCCTAAACGCGCGTGAACGTGTTCCTAAAGAGTTGGGAAGAGCTTTCTAAAGACGGCAGATCGGTTCGGTCCCTAAACTTTCGGTACCGAATGTTCCCGCGACGCGCGCCGAGGACCGCATGACCGACCGCATCGAGCCATACGTCTGGAAGATCGCCGGCGTCGTGATCCTCGGCATGACGATGTCGATCCTCGACACGACGATCGTCAACGTCGCGCTCGACACCCTGAGCCGGGACCTGAACAGCACGATCGCCCAGATCCAGTGGGTGGCGACCGGCTACCTGCTGGCGCTCGCCGCGGTGATCCCGCTGACCGGCTGGGCGGCGCGGCGCTTCGGCGCCAAGCACGTGTACCTCGCCTCGATCGGCCTCTTCACGCTCGGCTCGGCCCTCTGCGGGCTCGCCGGCTCGACCACCTCGCTGATCCTCTTCCGCGTCCTCCAGGGCGTCGGCGGCGGGATGATCATGCCGGTCGCGCAGATGATCATGGCCGAGGTCGCGGGGCCGAAACGGATGGGCCGGGTGATGGGTGTGGTGGTGATGCCGGCGATGCTGGCGCCGATCCTCGGGCCGGTGGTCGGCGGCCTGATCCTGCAGAACCTGCACTGGTCCTGGATCTTCTTCGTCAACGTGCCGATCGGCGTGGTCGCCGCCTTCCTCGGCTGGCGCATGCTGCCGGAATCGGACCTCGGCGAGGCGGGCAAGCTCGACTGGCTCGGCCTGGTGCTGCTCGCCACCAGCATGCCGCTGATCGTCTACGGCCTCTCGGAAATCGCGACCAAGGAAAGCTTCACCGCGCCGACCGTGATCTGGCCGATCCTCGGCGGCCTGCTGCTCACGATCGTGTTCGGTTGGCACGCGCTGCGCACCGAGCGGCCGCTGCTCGACGTGCGCCTATATGCCAACAAGATCTTCGCCGCCGCGTCCCTCACCACCTTCGGCCTCGGCGCCGCCCTCTTCGGCGCGATGATCCTGGTGCCGCTGTACTACCAGCAGGTCCGCGGCGAGAGCGTCATCGTCACCGGCCTCCTGGTCGGGCCGCAGGGCCTCGGGATGCTCCTGGTGGCGCCGTGGATCGCGCGGATGACCGACCGCTTCGGCGGCGGCCGAGTCGCCTTCGTCGGCGTCTCGGTGCTGACCCTCAGCTCGCTGCCGCTGGCCTTCATCGGCGCCCAGACCTCGATCGTCTTCATCTCGCTGGTCCTGCTCGTCCGCGGCGTCGGCATCGGCCTCTCCTTCATCCCGACCACGACCGTCGCCTTCGCGGCGCTGCGCACCGACCAGCTCTCCGACGCGACCCCGCAGATGAACGTGCTGCAACGGGTCGGCGGCGCGATCGGCACCGCGGTGCTGGCGGTGGTCCTGCAGCAGGCGAGCGCCGGCGCCCACACCACCGCCGAGCTGGCGGGCGCCTTCGGCACCGCGTACTGGTGGGCGCTGGGGATCTGCGCGGCGTCGCTGATCCCGGTCCTCGTCCTCCTGCGGGCCGAGGGACCGAAGGCGAAAAAGCCGACTCCCGAGGTCGAAGAGGCGGAGGAGTTCGTGGAGCCGCTCGGTGCCTGAGCAGGTACGGGTCGCGGCGGCACGCGGCGCCGGTGAGGCGCCCGCGGTGAGCCCGGAGCGCGCCGCGGTCGTCACCGACCTGGGACGCGCGTTCCGGCGCGCCTTCCGCAGCCTGCGCAGCATGCGCGGCCGCGACACCCATCGCGGCGACGAAATCGGCCACGCCCAGTTCGAGCTGCTGGTCGAGCTCTACGCCGACGGTCCGCTCCAGGCGGGCGCCCTGGCCGAGGCGGTGGAGGCGAGCCCGGCGACCGTCTCCGGCATGCTCGACCACCTCGCCGCCGCCGAACTGGTCGAGCGCACCCGCTCCGACGCCGACCGCCGCATCGTCGTCGTCAAGCTCACCCGCCGCGGTCGCCGCAAGGTCGAAGCCCGCAAGGCCCTCTGGCAGCGCCGTTGGCAGGAGGCGCTCGAGGGCATCGACGACGACGAACTGCGCGTCGCCGCAGCGGTGCTCGAGCGCATCAGCGGCATCTTCGGCGAGGAGCGGCGCGGGGGGTAGGGGCGGGGGCGGCGGCTGGCGCCCCGTGCCGGCCGGCGCCCGACGGCGCGGCCATCCCCCTCATGGTCCGGCTGGTTATGAGGGGGATGGCCGCGCCTTGGCCCGCGCCGGCCCGGCCGTCCCGTCAAAGAGACGCCAAGGGACGGTGCGTGTCCCGCCGACAACCGCGCGCACCCCGTGAACATTCTCCGGGCCCCCGAGGTTGATGGGCGTACCACCAGGGCCACGGCTGAAGCATTTTGGTCGTCAGGGAACCAAGATGCTTCAGCGGGTGATCGGTGCGCCGGGGGTGTTAGCTGGCCGGGACTTCAGGGAATCACTCGTTAGCCTCCCCGCAATGGCGCTGAGCGAGGCTGACGAGCGGCGGGTCGAAGGGGAGGTGGCGGGGCTTGTGGCGGAGCTGCGGTTCAGGCCCTCGCAGGAAAAGGAGGACCGGGTCGGGCTGGCGATCGCGGTGATGCCGGAGGAGGAGAGGGACTTTGTGCCGGTGGCGTTGCTGCGGTTCGTGGACGCCGAACGGCACGGCGAGGCGCTGCCGGAGGCGGCGCCGATCGGGGAGCTGCCGCGGCGCTCCGGCAACCGGTTCGGCTGGACCCTGCGGCGCCCGCGCGACTGAGGCGCCGGGCCGGACTGGGGGGCGGTCGGCGGCGATGGCGCAGCGCGCCAGCACCGGGCGGCTCGGCGACGAGGTGGCGCCCGGCCCCGTCGCACCGCGGACCCCCAGAACGACGACGCCCCGCGCGGGGGGCGGGGCGTCGAGAGAGCCGGACGGGACTCGAAACCGTCCGACCGCTTGTATACTAGTATTTCTCCGATGGCCGAGCCGATTCCCATCAGGGGGGGACAGACTCCCGACCCCGGGCAGAGGTCCGGCCGGGCACCCGCGGGCCCCTATCTGTACGCCGCGCTGCGCGACCAGATCGTGCGCGCCGAGCTCACGCCCGGCGAACGCCTCTCGGAGACCGAGCTGGGCGAGCGCCTCGGCGTCAGCCGGACGCCGATCCGCGAGGCGCTGGGACGGCTGCGCGACGACCGGCTGGTCGAAGTGCGCCCCCAGATCGGCACCTTCGTCGCCCGGATCAGCCCCGCCGCGGTCTCCGACGCACAGTTCATCCGCGAGGCGCTCGAGTGCACCGCGGTCCGGGTCGCCGCCGAACTCGCCGACCAAGAGTCGATGGCCCAACTGGAGGAAAACCTGCGCGCCCAGGAACGCGCCACCGAGCGCATCGACATCGACTCCTGGCAGCTCCTCGACGACACCTTCCACCGCCACCTCTGCGACCTCAGCGGCCACCCGGCGGTGTGGCCGGTCAACGAGCGCGCCAAGTCGCACCTGATCCGGGTGCGCCGCCTCAGCCTCTCGATGCCCGACTACCTGCCGACGATGGTGGAAGCCCACCGCGCGATCGCCGAAGCGGTCGAGCGCCATGACCCCGACGGGGCCGTCGAGGCCCTGCGCGAGCACCTGCGCGACGTCCTGCGCGAGGTCCCCCGAATCCGCGAACAACACCCCGACTACTTCGAGGAGCCCTGATGGCCGTAATCGACCGCACCGACTCCCCCGTCGACCTCGACGTCGGCGACCTCTACGACCAGTACCGGATGATGTTCCTGATCCGGCGCTTCGAGGAAGCGGCGGAGCGCCAGTACAAGGCGGCGCGGATCGGCGGCTACTGCCACCTGTCCTCAGGGCAGGAGGCGGCGACGGTCGGCGCGGTCTCGGCGCTGCAGCCGGACGACCTGCTCGTCACCGGGTACCGCAGCCACGGCTTCGCGCTCGCCCGCGGCGTCCCCGCCGACGCGGTGATGGCGGAGCTCTTCGGCCGCGCCCACGGCTGCGCCCACGGGCGGGGCGGCTCGATGCACCTGCTGGACGTCTCGCGCGGCTACTACGGCGGCTGGGGGATCGTCGCCGGCCAGCTGCCGATCGCGACCGGGATGGCGCTCTCGCTGGTCCGGCGCGGCGCCGAGCAGGCGGTCCTCTGCGAGCTCGGCGACGGCGCCGTCAACATGGGCGCCTGGCACGAGTCGCTGAACCTGGCGGGCGTCTGGGACCTGCCGATCGTCTTCTTCGTCGTCAACAACCTCTACGGGATGGGGACGAGCGTCGAGCGCGCCTCCGCCGAGCCCGACATCTTCAAGCGCGCCGGCGCCTACCGGATGGAGGGCGAGCGGGTCGACGGCGACGACCTCGAGGAGGTCGAGGCGGCGACGGCGCGGCTCCTGCGCGCGGCGCGCGAGGACCGGCGCCCGGCCGTGCTCGAGGCGGTCACCTACCGCTACCGCGGCCACTCGGTCGCCGACGCCGGGCTCGCCTACCGCACCCGCGAGGAGATCGAGGAGCACCGCAGCGCCGACCCGCTGGCGCGCACCCGGGAGATCCTCGAGTCGCGCGGCGTGCCGCCGGAGGGGATCGACGCGATCGAGGCCGAGGTCGAGGCCGAGGTCGAGGCGGCCGTCGCCTTCGCCGAGCGCGACGAGGCGCCCGCCGTCGACCGCCTCGCCGCCGGCATGTACGCGCCCGGCTCCGAGGGCCAGTTCGAGCGCATGCGCCCGGGCAGCCCGTTCGGCGAGGCCGAGCTGGTGTTCGCCGGGGGACTGGGAGCGTGAGCGGCTCCGGCGTCGCCGCGCCCGCGCCGGCGCGCGCGGGCCTCGAGACGATGACCTACCGCGAGGCCCTCCGCCTCGCGATGCGCCAGGAGATGGAACGCGACGAGCGCGTCTTCGTCATGGGCGAGGAGGTCGGCCTCTTCGACGGCTCCTACAAGGTGACCGCCGGGCTGCTCGAGGAATTCGGCCCCGACCGGGTGCGCGACACGCCGATCTCCGAGGAGGGCTTCGTAGGTGCCGGGGTCGGCGCGGCGATGCTGGGTGAGCGGCCGATCGTCGAGGTGATGACGCTGAACTTCCTCCTCGTGGCGATGGACCAGGTGGTGAACCACGCGGCGAAGATCGGCGCGATGTTCGGCGGCGAGGTCCGCTGCCCGCTGGTGATCCGCACCCCGAACGGGGCCGGGAACCAGCTGACCGCCCAGCACTCGCAGAGCTTCGACGGCTGGTTCGCCGGGACGCCGGGGCTGAAGGTGGTCGCCCCCGCCAACCCGGCCGACGCCAAGGGCCTGCTGAAGGCGGCGATCCGCGACGACGACCCGGTGCTGGTGATCGAGAACCTGCCGATCTACAAAGAGAAGGGCGAGGTCGACCTCGACCCGGAGCTGCTGACGCCGATCGGCCGCGCCGCGGTGGCGCGCGAGGGCTCCGACCTGACCGTCGTCTCGCACTCCTTCGCCACCGTGCGGGCGCTGCGCGTCGCCGAGAAGCTCGCCGCCGAGCATGGGGTGTCGGCGGAGGTGATCGACCTGCGCAGCCTGCGACCGCTCGACGTGGAGACCGTCGCCGCCTCGGTGGCGAAGACCAACCGGGTCCTCTGCGTCGAGGAGGGCTGGCCGAGCTACGGCGTCACCGCCGAGCTGGCGGCGCGGATCCAGCGAGCCTGCTTCGACGACCTCGACGCGCCGGTCGAGCGGGTGGGGATGGCGGAAGTGCCGCTCCCCTACGCGAAGGAGCTCGAGCTGGCGGCGATGCCGAACGAAGACCGCATCGAACGGGCGGCCCTCGCCGTCCTCGACCTTGCCCCGGCCCTCTGATGCCCGAGATCGTGATGCCGCGCCTCTCCGACTCGATGGAGGAGGGGACGATCCTGAGTTGGATGAAGCGGGTGGGGGACGAGGTCGCGGTCGGGGATGAGCTGGTGGAGATCGAGACCGACAAGGCGAACATGGCCTATGAGAGCGATGTCGCGGGGACGCTGACGGAGATCCTGGCGCAGGAGGGTGAGACGCTGCCGATCGGGGCGACGATCGCGGTCGTGGGCGAGCGGGACGAGGTGTCGGCGAGGGACGCCGAGGGATCGGCCTCGCCGGCCGCGGGTCCTGTCGCCGCAGGGGACCCACCCCCCCTTCCGGTAGCTAAAGCTTCCTCAGGGGGGGTCCCCCCTACGGCGCCACCCGCGGATCGAGGGGGAAGGGTCAAGGCTTCTCCGCTGGCTCGCCGGGTTGCCTCGGAGCGTGGGATCGACCTGGATTCGTTGGAGGGCAGCGGGCCGGGGGGGCGGATCGTCAAGGCTGATGTGGAGGGCGTGCCGGCGCGCGCCGAGGTTGCTGCGGGCGCGGCCGCGGAGCCTGCGGAGACCGCCAAGGGTCAGACCACCTACGTGGAGCTGACGAAGCTCCAACAGGTGGTCTCGCGGCGGATGGCGGAGTCCAAGGCGACGGCGCCTCACTTCTACCTTCAGAGCGAGATCGACATGAGCGCCGCGGTGGAGGCCCGTGGGCGGCTGAAGGGGCTGACGCCCGAGGGCGAGGTCGTGCCCTCCTTCAACGACATGGTGGTGAAGGCATGCGCGCTGGCGCTGCGGGAGCATCCGCTCGCCAACGGTGCTTATAAGGACGGGCGCTTCGAGCTCCACTCGCGGGTCAACGTGGGGGTCGCGGTGGCCGCCCAGGACGCGCTCGTGGTGCCGACGGTCTTCGACGCCGACCGCAAGGGGCTGCGGGAGATCGCGGCGGACACGAGGGCGCTCGCGGCCAAGGTCCGCGACGGGTCGATCACCCCGCCCGAGCTCTCCGGGGGGACCTTCACGGTCTCGAACCTGGGGATGTACGGGGTGTCGAACTTCTCCGCCGTGATCAACTCGCCGCAGGCGGCGATCCTCGCGGTCGGGGCGATCGGCGAGCGGCCTGTTGTCCGTGACGGTCAGATCACCACCGCCCACCTCCTCGGCGTCACCCTGGCCTGCGACCACCGGATCCTCTACGGCGCCCCGGCGGCGGAGTTCCTGGCAAGGGTGCGGGCGCTGCTGGAAGAGCCGCTGGGCCTGGCGCTGTAATAGCCCGATGAAGTGGATCTACGACTTCGCCGAAGGCTCGCGCGAGATGCGGGATCTGCTCGGGGGGAAGGGCGCGAACGTCGCCGAGATGACCCGGATCCTCGGCCGCGGGCGGGTCCCCGCCGGGTTCACGATCACGACCGAGGCCTGCGTCGCCTACATGGATGCGGCGGAGTTCCCGGAGGGGCTCGAGGAGCAGGTCGCGGCCGCGGTCGCGCGGCTCGAGGAGCTCACCGGGAAGCGGCTCGGCGACCCCGCCGACCCGCTGCTCGTCTCGGTCCGCTCCGGCGCCCGCGAGTCGATGCCGGGGATGCTCGACACGGTGCTGAACCTGGGGCTGAACGACGCCTCGGTCGCGGGCCTCGCCGAGCGCACCGGCAACGAGCGCTTCGCCTGGGACTCCTACCGGCGCTTCGTACAGATGTACGGGAACGTGGTCGTGGGGATCGAGGGGAAGCGGTTCGAGGACCTGATCGCCGCCGCGAAGCGCGAGCGCGGCGTCACCGAGGACACCGACCTGGACGCCGCGGCGCTGCGGGAGCTGACCGCGAGCTTCCAGGAGCTCTACGACTTCCCGACCGACCCGGCGGCGCAGCTGCGCGCCGCGATCCGCGCCGTGTTCGACTCCTGGAGCGGCGACCGGGCGGTCACCTACCGCCGCATCAACCGCATCCCCGACGACTGGGGCACCGCGGTCAACGTCCAGCAGATGGTCTTCGGCAACAAGGGGGAGACCTCGGGGTCGGGGGTCGCCTTCAGCCGCGACGAGGTGACCGGCGCGCCGGAGCCCTCCGGCGACTTCCTGCCCAACGCCCAGGGCGAGGACGTCGTCTCCGGGGTCCGCACGCCGCGCGACATCCGCGAGCTGGCCGACTGGCAGCCGGCGGTCCACGCGCAGCTGCTCGAGATCCTCGCGACCCTGGAGCGCCACTACGGCGACATGCAGGACACCGAGTTCACGGTCGAGGAGGGCCGCCTCTACATGCTGCAGACGCGGAACGCCAAGCGGCCCGCGCAGGCGGCCGTACGCTTCGCCGTCGACGCGGTGGGCGAGGGGCTGCTGGAGCGCGACGCGGCGCTGATGACGATCGACGCGGAGACGCTCGACGCGCTGCTGCACCCGACCTTCGACCCGCAGACGACCTACGAGATCCTCGCCACCGGCGTCGCCGCCTCGCCCGGGGCCGCGAAGGGTGAGGTGGTCTTCGACGCGGCGAGCGCGATCGCGGCCGCCGCCGAGGGCCGCGCCGTGATCCTCGCCCGGCCCTTCACCGAGGCCGACGACGTCGCGGGCTTCCACGCCGCGGTCGGGATCGTCACCTCGGAGGGCGGCAAGGCCTCCCACGCGGCGCTCGTCGCCCGTGGCATGGGCGTCCCCGCGGTCACCGGCGTCGCCGCCCTCGAGATCGACCCCGAGGCGGGCGAGATCCGCCGCGCCGGCGAGGTGGTGCTGCGGGCGGGCGACCGGCTGGCGATCGACGGCTCGGCCGGGGCGGTGACCGGCGACGACGTGCCGCTGGTCGAACCGCAGGTGGGCGAGGATTTCGAGACCGTGCTCGTCTGGTCCGACGAGGCGCGCCGACTCGGCGTCCGCGCCAACGCCGACACCCCCGAGGACGCGGCGCGCGCGCGTGGCTTCGGCGCCGAAGGGATCGGCCTCTGCCGCACCGAGCACATGTTCTTCGGCGCCGAGCGCCACGAGGCTATCGTCGCGGTCATCCTCGCCGACTCCGACGAGGAGCGTCAGGCGGGCCTGCGGCGCCTGCTCCCGCTCCAGCAGGCCGACTTCGAGGCGATCTTCGCCGCGATGGAGGGGCGGCCGGTGACGATCCGCCTACTCGACCCGCCGCTGCACGAGTTCCTCCCGGCGCTGGGGGAGATCGAGGAGCGCCTGCACGGGGCGGTGGAGGCCGGGAGCGCCGACGTCGCGGCGCTCGAACACGCCCTCGGCCGCGTGCGCACCTTGCAGGAGGTCAACCCGATGCTGGGGACCCGCGGGGTGCGGCTCGGCATCCTCTTCCCGCCGATCTACGAGATGCAGGTCGAGGCGATCTTCGCCGCCCTCGCGGCGACCCGCGACCGCGGCCTCGAGGTCAGCGCCGAGATCATGGTGCCGCTGGTCGACTACCGCCGCGAGCTGGAGATCCTGCGCGAGCAGATCGTCGCGATCGGCGACCGGGTCGGGGTCGAGCGCGGCCGCGACTACTCGCTCGGGACGATGATCGAGCTGCCGCGCGCCTGCCTGCGCGCCGACGAGATCGCCGAGGAGGCCGACTTCTTCTCCTTCGGCACCAACGACCTGACCCAGACGGCGCTCGGCTTCTCGCGCGACGACATCGAGGGGCGGATCCTCGGTCGCTACATCGAGATGAAGGTCTTCGACCGCTCGCCGTTCGAGACGCTCGACTCGCCCGGGGTGGGGCAGCTGGTGCGGATGGGGGCCTGGCTCGGCCGCAAAGTCAAAGCGCACCTGAAGCTCGGGGTGTGTGGGGAGCACGGGGGAGACCCCGACTCGATCGACTTCTTCCACCACTCCGGGATCGACTACGTCTCCTGCTCGCCCTACCGGGTGCCGGTAGCCCGCGTCGCCGCGGCCCAGGCCGCGATCCGCGCGGGCGCCTGACCTCGCTTCAGGTCTCTAGTCTGGGGGCCGTACGCGACGAGGAGGATTGATGAGCGACACCCGAAGCGACGACGCCGCCCTGGAGCACCGCCTCGAGCAGATGCTCGAGATCGACTCCTTCCCGCCGCCCGAGGCCTTCCGCGAACGGGCCCTCTGGTCGGACCCGGCGATCTATGAGGAGGCCGCCGCCGACCCGGTCGCCTGGTGGACCGCCCGCGCCAAGGAGCTCCTCGACTGGGACGTCGAGCCGAGCGAGGGCCTCGACGACTCCGACCCGCCCTTCTACAGGTGGTTCGCCGACGGCCGCGTCAACGCCTCCGCCCAGTGCCTCGACCGCCACGTCGCCGCCGGGCTCGGCGACCGCGTCGCCTACCACTGGCGCGGCGAGGAGGGCGAGCGCCGCGACGTCACCTACGCCGAGCTCCTCGACTCGACCCAGCGCTTCGCCAACGCCCTGCGGGCCCTCGGCGTGGGCAAGGGCGACGTGGTCGGCATCTACCTGCCGATGATCCCCGAGGTCGCCGTGGCGATGCTCGCCTGCGCCCGGATCGGGGCGATCCACAACGTCGTCTTCGGCGGCTTCTCGGCCGAGTCGGTGCGCGAGCGGATGGAGTTCTCGCAGGCCAGGGCCCTGGTCACCGTCGACGGCGCCCGCCGCAAGGGGAGGACCGCCCCGGTCAAGCGCCAGGTCGACGAGCACCTCGGTGACCTCCCGGCCCTGGAGACGATCGTCGTCGTCCGCGCCACCGGGGTGGAGTGCCCGATGACCGCCGGCCGCGACGTCTTCTACGAGGAGGTCTGCGCCGCCGCCGACCCCGACTGCCCGGCCGAGCCGATGGAGGCCGAGCACCCGCTCTTCATCCTCTACACGAGCGGCTCGACGGCGAAGCCGAAGGGCATCCTCCACACCACCGGCGGCTACCTCACCGGGGTGACGACGACGCACCGCTACGTCTTCGACCTGCGGCCCGAGACCGACGTCTGGTGGTGCGCCGCCGACGTCGGCTGGATCACCGGCCACTCCTACATCGTCTACGGCCCGCTCTCCAACGGCGCCACCTCGGTGATGTGGGAGGGCGCCCCCGACCACCCCCACCAGGGCATCTGGTGGGAGATCGTCCAGGACCACGGGGTCAGCATCCTCTACGCCGCCCCGACCGCGATCCGCACCTTCATCCGCTGGGGCGCCGAGATCCCGGGCCGCTACGACCTCACGAGCCTCCGCCTCCTCGGCTCGGTCGGCGAGCCGATCAACCCGAAGGCCTGGCTCTGGTACCACGAGGTGATCGGCGGCGGGCGCTGCCCGATCCTCGACACCTGGTGGCAGACCGAGACCGGGGCGATCATGATCACGCCGCTGCCGGGGATCACCGCCACCAAGCCCGGCTCGGCGACGACGCCCTTCCCGGGGATCGCCGCCGACGTGGTCGAGGAGCGCTCCGGGGAGCCCGTCGCCGAGGGCCAGGGCCTGCTGGTCCTGGAGCGCCCCTGGCCCTCGATGCTGCGCACCCTCTACAAGGAGGACGAGCGCTTCCTCGAGACCTACTTCTCGCGCTTCGGCAGGGGGCGCTACCTGGTCGGCGACGCGGCCCGCCGCGACGCCGACGGCCACCTCTGGGTGATCGGCCGGATCGACGACGTCGTCAACGTCTCCGGCCACCGGCTCTCGACCGCCGAGGTGGAGTCGGCGATCGTCGCCCACGAGAAGGTCGCTGAGGCGGCCGTGATCGGCCAGTCGGACCCCGACACCGGCCAGGCGATCTGCGCCTTCGTCACCCTGACCGGGGACACCGAGCCCTCCGAGGAGCTCGAGGCCGCGGTCCGCGAGGAGGTGGCGACGCGGATCGGCAAGTTCGCCCGGCCCAAACGGATCGTCTGGGCCGAGGACCTGCCGAAGACCCGCTCGGGCAAGATCATGCGCCGTCTCCTGCGCGACATCGCCGAGGGGCGGGCGCTCGGCGACGTGACGACCCTGCGCGACCCCGGCGTGATGGCCGAGCTCGAGGCGCAGATCGCGGCGGAGGGGGAGGGGGAGGACTGAGCGCGGGCCTCAGTCGCTCCCGAGGAGGCGCGATTTCGCCGCCGCGAACTCCGCGTCGGTGAGGGCGCCCTCGTCGCGGAGGGCCCTGAGGCGTTCGAGCTTCTCGACCAGGTCGTCGTCGGCCGTCGCGGTCGCCGTCGCGCCGGCGAGCGGGGCGCCCCTCGTGGCTGCGGCGGCGCCGGTGAAGCTCCGCTCCGGGTGCCGGCGGTCGAGACGTTCCAGGTCGGCCTCGCTCAGGTTCGGCGCCTTGTTGCCGAGCAGCCGTCTCTTCGTCATGTCGGACAGGTCTGCCCGCATCTCCAGCGATTCCGCCATCCACGCCCTGCAGCCCGGGTCGGGGTCGCCGCCGCCTTCGCGGTGGAGCGAGTAGAGCAGCTGGTCGTAGCACTCGACCCCGCGCGCGATCAGCCCTTCCCGTCCCTCGGGCCCCGGCCCTGGGAGCGCCCGGTTCTTGTCCCAGGCGAGCAGCTCGAGCGCGACTGTCGCGGCGGCGAAGTTCCGCTCCAGCAGATCCTTGGGGATGTTCC
Source organism: Actinomycetota bacterium (assembly GCA_018268675.1). Taxonomy (GTDB): domain Bacteria; phylum Actinomycetota; class Thermoleophilia; order Solirubrobacterales; family 70-9; genus VAYN01. The sequence continues at coordinate 20,078 of JAFDWB010000082.1, forward strand.
TGCCGCAGCCGCAGACGCAATCCATGCCGGGAGCTTCGCAGGTCGCCTCAGCGGCCCGGTAACAAGATTTTCACCGCAGGCCTGCCGCCTCCGCACAAGATTTACTTCCCTTTCATCGACCGGTCCGCCGATCCCGGCTGTCGGCGCCGGCTCCTCACGAAGTTTTCATCCGACACCGACAGATTCAGCCGCATGCAAGACACCGGTTACGGCAGCGATCTCTTCCTGCGCGCGTGTACCGTCGCGCCGGCCTGCCTGAAGATCGAGGGCCGCGGCCCGGCGGCGACCTGGGGACGGTTCCGCGCCGGGTCCCTGTTGCTGATCCGCTACGGGCGCAGCCTGCCCTCCGTCGACGTCCGGCTCTCGGCGTCCCCGGCGGGGCGGATGATCGGCCAGCACCTGTCGATCCGCGAACGCGGTCGCTGGCGGTACCGCAGCGCCCAGGGGGTCCTACCCCTGCCCGACGACTTCGCCGACTACATGCGCGGGCGCCACCGCCAGGCGGTGCGCACCAACCTCACCCACGCCCGCGCCGCCGGCCTCACGGTCGAGTCGTGCACCCTCGACTCCTGGGGCCCGGGCCCCGAAGACTCGCGAGCACCCCACATCGCGCCGGGCCCGATCGAGCGCTGGACAGTCCTCGACCAGGGTGGCGCCATCGTCGCCGACTCGATCCTCTCCGTCGACACCGAGGTGGCCCTCCTCCACGGCCTCACCTCCCATGTCACCTACGCTCGCTGGCTCCTCCACGCCGCCATCGTCGAGCGCCTCTGCGGCAGCTGCCAGGTCCTGCTGGTGAACAGCGACGACGCCTACCTGATGAGCCCCGGCACCCGCCACTTCCAACGCCTCCTCGGCTACCAGATCGCCCGCCTGCGCCTCAAGCCAGGCAACGTCGAACCCCACTCAGCCCCGCTCCTCGTCCCCGAGGAGCTCCCCGCGGCGCTCCCATAGCCACTCGAGCGTCTCCCTGAGCGCGGTGTCGGGGACAGGTTCGTCGGCGCCGACGCCGAGCGTCTCGCGCAGGCGGCGATCGGAGCCGAGCACTGGATGGCCGGTCTGCCAGGGGTGATCGGCCGCGTCGAATGGGACCTTCTGCGGGTCCCACTCCCAGTCGAGGAACTCGCCGATGCGGCGGGCGAGGCCAGAGTAGTCGTAGTCAGTGGGATCGACCACGTTGCAGGCCCAGGGCTCGTCCACCTCCTGCGCGCAGCCGGCGACGATCGCCCGCGCGACTCGATCGACGGCGACCCGGTGGAACACTTGCACGCCCCCGTCGGGCAGCGGCAGCCCGCGTTCGCCCCGGGCGATCCGGCGCACCACCGTCCACTCCCGGGTCGAGCGGTGCGGCCCGTAGATCGCCCCCGGCCGCAGCACCACCGCCGCGCATCCGCCCCCCGCGAGCGCGTCTTCCATCGCCACGTTGTCGTGCGCCGCACTCCCTCCCGGATAAGGCCCGACCCGTCGCCGAGCATCCTCACCCAGGGGGATCGAATCGACCGACATCGCCACCATCCCGGCGCCATCGCCCATCCCGGAATCGACCCCATGTTGGTAGACGTCCATCGAGCTGATCGCCACCACCCGCGCCCCGGTCCGCGCCGCGCACCCCGCGAGGTCCCTGCCCTTCCCATCCGTCGCCCCGCCCGGGAACGTGTCGACCAACACCTCGGGCCGCCACTGCTGGATAACGCCATCGGCCCCGAGCAGCTCGCCCCGATCCCCGTGCAGGTGCTCGACCGCCGCCACCGCCGCGTGCTCGTGCACCCCCGAATGCGCGACCGCGACCTCGTGCCCCGCCTCGACCAGTCGACCCACCGCAGCCGGACCGACGAATCTCGTCCCCCCGATCACGACAACCCGCATCTCCGCTCCTCCCGCTGACCTGCAACCACCCGGTTGCGTCTAATCTACCAGCACACTTGAGCCGTCAGAGCCACGAGTGAAGGATTGTGGTCCTGGGACGACCACAATCCTTCAGCGAGATGACTGACTGACCGGTCCTGCGCGCCCTACAACAGAAAACGCCCCGCCTGGGAGGGCGGGGCGCTTCTGGGGTTACTACAGGGAGGAGAGATATGTATCTCTATATATGTGGATCCGTGGGAGGTAGGTGAGCCCAGTTGAGTCGCGGGCGCCGATTGTGGGAAGCAATCAGGGCCATATTTACGACGCGGGACTCGACCAAAAAGTTCTCTGTGTTTCTTTCCTATCGGTTGCTCCGACTGAATCCTTGAACAGCGTACGAACGTACGTGCGATTTGTGTGTGAGTGGGGTCACAGAGGCCAAGATTTTGGGCTGTTTTCCCCTGCTCTGGGGCCAAATTTGGCTCGACAGGCCGAAAAGGTGACCCTCCTTGTATACCAGGCTTGCAGACCCGGCCCGCGAGGGGCGTTAAAAGGCCGTGAACGGGTCGCGGGATCGGGCGCCGGAGCCGGCTCGGCGCCGCTGTAGCTTTCCGGCAATGAAGAAGGCCCGGATCGACGCTGTCTTGGCCGAGCGCGGGCTCTTCCCGTCGCGCTCTGCCGCCGCGGGAGCGGTGCGGGCGGGCGAAGTGCGGGTCGGGACCGACGGTCCGGTCGCCCTGCGGCCGAGCCAGCTGGTCGAGCCGGAGGCCGAATTCGTGCTCGAGGCGCGGCCCCGGTTCGTCTCGCGCGGCGGGATCAAGCTGGAGAACGCACTGGAGGCGCTGGCGATCGATCCCTCCGGGCGCGACTGCCTCGACGTCGGCGCCTCGACCGGCGGCTTCACCGACTGCCTGCTGCAGGGGGGCGCGGCGCGGGTGGCGGCGGTCGACGTCGCCTACGGCCAGATCGACGCGCGCCTGCGCAAGGACCCGCGGGTGACCGTGATCGAGCGCCTCAACGCGCGCGCCCTCGGGCCCGCCGACCTGCCCTTCCTCGCCTCGCTGGCGACGCTCGACGTCTCCTTCATCTCCCTGACCAAGGTCCTGCCCGCGGTCGCCACCTGCCTGGCGCCGGGGGGCGAGGTCCTGGCGATGGTGAAGCCGCAGTTCGAGCTCGGCCGCGAGCGGGTGGGGCGCGGCGTCGTCCACGATCCCGCCGCCCGCCAGGAGGCGGTGCTGAAGGTGGCGCGCGCCGCCGGCGGGCTCGGCCTGTCGGTCCGCGGCATCGCCCCCTCGGGACTGCCGGGGCCGAAGGGAAACCGCGAGACCTTCGTCTGGTGCGGCGGCGACGGCGCGGCGCTCGCGGACCTCGAGGGCGCGATCGCGGCGGCGGACGCGGCGAGTGTCGCGACCGACGAGACCGCCGCGGCCGGGGTCGACGCCGAGGAGCACGCCGAGTGAAGACCGCGGCGCTGATCACCCACTCGCACCCGCCGGCCGCGACCGAGGCGGTGCCGATCGCCGCGGCGGCCGCGCACGCGGCGGGCTGGCGGCTGGTCGCCGACCAGGCCGAGCTCGACAAGCACGGCGCCGACGCGGCCGGGGTCGAGCTCGAGCGCCCCGGCGAGGCGCCCGACCTCTGCCTCGTCCTCGGCGGTGACGGCACGATCTTGCACGCGCTTCGTCGCTTTTCCGGCACACGCGTGCCTGTCTTCGGTGTCAACTTCGGGACGGTCGGCTTCCTCGCCGCGGTCGAGCGCGGCGAGGCCAAGGACGGGATCAACCGCGCGTTCGCAGGCGAGGTCGAGACGATCGAGCTGCCCGCCCTGCGGGTCGAAGTGGGGGAGAAGAGCGGCATCGGCTTCAACGACGTGACGCTCTCGCGCCGCCCATATGACCGGGTGGCCGAGCTGAGCTACCGGATCGCCTCCGAAGAGGTCGGCAACGTGCGCTGCGACGGCCTCGTCGCCGCGACCCCGGTCGGCTCGACCGGCTACAACCTCGCCAACCACGGGCCGATCCTGGCCTGGGGTGTCGAGGGCTACGCGGTCAGCTACATCGCGCCGCACTCGCTCACCGCGCGCGCCCTCGTCGTCGCTCCCGCCGACGTCCTCACCGTCGCCAACGCGCCCAATCGCGAGGCGGTCGAAATCGCCCTCGACGGGGTCGAGTTCGGCTGCCTCCCACCGGGGGATGAGCTCCAAGTGAGCTTCGTCGAGACCGCCGGAACCCTGGCCCAACTTCCGGGGACCAGCTTCTACGGCCGCATCCGCGACAAGTTCGGGCACCTGGCGGTCTGATCGTTCCTATCCCGTGGGCCCCGCAGGACGAGCCGATGGACCCCTCGCTCACGAACAGCGTGGAGGTTCGTTCGGGGTCCATCGGCTCGTCCTGCTAAACCGAGCACGTGCTTCGCGAGTTGAGGATCGAGAACCTGTTGCTGATCGAGCGAGCTGAGCTTCGGTTCGACGCCGGGTTGAACGTGATCACCGGCGAGACCGGGGCCGGGAAGACCGTGCTCGCTCACGCGCTCGACTTGTTGATGGGAGGCAAGGCGCGTTCGGGGATCGTGCGGCCGGGGGCAGCGGAGGCCTGGGTCGAGGGGGTCTTCGACCTGCCCGCCGGGCTGCTGGAGGAGTCCGAGCTGGCGGAGCTCGCCGAGCGGCTGCCTGAGGGCGCCGAGGAGGTCGTCCTGGGGCGGCGGGTCTCGGCGGGTGGGCGGACCAGTGCCTTCGTCGCCGGGCGCGCGGCGACCACCGCCGACCTGAAGGCCTTGGGCGGCCGGCTGCTCGCCTTCTACGGCCAGCACGAGCATCGCAAGCTGACGATCTCCTCCGCCCAGATGGAGGTGCTGGACGGGTTCGCCGGGCCCGCCCACCTGGCGCTGCGCGACGACTATCGCGAGGCGCACCGCGAGGTCGGCCGGCTCGCCGCCGAGCTCGCCAAGCTGCGCGAGCGCGAAGGCTCGCGGGAGCGCGACCTCGACCTCTACCGGTACGAGCTCGCCGAGATCGAGGAGGTCGAACCCGACCCCGAGGAGCGCGCCGCGTTGGCCGCCGATCGCGAGCGCCTGCGGCACGCCGAGGGCCTCCACGCGGCCGCGGCAGGCGCGCACGCCGGGCTGGCCGGGGCCGACCTCGACGGCGGCGGCGCGGCGGCGGCGCTGGCCGAGGCCGAGGCGCGGCTCGGGGCGGCGGGCGGGGTGGACCCGGCGCTCGACGCGATCTGCGCGCGCGTCGCGGCGCTGAACGTCGAGGTCGGGGACGTCGCCGCGGAGCTGCGCGACTACGCCGAGGGGATCGCCGCCGACCCGGGCGGGCTGGCCGCGGTCGAGGAACGGCTCGAAGCGCTCGACCGGCTCGAACGGAAGCACGGCGGCAGCGTCGAGTCCGTCCTCGCGCACGCGGAGCGCTGCCGCGAGGAGATCGCCCGCCTCGAGGGCGCCGAGCAGCGCGGCGCGGAGGCGACCGCGGCGCTGGCCGAGGCCGAGGCGCGCCGGGCGAAGCTGGGGAAGAAGCTGAGCGCCGGCCGGACGCAGGCGGCGGGTCCACTCGAGCAGCGGGTCGCCGAGGAGCTGGCGCGCCTCTCGATGGAGGGCGCGCGCCTCGAGGTCGTCCTCGACCCCCACCCCGACGAGTACGGCGCCTCCGGCCGCGAGACGGTCGAGCTCCGCGTCGCCCCCAATCCCGGCATCGAGCCCGCGCCGCTCCGCGACGCCGCCTCCGGGGGCGAGCTCTCGCGGGTGATGCTGGCGCTCAGCGGCCTCGGCCCGGCGGCCGGCGCCGCGACCCTCGTCTTCGACGAGATCGACGCCGGGATCGGCGGCAACACCGCCCGCGTCGTCGGCGAGCGCCTCCGCGCCCTCGGCACCGACCACCAGGTCCTCTGCATCACCCACCTGCCCCAGGTCGCCTCGCTCGCCGACGTCCACTTCCGCCTCGAGAAGGACACCGCCACGGAGCGTGCCGTGGCGACCGTCGAGCGCCTCGCAGGCGAGGCCGTCGTCGCCGAGATCCGTCGCATGCTCGGCGGCGAGAGCGACGACGAGGCGGCCACCCGCCACGCCCAAGAGCTCCTCAAGGCCGCCTGACCCGGCGCCTTGAGTGGGTGGGGCTCGCTGGGCGGTTGGAAATGGTCGCCATGCGCCCCAAACCAACCACGGAAGCCGGCGCTCCCTGACCCCGGCCGCCCCAGATCCTTCCCACGTCCGCCATTGCCTTCCTTAAGCCACGTCACATAACCTGAGCGCGTGGCCACCACCAGTCGCCGTCGTCTGCCCGGCCTGCTCGGGCGCCGGGGCGCAACCACCAGGGACATACCGGCCCCGATCGAGGGCACGGCGCGGCTCGGCGCGCGCACCAAGCACCTCGTGAAGCGGCTGCGCCCGGGGGACGTGGCGGTGATCGACCACGTGAACGTCGACCGGATCGCGGCCGAGGAGCTGGTCGCCTGCGGGGTCGCCGGGGTGCTCAACGCCTCGCCGTCCAGTGACGGCAAATACCCCAACGCCGGGCCGCTGATGCTGGCGCGGGCGGGCATCCGCCTGGTCGACGCTCCCGCGGTGCCGGTCTTCGACCTGCTGCGCGACGGCCAGCGCGTGCGGATCGACGGCGACGGGGCGGTGTTCGTCGGCGGCGCGGAGGTCCTGCGCGGCACCGTGCTCACCGTCCCCGACCTCGAACGCGAGCTCGCCGCCCAGCGCGCGCGGATCGACGAGGTGCTCGCCGAGTTCGCCGAAAACACGGTCGAGCACGTCCGCCAGGAGACTGACATCCTCACCGGCTCGATCGACTTCCCGCCGACCCGGGTGTCGTTCCGCGACCGCCACGTGCTGATCGTCGTCCGCGGCGAGCGCCACCGCCGCGACCTGAAAGCGCTGCGCACCTACATTCGCGACGTGCGGCCGCTGATCGTCGCCGTCGACGGCGGCGCCGACGGGCTGCTGGAGGCGGGCCTCAAGCCAGACGTCATCCTCGGCGACATGGACTCGGCGTCGGACTCGGCGCTCTCCTGCGGGGCCGAGCTGATCGTCCACGCCTACCCGGACGGCCGCGCCCCCGGCCGGCAGCGTCTGGTCGAGATGGGCCTCGACCACCGGGTCGTCCCCGCCGCCGGCACCAGCGAGGACGTGGCGATGCTGATGGCCTTCGAGAAGGGAGCGGACCTGATCGTCAGCGTCGGCGCCCACTTCAACCTGATCGAGTTCCTCGATCGCAAGCGCGGTGGCATGGCCTCCACCTTCCTCACGCGCCTGCGGATCGGCGAGAAACTGGTCGACGCCAAGGGCGTGAGCCGCCTCTACCGGCCGAGCTCCACGCTGATGCCGCTGGCCTTCTTCGCGATCGTCTTCCTGATCCTGGTGACGATCTTGATCATCACCTCGCCCGCCCTGAACAACGTCTTCGAGCTCTTCTGGCTGAAGGTGCGGATCTGGCTCGGCATCTGATCCGGCCCGCCGCCCGGCCCGCCGATCTCTAGCCTTTCCAGCCCGATGGGCTACAGCGCTCGCTACCACGCAACCTCCCTGATCGCGGTCTTCCTCGCCCTCGCGGTGGGGATCCTGATCGGCGCCGAGTTCGGCGGCGCCGCGCTGAGCGAAACGCGGAAGAACCTCGAGGAAAGCCTGGTCGGCAACCTCCAGGAGGCGCGCGCGCGGGCCGACGCGATCTCCGGCGAACTGGGCCGCGCCAACGAATTCGACGAAAAGGTCTACCCGGTGCTGACCCGCGACCGCCTGCTGGGCAAACGGGTCGCGATCGTCGCGCTCGGCGAGCTATCGAGCGAAATCACCTCGGCGGTCGAGAGCGCGCTCGGGCCGACCGGGGCGAAGCTGGTCGGCGTCGGCGTGGTGCGCGAGCCGGTCGACACCAACGGGCTCGCGGGCGAACTCTCCAACACGCGCTTCGCCGAACTGCGGACCGTGCCCGAACAGCTGACCCAGCTCGGCGTCGGGGTCGGGAGGCAGATCGTGATCGGCGGCACCCTGCCCGAACTGGTCCGCGGCCAGCTCTTCTCCCGGGCGAGCGGGGAATTCGGCGCGCTTGACGCGGTGATCGTCGTGCGCGGCCAGCCGGAAGGCATGGGCCCGGTGCAGCGCAGCACCGCGAACCAGCTGGAGACGGCGCTGCTGAAGGGGATGACCGCGCCGCGCGTCCCGGTGGTCGGGGTCGAGGCGACCGGCACCGAACCGTCCTCGATCGGCTTCTTCCAGTCGAACAACCTTTCGAGCGTGGACGACATCAACACCACGGCGGGCGCCGTGGCGATGGTCGCCGCGCTGGGCGGCGCCGAGGGCAGCTTCGGGGTGAAGAGCTCGGCCGACCGGCTGCTGCCCGACCTGCTCGGGCCGGGGGGCTGAGTTGTACTGGGTCGGGTTCCCGCTCGCGATCGCGCTGGCGGTGCCGATGCTGCCCGCCGGCGCGCGCGGGCTGCGCGACGCGGGCCTGGTCCGCACCAACTACCGCGGGCGGACTGCGGCCTTCCCGCTCGGGGCGGTCCTGGCGACGGTCGCGCTGGTGGCGCTGGCGCCGCTGGCGGTGCTGAACGACCGCGCCGGGCTCGACCTGCTGGCGCCGGAACTGCGCCGCTGGCTGCCCTACCTGCTGGGGATCGCCTTCCTCGGCTTCCTCGACGACGCGCTCGGCCAGGGAGAGGCGGCGGCGACGCCGCGCGGCTGGCGCGGACACTGGGCGGCGCTTCGCGAAGGGCGCCTCTCGACCGGCGCGATCAAGGCGATCGGCGCGGTCGCGCTGGCCGCCTACGTGGTCTCCGGGCAGGGGCTCGCGACCTGGCGCTACGTCGGCGACGTGCTCCTGCTCGTCCTCACCACCAACCTCGGCAACCTGCTCGACCTGCGGCCGGGGCGGGCCGAGAAGGCGCTGGCGCTGCTCGGCGCGGCGCTCTGCCTCTTCGCCTGGACGCTGGCGCCGATCGAACTGCTGGGGATCTTCGCCGGGCCGGCGCTGGTGGGGGCCTGGCTGACGCTGGGCGAGCGGGCGATGCTGGGGGACACCGGCTCGAACCTGATCGGCGCGATCGCGGGCGTCTGGCTGCTCACCGTGCTCTCCCCCGATGGTCGCCTGATCGCCCTCGGCATCGTCGTCGTTTTGACGGTCTATGGGGAGTTGCGGTCGATCTCGGCGACGATCGAACGGGTTCCGCCCCTGCGCTGGCTAGACTCGCTTGGCAGAGCATGAGTCCGTCCAGTCAAGGCGACACCCGTTTCATCTTCGTTACCGGCGGTGTCGTCTCGGCCCTCGGGAAGGGGATCGCCGCATCGTCGATCGGGCGCCTTCTCGTGTCCCGCGGCTACCGGGTCCAGCTGCAGAAGTTCGACCCCTACATCAACGTCGACCCGGGGACGATGAGCCCGTTCCAGCACGGCGAGGTGTTCGTCACCGAGGACGGCGCCGAGACCGACCTCGACCTCGGCCACTACGAGCGCTTCACCGACGAAAACACCTCGCGGGCCTCGAACGTCACCGCGGGCGGCGTCTACAACTCGGTGATCCGGCGCGAGCGGCGCGGCGATTACCTCGGCGCGACGGTCCAGGTGATCCCGCACATCACCAACGAGATCAAGCAGAAAATCCTCATCGTCGCCGAGTCGCAGGCGGTCGACTTCGTGATCACCGAGATCGGTGGCACGGTCGGCGACATCGAGTCGCTGCCCTTCCTGGAGGCGATCCGCCAGCTCCACACCGACCTCGGGCCGCGGCGGGCGATGTTCGTCCATCTGACCCTGGTGCCTTACGTCGGGCACGCGGGGGAGCTGAAGACGAAGCCGACCCAGCACTCGGTCAACCAGCTGCGCGGGATCGGGATCCAGCCGCACGCGCTGGTGTGCCGCTCCGAGGGGCGGCTCGACCGCGAGATCCGCGAGAAGATCGCGCTCTTCGCCAGCCTTCCGGTGGAAGCGGTGATCTCCGCCCACGACGTCGACAACATCTACAAGGTGCCGCTGGTCTTCCGCGCCGAGGGCGTCGACGACCTGGTGCTCGACCACTTCCGGATGGAGGCGCCGTCGCCCGACCTGACCGAGTGGGAGGCCATGGTGCGGCGCGCCGACGCGGCGACCGGGAACGTGCGGATCGCGATCGTCGGCAAGTACGTGCAGCTGGAGGACGCCTACAAGTCGGTGATCGAGGCGCTCGAGCACGGCGGCATCCATCACGGCGTCAACGTCGACATCGAGCTGGTCGACTCCGAGCACCTCGACGAGGAGGCACTCGACGGCCTCGACGGGATCCTGATCCCGGGCGGCTTCGGCGAGCGCGGGATCGAGGGCAAGGTGAAGGCCGCGCAGATCGCGCGCGAGCGGAAGATCCCGTACCTTGGGATCTGCCTCGGGATGCAGATCGCGGTGGTCGAGTTCGCCCGGCACGTGGTCGGCATGGAGGGGGCCAACTCCTCCGAGTTCGACCCGGAGACGCCCTACCCGGTGGTCGACCTGCTGCCCGAACAGAAAGAACTGCGCGACCTCGGCGGCACGATGCGCCTCGGCGCCGACCCGGTGAAACTCCACGAGGGGACGCGGGCGCGCGAGATCTACGACGAGGCGGTCATCTACAAGCGCCACCGCCACCGCTACGAGGTGAACCTCCAGCTGCGGCGGCGGCTCGAAGACGAGGGCCTGGTCGCGGGCGGGACTTCGCCCGACGAGCGTTTGGTCGAGATGATCGAGCTCCCCGACCACCCCTTCTACGTCGCCTCCCAGTTCCACCCTGAGTTCAACTCGCGGCCGAACCGCCCCGAGCCGCTCTTCCGCGAGTTCGTCGGCGCCGCCGCGACCCACGCGGGCGAAGAGCCGGCGGACGGCGGCGAGCTGGTCGAGGCCGACGGCCACGGCGCCGACATCGGCATCAGCCGCTCGACCGAGCACCGGGCTTAGGGACGGGGCCGGGGCCGCGCCTTTGTGGCCCCGGCGCCCGCCGTCACGGAGAGGCCAAGGGACGGTGCGCGCTCCGTCGGCAACTGCGCGTATCTCGTGCGTCTTCCCCATGCCCAAATGTTGATGGGCCGAAAACCGCTGATATGGAGCGGTTTTCGGCCCATCAACCCGGTGGGCGCCCGGTGAGTGGCGCCCGGTGAGTTCGCATTTTGCCGCGCTATCCGCGGGTTTCTGCGAACTCACCGCGGGGGGTCTCTCGGGAGGTCGGGGCTCGCCGGTCCCGGAGCGTGGCCGAGGCGTGCCGACGAGCGGCAGCCGGCGAGGTGCCGCGCCGGGCGGGCGTCTAGCCTGTCGGCGGTGGGGAACGAGAGGCTCTATGACACCTTCGTGCGGCTCTGCGAGATCCGCAGCCCGACCGGGGAGGAGCGGGAGGTGACCGACACGCTGGCGGCCGAACTGCGGTCGCTGGGGCTGGCGGTCGAGGAGGACGACGCCGCCGGAGCCGCGGCCGCGGGGGCCGGGAACCTGCTCGCGCGGGTGCCGGGGGAGCGTGACGAGTACGTGATGTTCTGCGCACATGTCGACACGGTCCCGCTGAATGGGATGGTCGAGGTCGTCAACGACGAAGGGGTTTTCCGCAGCGCCGGCGACACGATCCTTGGAGCCGACAACAAGGCAGCGGTCGCGGTCTTCATGGAGCTGGTGCGGCGCGGGGTGGAGCGGACGCCGCCGGTCGGGATCGAGCTCCTCCTCACGGTCGCCGAGGAGCAGGGACTGTGCGGGGCCAAGGCCTTCGACCTCGACAAGCTGCGCGCCGAGGTCGGCTTCGTCCTCGACCACGCCGGACCCGTCGGCGAGGTGATCACGGCGACGCCGACGCAGATGAAGATCCTCGCCGACTTCGTCGGGGTCGAGGCGCACGCCGGGGTGCGGCCCGAGGACGGGTCGAGCGCGATCGAGGCCGCCGCGGCGGCGATCAGCCGGATGGACCTCGGGCGCCTCGACGAGGGGACGACGGCGAACGTCGGGATCATCCGCGGCGGTACCTCGGGCAACGTCGTCCCCGGGCACTGCCTGATCCACGCCGAGGCGCGCGGCCTCGACTCCGGACGCGCGGCCGAGGTCGCCGGCCAGATCGCCGACGCCTGCGCCTGGGGCGCGAGCGAGTTCGGTTGCGACGTCGATGTGCGGGTCGAGGAGCTCTTCCGCGGCTACAAGGTCCCGGCGAGCTCGCCCGGCCTGGGGCTCGCCGAGGAGAGCCTGCGCGGGATCGGCGTCGAGCCGCGGCGCACCGCGATCGGCGGCGGCAGCGACGCCAACGTCTTCCGCCTCGGCGGCTTCGACAGCGTGCTCCTCGCCAACGGCCCCGACGCCGTCCACACGGCCGACGAGCACGTCGCCGCCGCCGACCTCGACCGGATGCTCGCCGTCTGCGAGGGCATCCTGGCCCGGGCCTGAGCGTGGGGCGGAGGTGAGCGGCCGCCTCGATCTGCGGCGCGGCGTCGTCGTGTCGGCGGACCCGCTCGTGGTGGAGGTCGGCGGCGAGCGGCGCCCCGCCTGGGCCGACGAGATGCTGCTCGGCGAGATGCGGGAGGGAGACGAGGTGGTCGTCAACGGCGCGGCGCTCGACCTCGGCCTCGGGTCAGGCGGCTTCGACGTCGTCCACGTGAACCTCACCCGCGGCCTCGGCGGCGGGGTTGAGGGCGACGCCCACGTGATGAAGCTGAACTACACCTCGCTGCAGCACCCGGTGGAGCCGGTGGAGGGACTGGCACGCCGGGCCGCCGACGCTGGCGAGGGCCCTCGGCTCCCGGCCGCGATCCTCCCCCTCCACGGCCACCTCGCGCCCGCTGCCTGGGCGGCGTCCCGGGCCCGCCCGGGGATCCGCCTCGGCTACGTCCAGACCGCCGGCGGCGCGCTGCCGGGCTCGCTGTCCCGTGACGTGGGCGCGCTGCGCGACCGGGGCCTCCTCCATGGTCACGTCACCGCCGCGCCCGCCTATGGCGGCGAACACGAGGCGCTGAGCACGCTCGGTGCCCTCGACGCGGCCGCGGCCCTCGGCTGGGACGCGATCCTGGTCGGCCCCGGCCCGGGTATCATCGGGTCCGAGACCGACCTCGGCCACGGCGGCATGGAGGCCCTGGCGAGCGCCCATGCCGCCCTGTCGCTGGGAATCCCGACCATCCTCAGCCCGCGCCTGTCCTCCGGCGACTCCCGCGAGCGCCACCGCGGACTGAGCCACCACACCGCCACCGTCCTCCGCCTCCTCCTGGCCCCGGTCACGGTCCCGCTTCCCGACAGCGCCCCGGAACTCTCGTCCCAAATCACCGCTGCGAGCGCCAACCCCCACCGCCTGCGGCAAATCCAAGTCGACCTCGACGGCTACGAAGCCTCCGGCCTCCCCACGACCACCATGGGGCGCCGGCTCGAGGACGACCCGCTCTTCTTCGAATCCGCCCTGGCGGCCGGAACCCTCCTCGCGTCGGCGGCGACGCATGGTCCCTTGCGCCCAGAGGTTTCCTGACAAATAACCCGAACACCGGCCCATGGCCATCGCCGTCCGACACGACGCCCCGCCCGTCCCCGCCGACGAGGGCGCCGACGCCCGCTTCAAGTCCCTGACCCTCGACTTCCTGTCCTACCTGGAGCTCGAGCGCGGCCTCTCCCGCAACACCCTGAACGCGTACCGCACCGACCTCCAGCAGTACGGCGAGTACCTCTCCGCCCACCGGATCGACGCCCTGAAGGCGCGCCCCGCCGAGGTTGGTGAGTTCCTCGCCGAGCTGGCGACGGGGAGCGAGGAGCGCCCGCCCTGCTCCTCGGCGACGATCCACCGCAAGGCCGCCTGCCTGCGCTCCTTCTACAAGCACCTGCGCCGGGACGAGCTGATCGGCGACGACCCGACCGCCAGCCTGGCGGCGCCGCGGCGCTCGAAAAAGCTGCCGCACGTCCTCAACTACCCGGAGGTTCAGAAGCTGCTGGCGGCGCCGCAGGGGTCGGAGCCGACCGCGCTGCGCGACCGGGCGCTGCTCGAGGTGATGTACGCCTGCGGGCTGCGCGCCTCGGAGGTGATCGGCCTCGAGATGGCCGACATCGACCTGCACGAGGGCTTCCTGCGGGCGCGGGGGAAGGGCTCCAAGGAACGGCTCGTGCCGCTCGGCCGCCAGGCGATCGCGGCGATCCGCGGCTACCTCCGCGGCGGCCGCCCCGAGCTCCTCCACGGCCGCGAAGAGCCGCGCCTCTTCCTCAACTTCCGTGGCGGCCCGCTGACCAGGCAGGGCCTCTACAAGATCGTCCAGCGCCACGCGCGGGCGGTCGGGCTCGACGGCAAGATGAGCCCCCACACCCTCCGCCACAGCTTCGCCACCCACCTGCTCTCCAACGGCTGCGACCTGCGCGCGGTCCAGGAGATGCTCGGCCACGCCGACATCGCCACCACCCAGATGTACACCCACCTCTCGGGCGAGCGGCTGAAGGAGGTCTACTTCGAGGCCCACCCGCGGGCGAAGGAGGAACTCGGGTAGAACTCCGGGCGTGCCGGAGCTCCCCGAGGTCGAGACCGTCGCCCGCCAGCTCGAGCCGGAGCTCGAAGGGCACGCGATCGAGCGGCTCGAAGTGCGGGACGCGCGCTGGTCGCGGCCGGTGCGGCCGCAGACGCTCGGCAAGCGGGTGGCGGGGCGCACGATCCTCGGGCTCGGGCGCCGCGGCAAGTACCTGCTGCTGGCGCTGGACGGCGACCAGACCCTGGTCATGCACCTGCGGATGACCGGCAACCTGGTGCTGATCGAGGAGGAGGGCGAGATCATCGACCCCTCCGAGGGGCGCGTCCTCTATCAGGGGGAGCGCACGACCGAGGAGCGGCACCTGCGCGCCCGCTTCGTGCTCGACGACGGCCGCGAGGTGTGGTTCACCGACCCGCGGCGCTTCGGCGAGGCCTTCCTGATCGACGACGACAAGTTGCCGGAGCGGTTCGCGCGGCTGGGGGTCGAGCCGCTCTCGCCCGAGTTCACGCCGGAGCGACTGGGGGAGATCGCGGCCGGGAAGAAGGCGCCGCTGAAGTCCTTCCTGCTCGACCAGTCGGGGATCGCGGGGGTGGGGAACATCTACGCCGACGAGGCGCTCTTCCGCGCCGGCCTGCACCCGCTGTCCCCGGCCGGGTCGATGAAGCCCGAACACTGGGCGGCGCTCCGCGACGGGGTCGTCGCCGCCCTCGAAGCCGGAATCGACGCCGGCGGCTCCTCGATCGACGATTACCGCGACGGGCGCGGCGAGAAGGGGCGCATGCAGGAGCGCTTCCTCGTCCACACCCGCGAGGGCGAGCCCTGCCCGGGCGACTGCGACGGCGTGATCGAGCGGATCGTCGTCTCCGGCCGCTCCACCTATTTCTGCCCGAGCTGCCAGGTGAAGCTGCGCCGCCGCCCCAAACGCCGCAAAGCGAAAGCGAAAGCGAAGCGCTGAGGTTCCGTCCGATCCGTCCCGCAGACTTCTCTGAATGGCGGGATCTACGGTCAAGACCGAAGCGGTTGTCTTGCGCAGCATCCGATACGCGGAGGCTGACCGGATCCTGCACATGTACTCGCCGACGCTGGGGCGCTTCGGGGCGATCGCGAAGGGCGCCCGCAAGCCGAAATCGCGCTTCGGCGGCCGGCTCGAGCCGTTCTTCCGCCTCGACCTCGTCCTCCACCAGGGCCGCAGCGAGCTGATGACCGTCACCAGCGCCACCACGCTTGACGGCTACCCGCGCCTGCGCTCCGAGGGCGCCGCGATCGGCTGCGGCGCCCGCGCCTGCGACGCCGTGCTGCGCCTGCTCGACGCCGCCGAACCGAACCTCCCCGCCTACAACCTGCTCTGCCGCTACCTGGCGCTGCTCGACCAGCCCGGGCAGCCGCGGGCGATCGGCCTCGAGGTGGCGCTCTCGTTCCGGCTCAAGCTGGCGCTGGTCGCGGGCTTCGCCCCCGAGCTCGCCTCCTGCGCCGACTGTGGCGAGGCCGAGCACCTGGCGGGCTTCTCGGGCGCCGCCGGGGGCGTCGTCTGCGCCAGCTGCGAGGCCGGGTCGTTCCCCCTCTCCGAGGAAGCCCACCGCTTCATGGTCGACGCCCTGGCGAAGCCGCTGGCCGAGGCGCCGGCCGCCGAGACGCCCGCCCTGCGCCAGGTCGAGCGCGCCGTCGGCGAGACCCTCGAGCACCATGCCCACGTCCAACTTCGCGCCGCCTGAGCCCGAAAACCGGCGCATCTCGCGGTCTTCGGTCGGGCTCCTCGGGTCACGCACTGGAGTGCGCTCCCCTCGTCGCCCTCCCTGCATCCCACGACCTGCTTGGTTTTCGGGCTCAGGTCGCCTGTTTCTATGATCAGAGGGATGCCCGCCACCGTCGCATTCGAGGACCGCATCCGCGCCTGGGAGGTCGAGTTCCTCGCCGCCGAGGCGACCCGCTCCTACCCGGCCGAGCGCGCCGTCGCCGAGCCCGACAGCCCACTGCGCACGCCGTTCCAGCGCGACCGCGACCGGATCGTCCACTCGAAGTCCTTCCGCCGGCTGAAGCACAAGACCCAGGTCTTCGTCGCGCCCGAGGGCGACCACTACCGCACCCGGCTCAGCCACACGCTGGAGGCCTGCGGGATCGCCCGCACCGTCGCCCGCGCGCTCGGCCTGAACGAGGACCTGACCGAGGCGATCGGGCTCGGCCACGACCTCGGCCACCCGCCGTTCGGGCATGCCGGGGAGGAGACCCTCGACCGCTGTCTGCGGCGCGTCCGGCCCGACGGCGGCGGCTTCCGGCACAACGAGCACTCGCTGCGGGTGGTCGAGGTGCTGGAGCGCGAAGGCCACGGCCTGAACCTCACCGCCCAGGTTCGCGACGGCATCCTCAACCACACCGGGCCGACCAAGCCGGCGACGCTGGAGGGGCGGATCGTCCGCCTCGTCGACCGCGTCGCCTACATCAACCACGACATCGACGACGCGCTCCGCGCCGGGATCCTCCGCCCCGAGGACCTGCCCGCCGCCGAGATCGAGCTGCTCGGCCCGACCGGCTCGATCCGGATCGACACCCTGGTCGCCGACATCGTCGCCAACTCGCGCGGCGCCGGCGACATCCTCCAGTCCGAGGCGGTCGGGATGGCAATGCTGCGACTGCGCAAGTTCATGTTCGACCGCGTCTACCTCGGCCCGACCGCGCGCAGCGAGCACGCCCGGGTCGAGCGGACGATGACCGGCCTCTTCGACCACTACCTCGCCAACCCGGAGATCATCCCCGCGCTCGACCCGACCGCCGACGCCACCCAGCGCGTCACCGACTACATCGCCGGGATGACCGACCGCTACTGCATCGCCCGCTTCACCGACCTGGCGATCCCCGAGGCGGCGCGCTTCACCGGCTGATGGCGCGGATCTCCTCCGACAGCATCAACGCGGTCCGCGACGCCGCCGACATGGCGGCGGAGGTCGGCCGTTATACCGACCTCAAACGCAACGGCGCCCAGATGATGGGCCTCTGCCCGTTCCACGACGAGCGCTCGCCCTCCTTTTCGGTCGACCCCCAGGACAAGCTCTACCACTGCTTCGGCTGCGGGGTGGCGGGGGACGTCTTCGGCTTCGTGATGGAGAAGGAGGGGCTCGGGTTCTCCGAGGCGGTGGAGGCGCTCGCCGACCGCTACGGGGTGGAGCTCCAGCGGGAGCAGGAGGACCCGCGGGCGGAGGCGCGCCGCCAGGCCCGGCAGCGCCTCCAACAGCTGCTCGAGCGCGCCGCCGCCTACTACTCGAACTACCTCTGGGAGTCGAAGGAGGCGGCGAAAGCGCGCGAATACCTCGCCGGGCGCGGGCTCGCCGAGCAGACGCTGCGGGACTTCGGCGTCGGCTTCGCGCCGAGCGCCTGGGACAAGATCCTCGTCGCCGGCCAGCGGGCGGGCTTCACCGTGCCCGAGATGCACAGCGTCGGGCTCGTGCAGCGGAGCCGTCAGGGGGGCGAGTACGACCGCTTCCGGGCGCGCATCATGTTCCCGATCCGCGACGCCCGTGGTCGCGTGCTCGGCTTCGGCGGCCGGGCCACGCGCGAGGACCAGAAGCCGAAGTACGTCAACACCGCGGAGACCGACTTCTTCCATAAGAGCGAGATCCTTTACGGCCTCGACCGCGCCCGCGCCGCGATGGCGAAGGAGAACCGGGCGCTGGTGGTGGAGGGCTACACCGACGTGCTGGCGCTCCACCAGGCGGGGCTCGAGGGGGCGGTCGGGGTGATGGGGACGGCGATCACGCCGGACCAGGTGAAGACCCTCTCCGGCGTGGTCGACGAGGTGGTCCTGGCGCTCGACGCCGACGAGGCCGGGCAGGAGGCGATGCTGCGCGCGCAGCGGGTAGCCGGCGGGCGCAAGATGCGGCTGCGGGTCGCCTCGATGCCGAAAGGCGTCGACCCGGCCGAGCTGATGGCCGAGGCCGACGGCGCCGAGCGCTTCCGCGGCTTCGCGGCGCGCGCCGCCGAGCTGACCGACTTCCAGGTGATGCGGATCCTCGGCCGCACCGACACCTCCTCGCCGGTCGAGCGCGACCGGGCGCTCGGCGAGGTCGCCCCGATCCTCGCCGCGATGGACGAAGGCGCGAGCCAGTCCGAGCTGGTGCGGCGGGTGGCCGACCGGCTCGACCTCGAGCCCGCGATGGTGATGGGGCGGGTGGTCGCCGCGACCCCGGCGACGGGCGGGCCCGGAGCGGGAGGGGCCGAGCGCCCGGCTGCCCCGGCGCGCGACCGCGGGCAGAGCCCCGACGGTGCGGCCCCCCGTGGCGCCGCCCCGCCGCGCGCCGCCGAGCTGACCTCCCGCGAACGCCGCGAGCGCGCCCTCCTGGCGATGTGCATCGCGCTCCCCGAGCCGGGCGCCGAATATCTGCAGCGCCTGGGGGAGAAGCACCTCTCGCGCTCCGGCCGGCAGGCCGCCGAGTTCATCCGCGACCACCCCGAGGACCCGGCCGAGCACCTGCCGCGCGGAGACGGCGCCCTCGCCGCCCTGATCACCGAACTCGTGATGATCGCCCGCGAGCAACCGGCCTCGAAGGAAGCGATGGAGCTGAACTTCCTCCTCCTCGAGCAGCGCCGCCTCGAGGACGAGATCGCCGCCGCCGGCGAGCGCGGCGACTACGAGCGGCGCGCCCGCCTCAGCCGCGAGCGCGCCGCCCTGGTCGAACGAATCGCCCACGCGCAGCGAGACGGCACCTGACCCGCTAAATTGGCCTCCCGGCCCACCGGGCCGTCGCCGTTCCGGGGTAGCTCAATCGGCAGAGCATTCGGCTGTTAACCGAAGGGTTGTGGGTTCGAGTCCCACCCCCGGAGCCTTCGAGCGCCTCTGGGCTCGCGAAATCCGGCGACGGTGATTGTCTAGACGCGACGGCCCGAAGACCGTCGCGTCTGCCGGGCGGTGCCCTATGCCCGCCTACTCGGGTGTGTGGTACGCGGCCAGGTCGATCCACTCCATGCGGTTCGGGGGATCGGTCACACCACCATCTTTCAGTGCCGGGCCGAGGCGGTCGGACATGAACCGACCTTGATCCTCGCGCGAGTCCCACACCTCGAAGACGACCCAGCCACCGTCCTTGGCACCCCCTGAGTGGAACAACAACCCGGATGGCCAGTCACCGGCCCCGGTCTCCATGTCGATGCCCAGCAACCGGTTCACCGCCTCATACGTCTCGAGTCCGAACCCGTCGAACTCGAGAATCAGACCTTCAGCCATGATCTACCGTTCCTTCCTGGTCAAGCTCGCGATCGGTCATTCGCCGAGCAGGGTGATCGTCGTGTCGGTGCCGCCTTTCACTTCCTTGGAGAAGATCGTGCCGCGGGCGCCGACGTACTTGCCCGTGCCGCCGGTCACCACGCCTTCGGTGCCCGACTTGAGGATGCTGGCGCTCGCGTAGAGCGACCCGCCGGGGAGCGTGAAGACGCCCTCGCAGATGAAGTGCGCCTGCGGGAACGCCGCGTTGGTGGTCTTGGCGACCGCCACGGTGGCGGTGCAGCTGGCCCTCAGCTTGCCGATCGTCTTGCCGCCTTCGCTCAGCGGGTTGGTGATGACGATCTCGTCGCCGGGGCTGATCGAGGTCGGGAACCCGTGCTTCTTCGGGGCCACCGGCGGGAGGTCGACATAAGCGAAGGTCGACCCCTTTTTGAGTTCCTTGAAGGTGATCGTGGTCGTCGTGGCCGCCGACGCGACGGCGGTGCCGACGAGGGCGGCGACCAGCAGACACACCGCGGCGAGTAGAAGGCCGCGGGCGCGGCGTGGCAAGGAGTTCAAGACGGGTCCTCCGTTCAGGTGGATGGCTCAGACGAGGACGAGAGGCCCCGAACCTCTCAGTTGCCCGCCGATCTGCATATGCCGAAAAGTGGGGTTTCAGCACTCCCGCGAACGATCCTGAACGCTCGAGGAATGTGAAGTGTCAGGAGGCGCGCCTCGCCGCAAGCTCCTCGACCAGTTCGGCGCCGCGCGCCGAGCCGTCGTGGGTGGCGGCCCAGGTGGCGATCTGGCGGGAGCGGGCGGCGAAGCGGGGGTCGGCGAGGATGCGGCGGGCGGCCCATCGCAGGGGGCCGGGACGACAGAGGCGCCAGGGGAGCGAGAGGCCCGCGCCGGTCCAGGCGACGCGCATCGCGGTCTCGCCCATGTCGCCGGTGATCGGCGAGACCAGGAGGGGGGCGCCGGCTGCGAGGGCGCGGGCGACGGTGCCGTGGCCGCCGTGGGAGATGACCAAGGCGGCGATCGGCATCAGCTGCGAGTAGCTCAGCCAGTCGACCAGGACGGCGTTGGCGGGAACCGGGATCGCGCTCTGGGGGTGTACGCGGTTGGTGGTGGCGACGACGCGGACCGGCTCGTCGGCGAG
Source organism: Actinomycetota bacterium (assembly GCA_018268675.1). Taxonomy (GTDB): domain Bacteria; phylum Actinomycetota; class Thermoleophilia; order Solirubrobacterales; family 70-9; genus VAYN01. The sequence goes on from JAFDWB010000082.1 coordinate 40,665, forward strand.
CGCCGCCAGGGCCGTGCGCACGAGGTGGTTGCCCGAGTCGTGGGCGGTGCTCGGGGCGACGAGGACGAGCGGTGCGTCGCCGGGCGGGAGCTCGATGTCGGGGTGGGGGACCTCGAAGGCCATCGGCCCCGTCACCTTCACCGCGGCCGGCCAGGCGCGTGGATACTCGAGCTGCGGGTAGGTCGCGACGAGGGCGAGGTCGGGGCTGATGCCCCCATGGAAGCGATCGAGCGGCGGCAGGCCGAGGCGCTCGCGTTGGGAGTTGAGATCGCGGCGGCCGCGCTCGAGGCCGACGTCGAGGGCGCGGTGCCCGGCTCGCCAGACCGCGCGCCCGAGGCTGGTGCGTGGCCCCCGTAGTCCCACGGCGAAGAACGGGAGGCCGGGCTCCACCACCGGGTAGAGGTGGGGGATCAGGGTGGCGAGGGGCACCCCGGCCGCCTCGGCTGCGAGGGTCGGCGCGACGGTGAGGATGTCGGAGACGACGACCGCCGGGTCGAGGCGCTCGATCAGCGGCAACAGCGCGCGCGCCGCCTCGGCGGCGTCGCGGCCGTCGTCGGTACCGGGCTCAGGCGGCGGGAAGGTGCGGTATTCCTCCGCCGCGGCGAAGTCGAGACCGGCGCCCTCGACCGCGCCGCGGCGCTCCTCCCAGGTCTCGACCGTGACCGCGTGGCCCCGCCGCGCCAGCGCCCGCCCGAGGGCGATCGCGGGGAAGGCGTGACCGGGGTCGCCGAAAGCGGCAACCAGGAAGCGCGACGGCACCTCAGCCGGCGCCGACGTAGTCCTCTCCGGGCCTGACGAAGACGATCTCCGGCACGTTGCAGCTGGGCGAGGTCCGCAACAGGAACCGGACCCCCTCGGCGATGTCGGTGGGCTGGATCAGCGGCTCGCCGATCTCGTCGCGGATGAAGGCGGCCATGTCGGTGTCGACGAAGCCTGGAGCCAGCGCCGTGCACTGGATCCCTTCCTTGGCGACCTCGCGCCGGGTCGCTTCGGTGAAGTTGATCATCGCCGCCTTGGTCGCCCCGTAGATCGAGAGCCATGCCGGGCCGCTTTTGCCGGCCAGGGAGGCGGTGTTGACGATCAGCGCCTTGCCGTGCTCGGCGCCCGCCTTGCGCAGCAGCGGCAGGCCTTCGCGCGTCCCCAGGATCTGGGAGCGCAGGTTGACCGCCAGCTGCAGGTCGAGCAGCTTGGTGTCGGTCTCGGCGATCGGGGCGCCCGCCCCGACCCCGGCGTTGTTGACGAGCACGTCGAGACGGCCGAAGCGCTCCTCGTGGGCGACGAAGACGGCCTTCAGCTGCTCCTCCTCGGCGACGTTGGCGGCGACGGTCTGGACCTCGTGGCCCGCCTCACGAAGGCCCGCGACCGCGTCCTCGAGCTTTTCCGGGCGCCGCGCCGAGAGCGTCAGGCCGTAGCCCTCCCCGGCCAGCATCGCCGCGATCGCCAGTCCGATCCCGCCCGAGGCCCCAGTGATCAACGCCGCTCGCTCCGCCATCCGTTTCTCCTCCCGTTCGCTCCGACGCGGCCACCCTACCGGCGGGGCGGCCGGGACTCTGAAAACATGCCGCCGATGCGCGCCCCCCGTACCGTGACAGGGCTCGGCTGCCTGCTCGCCTGCGGGGTCACCCTCCTCGCCGGCTGCGGCGGCCCTGGCACCTCCTCCCAGGTCAACCGCGAAGTGGAGGCCGGCGTCAGCAAGCCCGCGCCGCCGAAAAGCGCCTTCCCGGCCACCGAAGGAAGAACGCTCGAAGAATTCGTCCTCGACGTCGCCAAAGTCCACCCCCAGGTGAAGGTCAGCCCCGGGGCCGAAGCCTTCTACACGGGCGTCAATCGCTACCCGTTCCTGGTCGCCGAGAAAAACAGCGCGGCAGGTCGGGCGGGGAAGGAGATCCCGAACGCCGAAGTCGCGATCTACTACGCCAGGGTGCGGAAACCGAAACCGGCGGCGAAATCGAAGCCTAAGGCGAAGGGCAGGCCCGGGACGAAGCCGGCGAAGGCCCCCGGTGAAGCTTCCGAACAGCCCCTGATCGGCCCCTTCCCGGCGCAGATCGAAACGCTGGCGACGAAGCCCGCCTTCCAGGGCAAGACCACCACCGAAAATCCGGAAGCGGCGAGCGTCGTCTACTCGGTAGAACTGAACTTCCCCGCCGACGGCGAATACAAGCCGGTCGCGCTGATCAAGGAAAAAGGGGGGATCGCGGTGAAAGCCCTGCCGGTCATCCAAGTCGGCGAATTCACCAGGATTCCGCGGCCCGGCGAGAAAGCTCCAGTGATCCAGACGCCGACCGCACAGAGTGTCGGCGGGGACCTCACGAAACTGTCCACGAGAGTGCCGCCGGACACGCAGAACAAGGTCAATTACGCGGACGTCCTCGGAAAGGAGCCGATACTTCTCTTGTTTACGACCCCCAAGTTCTGCCAGAGTCGGGTCTGCGGGCCTGTCGTCGACGTCGCCCAGCAGCTCCAGCACGAATTCGAAGGCAAGGCGAACTTCATCCACATGGAGATGTACAAGAACAACGATCCGGCGAACGGGGTGAGTCCCCAGGTCCGCCGCTTCCACCTGCCGACCGAACCGTGGTTGTTCGCGATCAACCGCGAAGGGGTGGTGGGCGCGACGATCCAGGGTGGCTTCGGGACCGACCTGATGAAAAAGACCGTCGAAAAGGTGATCGCAGAATGAGTGACAAAGCCGCATCCGAGGAGGAGCTTCTCTCCTCCTTCGCCGCGGAGGCGCGGCGCCGCTGCGACGTGATCTCGGCCGGCCTCGCCACCGCGACGACGGACTTCGAGACGATGCGCGCCGAAGCGCACGCGCTGCGCGGGACGGCCGGGGTGGTGGGGTTGCGCAGGCTGGCGGAGCTCGCCGGCCTGATGGAGTCCGACCTCGCCGAAGCGAAGAAGACCGGCACGATCCGCGGCGGGCGCGACCACCAGATCGCCGACGCCGCCAAGGCGCTGGCCGACGGGGCCGCGGCGGCGGCCAAGGGCGAGGAAGAGCCGCCCGACGTCGGGCGGAGTCTCGCCCAGCTGTTCAGTGCCTGACCCGCGCTTTTACCTGTGCGCGCCGCCCTCCCCCTGATCGCCATCCTCGTCGCCGTCGCCGCGGCGGGATGCGGCGGGTCCTCGGGAGGCCAGACCACGAGCGTCGGTGGGCAGACGATCACCGTGCCCGAAGATGTGCACGGGGTCTACGGAGAACTGGAAGCGATCCTCGACCAGTTCCCCTACCAGCACTGGTACACCCGCTGCGTGGTCGCGCGGGTGAGGAAGGAACTCGACCCGGCCGAAGCGGCGGCGCTCCCCGGCCTCTCGGGATCCGAAGGTGAGTCGAAAGCCGTGCAGATCATCGCCAAAGCCGGGCCGGCCTGCGCCAAGGCGACCGGCCGACCGATCGTCGACCCCAACGCCTCGGGCGAAAAGATCGCCGTCCTCCGCGCCGATTACCTCCCCTCGATGGTCTCCCTCGCCAAATCCCAAGGCCTCGATACCGCCCAGGTGGAATGCGTCAGGGAAGCCTTCGAAAACCTGCCCGACAACCAGGTGGTCGCGATGGCGAACGGCTCCCACAAGGAACGCGAAGGCATACTCCTCTCAGTCTTCAAACCCTGTGCCAAGGCGAAGTAGCTGAGGACGGGGCGCGAGGCCCGCGCGGCGGTAGCTCAGTTGGTCAGAGCACGGGACTCATAATCCCTTGGTCGCTGGTTCGAGTCCAGCCCGCCGCATCGCTTTTTGGTGAGTTCGCACTTTGCCGCGCTATCCGCGGGTTTCTGCGAACTCATCGCGTCAGTGGAGGACGAGGAAGGCGACGAGTGCCAGCCCGAGCAAGGCGAGGGAGACGATCCAGGCGCGGGCCCAGGCGCCGGCAAGGCTGTAGTTGCGGGGCCGGCGGCCGGCCGCGTCGGCCAGGTAGGCGGCGTTGGCCGGTTCGGGGATCTCGCTCTCGCGGGGGTCCTCGACCATGGTCTCGGCGAGGAGGGTGCGGGCGGCGGGGGCATCGTCGGTGCGGACGTAGATGCGCCGGCTGCTGTGGGTGCGGAGGCCCGCGCCGACGGCGGGGCCGTCGAGGGATCCCTGGTGGGCGAGGCTACGGATGCCTCCTTCGCGCAGCAGGCCGCGGATCAGCGCCGCCTCCTCGCGCGTGTCGGCGAAGGCGATCTGGACGAGACCATCGCCGCGGTGTCGCGCCCCCTCGATGATCTCCACGCCGACAGCGTAGGTCGCGCGGGGGCGGGGCGCTACTCGGTCTCGGGCCGGAGGCGCAGGCGGCGCTTCGGGGCCGCGTAGGTGATGCGGAGGTTCAGCTCGGGCTGCTCGGCGGGCCAGGCTTCGTAGACGCCGGGCTGCTCCTCGAGCGGGCGGGAGGAGGCGACCGCGACGATCGCGTGTTCCGCGGTTTCGGCCGTCACCTTGTGCAGTTCGCGTTCCCGGTGGCGCCGCCGCTCCCACGCGGCTACGACAAAGCTCCGCATGGACGGGCACTCTACCCGTTATCGAGGACTGTCAGACGGACGCTTGGTCGGCAGTTTTTGGATGGTCGGGCTTAATTCTCCTCTTCGCCCCCGCCGAGCCCGAGCATCACCGCGAGCAGGAGGCAGGAGAGGACGAGGATCACGCTTCCGATCGCGACGAAGGCGCCGGTGGCGAACCCGAGGAGGCCGACGATCGCGAGGACGAGCGCCACAGCCATGGTGACCTTGCGACGCATCGGCCGATCCTACGGGTCGGCGATCTCGCGCCGGCGGCTCGCCCTGCCCCCAGGCGCGCCGTTTCGCGGTGCCGTCCTGCGGCGATGCGATACCTCCCGGATGAGCCGCGCCGCCGCCATCGCGATCGCCGGCCTCCTGGGCCTGCTCACCGCCGGGGCGAGCCCCGCGGCCCCGTCGCCGAAGCCCGGGCACCACGAGGCGCGACCCGGGGTCACCTTCGCCGCGGTCGGCGACACCATGCTCGGCAACACGCCCGTCCTTCCCCCCGATCCCGGCTCCTACCTCGACCGGGTGAAGGGGCAGCTGCGAGCCGACGCCGTCTTCGGCAACCTCGAGGGCACCCTCACCGACGTCGCCACCTCGTCCAAGTGCGGCGGCGCGCCCTCCGGTAACTGCTTCGCCTTCCGCACCCCGCCGAGCTACGCACGCTTCCTCGCCGCCGCCGGCTTCACGGTGATGAACGACGCCAACAACCACTCCTCCGACTTCGGCCCGACGGGCCTCGAACAGACGGTCGCCGCCCTGCACAAGGCCGGAATCGCGCAGACCGGGCTGCCAGGCCAGATCACCGTGGTGGACGCGGGTGGGGAGAAGGTCGCTTACGTCGGCTTCGCCCCCTACTCGACGACGGCGTCGCTGCTCGACCTGTCCGCGGCCCACGAGCTCATCCGCCGCGCCGCCCGCCGCGCCCCGATCGTCGTCGTCGCGATGCACGCCGGGGCGGAGGGGCTCGGCGCCCAGCACCTGACCGGGCGCGAGGAGCACTACCTCGGCGAGGACCGCGGCAACCCGGAGAGGTTCGCGCGGATGGCCGTGCGCTCGGGCGCCGACCTGGTGCTCGGCTCCGGCCCTCACGTCCTTCGCGCGATGGAGATCTACCGGGGCCGGCTGATCGCCTACAGCCTCGGCAACTTCTGCGGCTTCCACAACTTCGACACCTCGGGTGCCCTCGGCGCCTCCGCGATCCTCCACGTCACGCTCGCCCCGAACGGGGCCTTCCGCTCCGGCCGGATCGCCTCGGTGCGCCTGGTCGAAGCGGGGCGCCCGGTCCCCGACCCGAGCCGCGAAGGGGCCCGCCTCCTCCGCCGCCTCTCCCGTGAGGACCTGGGTGCGAGCGCGGTGCAGGTCGGTGGGAAGGGACGGATCCTGGGAACTGTCGGCGATTAGGTTCTCAGGACCTATCTCGGTAGCGGCGCCCCGGGCCCGGCTACGGCAGCAGTTCTTCGGCCTTCTTCTTCGCTTCTTCGACTGCTTCTTCGGCCTTCTTACGGGCTTCTTCGAGCTTCTTGGTGCCCGTCCCCTTGCTGTTTTCGAGCTTTTCCTTGGCTTCTTCGAGCCCTTCTTCAGCAGCCTTCTTGCCTTCTTCAAGCCCTTCCTGGGCTTTGGTCTTGCCTTCTTCGGCCTTTTCCTTGCCTTCTTCCAGACCCTTCTGCGCCTTTTCCTTGCCTTCTTCGATCCCCTTCTGGGCCGCTTCGACGCCTCCTTCGGCTTCCTTGCGGGCGCTGGTTTCGGTGCTGCTGGTGCCACCGCCGCCACAGCCGCTGAGGAGCGCGCCGCCCCCAATCGCCCCGACGACGGCGAGGAGCGCCCCCGCCCGACGAAGCTTGAGGTTGATCTGCTGCTCGTTCAATTCGACTCCCCTTCGGTTGCGTTTCCTCTGCCGGTTGCCGGCCGACCGTAATGCATGCGGCCGACCCCCGCCTCTCATCTTCCTCACCCCGCCCTGACCGTGCAGCTGCGGGTGAGGACGCTGTGCACGGTCCGTCCCCCGGCGAAGCTGAAGGTCCCGCGCGCGAACGGGAAGACCGCGCCGGGGAAGCCGGCGGGCGCCGCGCAGGCGGCGCTCAGGTAGCTGCGCCGTTCGCCCCCGGCGGTGTAGCGCCGGGCGATCCGCAGCCGCAGCTTGGTGATCGAGGCCGAGCCGCCCGCGAGCTCCGGCACGCGCGCCGTCAGCACCGTCCCGAAGCCCCCTTCGCCCGGGCCGATCCGGATCGGGACCACGAGCGTCAACCGTACCGGCCGCGAAAGGTAGATGTGGACGAGCATCCCCGGCCGGCCGCCGACCGTGCCGTTGAAGACGAGCGCCTGGCCGGGGACCAGAATTTGGCCCGCCGCGGCCAGCTGGGCGACGAAGGTGCCCCTGCCGACCAGTGCCCCGCGGCAGCGCGCGAGCGCCGCCGCCGAGCTGGTCGACTGGATCAACGCCGCGCGGCAGCGGGGCAGGCCGCGGGCGTCGATCCGTCCGGCGCTGCTCAGTTCGATCCGCAGCGCGTCGAGCGGCGGCGGGTGGCTGCCGTCGGTGGTGGAGATCCGCCCTTCGACCTCGACCGCGATCGGCGCCGGGCGTTCGCGTGGCAGCGCCTGCGGCGAAAAGCCGGCGTGGAAGGCGACCCGCAGATCGCCGGATTGGACAACCTCCGCCCGCGCCAGGCCGGTGAGCGCGCCGACGGCGGCGAGCAGCAACGCGAGCGTGAAGAGTCGGCGGCGCATCCCCATACCCGAGCACGAGTCTAGGCCTCGCCGGAGCGCGGCGGATCAGTGACGCTTGTCGCGCTGGTCCGTGTCCTCTGGGTGGACGACGCGTTCGGCCGCGGCACGCACCTCCTGACCCGCCTCGCGGGTCGCCGCGACCGCCTCGACGGCGACCTTCTCGACGCCGACGCTCGGCTTGCCGCCGACGATGTCACGGAAGGCTTCCTTGAAGCGGTCGGTCCGGCGGCCGGGATGGAACCGGCGTTCGGCCTTCGCCTGCTTCTTCGGCCGCCGGTCTCCGTAGCGCCGCCGCGCCCAGCCGGAATCGGGCTTGCCGATCCGGCAGGCGCCGTAGATCGCCAGCGGCGGGACGAAGATCCCGAGCATGCCGTGCAGCCGCCGACCCTTCAGGAAGCAGACGGCGACGAAGGAGATCTCCAGCAGCGACGCGGCGATCGCGGGCACGATGCCTTCGCCTTCCCGGTCGAATTCGAATGGGTTGACGCCGACCACGATCAGGCCGATCAAGGCCGCCGCGATCACGGTGGCGTCGATCGAGCTGCGCCCCTCCTCGGCCCAATACACGTCTTCGAGGTAGAACCAGAGCGCGAACTCGTCGATCGTCAACCCCGCGCCGACGCCGAAGAGGAAGGCGCAGATCTCGGTGTAGGGGCTGCGGCCGAAGGCGGCGAAGCCGAGCGTCCCCGCCACCATCATGGTGATGATCCCGAACACCAGGTGGTGGATGTGGACGCCGCCCTCGCTTTCGATGTTGCCCGGCCACCAACTGACTTCGGCGCGGATCATCCGCGTGCTCATGCGGATGAAGACGAAGGAGCCGACGAAGCCGACCAGCACCAGGAAGACCCCCTGGCGATGGTGGGCGACCAGGTTGTGCTCCCAGAAGTCGGTGACGAAGCTGCCGAGGGGGAGCGCGCCGGTCATGCCGGGGCCGCCGCCGGCCGCCGCTTCAGCTCCGGCGCGACGCCGTCTCGGTGGCGGATCAGGTCGAGCGTGAGGAGCACGATCGCCACCGCGGCGACCGGCGCGGTGACGATGTTCCCGACCGTCTCGCCGACCCAGGCGGCGAGCAGGCCGTGGCCGAGCAGGTGATGCGCGGCGCCGACCGCGGCGTCGTTGATCGCGGTGCCGATGACCTCGACCGGGGCCAGCACCCCGGCGACCATCCAGAAGTTTCCGCGGACGAGCCGGAAGCTGCGCGCGAACCCGTCCCAGACCCCGCGCTTCTCCAACTCCACGACCGGCCCGGCCAAGGACAGATAGACGAACAGCAGGAGCCCGGGCACGATCAGGGCGACGAGGCCGACCACCACGATCGCCACATAGATGATGTCGACCGCGATCAGGGTCCCGTAGGAGATGTGGCGGGCGAGGTCGAGGAAGCTCGGCTGCTCCTCGTCCTCGGGGTGGGTGAGCGAGGCCGCGATCGCGCCGCTGAAGAACACCTCGCCGAAGAGGCTCGAGGCCGTGACCGCGACCATCGCGCCGATCAGCGCCGCCGCCTTGAACCCTTCGGTCACGTTGAGCGAGCTCGTGTCGACCCCGTGGAGGAGGGCGTCGATCAGCCCGAGCGGGATGAAGACGATCGTCGCCAAGGCGAGCAGGGTCGGCGCCCAGGCCCGATAGGTGCGGCCGAGGCTCGCGTAGACGCCGAGCAGCCGCCGCGTCCGGCTCATCGCCCGCGCGTCCGCCTGCGCCGACCCGCCGGGACGCGCCCGCGCCGCTCGAGCTGTGCCTGGCTCGAATCCGAGGCGGGCACCTTGCGCAGACTGCCGAGCTCGGGGACGAGGATCTCTTCCGCGCACTGCCGGTGCCAGTGGTGGTGGTCGGTGCCACCGAGCCGGTGGACGTACTGGACGATCGTGTGCTCGGCGCCGACCTCGATCTCACCGTGGCAACCGGGGCAGCGGTAGAGCTTGCGCGCGATGCCGCGGATCAGCCACGCCTCGTCGCCCTCTTCGGTGATCCCCTGGAGGCTCCACCGCACGCTCGGCAGCCCGTCGAACCGACCCATCAGAGAAGCACCTCCATAGTGACTTGGAATCCAACCAGAAGGGAAAGCGACGGGCTCGGCGAAATCCTGGCCCGTGACCAAGACCGCGACGAAATCACCTCAACTCAAAAGCCTTTCCGACTACATCCAGGAGCGTTTCGACGAGTTTTCGCGTTCCCAGAAGGATGTGGCCCGCTACATCGTCGACCACCTCGACGAGGCGGCCTTTCTCACCGCGGAGGAGCTCGCCCGCCGCGCCAGCACCTCTTCCTCGACCGTCGTCCGCTTCTCCCAGGCCCTCGGCTTCGAGGGCTACCCGGAGCTGCAGCAGGCGGCGATCGAGGAGTATCGGACGACGATCGCCGCGGTCGGCTCGGCCACCGGCCCGCTCTTCTCCTTCGATCACTCCGAGTTGGAGGGGTCACTCGGCGCCGACCACGCGAATCTCGAGGAAACCGCGCGCAAGCTGACCACGCAGCAGGTCAACGACTCGGTCGCCGCGCTCGCCACCGCGCAGCGGATCGTGATCGTCGGGGTCGACCAGATGGCCTTCTTCGCCAGCTACCTGCGCCACACGCTGAGCCTGCTCGACATCCGCGCCGAGATCGTCGCGTCGACCGGCGGCGAGAGCCTCCAGCGGCTCGGCCGCATCGACGAGAACACGCTCGTGATAACCCTTTCGGCGGGTCGCGCGCACCCGCTGCTGCTGCGGGCGATGAAACTGGCCCTGCACCGCGGCGCGCGCACGCTGGCGATCTCCGACGCGACCATGTCGGAGGTCGGCGAGCATGCCGAGATGACGCTCTACTTCTCGTCCAACAGCCCCTCCTTCACCCGTTCCAACACGGCGCTGATGGCACTGGTGCAGGCACTCGCGTACGGGTTGTACGCGCGGGACGAAGACCTCCACCGCGACCGCATCAAGGCGTACAAACTGAAGTGAGCTGGGGGCAGGGTGAGGCCCTCGCTCCCTAATATGGGCGTATGCCCGACCGCGCGACGTTCCGACTGAAGACCGGCCTTGCCGAGATGTTGAAAGGCGGGGTGATCATGGATGTGGTCACCCCCGAGGAGGCGAAGATCGCCGAGGAAGCCGGGGCCGTCGCCGTGATGGCGCTGGAGCGCGTCCCCGCCGACATCCGCCGCGACGGCGGCGTGGCCCGGATGTCGGACCCGGCGATGATCAAAGGCATCCAGGAGGCGGTGACCATCCCGGTGATGGCGAAGGCCCGGATCGGTCACTTCGCCGAGGCTCAGGTCCTGCAGGCGCTGGAGGTCGACTACATCGACGAGTCCGAGGTGCTGACCCCCGCCGACGAGGTCAACCACATCGACAAGCTCGCCTTCGACGTGCCGTTCGTCTGCGGCGCGACCAACCTCGGCGAGGCGCTGCGCCGGATCGGCGAGGGCGCGGCGATGATCCGCTCCAAGGGCGAGGCCGGGACCGGCAACGTGGTCGAGGCGGTGCGCCACATGCGCGAGATCACCTCCGGCATCCGGCGGCTCTCCCAGCTGCGGCCGGAGGAGCTCGCCGCGGCCGCGAAAGAGCTGCCGGCGCCGCTGGAAGTGGTCCAGGAGGTCGCCGCGGCCGGACGCCTGCCGGTGCCGCTCTTCTGCGCGGGTGGGATCGCGACGCCCGCCGACGCGGCGCTGATGATGCAGCTCGGCGCCGAAGGCAACTTCGTCGGCTCGGGGATCTTCAAGTCGAGCGACCCGGCGCGGCGCGCACGGGCGATCGTCGAGGCGACCACCCATTACGAGGACCCGGAGCGGGTCGCCGCGGCCTCGATCGGCCTGGGCGAGGCGATGAGCGGCCTCGAGATCGCGCCGCTCGCCGAGCAGGGCGCGCTGCTCCAGCACCGCGGGGGCTGACCTGAAGGTCGGTGTCCTAGCCCTCCAGGGCGACTTCGAGGCGCACGCGGAGACGTTGCGCCGGCTCGGCGCGGACGCGGTCGAGGTGCGCACGCCGGAGCGGCTCGCCGGACTCGACGGGCTGGTGATCCCGGGAGGCGAGTCGACGACGATGACCCGCCTGATCGACTCGGCGGGCCTGGAACCCGCGCTGCGCGCGCACCACGAGGCGGGGCGGCCGATCCTCGGCACCTGCGCCGGGCTGATCGTCTGCGACGCCGAGCACCTGGGCTTCATCGACGCGACCGCGCGCCGCAACGCGTTCGGCCGCCAGCTGCAGAGCTTCGAGGCCGACCTCGAGGTGATCGGGGCAGGGGAGGAGCCGCTGCGCGCCGTGTTCATCCGAGCGCCGTGGGTCGAGCGGACCGGGGAGGGGGTGGAGGTCCTCGCGACCTGGGATGGGCACCCGGTGGCGATCCGCGAGGGCAGCGTGCTCGCCTCCGCCTTCCATCCCGAGCTGACCGACGATCCACGCTTCCACGCGATATTCATGGCGATGATCACGAAAGCCGCGGAACAGAGCCGAGCGAACCGAGAGAAAGAGGGGGCACCACGATGAGCGGCGACCCGAAGGTGCAGAACCTGGCGAAGATCCTGGTCGGCTACTCGACCAAGGTGAAGGAGGGCGAGGTCGTCTCGATCGACGGCGAGAGCGCCGCCGCGCCGCTGCTGCTCGCGGTCTACGAGGAGGTCCTGAAGGCGGGCGGCAACCCGGTGCTGAACGTCGCCCTCGACGGCCAGATCGCCGCCTACTTCAAGCACGCCAGCGACAAGCAGCTGGAATGGATCTCGCCGTTCGCCGAGTGGATGGTCGACAACGCCGACGTGCGGATCGCGATCGGCGCGACGACCAACACGCGCGAGCTCTCGGCGGTGCCGCCGGAGCGCCAGACCCTGCGCCAGTCGGTCACCGGGGACCTGATGCAGCGGGCGATGAAGCGGAGCGCCGAGGGCGACTTCCGCTGGGTGTACACGATCTTCCCGACCAGCGCCTACGCCTCCGAGGCGGAGATGAGCCTTGCCGACTACGAAGACTTCTACTACGCGGCGTGCCTGGCCGACGACGGCGACCCGCTGTCGACCTGGAAGCGCGCCTCGGAGGAGACCGAACGCCTCGCCGCCTGGATCGAGGGGCACGAGGAGGTGCGGATCACCGCCCCCGGCACCGACATCAAACTCGGCATCGCCGGGCGGCACTTCATCCCCTGCGTCGGCGACCACAACATGCCCGACGGCGAGTTCTTCACCGGCCCGATCGAGGACGCCACCGAAGGCGAGGTGAGCTTCCACCTGCCGGCGGTGATCGGCGGCCGCGAGGTCTCCCGCGTCCGCCTCAGATTCGAGGCGGGCAAGGTGGTCGACGCGAGCGCCGAACGTGGCGAGGAGTTCCTGGTCGCCCAGCTCGACACCGACGCCGGCGCCCGCACCCTCGGGGAGCTCGGCATCGGCACCAACTACGGGATCGATCGCGGCACCCGCGAGGTCCTCCTCGACGAGAAGATCGGCGGCACGATCCACATGGCCTTCGGCCAGGCCTACCCCGAGTCCGGCGGCACCAACGAGTCCGCCGTCCACACCGATCTCGTCTGCGACCTCCGCCTCGGGGGCAAGCTGGAAGTCGACGGCGTCGTCATGCAGGAAGACGGCCGCTTCATCGTCTGACGCCCCTGGACCGGCGCGCTTCGGCGTCCTCGGGGCGCTCGGCTGCGGGTCACGCACTGAGGTGCGCTCCCTTGCCTCGCTACCTGCGTCCTTGAATCGCTTGGTCCAGGCGCGTCAGAGGTGGGCCGCGAGGACGCCGATCACGGCGAGCACCGTGGCGGCCCACATCGCGAAGACCACTCCGATGAGCGTGCGGAAATCGGCGCGGGCGTCGCTGCGGGCTCCGACGATCTCGCCGCGGAGCGCCCGTTCGCTCGACAGGATCTGCGCTCGCATCGCCTGCGCTTCCGTCCGCATGGCGGCGAATCCGTCGTCGACTTTCTTCTCCAGCTTGTCCACTTTCGCCTCGATTGCCGCGATGTGTTGTCCGTCGGACAGCGCCTGCATGGCGGGATCGAAGCACCCCGCTCGACCCTCTTCAAGGCATGTCGCAAAGAATTTGCACAATCGATTCCGAGCTGGCGCGAAGCGCCGGCAAGTGGGCGCAAAGGGCTACTGATTCGGGAGGGGTGAGCCCGCCAGGAGGAAGAACCAAAGCAGCAGGGCGAGGGCGGCGAGGAGAACAGAGCTCATCATCACCGCCTCGACCACGGTGACCGAGTCGCGCACCGGCGCGGTGTCGCGGAGGCTCTTCAGCCAGCCGGGGCGGTTGTGGACCAGGCGGTTTGAGCCGGTGACGCGGACGTAGAGGCCGTTGAGGCGGCCGATCAGCCAGGCGTCGATGAGCACGGTGACGATGATCCCGACGATCACGATCATGTATGGGCCCATGCTCGGGAACTGGCTGTGGGAGAGCTTCGAGGCGATGTAGACCCAACCCAGCGGGATCAGCGTCCAGAGCGCGAAGGCGGCGAGGAGCATGGCGAAGAAGACCGCCGTCGCGGCCACGTTCCGCCCCCAAGTCCTCGCCATGGCTTCCAAGCCTTTCCCCCTCTCATAGAATGACACCTGTATGTCAGGACATTCCAAGTGGTCATCGATCAAACACAAGAAGGGCGCGGCCGACGCGAAACGCGGCAAGCTCTTCTCCAAGCTCGCCCGCGCGATCACGGTCGCCGCGCGTGACGGCGGCGGCGACACCGACGGCAACCCGGCCCTCGCCACCGCCGTGCAGAAGGCGCGCGAAGCGTCGATGCCCAAAGACAAAATCCAGAAAGCGATCGACACCGGCACCGGGGCCGGGGCCGACGGCGCCAACATCGAACGCGTCGTCTACGAGGGCTACGGCCCGGCGGGGGTCGCCGTCCTGGTCGATGCGCTGACCGACAACCGCAACCGCGCCAGCGCCGAGATCCGCCACGCGTTCTCGACCCACGGCGGCAGCCTCGGCGAGCCCGGCTCGGTGGCGTGGAACTTCGAGAAAAAGGGCGTCGTGGTGGTCGACGGCGACCGCTACAGCGAGGACGACCTGATGCCCGCGATCGACGCGGGCGCCGAAGACGTCCAGGACGAAGGCGACAAACTGCGCGTCCTCAGCGAGCCCACCGACCTCACGGCGGTCAAGGCCGCTCTCGAAGAGGCCGGGATCGAGATCGAGTCCGCGGCCCTGGCGACCGAACCGAAAAGCACGGTCGAGCTGAAGGGCCACGACGCCCAACGGATGATCGACCTGCTCGAGACCCTCGACGACCAAGACGACGTCGACCAGGTCTACGCGAACTTCGACATCCCCGAGGCGGTCCTCGAGCAGCTCGCGGCGTAGGCCGGCTGCCGCCTCGGCGGCGCGGCCGTCCCACTCCCGGAGCCACTTCGCGGCAGGCATCCGACTCCGCGCCCAGAATCAGTGCCTTATGCAGGTGGTGATGGGAATCGACCCGGGCGCGGCGAATCTCGGCTTCGGCATCGTCCGGGTCGAGGGGAATCGGATGGTCGCGCTCGACGGGGGAGTGGTGGAGACCGGGCCGGAGATGCCGATGGAGCGGCGGCTGCAGCGGATCCACGAGGCGCTCGGGGAGCTGATGGCCTGGCACGAGCCCGGCGCGCTGGCGATCGAGCAGGTGTACTTCGGCCGCAACGTCGTCTCGGCGATGGCCGTCGGCCAGGCGAGCGGGGTGGCGATGCTGGCGGCGGCGCAACGCGGGATCGCCTGCTTCGCCTACACGCCGCAGGCGATCAAGATGGCGGTCTGCGGCTCCGGCGCCGCGGGCAAGTCCCAGGTCCAGCGGATGGTCGGCACGCTGCTCGGGCTGGCCGAGCCGCCGCGCCCCGACCACGCCGCCGACGCGCTCGCCGTCGCGATCTGCCACGGCGGCGGCGAAGGGCGCCGCCAGGCCGTGGCGCTCTCCGGCGCCCCCACCCCCGCCGGCAAGCCCCGCTTCGCCCCCAGGGTGGCCGGATGATCGCCGCCGTCCGCGGCGAGGTCCTCGTCCGCCGCCCCGATCACGTGGTGATCGACGCCCACGGCGTCGGCTACAAGCTCACGGTCTCGACCGAGACCCTGAAGGCGGTCCCGGCCGCCGGCTCGGAGACCTTCCTGCACGCCGAGCTGATCGCCCGCGAGGACTCGCTCGCCCTCTACGGCTTCGCCACCGAAGACGAGCGGGAGCTCTTCCGGATGCTGATCTCGGTCAGCGGCGTCGGCCCCAAAGTCGGCATCGCGGCGCTCTCCGGCGGCAGCTCACGCGAGCTCCTGCGGGCGATCGCCGCAGGGGACACCAAACGCTTCCAGGCGGTGCCCGGGATCGGCAAGCGGACCGCCGAGCGGATCGTGGTCGAGCTGCGCGACAAGGTCGCGGGCGCGCTCGAGGTCGAGTCGGCGATCGTCGCCGCCGAGGAAGGCGACGCCCGCGCCCTCGCCCGCGACGGCCTCGTCAACCTCGGCTACCAGCCGCTCGAGGCCGAGCAGCTGCTCGAGGGCCTCGAGGGCGACGACGCCGAGGCGCTGCTCGCCGGGGCGCTGCGCAAGGCCGGCGCGAACCGATGAGGGACTTCGACCCGACCGGCGACGACGCGATCGGCGCCGACCGCATCCGCACGCCCGGGCTCGACGGTGATCCGGTCCCCGTGGACGCCGAGGTGAAGGTGCACGACGCGCGCGCCGATGCCGAGGACCTCGACCGCAGCCTCCGCCCGCCGACCCTCGCCGACTTCGTCAACCAGGTCCAGGTGACCGAGCAGCTCGGGATCTTCATCGAGGCCGCGCGCCGCCGCGGCGAGCCGCTCGACCACGTCCTCCTCGCCGGCCCGCCCGGGCTCGGCAAGACCTCGCTCGCCAACATCGTCGCCGCCGAGCTCGGCGTGCCGCTGGTCCAGACCGCGGGGCCGGCGCTCGAGCGCAAGGCCGACGTCGCCTCCTTCCTCACCGCGCTGGAGCCCGGCAGCGTCTTCTTCATCGACGAGATCCACCGGCTCGGCCGCGCGGTCGAGGAGACGCTCTACCCGGCGATGGAGGACGGTGAGCTCCCGGTCGTGCTCGGCCAGGGCGCGGGCGCCCGCACCGTCACCCTGCCGCTGCCGCCGTTCACGCTGATCGGCGCGACCACTCGCGCCGGCCTCCTGACCACGCCCCTGCGCGACCGCTTCGGCGTCAGCCACCGGCTCGAGCACTACAGCCCCGAGCACCTGGCGCTGATCGTCGAGCGCTCCGCCGGGATCCTCGAGGTCGAGATCGACGCCGCCGGCGCCCACACCATCGCGTCCCGCTCGCGCGGCACCCCGCGCGTCGCCAACCGGCTCCTGAAGCGGGTCCGCGACTACGCCGAGGTGAAGGGGACGGGGGACATCGGCGCCGCCGTGGCGGCCGACGCGCTGGCGATGCTCGAGGTCGACGAGGCCGGCCTCGACCGCGCCGACCGCGCCCTCCTCGACACCGTGGCGACGAAATTCGCCGGCGGCCCGGTCGGCCTTTCCACTCTGGCGATCGCGATCGGCGAGGAGCAGGACACGATCGAGGACGTGCTCGAGCCCTATCTCCTCCAGCAGGGCCTGCTCAAAAGGACGCCGCGCGGACGCGTCCTCACCCAGCGCGCCTACGACCATCTCGGCCTCCCGGCGCCCGAAGGCGCGGCCAGCCTCTTCTAGGAGTTTCTGGTCCCCAGGCCGCCGCGAGCGCTTAACCCTTCCGCCAACCCGATCATCTAGCCTGTCCCGACCATGCCGTTTTTCATCTGCCCAAACTGCGGACACCGCGAGGTGAGCGGCTCCCGGACCGAAGGGTTCAGCCGCCGGCCGAAGGGCTGCTCGAAATGTGGCTTCGGGTTCGTGTTCGAACTACTCGATGATTATTATCCGGCTCCGAACGCAGCGTTCTTCGTCTGCGATCAGCAGGAACGGGTCATCGATGCGGGCAAGGGGAGCTACGAGTTGACGGGTTTGACCGACGAGGACGTGATCGGGCGTCCGGTGCGCGAGGTGCTCGGCCTCGACTGGATCGACCCCGGCGACGGCGGTCCGGAGGCCGACACCGACGGCGACGGCAAGACGGACCCGATCGAGACCTCGCTCGAGTGGGGTGTGCGCTCGCTCGGCAAGCGCGTGTCGGTCAACGCCGAGGGCGATCTCCCGGCCAAGGCCGTCGCCGACGTTTTCCCCGCCTATGACGACGACGGCGGGCTCTTGCTTGTCCTGACCCCGGAGGGATAGGCGCCGTGGGCTCGAGGCGGCAGCACGTCTTCGTCCTGCTCTTCGTGATCGCCCTGGTGGCGGTCTCGGGGATCGTCATCGCGACCAAGGAAACGAAGCTCGGCCTCGACCTCCAGGGCGGCCTCCAGTTGGTCTACGAAGGCCAGCCGACCGGGACGGCGACCTCGGTGTCCGGGGAAGACATCGAAGACTCGATCAACATCATCGAAAAGCGGATCAACAACCTCGGCGTGTCCGAGGCGGAAGTCGCGCGGCTCGGTGAAAAGAACATCACCGTCGCCCTCCCCGGCGTCACCGACACCAACCGCGCCTCCGAACAGGTCGGCACCACGGCGCAGCTCTTCTTCTACGACTGGGAGCCGAACCTGCTCGGCCCCGAGCGGGCGATCGGCGGCCACCCCGGCCAGACGCCGCCCTCCGAAGCGGTCAAGAAGCTTGAAGACGAATGGAAAGAAGCCGGGCGCAACCCGAAAAGCTTCGAGAGCCGGCAGCTGATCGCCGCGGGAGCCTTCCCGAACGCCTACCAGGCGGCCCTGCTGGCCGCCGAGCAGAAGCCGAAGTCGAAAGAAGAATGCGAAAAATGCTCGGTCGCGAAACCGCGCTACTACCTCTTCGAAAAAAACGCGCCGCACAAGCTGCTCGCCGGACCCGAGCTCTCGAAGAAAACGCTCTACGAAACGCCGACCGGGGAAAAGCTCCCCGAAAACGGGATCGTCGTCGAAATCCCCGCCGGGACCGTCCTCGTCTCCGAACTGCCCAGCGACGAAACCGGCAAGGTCGACGAAACCGCACAGCCCGGCTGGTTCGCGCTGAACGACCACTACTCGCTCTCGGGCAGCGAAATCACCGAACCGCGACAGGAATACCAGCA
Source organism: Actinomycetota bacterium (assembly GCA_018268675.1). Lineage (GTDB taxonomy): Bacteria > Actinomycetota > Thermoleophilia > Solirubrobacterales > 70-9 > VAYN01. Next base: position 58,882 of record JAFDWB010000082.1, read on the forward strand.
GGGCACGAACGAACCGAACGTCAGCTTCAAGTTCACCGAAGCAGGGCGGGAAAACTTCCAGAACGTCACCCGCGCGATCGCCCAGCGCGGTCAGTCGCAGTCGATCGGCCCGCCCGGCAGCCCCGAAGAAGCGGCGGCCCTCTCCGGCCACTTCGCGGTCGTCCTCGACAACGAAGTGAAGAGCCGGCCGATCATCAACTTCGCCGAAAACCCGACCGGCATCGATGGCCGCCAGGGCGCCCAGATCTCCGGCGGTTTCTCCGGCGAACACGGGCTCGAACAGGCGCAGGAACTGGCAACGACGCTGCAGATCGGCGCGCTGCCGATCGAACTGCGGCTGATCTCCGAGACCCAGGTCTCGGCGACGCTCGGCTCGCAGGCGCTCCACGACGGGATCAAGGCCGGGATCGTCGGCCTCGCCCTCGTCGTCATCTTCCTGCTCGTCTATTACCGCTTCCTCGGCCTGATCGCGGTGATCGCGCTGGGCGCCTACGGGGTCATCTTCTTCGCCCTGATCAAACTGATCCCGATCACCCTGACCCTGCCCGGGATCGCGGGCCTGGTGCTGACGATAGGCGTGGCGGCCGACTCGAACATCGTCATCTTCGAGCGAATAAAGGAGGAGGTACGCGCCGGCAGATCGATGCAGAGCGCGATCGCCGCCGGCTACAAACGCGGGATCTCGACGATCGTCGACGCCAACGTCGTCACCCTGCTCACCGCCTTCATCCTCTTCGTCCTGGCGACGGCCGGGGTCAAGGGATTCGCCTTCACGCTCGGCGTCGGCACGATCACCTCGCTGCTGACCGCGGTCGTCTTCACCCAGGCGCTGCTCGGCACGATGAGCAATTCGAAGCTGCTGCGCTCGCGGAGCGCGCTCGGCGCGGGCGGCGAGGGGCGTCGCTGGCACTTCGACTTCATGGGCGCCAGCCGCTGGTTCTTCACCTTCTCCGGGATCATCCTGATCATCGGCGCGGTCGCGCTGTCGACCAAGGAGCTGAACTTCGGCATCGACTTCAAGTCGGGCACGCGGATCACCGCGGCGCTGGAAAAGCCGACGAACACCAGCGGCGTGCGCGAAAGCCTCGAAGAAGCCGGCGTCGCCAACGCCGAGGTGCAGCAGGTCACGGTGCCGAACTTTGGCAGCAACGTCTTCCAGATCGAGTCGGCGCAGCTGCGGCCCGGCGAGGTGCGGGTGGTGGAGCGCCAACTGGTCAAGGACTACGGGATCGTCAACCAAGGCTTCGAAAGCACCAGCGTCGGCCCGACCTTCGGCAACCAGGTGGCGGAAGCCGCGATCAAGGCGCTGATCTTCTCGATGCTGGTGATCCTGATCTACGTGGCGCTGCGTTTCGAGCCGAAATTCGCGGTGCCGGTGATGATCGCCCTGCTGCACGACATCCTGATCACGGGCGGCGTCTACGCGCTGACCGGCCAGGAAGTGTCGAGCGGCACGGTGGCGGCGTTCCTGACTATCTTGGGGTACTCGCTGTACGACACGATCATCGTCTTCGACCGAATACGCGAGAACGTGCCGCGGATGCCGCGGGCGGCGTTCTCCCAGATCGTCAATCGCTCGATGAGCGAGGTGCTGACCCGGTCGCTGGCGACCAGCTTCACGACCCTCCTGGCAGTGGTCTCGCTGCTGATCTTCGGCTCGGCGACGCTGCAGGACTTCGCCTTCGCGATGCTGATCGGGATCGCCTCCGGTACCTACTCCTCGATCTTCATCGCCTCGCCGGTACTGACCGCGTGGAAGGAACGCGAGCCGCAGTTCATCCGCCGCCGGCAGCGGATCGCCGAGGTCGCGGACGGCGTCGTCCCGGCGTTCGCCGACGACGTCCAGGTTGCGAAGCTGGCCGACGACGACGAGACCGAAGCGGAGATCGCCGCCGACATCGAGGCCGAAGCGCCGCTGGGCGAGGCGACGGGAGCGGAGCGTCGGCGCCGCCTCGGCAGGGGTCGGGTCGCGGCCGCCGAGGAGGTCGAGGCGCCCGCCGAACCGGTCGAGTCGGCCGAGGAGTCCGAGAAGGCGCCGGCGGCCGGCGAGGCCGATGCGAAGGCGCCCGCCCGGTCGAGCCGCAGCAACGGCGACAGCGCCAACCCGGAGTCGGCGGAGCGGCGCAAACGGAACGAGGAGCGGCGCGCCCGGCGCGCCCAGCGGCGCAAAGGGCGGCGGCGATGAGGGAGGGGCGGAGCTGATGGCGGTTCTGGTCTGGCTGACGATGGGCATCGCCCTCTGGCACTTCACGGTCTTCCTGCCCGACCGTTTCTGGGCCGGGATCGTCGGCGCCTTCGTCGGCTCGGTGCTCGGCGCGATGGCCTTCGGCGCGATCGTGCTCGTGATCGACGGCCAGTCGCTCGGCAACACGACGATCGGCACGGCGCTCTCGGCGATCCCCGGCGTCGCCCTCGGGCTCGGCGTCGTCTGGTTGATCGGGATGCGCGAACCGCACTACGACTAGCTCGGGCGCTGGCGTCGCCGATTTCCCGCCGGACGCCTTCCTAGCCTGGGAGGGTGCCGGAAGCTGCCAAGGCGTTCGCCGCCGATCCATATGACTACGCCGAGGCCCGGACCCTCGCCGACGAGCTGGGGCTGAGCCAGCCGGTCGCGGTCACGCTCGTGCGCCGCGGCTACCGCACGCCGGCGGAGGCGCGGGCCTTCCTCGCCGCCGACGAGTCGCACCCGCCGGAGGCGTTCCGGGGGATGGACGAGGCCGTCGCCCTGGTCTGGGGGGCGATCGAAGCGGGCGAGCGGATCACCGTCCACGGGGATTTCGACGTCGACGGGGTGAGCGCGACCGCGCTGATGATCTCGACCCTGCGCGGGCTCGGTGCCGACTGCGACTGGCTGATCCCGGATCGGATCGCGGACGGGTACGGCCTGAGCGGCGAGAACGTGGAGCGCCTGGCGGAGCGCGGGACCGGGTTGCTGATCACGGTGGACTGCGGGATCACCGCGGCCGAGCAGGTGGCGCGGGCGCAGGAGCTGGGGATGGAAGTGCTCGTCACCGACCACCACCAGCGCGGCGAGGACCTGCCGGCGTGCCTGATCCTCCACCCGGAGGTCTCCGATTACCCGTTCACCTCGCTGTGCGGGACGGCGGTCGCCTGGAAGCTCGCCTGCGCGCTGCGGGGCGGGGAGGGCGCCGAGGCGGACCTCGACCTGGTCGCGCTGGCGACGGTCGCCGACGTCGTGCCGCTGGTGGGGGAGAACCGCTCGCTGGTGAAGCGGGGGCTGGCGCAGATGCGCAGGACCGGCAGGGTCGGGCTCCGGGCCCTGATGGAGGCCTCTCGGTGCGACCCGGGCCGGCTCGACGAGGGGGACCTGGGGTTCCGCCTGGCGCCGCGGATCAACGCCGCCGGGCGCCTCTACCGGGCCGACGCGGGGGTGGAGCTGCTGCTGACCGAGGACGAGACGCGAGCGCAGCAGATCGCCGAGGAGCTGGGGCGGGCAAACTCGGAGCGGCGGGCGACCGAGCGCGAGGTGGACGCTTCCGCGGAGGCGGCGCGGCGCGAGTTGCCGGAGGAGCTGAAGGAGGGCAAGGGCCTGGTCTTGGCGGGGGAGGGTTGGCACCCGGGCGTGGTCGGGATCGTCGCTTCGCGGCTGGTGGAGCGCCACCACCGGCCGGTGGTCGTCATCTCGCTCGACGGGGAGGGGGGAGGGCGCGGCAGCGGTCGCGGCATCCCCGGCTTCGATCTGCTCGCCGCGCTCGAGGCGTGCTCCGCGCACCTGGAGAGCTTCGGCGGGCACCGCGCCGCCGCCGGGCTGTCGCTCAGGGCGGAGAACCTGGAGGCCTTCCAGGTGGCATTTGCGGCGCACGCGGGCGCAGTCCTCACCGACGAGGATCTGAAACGGACCGAGCGGATCGACGCGATGGTCGGCGGGGTGGGGCTCGGCCTCGACCTCGCCGAAGAGCTGGGCCGGCTGGCACCGTTCGGGATGGGGAATCCCGGCGTGCGGCTGATGGTGCCCTCGGCCCGGGTGACCGACGTGCGGACGATGGGCGAGGAGGGCAAGCACACGCGCTTCAGCCTGCACAGCGGCTCGCACCGGGCGCTCGGCGTCGCCTTCGGCCGCTCCAGCCTCGGCGTCGAGGACGACGAGATGCTCGACGCCGCGGTCCGCCTCGAGGTGAATCACTGGAACGGCGCGGTCGAGCCCCGCGTCGTGCTCCGCGAGGTCTATCCGCTGGCGGTCGACGCCGACGCGCTCTCTCCGCACCCATGCGCCTGCGACGACACCGAGTGGTGGGCGCGCTTCGAGGCCGAGCTCGCCCGCGACCTCACCGGTCAGGGAGATGGTGTGGAGAGAGGCCATCTCATAGCGACGGAAAGTCTCCACGCCGGCGCCGATCTGGCGGAGCGGCACGTGGTCTCGGCGGCGACCTCTTCGCCGACCGCGACGATCGCCGAGCTCGTCTCGAGCGGCGCCGGCGTGCTGGCAGTCGCCGCCGACGCCTCGCGGCGGGCGGCGCTCGCCAACGGGGCGACGGGGCTCGCGCGCTTCAACGGCGGCGCCGCGCTGATCGCCTGCCACCGCTGCGGCGCCGAGGCGGTCGGCGCCCTCGCCTCGCGGGCGCAGGGCGGGCTCGCGCTCGTGGACTACGCGGCGCTCGCGATGGCGCCTGATCTCGCCGCGTCCTTCGGACACGTCGTCCTCGTCGACGCGCCGCGCTCGTCGCTCGACGTCGAGCGGGTCGTCGTGCCGGTGGCGGGCCCGCCGTCCTCCGGAGACCGGCGCGTCGCCGCAGCCGCAGCCGCGAACGACAAGGCCGCGCTCCTCGCCGTCGCCCGCGCCGCGATGGAAGGCGAGCTGCCCGGCGCGCCGACCGACGAGGGCACGGAACGGACGCCCGGCTTCCTCCACCCGCTCTTCTCCGCTGCCGAGAGCGAGTTCGGGCTCGGGGTCCTCGCCCGCCAGGCGCCGTCGCGGGAGACGATCGCGGGTGTCTTCCGGGGCCTCCGCGGCGGCGGCAAGATGTCGGGCGCGGGGCTGCGGACGGCGCTTGCCGGGCCCGGGCCGCACCCGCTCGACCCCGAGACGGCGGCGCGCGCCTTCCGCGTGTTGCGGGAGCTGGGCCTCGTGGCGGGTGACACGAGTGCAGGCGACGGGTTGGTCGGGGTCGTATCCTCTGAAGGGACGGATCTGGAACGGTCGAACGCGTTCCGCGTCTACAGCGAAGAGCATTCGGAGGCACGGTCATTTCTGCAGAGCCCAAAATTTCCGTAGAGCGCAGGGAGCTGCTCGGCGACCTGTTCGCGGTCGTCGAGGAGTTCGACTCGGCGCACGAGGACGGGCTCCCCGGGGCCGGCGGCGCCGCGGTGGCGGTGGCGACGATCATCGACCGGGAGAAGGTCGAGCGCGCCTTCGACTTCGCCTGCGAGCGGCACGCCGACCAGAAGCGCTACTCCGGCGACGAGTTCATCACCCATCCCGTCGGCGTGGCCCAGATCTGCGCCGGGATGCGGCTCGACACCGAGACGCTGTGCGCGGCGCTGCTCCACGACACGGTCGAGGACACCAGCGCCTCGCTGGAGGAGATCCGGGCCGAGTTCGGCGACGAGATCGCCCAGCTGGTCGACGGCGTCACCAAGCTGACCGGGATGAACTTCGAGAGCCGCGACGAGCGGCAGGCGGAGAACTACCGCAAGATGATGGTGGCGATGGCCACCGACGTCAGGGTGATCCTGATCAAGCTGGCCGACCGCCTCCACAACATGCGCACGCTCGGCGCGCTACCGAAGCAGAAGCAGACGCTGAAGTCGCACGAGACGCTGGAGATCTACGCGCCGCTCGCGCACCGCCTCGGGATCCACGCGATCAAGTGGGAGCTCGAGGATCTCGCCTTCGCGACGCTCCACCCACGCAAGTACGCGGAAATCAAACAGCTGGTCGCCCAGCAGCGCGACGAGCGCGAGCGCTATGTCGCCGAGGCCGGAGAGTTCCTCGCCGAGGAGCTGGAGGAGGTCGGGATCGAGGCCGAGATCTCCGGCCGCGCCAAGCACTTCTACTCGATCTACACGAAGATGGCGAAGAAGGGGCGCGAGTTCAACGAGATCTTCGACCTCACCGCGATGCGGGTGATCGTCGGCTCGGTGAAGGACTGCTACGGCGCGATCGGCGTCATCCACTCGCTCTGGAAGCCGCTCCCAGGCCGCTTCAAGGACTTCGTCGCGATGCCGAAGGCCAACATGTACCAGGCGCTCCACACGACCGTGATCGGCCCCGAGGGAAAGCCGCTCGAGATCCAGATCCGCACCGAGGAGATGCACAAGCTCGCCGAGTACGGGATCGCGGCCCACGTCGCCTACAAAGAGGGTGGCACCGCCGACCCGCAGCGGGAGAAGATGACCTGGCTGCGGCAGCTCGTCGAGGCCGAGGGCGAACAGGACCCGGCCGAGTTCCTCGAATCGCTGAAGGTCGACCTCTTCGAGGACGAGGTCTTCGTCTTCACCCCGAAGGGCGAGGTGAAGAGCCTCTCGGCGGGCTCGACGCCGCTCGACTTCGCCTACGCGGTCCACACCGACGTCGGCCACAGCTGCGTCGGCGCCAAGGTCAACGGCGCGATCGTCCCCCTCCATTACCAGCTGCGCTCCGGCGACATCGTCGAGGTGCTCACCGCGAAGCAGAAACGGGCGCCATCGCTCGACTGGCTGAAACTGGTCCGCACCAGCCGCGCCCGCAACAAGATCCGCGCCTGGTTCAAAGAGGAGCGCCGCGAGGACGCCGAGCGCGACGGCCGCGAGGGGCTCGAGGAGGCGCTGCGGACGCGCAACGTGCCGTGGCAGAAGATCGCCGGCTCGGCCCTGCTCGCCGACGTGATCCGCGAGATGGGGTTCCGCAAAGCGAGCGAGTTCTACATCGCCCTCGGCCAGGGCAAGATCTCGACCAAGACCGCGGTCAACAAGATCCTGCAGCGGCTGAAAGCGGGGGAGTCGGTCGACGACCACCCGCTGCCGGCGACCGAGCACTCCGACCGCGCCCGGCGCACCAAGGAGGCCTCCAACTACGGGATCGTCGTCAAAGGCGTCGAGAACGTCGCCGTGCGGCTCGCCAAGTGCTGCCGGCCGGTGCCCGGCGACGAGATCGCGGGGTACGTGAGCCTCGGTCGCGGGATCACCATCCACCGCGCCGACTGCAAGAACGTGAAGGCCCTGAAACGGGCGCCGGAGCGCTTCGTCGACGTCGGCTGGGAAGGCGACAACGCTGCCTCCTACCGGGTCGAGATCCAGATCGACGCCTACGACCGGACCCGTCTTCTCGAGGACCTCTCACGGACCTTCTCGGAGGCGGGGATCAACATCATCGGCGCCTCCTGCACCACCAATCACCCGATGGTGAAGAACAAATTCGTGGTCGAGGTCGGCGACACCGAGCAGCTCAAACACTGCGTCGGCCGGCTGCGCAACGTCGAGTCGGTCTTCGACGCCTATCGGATAACTCCGACCGCCTGAGCCGATGGCGCTGACCGTCGCGGTGACGGGGCCGACCGGAGAGATCGGCGGCCCGCTGATCGACGCGCTGGAGGCGAGTGAGGCGGTCGGCGCGGTGCGGGGGATGGCGCGCCGGCCGTTCGACCCGGCGGCCGCGGGCTGGCGCAAGGCGACCTACCAGCGTGGCGACATCCTCGACCGCGGCCACCTGGCGGCGCTCTTCGAGGGCGCCGACGTCGCCGTCCACCTCGCCTTCGCGATCTTCGGCGACCGCGAGGAGACGCGGCGGATCAACCTCGACGGCAGTCGCAACGTCTTCGAAGCGGCGGTCGAGGCGGGGGTGGGGCGGCTCGTCTACGCCTCCTCGGTCGCCGCCTACGGCTTCCATCCCGACAACCCGCAGCCGCTCACCGAGGAGACCGCCGCGATCGGCTCCTCGAGCTTCTACTACTCGGCGCAGAAGGCGGAGCTGGAGGAGGCTCTCGACGAGATCCTCGCCGGGTCCGAGCTCGAGGCCTACGTCTTCCGCCCCTGCGTCGTGGCCGGGCCGCGGGCGCCGATGCTGATCGAGCAGACGGTCGCCGCCGCCCGCCTCGGTGACCCGGCGCCCCGCCTGCGCCGCCAGGTCCTCGAACGGATCCCCCTGCTGCGCCCCGTCCTCCCCGACGCGGGCGTACCGCTGCAGCTGGTCCACCACGACGACGTCGCCGCTGCGCTCGCGGCCGCGGTCGAGGGCCGCGGAGAGCCGGGCGCCTACAACCTCGCGGCCGGCGGCGAGATCACGATCGCCGACATCGCCCGAGCGCTCGGCTGGCGCTCGGTCCGGGTCCCGCGCCCGGCCCTCGGCGTCGGCACCGCCGTCGCCGGCCGCCTCGCCTTCGTCAGCCCGCAGCTCGAGTGGGCGACCGCCCTCACCACCCCGGTGATCATGGACACGGCGAAGGCGCGGCGGGAGCTCGGCTGGGAGCCACGGTTCGACGCGGCGGAGACGCTGCTGCAGACGGCGGTCTCGGCGCGGGAACGGGGGTTGTTGGACTGACCGGGGCGGGGAGGGGCTTTGCGGTCGCCGAGCGACGGCTCGGCACCGCCCCTGCGACCGTCTGCATCTGCCCCTCGTGGGCGGGGGTAGATGCAGACGGTCCGGGCATGGGGACGATGCCGGGGCCCCGTGGCGCTCATGTGGCGCGCCGGATGGGACTTCTGACGCGCTCGTTTGTGACGAGAGCGTTACGAGGCCCGGGGGCTCAGGCGACGATCGTCAGGGCGCCGGGGGCGACGGAGAGCTCGACTCGGGTGCGCTCGCCGAGATAGTCGCCGTCGACCTGGAGGTGGAAGGGACGGAGGGCGCCGGAGCGGTCCTCGGAGATCGACTCGACGGTCGCCTTGTGGACGCCCTCGAAGCCGATGATCTGGCGGTGGCGGACGGCGGGCTTGCGGGGGGAGAAGAGCTTCGGCAGGAGGGTCGGCATGTCCCGCTGGGCCGCCCGTTTCAGCACCGCCATCGAGAGGGCGCCGTTGTCGATCTCGATCCCCTCGCAGACGTACACCGGTTTGCTGGAGAAGTAGCTGAAGGGGTCGGAATTCTGGGTGATCGCGGTGACACCTTCGACCGGCAGGTGGCCGTCGACCGCGATCTTCATCCGCACCGGGTTGAGGAGGTAGCGGCGGTAGAAGGCCGAGACCCCGGCCCAGCTGTAGTACCAGGGCCCCGCCTTCGCCTTCAGCCGTGGGTGGGCGTCGACACGCTTGACCACCGTCGCGTCGATCCCCGCCCCGCAGGCGAAGACGAAGTACCGATCGTCGACCCGGCCGAGGTCCACCTGGCGCGGCTCCCAATGGTCGGCCAGCGAGAGCAGGTGCTCGGTCGCGTCGACCACGTCGTTGGGGATGCCGAGGCTGCGGGCGACCACGTTGGCCGAGCCGCCGGGCAGGATCGCCATCGGCATCCCGGTCCCGGCGAGCCCGTTGGCGACCTCGTTGAGCGTCCCGTCGCCGCCGAAGGAGACGACCACGTCGTAGCCGCCCTCGTGCGCCTCGCGGCCGATCTCGGTCGCGTGGTTCTGTGCCTCGGTCGCCACCGCCTCGACCTCGTAGCGCCCCTGCAACGCGTAGACGACGAGATTCCGCAGGCGGTCCGACACCGTCGTCGCGTACGGATTGACGATGATCAGCATCCGCTTCTTCGCGGGTTTCCCCGACCGCCGAGATCCGAACGAGACCATCTGGCGGTGCAGCCTACGCGACCGCTTCGAAGCGGATCACGCCACCGTCGTCGACCTCGCGGACGCGCCCTTCGGCCTCGAGCAGGTCCATGTGGCCGATCACCTCCGAGAGGGTGAGGAAGGCCTGGGTGACGGCGATGTTGCCCCACATCGACTGGGCCAGCTCGTAGCCGCTGCGGGGCCCGTCGCCGAGCAGGCGGAGGAGTTTCTCCTTGCGCCGCTCGGTCGAGGCGATGCGCGCATCGACCAGGGCGCGGTGGTCGTCGATCGGCTCGCCGTGGCCGGGTAGGAGGACGGCGCCCTCGGGGAGCCCGCGCGTCTTCGCCAGCGAGTCGAGGTAGGCGGCGAGCGAGTGGGTGCGCCCCGGCGACCCGTCGAGCGGGCGGGAGATGATCGGGTTGGAGGAGATGCGGGGAAGGAGGTGGTCGCCGACGAAGCCCAGCTCGCGCTCGGCGTCCCAGAAGACGGTGTCCATCGGGGTGTGGCCGGGGCGGTGGAGGGCCTCGAGGCGGCGGCCGCCGAGCTCGACCGCGTCCCCGTCGCCGAGCGGGCGGGTGACGGTCACCGGGCCGCCCCATTCGCGGAAGGTGGAGGAGACGCTCTGGAGCGCCATCGCGGTCTGCTCGGGAATGCCGCTGCGCAGCATCAGGTCGACCGCGAACTGGTCGTCGCGCTCGGCTTCGGCCTCGAAGTCGGCCAGCCGCCGCGCCGCCGCGCCGAGCGCCGCGACCTCGGCCCCGGAGTGCTCGACCACGATCTGGGTCAGCCCGGTGTGATCGTGGTGGTTGTGGGTGAGGAGGACGAGGTCGATGTCCTCGATCGCGTGGCCGTGCGCGGCCAGGGACTCGGAGAGGACGTCGAGCGAGCGCCCCGAGTTCGGCCCGGTGTCGACCAGCGTCAGCGGCTCGTCCTCGATCAGGTAGCAGTTGACCGCGCCGACCGCGAACGGGGTCGGGATCGGTAGACAGTGGATCCCCGCCAGCGCGGCCTGCTCGAGTGCCTCCTCCGGGGTCTCGGTCATCCCCGGATCAGCCCCAGGACCTCGTCGCGGCGGCGCTCCATGTCGGCGCGGGAGACCAGCGACTCGAGGTTCAGGCGCAGCAGCGGCTCGGTGTTCGAGGGCCGGACGTTGAAGTGCCAGTCGGGGTAATCGACCGACACGCCGTCGAGTTCCGCGATCTCGCCGTCGGCATAGCGGGCGCGGATCTCCTCCAGCTTCGCCGCCTGGTCGGCGACCTCCGAGTTGATCTCGCCGGAGATGAAGTACTTGGCGCGGAACTCCTCCATCAGCGCGCCGATCGTGCGCCCTTCGCGGGAGAGCAGCTCCAGCATCAGCAGCGCCGGGATCGTCCCCGAGTCGGCGTGCCAGAAATCGCGGAAGTAGTAGTGGCCGGAGACCTCGCCGCCGAACGCCGCGCCCTCCTCCCGCATCCGCGCCTTGAAGAACGCGTGGCCGACGCGCGAGAGGGCCGAGCGCCCGCCCTCGGCCGCGACCAGGTCGGGGACGGCGCGGCTCGAGCGCGGGTCGTAGAGGATCATCGCGCCGGGGTTCCGGGCCAGAACCTGCCGCGCCAGCAGCGCGCAGACGAAGTCGCCGTCGCAGAACTCACCCGCGCCGTCGATGAAGAAACAGCGGTCGGCGTCGCCGTCCCAGGCGATCCCGAGGTCGGCGCCGGTCGCCCGCACGCGGTCCATGATCATCTGGCGGTTCTCGGGGAGGAGCGGGTTCGGCTCGTGGTCGGGGAACTCGCCGTTCGGCTCGAAGTACATCTCCTCCAGCCGCAGCGGCAGCTGCTCCAGGATCGGCCCGACCATCGGCCCGGCCATCCCGTTGCCGCCGTCGACCACGACCTTCATCGGGGCGATCGCGGCGGGGTCGATGAAGCCGAGCGCGTGGGCGCGGTACTCGTCCCAGATGTCGACCTCTTCGAGCTCGCCGCCGCCCGGCGCCTCGCCGAGCCCCGCCTCGATCGTCGACTTCACTTCGGCGATCCCGGCGTCGCCGGAGAGCGGCAGCGCGCCCTCGCGGACCAGCTTCACCCCGGTGTAGGCCTTCGGGTTGTGCGAGGCGGTGACCATCGCGCCGCCGTCGAGCTCGCGCGAGCCGACCAGGTGGTAGAGCATCTCGGTCGCGACCATGCCCGCGTCGACGACGGTCGCACCCTCGAAGATCATCCCGTCGCGCAGCTCAGCCGCCATCTTCGGCGCCGTGAGGCGCATGTCGCGGCCGAGCCCGACGCGCAGATCGCCGGCGTCCTTGCCCCGCAACCCTGCCAGGACGCGCACGAAGGCGCGCCCGATGTCCTGCGCGGTCCCCTCGTCCATCTCCTCGCCGTAGAGCCCGCGGATGTCGTAGGCCTTGAAGATCCCCGGGTTCAGCTCCATGACCCACCTCTCAGCGCGGCGTAGCTCTGCTCGATCGTCTGCGGCATCACTTTGGTGTCGGCGATCACCGGCATGAAGTTGTTGTCCCCCGACCAGCGGGGCACGACGTGCATGTGGATGTGGTGCTCGACCCCGGCGCCCGCGATCCGGCCCTGGTTGAAGCCGACGTTGAAGCCGTGCGGCGAGTAGACCTCCGCGAGGCGCCGGATCGCCGCCTGGGAGAGCGCCATCATCTCGGCGACCGTCTCCGCCGGGATCTCCTCGATCGCCCCGATGTGCTGGTAAGGCGCGACCATCAGGTGGCCGTTCGTGTACGGGTAGAGGTTGAGGATCACGAACGCCCGCTCGCCTCGGTGGACGATCAGGTTGCCCTCGTCGTCCTCCTGTGCGGGCTTCGCGCAGAAGATGCACTCCTCCTCGATGTCCTTGGCCGCGTCTGACACGTAGGCGAGGCGCCACGGCGCCCAGATCCTGAAGTTAGCCACAGGGCACGCAGGCTATAGCCATCCGCGCCGGCGGAACCAACCGACCATGCCGAGCAGGATCACCAGCATGAGGCCGAGGACGACGAAGAAGTCGCCGAGGTTGCCTTCGCCGGGGACGCCGACGTTCATCCCCCAGATGCTCGCCACCAGGGTCAGCGGCAGGATCACCACCGAGATCGAGGTCAGCACGCGGAGGATGTCGTTGAGGCGGTGCGAGATCACCGACTCGTTGGTCTCCTCGAGCGCCTCGATCACCTCCTTGTAGTTCTCCAGCATGTCCCAGATCCGCTCGTGAGCGTCGACGATGTCGTCGAAGTAGATCTCGAGGTCGAAATCCGGGGACAGGTAGCGCGATTTGACCTTCTCGAGGTCGCGCAGGACCGGCCGCTGCGGGCGGATCACCTTGCGGAAATTGATGATCTCCTGCTTGACGTTGGAGATGTCGCGGACGATGTCCTCGGAGCGGCCCTCGAAGATGTCGTCCTCGAGCGCGTCGAGCTTGTTGCCGATCTTGCGCAGCATCGGAAAGCAGTAGTCGAAGCTGTCGTCGACGAGGCGGTAGAGGAGGTAGCCGGAGCCGCGCGAGAAGAGCTGCTCGCGGAGCTCCTCTTTGCCGCGGCAGCGCTCGAACAGGTACTCGACCGGCTGCAAGGGCTGGTTCGGGATCGTGACCAGGAAGTCGGGGCCGACGAAGAGGTCGAGCTCGCCCGCCCCGAGCCGCTTTGCCGCGCGGTCGAAGACCGGCAGGTTCAGCACGCTGAACAGATAGTCGTCGTAGATGTCGATCTTCGGCCGCTGGTTGCGGGAGAGGACGTCCTCGAGGTCGAGCGCGTGGAAGTCGAAGTGCTCCTCCAGCCAGGCGCGCTCGAGCGCTCCCGGGTGCTCGATGTTCACCCAGCGCAGGCCGCCCCACTCGATCTCCTCGACCCGCGGGGCCTGTGGCTCAGCGGCCTCGACCGGCGCGACGAGCTCGCCGCCGCGGTTCCGCCGGAGGCGTGGTTTCGGGAGGTTCGGCATCGGCCGGGCCCGTCTCGTCGTGGGGCGGAAGCGAGAACACAGGGGTAGGTTAGCCGCCCACGGAGCATCGGAAACGTCGCCCCGCACGTGGTAGGCTTCGCATTCACATAAGCGCCACATCTAGAGGGGTGGAGGGACTGGCCCAGTGAAGCCCCGGCAACCATCGCGAGCTTGCTCGCGACAGGTGCCAAGTCCAGCAGGTCGCGCGGCCTGACAGATGTGGGGGATGTCCGATCGGACCTCTGCCCCACGTGGCGGAGGTTTTCCCATTTTGGGGACATAAGGGCAAAGGAAGTGATCGGATGTCGGTAGAGAACTTGAAGTGCAAGGAGTGCGGGGCCGAGTACGAGCTCGGGGCGTCTTACTTCTGCGAGCAGTGCTTCGGGCCGCTGGAGGTCCGCTACGACCACTCGGCGCTGGACGCGGCGGAGGCGAAACGGCGGATCCAGGCGGGCTCGCGGGGGATCTGGCGCTACGCCGACTTCCTGCCGTTCTCCGGCCGTCCCGGCGACCCGCTGGAGCCGGGCCTGACGCCGCTGCTGCGCGCCGACCGGCTGGCCGAGCGGCTCGGCACCGGGGCCGAGATCTGGATCAAGAACGACGCCGCCAACCCGACCCACTCCTTCAAGGACCGGGTCGTCGCGGTCGCCGTCGCGAAAGCGCAGGAGCTCGGCTTCTCGACCGTCGCCTGCGCCTCGACCGGCAACCTGGCCAACGCGGTCGCCGCCCATGCCGCCGCCGCCGGCCTCGAGTCCTACGTCTTCGTCCCCGCCAACCTGGAGGAGCAGAAGCTGCTCGCGACCGGCGTCTACGGCACCAACCTGGTCGGTGTGCGCGGCAACTACGACGACGTCAACCGGCTGTGCACGCAGCTCGCCGAGACCCACCCGTGGGCGTTCGTGAACGTCAACCTGCGCCCCTACTACGCGGAGGGATCGAAGACGCTCGCCTTCGAGACCGTCGAGCAGCTCGGCTGGGAGCTGCCGGACCGGGTGGTCAGCCCGATCGCCTCAGGGTCGCTCTTCACCAAACTCGGGCGCGGCTTCCAGGAATGGCTCGACCTCGGCCTGGTCGAGGGTGAGCAGCCGACCTTCAACGGCGCCCAGGCGGCGGGATGCAGCCCGGTCGCGACCGCGTTCGCCGAAGGCTGGGACGTCTGCAAGCCGCAGCGGCCCGACACGATCGCCAAGAGCCTCGCGATCGGCGACCCGGCGGACGGCCCCTACGCGATCGAGCACGCGCGGAAGACCGGCGGCGGCATCGACGCGGTCACCGACCCCGAGATCCGCGACGGGATCAAGCTGCTGGCCGAGACCACCGGGATCTTCACCGAGACCGCCGGCGGAGTGACGATCGGGGTCCTGCGCAAGCTGGCCGAACGGGGCGAGCTCAACGAGGGCGAACGGGTCGTCGCCTACATCACCGGCGAGGGATTGAAGACGCTCGACGCGACCCGCGATACGTTCTCCATGCACGAGATCGATCCGACCCTCGACAGCTTCGATGCCGAGTTCGCCCAGGAGGTCCACGTCTAGATGAGCGTCACCGTGAAGATCCCGACCCAGCTTCGCGTCGCCACCGGCGGCCAGGCCGAGGTCGAGGTGGAGGGCACGAACGTCGGCGAGGCGCTCGACGCCGTCTTCGCCGCCTACGGCGACCTGCGCGAGCGGATCACCCAGGACGGCACCCTGCGCCGCTTCGTCAACGTCTACGTGGAGGGCGAGGACATCCGCTTCCAGCAGGGCCTGGAGACGGCGATCAACGAGGGCGACGAGGTGACGATCCTTCCCGCGGTCGCGGGCGGGTGAGCAAACCGCCGGTCGTCGTCCTCTGCGGGGGTCGTGGGACGCGGCTGCGGGAGCGGACCGAGACGGTGCCGAAGCCGCTGGTCGAGATCGGCGGGCGGCCGATCGTCTGGCACGTGATCGGCATCTACGCGGCGCAGGGGTTCGATCGCTTCCTGCTGGCGACCGGGTATCTGGGGGAGCAGGTCGAGAGCTTCGTCGCCGCTGAGCGCTGGCCGGAGGGGGTCGCGGTCGAGTGCGTGGACACCGGGCTCGACACGCCGACCGGCGGGCGGATCGCGGCCCTTGGGGAGCGGCTCGCAAGCGGGACGTTCTGCGTCTCCTATGCCGACGGGGTCGCCGACGTCGACCTCGGGGCGCTGCTCGACGGCCATCGGGCGGCGGGGCTCGCGGCGACGGTCACCGTGGTCCGCCCCAACCTGCAGTGGGGGGTGGCGGAGCTCGACGGGGAACGGGTCGCGGGGTTCGTCGAGAAGCCGCGCTCGGAGCGCTGGATCAACGGCGGCTTCTTCTGCTTCGAGCCCGCGGCTCTCGCCTACATCGGCGCGGGCGCGGTACTGGAGCGCGAGCCGCTCGAGGCGCTCGCCGCGGCCGGGGAGCTACGCGCCCACCGCCACGAGGGCTTCTGGGACTGCATGGACACCTACAAGGACGCGGTGGTGCTCGACGACCTCTGGCGCACCGGCGCCGCCCCATGGCCTGGATGGCATGTCGATGGCTCGGCGGGCGTGGGGCGTGGCTAGCGTGGCGGGCGACCGGGTGCTGGTCACCGGCGGGCACGGGTTCGTCGGCTCGCATCTCGCCGCGGGGCTTTTGGCCACCGGCAGCGCGGTGCGCGTCCTCGACCGGCCCGGGCCGCGGCAGACCGACCTCGGCGGACCGCGGGCGTCGGGGCTCGACCTGCTCGGGGTGCGGGGAGAGGTCGAGGTGGTCGAGGCGGACCTGCTCGACGCCGCGGGGGTGGCCGCCGCGGTCGCGGGGTGCGGCTCGGTCTTCCACCTCGCCGCGCAGACGATCGTCGGCGTCGCCCGCCGCTCCCCGCACGAGACCGTCGACGTCAACGTGCGCGGCTCCTGGAACGTCTTCCTGGCCTGCCGCGACGCGGACGTGGGGAAGGTCGTCTTCGCCTCCTCCGACAAGGCCTACGGAACGGCGCCGGAGCTCCCCTATCGTGAGGACTTCCCGCTGCGGGCCGAGCACCCCTACGACTCCTCGAAGGCCGCCGCCGACGTGATGGCGCGCGGGCTGGCGCGGGAGTGGGGGCTGCCGATCGCGGTCAGCCGCTTCGCCAACGTCTACGGCGGCGGCGACCTCAACTTCACCCGGCTGGTGCCGGAGACGGCGATCGCGGTCGCCGACCGGCGGGCGCCGCGGATCCGCTCCGACGGGGCGCCGCGGCGCGACTTCCTCCACGTCGACGACGCGGTGACGGCGTACCTGGCGATCGCCGCGGCGCTCGACGGCGACGGCGCCGCGGGGGAGGCCTTCAACGCGGGCGGCGACCGTCCCCACTCGGTCCGCGAGGTCGTCGACCTGACTGCCGCGGTGGGCGGGGGGAAGGTCGAGCCGGAGTACGGCCCCGGCCTGCCGGCTGGCGAGATCCTCGACCAATACCTCGACTCGACCAAGCTCCGCGCGCAGACCGGCTGGGCGCCGGCGGTCGACCTGCGGACCGGCCTGTCGCGTACGGTGGAGTGGTATCGCGAGCACGAGGAGGCGCGTCCCTGATGTGCGGGCGCTTCACGGTCACGACCAAGGACACGAAGAAGATCGCCGACCGCTTCCAGGTGGAACTGGAGAAGGCGCTGCAGGCGAAAGGCGGGGACAAAGCCGATCCGCCCGGGATGGGGCGCTTCAACGTCGCGCCCACCCAGGAGGTCCTGGTCGTGCGCTCCTCGCCCGAGGAGAAGGAGGCCGAGGCGGGCGAGCGGGAGGCGCGGCTGATGCGCTGGGGCCTCGTCCCGGTCTGGGCGAAGGACCTCAAGGTCGGGTACCGGATGATCAACGCGAAAGTCGAGAACCTGGAGAAGAGCCGCGCCTACGGCCCCTTGGTCGGCAAGTTCCGCCATCGCTGCCTGATCGTCGCCGACGGCTTCTACGAGTGGATGAAGGCGGAGGACCCGAAGCAGCCGCGCCAGCCGTGGAGATTCACCGTCGACGGCGGCGAGCCGTTCGCCTTCGCCGGGCTCTGCACGCGCAAGGAGTGGCCCGATCCCGAGGAGCGCGGCGTCGACCCCGACGGCCACCTCTACAGCGCGACGATCATCACGACGACGCCGAACGCGGTCGTCAGGCCGGTGCACGACCGGATGCCCGCGATCCTGCCGAGCGCCGCGGCGGAGGCTGCCTGGCTCGACCCGCGCCTGACGACCGAGGAGGCGATCGCGATGTGCGGGCGGCTCGACCCGGCCCGGATGGCCGGCGCCCCCGCCAACCCGGCGCTCAACAAGGTGGGCAAAGGGATGACCGAAGGGCCGGAGCTGCTGGTCGCGCCGACGTCCTGAGCGGGCGCCGCGCTACTTGCCTTCCTTCGCCGCTTCGCCCGCCGCTTCGCCGCTTTCTTCGCGTTCCTTCTGCGCTTCGGCTTCGGCTTCTTCGTTGATCGGCGGCGCCATCCGCGGCAGCGAGCCTTCGGTTTCCACGGTCGCCTTGCCGGCCGGGACCTGGAGTCGGCAGGCGACCTGCGCGGCAGGCGGCTTCTTCGATTTCCAGATCGTGAAGAAGGGCAGTTCGACCGCCGCCTTCGCCTTGCCCTGTGGCAGCGTGTAGTCGAGGTGCTCGGTCCCTTCTTCGTATTCGGGCCACTGGAGCTTCACGCCCTGGATCGAGGCCCAGCGCGGCTGCTTCAGGTCTTTGACTTCGAGCACCGCGAGTTCACTGCTGTGGGAGGCGAACTGGATCAGCACCGTTTCCGACATTTCCTGACCGTAGATGCCGGATTCGTTGGAGCGCGGATAGGTGGCGCGGAGGCCGCCGGAGCTCTGGGCGATCAGCGTCCCGGTCCTCGGGGCATGCACCGAGCAGACGAGGCGCCCGCCGGAGAGCGGCGCGCCCTGGTCGATCTTCAGTACGGCGATGACGCGGAACAGTGCGTAGCCGGCGACGTTGGTCCCGGTCGACTGGACTTTGTTTTCGACCAGTTGCATGTGGAATTTTGCTGCTCCGGGGATGCCGACGGGTTTCGAGTCCGGGATCTTGCGCTGCTGGACGAATTCAAGGTTTGCCGCTTCGCCGCCCCCCTTTTCGGTGGCCAGCAACGCCGCCGCCAGCGTCGCGACCAGTCCGACGAGGACCACGACGACCGCCCCGCGCGGGATGCGCTGCTCGGGCGGGACCGACGGCCGCCTCAGCTTCGGGATCCGGAGCTTCATTGCGGCGCGACAGTAATCGAATCGCCCGACGTGGTGTTCCCTCCGCCGCGGCGTGGGGTACGAATGTGACCGTGCCACCGATCGATGCAAGCTTCTCGACCGTTCAGACCACTTCGGTCCACGGGCGCGCCGTCAGCTACCTGTCGGCGGGCGAGGGACCCCTGCTGCTGCTGGTCCACGGGATGGCCGGGACGGCGCGCAACTGGGATCCGGTGATCGAGCCGCTCGCCCTCCGGAACACCGTGGTGGCGCCCGATTTCCCCGGCCACGGCGATTCCGCGCCCGGCGCCGGCGACTACAGCCTCGGCAGCCTTGCGAGCGGCCTGCGCGATCTGATGGTCGCCCTCGGCCACGAGCGCGCGACGCTCGTCGGCCACAGCCTCGGCGGCGGTGTCGCACTCCAGTTCGCCTACCAGTTCCCGGCGATGGTCGAACGGCTGGTGCTGGTCTCCAGCGGCGGGCTCGGGCCCGAGGTGGGCGCGATCCTGCGCGCCGCCGCCCTGCCCGGCGCCGACCTCTTCATCCGCGCCACCGCCGCTCCCGGGGCGACCGCCGTCGGCTGGGTCGCCGGCGCGCTCGGCAAGGTCGGCCTGCGCGCCAACGACGACCTCGCCGAGGTCGGCCGCGCCTACGCCGCACTCGCCGACCCCGACCGCCGCAAGGCCTTTCTCGCCACCCTCCACGCGGTGGTTGGCACCGAGGGCCAGCGCGTCGCCGCGCTCGACCGCCTCTACCTCGCCGAGAACCTGCCGATCCTGATCGTCTGGGGCGAGCGGGACCCGATCATCCCCGTCGCCCACGGCCGCGCCGCCCATTCCCAGCTCCCCGGCAGCCGGCTCGAGCTCTTCCCCGGCGCAGGCCACATGCCCCAGCTGGAGAGCCCCGGCCGCTTCGCCGCCGTCCTCCAGCGCTTCCTCGACGAGACCGAGCCGGCCGCGTTCGACGGCAACGCCTGGCGCGCCCGGTTCAGATCCGCCTAGCGGACGTCCTCGACCTCGATCACGACGATTTCGCCGGCGACGACGTCGGTCCGGTAGCGCGCGTGCCCCTCGACCAGGGCAGTGGTCGGGTCCTCGCGGTCGTACATCGCCTTTGCGGGCTCGCCCGGCGCCGGCTTGTGGAGCGTGTCTCGGTTCATGTACCGGGAGGTCTCGACCCGCACCTTGCCCTGCTCCGGCCCCTGGACGCCGCGCTGCGCAAGCGCCTTCGCCGCTCCGCCTCCGGGTTCCCCTTGCGACCGAACAGCCCCATCGTCAACGCGCCCGGCAGGATTCGAACCTGCGACCTCTTCCTCCGGAGGGAAGCGCTCTATCCAGCTGAGCTACGGGCGCTCGCGGTGGAGCTTAAGGAATGACGAACGCGTAGGCTCGCCCGTCATGGATCTGGAGGTCACTTTCCTCGGGACCGGGGCCTCGGCGCCCTCGGCGCGGCGCTCGACCGCGGCGGTGCTCGTCGCGCGCGGCGGGGACCGGCTGCTGTTCGACTGCGGCGAAGGTACGCAACGGCAGATGCAGAAGTCGCTGGGGCTGACGCAGGTCGACGAGATCTACCTGACGCACTTCCACGCCGACCACATGCTGGGGCTGCCGGGGCTGCTCAAAACGTACGATCTGACCGATCGCGAGGTCCCGCTGCGGGTGTTCGGGCCGCCGGGGCTGAAGGAGCTGTTCACGATCCTGCGGCCGCTGATCGGGCGACTGCGGTACCCGCTGGAGCTGGAGGAGCTGCGGCCGGGGGAGCGGGTCGACCACGACGATTACGCGGTCGAGTCCTACGAAGCCGCCCACAACGTGCGCGCCTCGGGTTGGGCGCTGGTCGAGGACGACCGGCCGGGGCGGTTCGATCCGGCGGCGGCGAGGGCCGCGGGGGTGCGTGAAGGGCCGGATTTTGCGCGCCTCCAGCGCGGCGAGGAGGTCGAGGGATCGGCCGGGACGGTGACGCCGGACCGGGTGATGGGGGCGTCCCGTGCCGGCCGCGTCGTCGTCGTCACCGGCGACACCGCGCCCTCCCCGGCCACGGTTGCCGCGGCGGCCGACGGCGACCTCCTGATCCATGACGCGAGCTTCGCCGAGGAGGACGCCCAGCGTGCCGCCGAAACCGGCCACTCGACCGTCGGTCAGGCGGCGGCGGTAGCCGCCGAGGCCCACGTGGCGATGCTCGCCCTGGTCCACATCTCGGCCCGCTACCACGTCGGCAAGATCCTCGAGGAGGCCCGCGAGGTCTTCCCCGCCTGCGTCGCCCCCCGCGACTTCGACCAGATCGTGATCCCCCTGCCGGAGAAAGGGAAGCCGGAGCTGGTGCCGGACGGCGCGCGGCGGCGGGGCGGGGACGAGGATCCCGCGGGCTGAGGCCGCTGCCGGCTCGCGCCTCATTCGTGTCCGGTGGCGGAAAGGGCACAGACCCCGCCGAGCGTTCGTCGCTTGGTCGGAATAGACGTCCAAGCGACGAACGCACCGGGGCGCCAGCGGTGAGTTCGCAGTTATCTACAACTGTTGTGGCTAACTGCGAACTCACCGGCGTGGCGCACACCGCCGCCCGGGCGGCAGCCGCCGGCGGCACCGTCCCTTGCCCGCCGCTCGCCTTGCTACATTCACGGCGTCCTTTAACCCGGTCCCGTGAGGCCAGGAAGGAAGTCAATAGTGAGCGAGAAGGTCGTCCTCGAACATGAGGATCTGAGGCGGACGCTGCGGCGGATCGCCCACGAGATCGCCGAGAAGAACCCGGAGCCCGCGGGGCTCGCGCTGGTCGGCATTCATACGAGGGGCGCGGTGTTGGCTCGGCGCCTTCACACGGTGCTCGAGGAGCTGGTCGGCACGGAGCTGCCGATCGGGGACATCGACATCTCGTTCTACCGCGACGACGTGGGGGCGCAGGACCCCTCCCGGCAGCCCGTCGTCCACGCCTCCCACATCGACTTCGACCTCGGCGGCCGCACCGTCGTGCTGGTGGACGACGTCCTCTTCACCGGGCGCACCGTGCGGGCCGCGATCGAGGCGCTCTTCGACTACGGCCGCCCGCAGCGGGTGCAACTCGCCGTCCTCTGCGACCGTGGCCACCGCGAGCTGCCGATCCGCCCCGACTACGTCGGCAAGAACCTGCCGACGGCGCGCGAGGAGCGGGTGAACGTCCGCCTCGAGGAGACCGACGGGGTGGACCAGGTGACGATCTCCGAACCCCAGCACGCGGAGGCGATGGCATGAGAAATCTGCTCACGATCGAGGAAGTCGACCGCGAGGCGATGGAGGCGATCCTCGACCGCGCCGAAAGCTTCGCCGAGGTCGGCCGCCGCGACATCAAAAAAGTGCCCACTTTGCGCGGTCGCACCGTGGTGACGCTGTTCTACGAGTCGAGCACCCGCACCTCGAGCTCCTTCGAGCTCGCCGCGAAGCGGCTCTCGGCCGACCTGATCTCGATCAAGGCGGCGGGCTCCTCGGTCGACAAGGGCGAGTCGCTGAAGGACACGGTCGCGACGCTCTCCGCCTACGACCCGGCGGCGATCGTCATCCGCCACCCCTACGCGGGCGCCGCCCAGATGGTCGCCGGCTGGACCGAAGCCGCCGTCGTCAACGCGGGGGACGGCAAGCACGAGCACCCGAGCCAGGCGCTGCTCGACGTCTACACCCTGCGCCGCCGCCTCGGCTCCCTGGAGGGAAAGCGGATCTGGATCGTCGGCGACGTCCTCCACAGCCGCGTCGCCCGCTCCAACCTGATCGCCTTCCGCCGGATGGGCGCCGAGGTGACGCTCTGCGGCCCGCCGACCCTGATCCCGCGCGGGATCGAGGAGCTCGGCTGCGACGTCACCTACTCACTCGACGGGATGGAGGAGGCCGACGTCGTCTACGCCCTGCGCATGCAGCTGGAGCGGATGACCGGCAGCTTCGTCCCCAGCCTGCGCGAGTACGCGGCGACCTTCCAGATCGACACCCGGCGCCTTGGGCCGCGCCAGCTGCTGCTCCATCCCGGCCCGGTCAACCGCGGGGTCGAGATCTCCGGCGAGGCGATCGACTCGCCGCAGTCGCTGATCGGCGAGCAGGTGGCCGCCGGGCTGGTGGTGCGGATGGCGATCCTCTACGAGCTGCTCGCCGGCGGACCGGAGCGCCCGGTCGCGATCGGCGAGAGCTCCGCCGCCGAGGCCGCCGCGCCGACGATCGGACAGCCCGCGTGAGCGCCCCAGACCTCGCCCAGCTGCTCGACCTCCGCGCCGGGCAGCCCGCCGACCTCATCCTGCGCCGCGCCACGCTGCTCGACCCCGTCGCCGGGATCGACGGCGTCCACGACCTCGTCATCCGCGGCGGCCGGATCGCCGCGCTCGCCGCCCCCGGCGAGGCCGAGGCGGACGGCGCCGAGGAGCTCGACGCCGAGGGGCTCCACGCCTTCCCGGCCTTCTTCGACCCCCACGTTCACCTCCGCACCCCCGGCCAGGAGCACAAGGAGGACGTCGAAACCGGCACCCGGGCCGCCGCCGCGGGCGGCTACTGCGGGATCGTCGCGATGGCCAACACGGCGCCGCCGGTCTCCACCGCGGCCGACGTCGCCGCGCTCCGCGAGCAAGCGCGCGCCGGGGCCTCGGTGCCGGTCGGCTTCGTCGCCACCGTGACCGCGGCGATGAAGGGCGAGGAGCTGACCGAGATGGTCGAGCTGCGCGAGGCGGGCGCGGTCGGCTTCTCCGACGACGGCCTGCCGATCCGCAACGCGCGGATCATGCTGCGCGCGCTCCAGTACCAGAAGCTCTGCGGCGGCAACATCGCCCTCCACGAGGAGGACCCCGACCTCTCCGGGGCGGGCGTGATGCACGAGGGCGCCGTCTCGGCGGCGATCGGCCTCGCCGGGGTCCCCTCGGTCTCCGAGTCGACGATGATCGCCCGCGACGCCGCCCTGGCCGCCTACGAGGACGCCCGCATCCACGTCCAGCACCTCTCGGCGCGGGAGTCGGTCGAGATCGTCGCCGCCGCCAAGGCAGCCGGGGTGCGGATCACCGCGGAGGCGAGCCCGCACCACCTCGTGCTCACCGACGACGAGGTCCGCAGCCTCGACCCGCGCCGCTTCAAGATGAACCCGCCGCTCCGCCACGAGTCCGACCGCCAGGCGCTGATCGGGGCGCTCCGCGACGGCACCGTCGACTGCATCGCCACCGACCACGCGCCCCACCACTCCGACGAAAAGGAAGTGCCGTTCGAGCAGGCGGCGATGGGGGTGACCGGGCTGGAGACGGCCTTCGCGGCGCTCCACACCGAGCTCGTCCTGCCTGGCGTGATCGACCTGGCGCTGCTGATCGAGCGGATGGCGGGCGGCGCCGCCCCCTTCGACCTGCCCCGCCCGACCCTCGCGGTCGGCGCCGAGGCGAACGTCGCCCTCTGCGACCTCGCCGCCGAGTGGACGGTCGGCGAGGACGGCTACGAGAGCCGCTCCTCGAACTCCTGGGCCGAGGGCCGCACGCTGACCGGACGCGTGCTCGTCACCGTCGCCGCCGGCCAGGTCGCCTACCGCCTGCGCTCCTTCAGCCTCGGAGTGGCCTCGTGAACGAAGCCGCCTACCTGCTGCTGGAGGACGGGCTGCGCCTCGACGGCGATCTGGTCGGGCATCCCACCGCGATCACCGGCGAGGTCGTCTTCAACACTTCGATGACCGGCTACCAGGAGGCGGTCACCGACCCCTCCTACGCGGGCCAGATCATCGTCTTCACCTACCCGCTGATCGGCAACTACGGCGTCAGCGGGGCGGCGATGGAGTCCGAGTCCGTCCACGCCCGCGGCGTCGTCATGCGCGATGCGAAGAACCGCGAGGACGCCGCCACCGCCGAGGGCGGCTGGCTCGACTGGCTCGGCGACACCGGCACCCCGGGGATCAGCGGCGTCGACACCCGCGCCCTGGTCCGCCACCTGCGCGACCGCGGCGCGATGCGCGGCGGCATCTTCCCCGCCTCCGTCCCCGAGCCCGAGGCGCGCGAGCGGATCGCCGCCGAGCCCCCGATGGCGGGCGCCGACCTCGCCCGCACCGTCACCCCGCCGGAAATCGTCCGCTTCGACGGCGACGGCCCCCACGTGGTCGGGATCGACACCGGGATCAAGCTCTCGATCGTCCGCCAGCTGCGCGAGCACGGCGCCCGCCTGACGCTCGTCCCCTGCGACCGGACCCCCGAGCAGGTCCTCGCCGAGGACCCCGACATCGTCTTCCTCGCCAACGGCCCGGGCGACCCGGCGGCGCTCGACTACGTCGTCGAGACGGTCCGCGGGATCGTCGGCAGGCGCCCGGTCTTCGGCATCTGCCTCGGCCACCAACTGCTCTGCCGCGCCGTCGGCCTCAAGACGTACAAGCTCCCCTTCGGGCACCGTGGCGCCAACCACCCGGTCAAGGACCTGGCCACCGGGCGCATCGACATCACCTCCCAGAACCATGGCTTCGCGGTCGAGGGGCCGGGCGGCGAGCCGACGATCGAGGGCGACGAACCGGTCCGCTGGGACACCGACTTCGGCGTCGCCGAGCTCTCGCAGCTGAACCTCTACGACCGCACCGTCGAGGGCCTCGTCCTGCGCGACGTCGCCGGCGCCACCG
The DNA here is from genome assembly GCA_018268675.1 of Actinomycetota bacterium. Taxonomy (GTDB): domain Bacteria; phylum Actinomycetota; class Thermoleophilia; order Solirubrobacterales; family 70-9; genus VAYN01. Next base: position 84,156 of record JAFDWB010000082.1, read on the forward strand.
TCCAGTACCACCCCGAGGCGGGCCCCGGCCCGCACGACGCCCGCCACCTCTTCGACCGGTTCCTGGCCCTTGCCGCGTAGAGACGACATCGGAAAGATCCTCCTGATCGGCTCCGGGCCGATCGTGATCGGCCAGGCCGCCGAGTTCGACTACTCCGGCGTGCAGGCCTGCAAGGTGCTGCTCGAGGAGGGCTACGAGGTCGTCCTCGTCAACTCGAACCCGGCGACGATCATGACCGACCCCGAGTTCGCCACCCGCACCTACATCGAGCCGCTGCTACCCGGCCCGGTGACCAAGATCCTCGAGAAGGAGCGCCCCGACGCGCTGCTGCCGACTCTCGGCGGCCAGACGGCGCTGAACCTGGCGATGGCGCTGCACGAGGACGGCACCCTGGAGCGCCTCGGGGTCGAGCTGATCGGCGCCGACGCCACCGCGATCCGCCGCGCCGAGGACCGCGAGGAGTTCCGCACGACGATGACCGAGGCGGGCCTCCGCATCCCCTGGTCGATCACGGTCGAGTCGGTCGCCGCGGTCGAGGACGGCCTCGCGAAAAGCGAGATCACGCTGCCCGCGATCGTCCGCCCGGCCTTCACGATGGGCGGCCAGGGCGGCGGGGTCGGCCGCACCGAGACCGAGCTGCTCCAGGTCGTCTCCGAGGGCCTCGCGGCGAGCCCGATCAACCAGGTGCTGGTCGAGGAGTCGGTGATCGGCTGGGGCGAGTTCGAGCTCGAGGTGATGCGCGACCGCAACGACAACGTGGTGATCATCTGCTCGATCGAGAACGTCGACCCGA
>JAFDWB010000083.1 GCA_018268675.1 Actinomycetota bacterium
AGCCCGATCAACCAGGTGCTGGTCGAGGAGTCGGTGATCGGCTGGGGCGAGTTCGAGCTCGAGGTGATGCGCGACCGCAACGACAACGTGGTGATCATCTGCTCGATCGAGAACGTCGACCCGATGGGCGTCCACACCGGCGACTCGGTCACCGTCGCGCCCGCCCAGACGCTCACCGACCCGCTCTACCAGGAGCTCCGCGACGCGGCGATCAAGGTGATCCGCGCGATCGGGGTGGAAACCGGCGGCTCCAACGTCCAGTTCGCGGTCGACCCGGAGAGCGGCGCGGTGGTGGTGATCGAGATGAACCCACGGGTCAGCCGCTCCTCGGCGCTGGCCTCGAAGGCGACCGGCTTCCCGATCGCGAAGATGGCGGCGAAACTGGCGGTCGGCTACGCCCTGGAGGAGATCCCCAACGACATCACCCGGGCGACCCCCGCCTCCTTCGAGCCGACGATCGACTACGTCGTCACCAAGATCCCGCGCTTCGCCTTCGAGAAGTTCCCCGGCGCCGAGGGCCGGCTCTCCACCTACATGCAGTCGGTCGGCGAGGCGATGGCGATCGGCCGCACGTTTCGAGAGTCCTTCGCCAAGGCGATGCGCTCGCGCGAGCTCGACGCGACCCCCGAATTCCCGGCCGACGACGAGGCCCTGCTGGCGGCGCTGGCGGTGCCGACCGCGGAGCGCTTCGACCAGGTGCTGGAGGCGCTGCGGCGCGGGCTCGGGGTCGAGGCGGTGCACGAGCGCTCGCTGATCGACCGCTGGTTCCTGCGCGAGCTGGAGGCGCTGGCGAGGGAAGGCGACGGCACCGAGGGCCTCGCCCGCACCTACAAGGCGGTCGACACCTGCGCCGCCGAGTTCGAGGCGGCGACGCCGTACTACTACTCTGGCCACGAGCGCCGCGGCCCCGACGGCGCCCCGCCCGCCTCGGAGATCCGCCGCGGCGACCGCGACTCGATCGTCATCCTCGGCGCCGGCCCGAACCGGATCGGCCAGGGGATCGAGTTCGATTATTGCTGCGTGCACGCGGCGATGACCGCCCGCGAGCTGGGCCGCGACGCGGTGATGGTCAACTGCAACCCGGAGACGGTCTCGACCGACTACGACACCTCCGACCGGCTCTACTTCGAGCCGCTTACCGCCGCGGACGTGCTCGCGGTGTGCGCGGAGGAGCGGCCCGAGGGCGTGATCGTCCAGTTCGGCGGCCAGACGCCGCTGAAGCTGGCGCGGACGCTGGAAGAGGCGGGGGTGCCGCTGCTCGGCACCCCGGTCGACGCGATCGACCTGGCCGAGGACCGCGGCCGCTTCGGCGCCCTGTTGCGCAAACTCGGCGTCGCCCACCCGCCCTATGGCACCGCGCACTCGGCCGAGGAAGCCGAGGAGATCGCCGCCGAGGTCGGCTTCCCGCTGCTGGTGCGGCCGAGCTACGTGCTCGGCGGCCGGGCGATGGAGATCTGCTACTCGACCGCGGACCTGCGCGCCTACCTCGACGTCCACGTCAAGGCCGACCAGGAGCACCCGCTGCTGCTCGACCGCTTCCTCGAGAACGCGATCGAGGTCGACGTCGACGCGCTCGGCGACGGCGACTCGGTCCACGTCGCCGGGATCATGCAGCACGTCGAGGAGGCCGGCGTCCACTCCGGCGACTCGGCCTGCGTGATCCCGCCGCTCTCGCTCGGCGAGGAGATGCTCGCCGAGATCCGCGGGACGACCGAGCGCCTGGCGCTGGAGCTCGGCGTGATCGGCCTGATCAACATCCAGTACGCGATCGCCGACGGCAAGCTCTACGTGATCGAGGCCAACCCGCGCGCCTCGCGCACCGTGCCTTTCGTCTCCAAGGCGATCGGGGTGCCGCTGGCGAAGGTCGCGGCGCGGCTGATGCTGGGGGAGAAGCTGGCCGATCAAGACCTGCCGAAGGGGCTGCCGGAGCACGTCAGCGTGAAGGAGGCGGTGCTGCCGTTCGCGCGCTTCGCGGGCGCCGACTCGGTGCTCGGCCCGGAGATGAAGTCGACCGGCGAGGTGATGGGGATCGCCGACGACTTCCCGACCGCTTTCGGCAAGGCGCAGGCGGCCGCCGGGGTGGTCCTGCCGCGCGAGGGGACCGTCTTCATCACCGTCACCGACACCGACAAGGCGGCGGCGACGCAGCTGGCGGCGCGCCTCCATGACGTCGGCTTCGAGATCGTCGCCACCGGCGGCACGGCGATGGCGATCGAGCGGATGGGGGTGCCGGTGCGCCGCATCAACAAGCTGCACGAAGGCTCGCCGCACGTGCTCGACCTGATCCGCAGGCGCGAATGCGACCTGGTGATCAACACGCCGACCGGCTCCGGCGCGCGCGCCGACGGGTACGAGATCCGCACCGCGGCGGTGAAGCACGGGATCCCCTCGATCACGACGATGACCGCGGCGACGGCGGCGGTGCGGACGATCGCCTCGGGACGTGGGATCGACGACGAGGTCCGCTCCCTGCAGGAGATCCACGCGCGGGCCCACGAAGCGGCCGGGGAGGCGGCGAGTCAGCCGTGAACGCGCCCTTCGGCCGCCGGCTCTGCGAGGTCGCCGCCAACCGCGACTCCGGCGGCTACCGGGTGGTCTCGCTGCTCGACCACGAGGGTCCCGAGCCCGAGCCGGGCCAGTTCTACATGCTCGCCGCAGAGGCGGGCTGGGGAGCCGACGGCGGGCGCGCCTTCCTGCCGCGGGCGATCTCGGTCGCCGCGACCGCCCCCGGCGCCCGCGGCGGCGTGCGGCTCGACTTCCTGCTCGACGCGGTGGGGCCGGGGACCGAGCGGCTCTGCGGGCTCGGCGCGGGGGAGGGCGTCTGGATCACCGGCCCGCTCGGGAACTCCTTCGCCGCCCCGGCCGAGGTCTCGCCGGGCGCCGCGGGCGCGGTCCTGGTCGGCGGCGGAGTGGGCGTGGCGCCCCTGGCCCTCCTGCGGCGCCGGTTCGGCGAGCGCGGGGTGCCGCACCGCGTCCTCCTCGGCTTCCGCGACCGGCGCCACACGGGCGGCCTGGACCTCTTCTGCGGCTCTTCCGGCGCCTTGTGCCCCGAGGTGCGCCTGGCCACCGAGGACGGCCACACGGGCCTCCAGGGGCGCGTCACGGACCTCCTGCTGCCGATCCTGGCCGGGGACGACGCGCGCTCCGGCGTCGTCTACGCCTGTGGCCCCCCGGCGATGCTGGAGGCGGTGCGGGCGCTCTGCGCCGAGCACGGCGTCGCCTGCGAGCTGGCGCTGGAGTCGCCGATGGCCTGTGGCTTCGGCGCCTGCTTCGGCTGCGCGGTACCGAAGCCGGGCGGCGGCTTCCTGCGGCTCTGCGTCGACGGCCCCGTGCTGCGCGGGGACCAGGTCGAGGAGGTGAGCCACGCCTATGCCTGAACTGTGCGGGATCGAGCTGGAGCACCCCGTGATCAACGCCTCGGGGACCTACGACGCGATCGCCGCGCGGGCGGTCTTCGGCGATGCCCTGCTGGAGGACTTCCCGTTCGCCGCCTTCGTCTCCAAGACCATCACCCCCGAGCCGCGCGCCGGCAACGCCCCGCGGCGCATCTGGGAGACGCCGGCGGGGATGCTCAACTCGATCGGCCTGCCGAACAAGGGCCTCGAGGGGTTCCTGGCCGAGGATCTGCCGCGGCTCGCCGCGCTGCCGGTGCCGCTGATCGTCTCGATCATGGCGACCAGCCGCGAGGACTTCGCCCGCTGCGTCGAGCGGGTCGCCGCGCGCCGCGAGGTGGCGGCGATCGAGCTCAACGTCTCCTGCCCCAACGTCCATTCGGGCCTGATCGTGGGGGAGGACCCGGCCGAGACCGAGGCGCTCCTGGAGACGCTGCGCCCGCGCACCGAGAAGCCGCTGATCGTGAAGCTGACGCCGAACGTGGCCGGCCCCGCGGCGGTCGCGGCGGGGGCCGAGCGGGGCGGGGCCGACGCGGTCTCGCTGATCAACACGCTGAAGGGGACCGCGGTCGATCCGGCCACCGGCGCGCCGGCGCTCGGCAACGGCTACGGCGGCCTGTCGGGGCCGGCGGTGCGTCCGGTGGCGCTCGAGCAGGTGCGCTCGGTGCGCGCCGCGACCGGTCTCCCGATCGTCGGCATGGGGGGGATCGCGAGCGGCGCCGACGCCGCCGAGTTCCTCGCCCTCGGGGCGTCGGTTGTGGCGGTCGGGACCGAGAGTTTCCGCGATCCGCGGGCCGGTTCCCGGGTCGCCGCCGAACTGGAGTCCACACTCCGCCTGGAGCGGGTTTCAGAGCCGGTCCTGGACCTCGACTAGAGGTTGAGATGAATTTGGGCGCAAATGGGTGAGGTCGGCTTGCGCGCCCCCGACCCCCGGCTATACTCGCCGCCGCATGCCGACCTCCTCAGTCAAGACCTCGCTCGCGGCCCCGGAAAGGTCCCTCGACCAGAGGATGGAGGCGCTCCGGCGGGCGAACGACATCCGCACGGCCCGGGCGAAGCTCAAGAAGGACCTGAAGGCCGGCCGCTCGAGCATCCACACGATCCTGCTCGACCCGCCCGAGTATGTGATGACCGCCAAGGTCTTCGACATGCTGCTCGCGGTCCCGAAGTACGGCCGCGTGAAGACCAATCGCATCCTGAACCAGTGCCGGATCTCGCCGTCGAAGACGATCGGCGGCCTTTCCGAGCGCCAGCGCACCGAGCTGGTCTCCCTGCTGCGTCGATAAGCCGACCGGTGTGCCCGGCAGTATCGGCGCTCGCATGAGCGACGCCGCGACCGCCAAGGTCTTCGTCATCACCGGCCCCTCGGGGGTCGGCAAGGGCACGCTGATCAAGCGGCTGCTCGAGCGCGTGCCGGGCCTGGCGCTCTCGGTCTCGGCGACGACGCGGGCGCCGCGCGAGGGGGAGCAGGACGGCCGCGACTACCACTTCCTCACCGAGGAGCAGTTCCAGCGCCGCCGCGACGCCGGCGACTTCCTCGAGTTCGCCAGCTACAGCGGCAACCACTACGGGACGCTCAACTCGGAGCTCGACCGCTGCCTCGAGCAGGGACGCTCGGTCGTCCTCGAGATCGAGGTCCAGGGAGCCCAGCAGGTACGCGCCGCCCGCCCCGACTCGGTCCAGATCTTCATCGCCCCGCCCGACGGGTCCGTCCTCCGCGAGCGCCTCCGCGGCCGCGGCACCGACTCCGCCGAGGCGATCGACAAACGCCTCGAGACGGCCGAGATCGAGCTCGCGTCCCGCGGCGACTTCGACCACCTGGTGGTCAACGACGACCTCGACGCCGCCGCCGCCGAGCTGGAGTCCATCGTCCGCACCGCGATCGGCCTCGACCCATGACGATCGCCAACCACCGTCTGCATTCACCCCCATATAGCGGGGCCAGATGCAGACGCAGCCATGAAGAGCCGATCCCAGTGCGCAACGGCTTCAGGCAAGGACACGCCCCGCCGCCACGACCCTCTACACTCGTTCGCCGAATGATCAAACCACGCGTAGACAAGCTTCTCGACCACTCCGACTCCCATTACGCCGCCGTCGTCGTGTCGGCGAAGCGGGCGCGGCAGATCAACAGCTACTTCCACAACCTCGGTGAGGGTGGCTTCGGCGAGTACCCGCCCCCGATGGTGGAAACGAACGCCGAGGGCAACTACCTCACGATGGCCCTGGAGGAGTTGGCCGAGGGCAAGCTCAAATACGAGTACCGCAGCTAGGCGCGTAGCGCCCGGCTCCGAAGGAGCTCGAAATGGCCCGGTTGTTGCTGGGTGTCAGCGGAGGGATAGCGGCTTATAAGTCGCTCGAGTTCGCTCGCCTGGCGACGCTGGCCGGCCATGGCGTCCGGGTCCTGATGACCGAGAATGCCGGGCGCTTCGTCGGCGCCGCCTCCTTCGAGGGGATCGTCGGCGCGCCCGTGCTGGTCTCGGAGTTCGAGCGCGATCCGCTGCGCGGCGCGTTCCCCGGCGAGGTCGGGGAGATCGGCCACGACCCGATCGGCCACCTCGAGCTGGCCGCCAACTGCGACGCCTTCCTGGTCGCGCCCGCCTCGGCCAACACGATCGCCAAGCTGGCTGGCGGTTTCGCCGACTCGATGCTGACCACCTCCTTCCTCGCCTGCACGGCGCCGCGCCTGCTCGCCCCGGCGATGAACGACCGCATGTACGGCGACGCGGCGACGCAGGCGAACCTGGCGGCGCTGCACGACCGCGGGGTGGAGGTGATCGAGCCCGACGAGGGCCCGCTCGCCTCGCGCGGCGAGCGCGGCCGCGGGCGGCTGCCCGACCCCGAGCGGCTGCTGGCCGCAGTCGAGGCGGCGGCGTCCTGGGAAGGCGCGCGCCCCTGGGACGGGCTGAGCGTCCTGGTCACCGCGGGCGGCACCCGCGAGCCGATCGACCCGGTCCGTTTCATCGGCAACCGCTCGAGCGGCCGGATGGGGATCGCCCTCGCCGGCGCCGCGGCTCGGCGCGGCGCCTCCGTCACCCTGCTCGCCGCCAACGTCGCCCTGCCCGCCCCGGCGGGGGTGCGTCGGATCGACGTCGAGACGACCGCCGACCTCCAGCGCGCCGCCGCGGCCGAGTTCCCCGGATCCCAGATCCTGCTGATGGCCGCCGCGCCCGCCGACTTCCGCCCCGCGGCCGCCTCGGCGGCCAAGCTGACCCGCGAAGGCGCCCTCGACCTGCATTTGACGCCCACCGACGACATCCTCGCGGGCCTGGTCGCCGGTCGCACCCCGGGCCAGACGATCGTCGGCTTCGCCGCCGAGCATGGGGGAGATGCGGTCGCCCGCGCCCGCGCCAAGCTCGCTCGCAAGGGCGCCGACCTGATCGTCCTCAACGACGTCTCCGACCCGAGGATCGGCTTCGAGAGCGCCGAGAACGAGGTCACCCTGGTCGCCGCCGAGGACGAGATCGAGGTCCCGCGCGCCGACAAGGACACCGTCGCCGAGGCGATCCTCGAGCGCGTCGACCGCCTCCGGGCTGCCTCCCCGACCGCGAAGTAGCGCTCGCCGCCCCTCCGACGGCGCGCCGGTCCCCCTCATCGCATCGGCTGTGATGAGGGGGACGGGCGCGCCCGGGCAGAGGAATCGCCGATCTGGCCCGCAAACAAGCCATTTTCCCCGGGGCCTCAGGCCAGCTATACTGCGTTCAAGCTTTTCTGTCCCTATCTGTATCGCGCAGTCGAGAAGTGGGCCCGGCCCACTTTTTTTACGCCCGAACCGGCCCCGACGGAGTGAGAGCCGCCCGCATGAGTGACCTCCAAACCGACATCCAGAGCCAGCTGCACGAGCTCGACCCGGAAATCGACCTGCTCGCCATCGAGCAGCCCGGGGGCGAGATGCTGCGGCTCTTCATCGACCACCCCGACGGCGTCGATCTGACCCTCTGCGAACGGGTCACCCACCACCTCAACCACCTGCGCGCCGATTATGCGCTGGAGGTCTCCTCGCCCGGGGAGAAGTACCGGCCGCAACGCGCGAGCAGCACCGCTTCCGAGAACAAGGAGTCTTCCCAGTGAGCAAAGAGATCGTCGACGCAGTCAAAGGGCTCGAGCAGGAGAAGGGGATCTCCGCCGACAAGCTGATGGACGCGCTCGAGGACGCCCTGCTCTCCGCCTACAAGAAGACCCCCGGCGCGGCCAAATACGCCCGGGTCGACCTCGACCACGAGACCGGGGACTTCCGCGTCTTCGAACTGATCCTGCCCGCCGAGCTGGAGGAGAAGCTCCTCGCCGAGGCGGCGGAGCAGCAGGACGAGCCGGAAGTGGACCCGGAGACCGGCGAACTGAAAGAGCCGGAGGAGCCCGAGCTCGACCCGGAGATGATCGCCCCCTATGAGGACCAGATCACGACCCGCGACGTCACCCCCGACGACTTCGGCCGGATCGCCGCGCAGACCGCCAAGCAGGTGATCCTGCAGCGGATCCGCGAGGCCGAGCGGCAGATGATGTACGACGAGTACCAGGA
>JAFDWB010000084.1 GCA_018268675.1 Actinomycetota bacterium
CCAGGGAGTCGATCGCCCTGGTCCTCGAGGACCAGGGCGATGCCCACGAAGGCGAGGTGGCGGCCCTGGAGGGATGAGAGGCGTGCCCGACGAGTCTGGTTACACCACAACTCGCGACTTGACTAAGGTGACAGCTTCGCCTTCGCCGACACCGACGCAGAAGGATGCCGAGTAACAGGACACCGAGTCGAGTCGAGCCGGCGGGGTCGAGTTTTCCCATCCGGAACCGTTGTAGATGTACGCAGTTTCGTCGTGTTCGGTACTGCCTATGCAGAAGGACGCCGACGCACAGGACACGGAGTTGAATCCATTACCGGATGCTTTGAATGGCGTGCTCCATGAGGTCCCGTCATAGCTGAGTCCGTACCCTTCGAAGTCGACTGCCAGGCAGAAAGATGCCGACGGGCAGGACACGGACACCAGCCGTTCGGGGTAGTCGATCGACACCGGTTGACCCCAGGAGCTGCCGTTGTAGGTAACGGCCTCGCCTGCGTTGTCGACCGCGACGCAGAAGGTCGCGGATGCACAGGAGACCGACATGAACCACCTTCCGGTCCCGATTTCGGCGGGTGCGCTCCAGGAGCTGCCGTTGAAGGTGAGGGCTTGCCTCCCCCCCACCGCCACACAGAAAGAAGCTGAGCTACAGGAGACGGCGGTGGCTCCTTCGGGAATGCCGAGCGACGTCGGGGGGCTCCACTTACTGCCGTCGAAGGTCGCCGCGGCCCCTTCCCCGGTCGGCCCGACGGCCATGCAAAACGACGCCGTAGGACAGGAGATGGACGATGGGTAGAACCACGGGTCGATCTTCGTCGGCGCGGTCCATTCGCCCCGACCTGCGCCCGGGCATCGGAGGCAGAGAAAGCGAAGAGCAACGCGCAGACGAGGGTCAGGGCGACGACGAAACGGTGGGCTGCGTCGCTGATCCCCAACGTCGACCCGGTCGGTCGACCCCCTGATGAGACAGATGCGTGCATTACTCGACGGCAGTATGCCCAAAACCAGACGCGCGGGGGCACGCTGGTGCTGAGACGACCGTGGTGGCGCCGTCTGATCAGGTGGGGTGAGCCATGAGCGTGATGTAGACACGGGTTTGCCTGGTCGAGGAGGCGTTGCGGATCGACGTCGGTCTGCAACGGCGGGTCCGGGAGTCTGGATGAGGATGACGCTGGCAAAGGTTTGGGCGTTCTCCTTGGGATAGCCGACGCAGGAAAGGTCATGAATCGAGGGTGCGGGAAGGCCGCTACAGTCGCAGCGGGAAATGGAAGTCGCCACCCGCTACGCGAACTCCGACGGAGTGAGCATCGCCTACCAGGTGCACGGGGAGGGGCCGCTGGACCTCGTCTTCGTCCCCGGCTTCGTCTCCCATGTCGAGGTCTACTGGGAATTGCCGATGGTCGCGCGCTTCTTCCGCCGCCTCGCCTCGTTCTCGCGGCTGGTGCTCTTCGACAAGCGCGGCCAGGGCCTCTCCGACCGACCGGGGCGGCCACCGACCCTGGAGGAGTCGATGGACGACCTCGGGGCGGTGATGACGGCGGCCGGCTGCGAGCGACCGGCGATCTTCGGCATCTCGGAGGGCGGGCCGATGTCGGCCCTCTTCGCGGCCACCCACCCGCAGCGCGTGTCTTCTCTGGTCCTCTACGGGACCTTCTCCCGGATCGTCAAGGCGCCCGACTTCGCTCAGGGCCTGCGGGGGGAGGCACTCGATGGCCTCTACGAGATGTTGAAGCAGGAATGGGGCGGGCCGGCGGCGATCGACTTCTGGGCGCCGAGCCTCGTCGACGACCTGGAGTTCCAGCGGTGGTGGTCGCGACTGCTGCGCCAGGGCACGAGCCCTGGCGGGGCGATCGCCCTGATCGAGCTGTACCGCGAAATCGACGCGCGCGCGGTGCTGTCGACGATCGACGTGCCCGCCCTCGTCCTGCACCGGCGCGACGACCGGGTCGTGCCCGTCCGTCAGGGCCACTACCTGGCGGAGAAGATCCCGGGCGCCCGCTACGTCGAGCTGTCGGGCGAGGACCATCTGGCGATGGTCGGCGACCAGGACGAGCTGCTCGACGAGGTGGAGGAGTTCCTGCTCGGCAGCCGGCGCGCCCGCGAGCCGGAGCGGGCCTTGGCCACGGTCCTCTTCACCGACATCGTCGGCTCCACCGAGCTTGCGGCCGAGCTCGGCGACCGTCGCTGGCGCGACCTGCTGGAACGCCACGATGCCTTGGTCCGCCGCCAGCTCGATCTCCATCGCGGCCGTGAGGTGAAGACGACGGGCGACGGCTTCCTCGCGACCTTCGACGGACCGACCCGGGCGATCCGCTGTGCCTGCGCGATCCGTGAGGAGCTGTCGGGGATCGGGATCGAGGTCCGGGCCGGCATCCACACCGGCGAGGTCGAGCTGATCGGCGACGACGTCGGCGGGATGGCGGTCAACATCGGCGCCCGGATCGCCGCGCTCGCCGACGGCGGCGAGGTCCGGGTCTCCAGCACGGTGAAGGAGTTGGTGGTCGGCTCGGGCCTGGGGTTCTCGGACCGTGGCGCGCACACGCTGAAGGGTGCCCCCGGCGAGTGGCATCTCTTCGCGGTCGAAGCCTGACAGCCACGACCCTGGCTCCACTCGTTTCCCTGACCCGCAGGGTGCGGGCCCTACCGAGATAGGTCCTTGCTCCCGAAACCGGGGTGGACGCCCGCGCCGATCTTCTGCTCGTCGACCACCTTGCGCAGTAGATCTGTCAGCTGCTGCTGCTCTGCCTCGCTCATGCCTTGGGTCAACTCCTCCTGGTGGCGGCGGGCGACCTCCCTCCCCTGGGCCAATGCCTCGCGGCCGGCCGCGGTCAGATAGAGGGCGCGGACGCGGCGGTCCCTGGGGTCGGCGCGGCGCTCGACCAGACCGCGCCGCTCGAGCTCGTCGACGAAGGCGACCATCCGGCTCGGCGGCGCCTGCACCGCCGCCGCGATCTCCTGCTGTGAGCGGCCTTCCGCCGCGTCGACAAGATTGAGGACCCGAAAGTGCGGCGGTTGGAGATCGACCTCGGCGAGGCGCTCGGCGAAGCGGCGAGAAGCATGGATGCCTACCTGGGAGAGCAGGAAGGCGAGGTTCCGCGGCGCCTGGTCGCGGTCGAGCGCCGGCGGCAGGGCGCCCGCCGTCGCGTCGTCGGCCGATTGCGCACATTTCGAGAAGACGGGGTCGCGGTCCGCTCCTACAGTCTCAGCCTGGTGGATCTCTTCACTCATTTTCAGACGCAATCTACCGATATTTCTGCTATGAATGATTACACGCTGTAATCTTTCTACAGCGTAATCTATTGCAAAGGTTCGCCCGGGGAGGCACCGATGACCCGCAGTCTTGCTCGTATCGCCGACATCGCCTATTGCCGCCGCGGCCGCATGGTGGTGGGCTGGATCCTCGCCACGATCGTGCTGATCGGTCTCGGCTCCAGCTTCAAGGGCGAATACCACGCCGACTACAACACTCCGGGCTCGGAGTCGAAGGCGGCGAGCGATCTCACCGAACGCGAATTCGGTGGCTACTCGGGACAGGAAATCTACGTCGTCTGGAAGGACCCGCAGGGGGTCGAATCGGCGGCGGCGAAGCGGAAGATGGACGCCTTCTTCGCCCAGGCCGAAAAGGTCGAGCACGTCGGCAAGCCCGGCCAACTGCGCGTCTCCGGCGACGGCAAGATCGCGACCACGACGCTGCCGCTCAACGTCCCCGGCTGGGAAGTAGACAAGAAGCAGGGCGAACAGCTGATCGCCGCGGCCGAAGCGAACAGCGGCGGCGGCCTCGAGATCAAGCTCGGCGGCGAACCGATCCTGATCGCGCAGGGAGAAACCAGCCCCGAGGGCATCGGCTTCCTGGCGGCGGCGATCGTCCTGCTGATCGCCTTCGGCTCGCTCGTCGCCGCCGGTCTGCCGTTGGTGGTCGCGCTGTTCGGCATCGGCATCTCCTCGGGCGGGCTGATCCTGCTCCTCGCCAACGTCATCGACGTCCCCAACTGGACGACCGCGGTCTCCGGCCTGATCGGGATCGGCGTCGGGGTCGACTACGCGCTGCTCGTCCTCACCCGGTTCCGCAGCGCGCTGAAGGCGGGCAAGGATCGCCATGACGCCGTCGTCGAGGCGGTCACGACCGCCGGCCGCAGCGTGATCATCGCCGGCTCGACCGTGGTGATCGCGGTGCTCGGCCTGTTCCTGACCGCGCTCCCCTACATGTACGGGGTGGCGATCTCGGCCTCGCTGGCGGTGCTCGTCGTGATGCTCGCCTCGATCACCCTGCTGCCGGCGATCCTCTCCTTCCTCGGCCCGCGCGTCGACAAGCTGCGGATCCCGATCCTCGGGCGCCGTCTCGACCGGCCCGAAAGCGACGGCGAATCGCCCGCGGCGCGTTGGAGCCACCTGGTCCAGCGCCACCCGTGGACCGCCGCGTTCGTCTCCACCGCGATCCTGCTGGCGCTCGCCGCGCCGGCGCTCGGCATGCGGCTCGGCTTCCCCGACGCCGGCAACGACAAGCAGGGGACGATGACGCGCGAAGCCTACGACCTGATCGCCGAAGGGTTCGGCCCCGGCGCCAACGGCCCGCTGGTGATCGCAGCCGAACTACCCCCGAGCGGGGGCAAAGCCGCGATCGACGGGCTGGCGGCCGAGATTCGCTCCGACCCGGGCGTCGATTACGTGCCGCCGCCCCGCTTCAGCCCCTCTGGCGGCGCCGCGATCCTCACCGTGATCCCGACCACCTCGCCCCAGGACGAAGCGACCAGCGAACTGGTCGAACGCCTGCGCGACCAGGTGATCCCGCCGGCGCTCGCCGGCACCGGCGTGACCGCATACGTCGGTGGGGTGAACGCCGCGCTCGAGGACCAGAGCGAATACATCACGGAACGGATCCCGATCTTCATCATCGGCGTCGTCGGTCTCTCGTTCCTGCTCCTCCTGGTCGCCTTCCACGCGCCGCTCGTCGCGCTGAAGGCGGGAGTGATGAACCTGCTCTCGGTCAGCGCCGCCTACGGGGTGATGACCCTGGTCGCCCAGGGAGGGGCGGTCGGCAACCTGATCGGGATCGACCACGAAGTCCCGATCGCGCCGTTCATGCCGGTGATGATGTTCGCGATCCTGTTCGGGCTCTCGATGGACTACGAGGTCTTCCTCGTCTCGAGGATCCGCGAGGAGTACCTGAAGGACGGCGACACCCGCCGCGCGGTCGCCGACGGCCTCGCCAAGACCGCGCGCGTCATCACCGCGGCGGCAGCGATCATGGTCGTCGTCTTCCTCGCCTTCGTGGCCTCGCCGGAAGTGTTCCTGAAGCTGTTCGGGATCGGCCTCGCCGCGGCGATCTTCCTCGACGCGACGCTGGTCCGGATGGTCCTGGTGCCGGCCGTGATGCAGCTGCTCGGGAAGTGGAACTGGTGGATCCCGAACTGGCTCGAGCGCGCCCTGCCCCGGATCGACGTCGAGCGGCGGGAGCCGGCGACGGAGAGTGCCTCGGGCTGAACGCCGATGCCCTTTCGCGCCCGACCAGGCGAACCGGCCTGACTCAGAGCAGCGCGGCCAACGCATGGGCCGCCGTGTAGACGGCGGTGGCGACGACGAGCGCGGCGAACCAGCGGGCGAGGACGCGGCGCGGCAGGCAACCGCCGAGCCAGGTGCCGACGAGGACGCCGGCGATCGCGGCGGCGGCGAAGGGCGCGATCACCGGCCAGTCGACGGCCCCGCTCTGGAGCCGCTCGGCGAGGGCGACGGCGCTGCTGATGATGATGACCAGCAGGCTGGTGCCGACCGCCTCGGTGAAGGCGAAGCCGAGGCCGACGACCAGCACCGGCACGATCACGAAGCCGCCGCCGACGCCGAAGAGGCCGGTCAGGCAGCCGACCGCGAAGCCGAGCCCGGTCACCTTCCGCACCGAGTCGAAGCGGATCTCCAGCCGCCAGGGCCGGAATGTCGAGTCGCCGGCGGCGCGTTCGGAGACCATCGCCACCGCCCCCAGCACCATCACCGGCGAGAAGGCGAGCAGCAGCACGTCCGGGTTCAGCTGCCGGCTCAGCAGCGAGCAGCCAAAGGCGCTGGCCCCCGCCGCGAGGCCGAAGGCGGTGCCCGCCCGCCAGCGGACCTCGCCCCGCCGCAGGTAGGCGACGAGGCCGATCGCCGCGGCGGCGACGATCACGATCAGCGAGCCCGCCTGGGCGCCGCGGACGCTCTGGTCGCCGATGTAGACCAGGGCCGGGACGGCGATCAGCGAGCCGCCGCCGCCGACCGAGCCGAGCAGGATCCCGATCGCCGCCCCGATCGGCAGCAGCAGGAGCTCGCTCACGGCGACGGGCTCGGCGCCGGTGGGGGCGGGGCGCTCAGGCGACCGACGCGTCGAGCGTCAGGTCGGGCCACTGTTCGAGCGTGTAGGCCATCTCCCAGAACCCGAGCTCGAGCCGGGCGCCGTTCTTGAACGTCTCCAGCAGCAGGCCTTCGTCGAAGCCGGCGACCGCGGCGAACGCCTCGAGCTGGGCCTTCATCCGCTCGACCACCTCCGCGTACTCGTCGCCGGCGAAGAAGGCGACCCAGTTGCGGTAGACCGGGTGGTCGTTGGCGGCGAGGTCGAGGCTCGCGGCGATCTCGCCGTAGCTCCAGGCGCAGGGCATGATCGCGGTCATCACTTCCAGCGGACCGCCGCGGAAGGCCGCCGCCAGCAGGAAGCTGGTGTAGGCGAGGTTGCCCGGCGCCATCGCGAGGGTGCCGCCGCGGTCCTCGGCGCCGAGCTCGACGATCTGCCCCAGCAGCGCCTCGTTCTCCGGGATCTCGGTCTCGACGATGTTGCGCAGCGCGGCGGCGAAGGCGTCGAGCTCCGCCGCATCGCGCGAGTTGGCGGCGCCGAGCGCGATCGCCCGCGAATACTCGGGCAGGTACATCAGGTTCTGCTCGAGGTAGAAGCGGAACTTCTCCCCCGGCAGCGTCCCCGCCGCCAGCTCGAGCAGG
The DNA here is from genome assembly GCA_018268675.1 of Actinomycetota bacterium. Classification (GTDB taxonomy): domain Bacteria; phylum Actinomycetota; class Thermoleophilia; order Solirubrobacterales; family 70-9; genus VAYN01. Next base: position 6,949 of record JAFDWB010000084.1, read on the forward strand.
AACGGGTGCTGGTGGAGGGACTCCCAGACCGGCAGGCAGCCGGCGCGCAGGCGGTCGCAGAGGGAGTCGGTCAAATCGTCGCCTCCTGCTGGCGGTTCTCCTCGCGCAGCGCGTGGAGCAGCTCCGCCTCCAGTTCGGTGAAGCGCGGGGCCGTGATCACGTCGATATTGCGCGGCCGCGGCAGGTCGACCGAGATCTTCATCCGCACCCGCGCCGGCCGCGCCGTCATCACGTAGATCGTGTCCGAGAGGTAGATCGCCTCGCGGATGTCGTGGGTGATGAAGACGATCGTGTGGCCGAAGCGGTCCCAGACATCGAGCAGGAACTCCTGCATTTCGGTCCGGGTCAGCGAGTCGAGAGCGCCGAAGGGCTCGTCGAGCAGCATCAGCGGCCGCTCCTGGATCACCGTCCGCATCAGCGCCGCCCGCTGGCGCATCCCCCCCGAGAGGGTGAACGGGTAGGCGTCCTCGAAGCCCTCGAGGCCGAAGATCGGGAACAGCTTGCGCGCCCGCTCGATCGCCTCGGACTTGCCGAGGCCGCCGATCTCCAGCGGCATCGTCACGTTGCGGATCACCGAGCGCCAGGGCAGCAGCAGGTCCTTCTGCGGCATGTAGGCGACCGGGTGGTCGCCGGGCTCGACCGCCTTGCCGGCGATCTCCGTGGTCCCGGTGTCGGCCCGCTCGAGCCCGGCGACGAGCTTGAACAGCGTCGACTTGCCGCAGCCGCTGGGGCCGATCACGGAGACGAACTCGCCGGGCTCGGCGGTGAACTGGATGTCCTTCAGGACCTGGACCGCGCGGCGCCCGTCGCGGAAGGTCTTGGAGACGCCATGGAGCTCGACCCCGGCCGAGACCGCGCGCGTCGTCGCCGCCTCCATCAGCCCTTCCTCCGCGCCGCGTAGTGCCAGGGCATGACGAAGCGCGAGGCGATCGCGATCAGGGCGAAGAGGGCGATGCTGATCAGCGCGCAGATCCCGATCGCGCCGAACACGAGGTCGGTCCGGAACGAGCTCTTCGACTGCGACATCCAGATCCCGAGGCCGTGGTAGGCGCCGACGTACTCGGCGAAGATCGCGGCGAGGACGGCGTAGGTGGCGGAGATCCGCAGGCCGGTGAAGAAGTTCGGCAGCGCCCCGGGGAAGCGGACGAGACGGAAGGTCTGCAGCCGCGACGAGCCCATCGTCCGCAGCAGGTCCATCGCCTCGCGCTCGGTCGCGGCGAACCCGTCGAGGAGGGCGACGACGATCGGGAAGAAGGTGACGAGGACGATCAGCAGCACCTTCGGCAGCAGGCCGAAGCCGAACCAGATGATCATCAGCGGCGCGATCGCGATCACCGGGATCGTCTGCGAGGCGATCAGCGTCGGGTAGAGCGCGTTGCGGACCCAGCGCAGGTTGTCCATGACGAAGGCGATCAGCAGGGCGACGATCACCGAGAGAACGAACCCGACCGCCATCTCTTCCAGCGTCTGGGCGGTGTTGATCCAGGCGATTTCGCGCTGTTCGTAGAGCTGGGTGACGATCCGGATCGGCGTCGGCAGCACCGTCGGGGAGACGTTGGCGGCCGAGACGTAGAGCTGCCAGACGACGAGGATCGCGATCGGCAGCAGCAGGCCCGGCAGGTAGACCATCGCCTCGCGCCGGCGTTCGCTCCACGAAGGCACCCATTCCACCTCGGCCGCGGCCCCGTCGGCGGTGGCGACTCCGGATGCGCTTCTTGCCCGAATGTTGGAAATGACGCTCATCTCTCCGTACAGGCGATACCGGCGGCACCGCGTGCTGCAACCCGTAACTTAGAATATCATATTCTATCTGCGTCGGAGTCGTCGAGCTGCCGCGCCAGCGACTGCAACGCGTCCCGTTCGATGCTCCGCATGTGGACCCCGGTCGCCGTCCGCGCCGCCACCGGGTCGCCGGCCGTGATCGCGTCGAGGATCGCCGCGTGCTCCTCGATCGAGCGCTGGCGGCGCCCGTCGGTGCTTTCCGCGACGTTCGCCATCAGGGCCAGGAAGTTGCGGAGGCGTTCGCCGACATCGACCGCGAAGCGGTTGCCGCTGTGGGCGAGCAGCAGGTCCGAGAAGGCGTTGACCGCGGCGACGTAGCCAGCGAGGTCGTCGTCGCCGAGGGCGCGGCGGGCGCCGTCGACGCTGTCGGTCAGCTCGTCGACCAAGGTGCGATCCTCGGCGGCCGCCCCTTCGGCCGCGATCTCGCCCTCGAGCCAGGTCCGCAGCTGGCAGACCTGGCGGATGTCCTCGGGCTTCGGCGTCGCGACCCGGGTCACGTGGTAGGGCACCTGGTCGACGAGCCCGTCGCGGCCGAGCGCGATCAGCGCCTCGCGGACCGGGGTCTTGCTGATCCCGAATTCGGACGAGAGCTGGGCCTCGACCAGCGGGTCGCCGGGCCGCAGCTCACCGGCGACGATGCGGTCCCGGATCGCCTGGTAGACGGCGGCGTCGAGTGCGCGCGCCCGCAGTTTGTTCCCAGCGGCCGCCATCTAATACATCATATCCCGGAACGGTCCCGCCATCAGGTGGGCGGCTCAGGGGACGAGCACGTTGCGGCCGTTGACTTCGCGCGCCCGCAGGCGGGCGATCGCGGTGTCCACCTCCTCCAGCGGGTAGGCGGTGTCGATCGCGACCGAGAGCTTGCCCTCGCCGGCGAGGGCGATCGCCGTCTCCAGGTCGTGGCGCGAGGCGGCGACCGAGGAGAGGACCCGGGCCTCGCTGAGGATCAGGTCGATCGGGTGGATCTTCAGCTCGTCCTCGGTGTAGCCGACGAGGACGGCGGCGCCGCGGCGCCCGAGCGAGCGGATGCCGCCGCGCATCGAGGCCTCGGTGCCGACCAGCTCGAAGAAGTAGTCGGCACCGGCGCCGTCGTTCAGCGCCTTGACCCGGTCGGGGAGCCCGTCATATCCCTCTCCCCCGGGCAGCACGATCACCTCGGCCGCCCCCGCCTCCTCGGCCAGCGCCACCCGCGACTCGGCGTCGGCGACGGCGAACACCCGCAGGCCGGCCTCGGCGAGTACCTGGATCACCATCAGCCCGACGCCGCCGACCCCGTCGACGATCGCCGTCTGGCCCAGCTCGGCCCCGGCCAGGCGCACCGCGTGGACCGCGGTCATGCCGCTGCAGGCGAGCACCGCGGCGGCCTCGAAGGAGACCGAGTCGGGGAGCTTGATCAGGTTCGCCGGCGGCGCCGCCACCTGCTCGGCGAAGCCGCCGTTGGCGGTCCAGCCGAGCTGCGCCCGCGGTTCGACGCAGATCGACTCGTGGCCGGTCCGGCACCAGCGGCACTGGCCGCAGCCGACGAAGTTGTAGACGGCGACGCGATCGCCGGCCTCCACCTTCGAGCCGGCCGGGGCCGCGGCGACGACGCCCGCGATCTCGTGGCCGAGGACGAAGTCGGCGAACGGCGCCGGCACCATCCCGTCGAGGAAGTGGAGCTCCGAGCCGCAGACGCCGGCGGCCTTGACGTCGACCACCGCCCAGCCCTCCGGCGCCGGCGAGGAGTAGTCGTCCCGCGCCTCGAGCTTGCGCTCCTCGGTCATCACAACTGCCTTCATCGATTTGCTCCTTCTGCTCGGGGGGTCAGGAGAGGTCGGTCCAGACCGACTTCGTCTGCAGGTACGGGTCGAGCGCCTCGGCGCCCAGCTCCTTGCCGTAGCCGCTCATCCGGAAGCCCCCGTAGGGGACGGCGACGTCGAAGAACCCGTAGGTGTTGATCCAGACGGTCCCGGCCTGAATCTGGGCGGCGACGCGGTGGGCGCGCTTGACGTCGCGCGTCCACAGCCCCGAGGCGAGGCCGAAGACGGTGTCGTTGGCGGCGGCGATCGCCTCGTCCTCCTCGCGGAAGCGGCTGACCATCCCGACCGGGCCGAAGATCTCCTCCCGCATCACCCGCATCTCCGGCCGCACGTCGGTGAACAGCGCCGGCCGCACAAAGTAGCCGCCCGCGTGCTCGCCCTCGAGCTCCGCGGCGCCGCCGCCGGCCAGCTCGGTCGCGCCTTCCTCGCGGCCGGCGGCGATGAAGCCGGTCACCCGCTCGGCCTGCTCGGCGCTGACCAGCGGCCCCATGTCGGTCTCGGCGTCGAGGCCGCTGCCGAGCCGCACCAACTTCAGCTTCGCCAGCAGCTTCTCGACGAAGGCGTCGTGGACGTCCTCGTGGACGAAGACGCGAGCGCCCGCGATGCAGCACTGGCCCTGGTTGAAGTAGACGGCGCCGTAGGTGCCCTCGACCGCGGCGTCGAGGTCGGCGTCGGCGAAGACGAGGCTGGGCGACTTGCCGCCGAGCTCGAGCGAGACCCGCTTCAGGTTCGCCTTCGAGGCCTCGAGGATCTTCCGACCGGTCCCGGTCTCGCCGGTGAAGGTGACCTTGTCGACCCCGAGGTGGGCGGACAGCGGCGCCCCGGCCGAGGGCCCGTCGCCGGTGAGGACGTTGACGACGCCGGGCGGGAAGCCGACTTCCGCGACCAGGTCGGCTAGGCGCAGGGCCGAGAGCGGCGTCTGCTCGGCCGGCTTGATCACCAGCGTGTTGCCGGCCGCCAGCGCGGGGCCGGCCTTGTAGGCGCACATCAGCAGCGGGAAGTTCCAGGGGACGATCGCGGCGACCACCCCGACCGGCTCGCGGATCGTGTAGACGTGCTGGGCGAGGCCGCTCGCGGTCGGGATCGCGACCCCCTCGATCTTCGTCGCCCAGCCGGCGTAGTAGCGGAAGATTTCGCTCGCCAGCGGGATGTCGACCATCAGCGCGTCGCCGCGGGTCTTGCCGTTGTCGAGCGCCTCCAGGGTCGCCAGCTCCTCACTCAGCTCGGCGATCCGCGTGCCGAGGTTCCAGAGCAGCTCGGCCCGGCGCGCCGGCGCCAGCGCCCGCCAGGCGGGCAGCGCCGCGCGGGCGGCGGCGACGGCCGCGTCGACGTCGGCGGCGCCGCCCGCGGGGACGGTCGCGATCGTCTCGCCGGTCGCCGGGTTGAGGACGTCGAAGCGCTCGCCGGAGGCGGCCTCGACCCGCTCGCCGCCGATCAGCAGCCGCAGATCGCTCGCGGCGAGCTCGAGCAGGGCGGCGTTGGACTCGGTCATCTCTGGTTCTCCTTGTGCGTTGCGTAGGCCAGGTCGTCGACGAGCTCGCGCTGGTGTGGGGCGAGCTCGTTGAAGCCGCCGCCGAGGAAGTCCGCGAACGGATCCTCCGAGCGCGGCGCCGCGGCCAGCACCTCGATCAGCTTCAGCCAGCAGAACGGCGCGTAGACGTGGCTGTAGCCGCCCTCCTGCTCGAAGACGACGCGGCCGCCGCAGTGGCGCTCGGCGACGGCGAGCAGCTGCTCCGCCGCCGCCGCGTAGCCGGCGGCGGTCAGGGCCAGGTTCGAGAGCGGGTCGTACATCGCCCCGTCGACCCCGGCGACGACCAGCAGCAGCTCCGGCTCGAAGCGGTCGAGGGCGGGGATCACGAGCTGCTCGAAGGCGTAGAGGTAGCCGCCGTCGCCGGTCCCGGCGGGGAGCGGGATGTTGAGGTTCGCGCCCTCGGCCCCGGCGCCGCCGCGGTCGCCGGCGGCGCCGGTCTCGAGCGGGAACATCCGGTCCTCGTGCAGGGAGATCGTCAGCACCCCGGGGTCGTCGTAGAAGATCGCCTCGGTGCCGTTGCCGTGGTGGGCGTCGACGTCGACGATCGCGATCCGCTCGATCCCGGCCCGCTGCGCCGCCGCGGCGGCGACGGCGACGTTGTTGAAGATGCAGAACCCGTAGCCGGTGTCGCGGGAGGCGTGGTGGCCGGAGCGGCGGCCGATCGCGTAGGCGTTGTCGGCCTCGCCGCCGAGCACCCGCTCGACGCAGGTCAGGACCGAGCCGGCGCTGAGCAGGGCGAGCTCGTAGGAGTCGCCGTTCATCGGCGTGAAGCCGCCGCCGGCGTCCCCCCACCCGGCCTCCGAGACCGCCGCCATCCGGGCGACGTGCTCGGCGCTGTGGACCGCTTCGATCTCGGCCGGGGTCGCGGCCCGCGGGACCACCGTGTCGAGGCGCTCCTCGAGCCCGGTCTTGGCGATCAGCAGGCGCAGCCGCGCGGTCCGCTTGGGGTTGTCGAGATGGAGGTCGGGCTCGACCAGCCCGGTCGGCGGGATGTAGATCGCCCAGTCCCCCATGTCGTGCTGGCCGAAGCGGTCCGACCAGGTGAGGGTGGTCGCGGTCACGCCTGCACCGTCTCCAGGTCCGGCACCACCATCCGCCCGACCACCTCGCGGAAGGCGGCGTTGGCCTCGGCGATCACTTCGTCCTCGTCCACGGTGACGATCTCACGGCCCTCCATCAGCACCTTGCCGTCGCAGATCGTGGTGTCGACGCAGGAGCCGTTGGCGGCGAAGACCAGGTGCGAGAAGACGTGGTCGACCGATTCCGGCATCAGCGGCGTGAACATGGTCGAGTTGGTCTCGACCAGGATCACGTCGGCCTTGCGCCCGGCGGCGAGCTCGCCGGTCTCGTGGCCGAGCGCGGCGGCGCCGTTGCGGGTCGCCATCCGGACCACGTCCGGCGCCTGCTGGAGGCCGGCGTCGACCCGCACCGCCCGGTGCACGAGCGAGGCCCACTTCATCACCTCGAACATGTCGCGGCTGTTGTTGCACTCGGCCGCGTCGTGGCCGAGGCCGATGTTGAGGCCGGCCGCCAACATCTCCGGCAGCCTCATCACCCCGTTGCCGAGCTTCGCGTTCGAGGAGGGGTTGTGGGAGATCTGGGTGCCGGTTTCGCGCATCAGCGCGATCTCGGCGTCGGAGAGGTGGACGCAGTGGGCGGCGATGCAGTCGGGGCCGAGGATGCCCTCTTCGTAGGCGACCTCGGTCGGCCGACGGCCGAACATCTTCTTCGAGATCTCGACCTCGCTGAGGGACTCGTTGAGGTGGATGTGGACGCCGGCGCCGAGCTCGTCGGCCAGCTCCCGCGCTTCCCGCAGCAGCTCGCGCGAGGCGAGCGGCAGCCACTCGATCCCGACCCGGACTTCGACCCGGCCGTCGGCGGCGCCGTGCTTGGCCTTGAAGGCGGCGGTGGCGTCGGCGAGCGAGTCGAGGTCGTTCTCCTCGGTGGCGACGTCGTTGCTGAGGACGGCGCGGATGCCGATCTCCTCGGCGGCGTCGCCCAGGGCCTCGAGTTGGCGGTACATGTCGTTCACCGTCGTCACCCCGCAGCGGATCGACTCGGCGTAGCTGGCGAGGGCCGCCCAGCGGGCCGTCTCCGGGTCGAGCGCCCGGATCATCGGGTACCAACAGGTCTGCAGGTACTCGAACAGCGGCAGGTGGTCGCTCCAGCCCTTGCCGATCGCGGTGTGGTAGTGGAGGTCGATCAGGCCCGGCATCACGATCTTGCCGCCGGCGTCGATCTCCCGCGCCCCGGCGACCTCGACCGCCTCGCCCGCCGGCGCGACCTGTCCGATGCGGTCGCCCTCGATGGTCACCGTACCGCCGAAGTGGACATCGTTGGCGTCGTTCATCGTCACCACGGTGCCGTTGCGAATGACGATCGGCTCGCGACTCTCGCTCATCTCTACTCCTCTACTCCTCTTAGGTTCCCGATCTAGATCGGCCAGGTCTCCTCGCGCCAGGCGCAATCCCAGAACATCCACTCGAGCCGGCAGCCCCGCGCGAAGATCGCGGCGAACCGCTCCCGCTGGGACTCGCTGGATTCGGCCCCGACGCGCTCGACGATCGCCAGCACCTGGGCCACCGTCTCGGCGAATCGAGGGTCGCCATAGGTGTCGAGCCAGCGCTGGTAGCTCGGCTCGGGCGACCCTTTCTGCTTCATCTCCTTGCCCACTTCGGCGTAGATCCAGAAGCAGGCGAGCACCGAGGCGAGGGCGTCCGCGAACGGGCCGCGGGCGGTCTGGGAGAGGATCGTCTGCACGTAGAGCTCACCGCTCGGGGAGAGCTCTTCGCGGCTCGCCTCAGGATCGGCGCCCAGCCCCGAGAGCAGTTCCCGGTGCATTCCCGCCTCGACCGCGATCGCGTTCGAGGCGGAGCCGGTGAAGACCGCGGTGTCGCCGGGGTCCTCGGCGTGCCCCGCCGTATACGACAGGGCGCGCGAGTAGGCACGGAGGTAGAGCCGGTCCTGCTCGACGAAGTAGACGAACCGCTCCGGCGGCAGCGAGCCATCCGCGATCCCGGCGAGGAAGGGATGGTCGACGATCGCCTCGAAGATCGGGGTGATCTCCTCCCACAGCGCCTGGGTGAACGCGGTCCCGGTATCGGTGCTCATGATTCCGGGCACCAGCTCGGACCGAATTCGGACGTGTACATTTCTTCCGGTTTGAGCGGCTTGGAGATCGGCTTCCCGTTGGACCCGGTGATGATGCCCTGTTTGAACTCCCATTCCGGGAACTTCGTCCACCGTTCCTTGGTCTGGCAGCCGAAACGACCTTCTTCGTCGGGGTAGAATTCCTTCGCCAGCTTTTCGGCCGAGGCGTAGACGAGGTGTTCGTTCGGGAACCCTCCGGGGTTTTCTTCGATCAGGATTTTCGCCGCTTCTTTCGGGTTCTTGATCGCGAATTCGTAGCCTTCGGCGGTCGCCTGGACGAACTTTTTCGCCAGTTCGGGGTTGCTCTTGAGCCAACCGTCGTTGCAGGCCATGACCACGTTGTAGGTGTCCGGCACCCCGTAGTTCGAGACCGGAAATTCACGCAGTTTGAGCCCGCGTTCCTTGGCTTCGATCAGCTCCCAGGTGCGGAACCCGAGCGAGGTGTCGACCTGACCGTTGTAGACCGCTTCGTAGGCCCCGGTGTTGAGGACGACGTTCTGGACTTCGCCGCTGCCGCCGTCGTACTTGATCATCTGATCGATGATCGGCACTTCGTAGGGGAGCCCGAAACCGCCGTACGTCTTGCCGGAAAGATCCTTGGGCGACTTGAAGGGCGAGCTCGCCTTCACGATCAGCGAGTTGACCTGGTGCTGGACGATCGCCATCACCGACTTCTCTTCGCTGCCCGCGGCGATCGCGAGCGGGATGTTTTCCTGGAAGCTGATGCCGCAGTCGGCCTTGCCTGCGCCGACCAGGGTGTCGGCCGATCCTTCGCTGTAGGGGAGGATCTGGAGGCTGACCCCGGCCTTTTCGTAGTACCCCTTGTTCATCGCCACGTAGAAACCGGTGTGGTTCGTGTTCGGCGTCCAGTCGAGCTGCAGGCTCACCGCCTGCGGTTCACCGCCACCGCCGGCACCGGTTTCGGTGGTGCTGCTCGAGGAGCTCGATCCCCCTCCACACGCGGCGACGAGCAACGACATGACACCGACCACACAGGCGAGTGCGGTCCAGCGCAGCTTTGGCGATCTCATTTCAGTCCCTCCGTGTTGTTTTCGCTCGTCCCACTGATTCCCGCTCCCCCGCCGACAGCTCTATCCCCAGGGCCGGTTTTCCCTTGCACGGCCAGATAGAATATGAGATATGACGCACCATACAGGCGCTGTCAAGCCCGGTCCGAGGGGATGACGCCGGCGATCCGCGCCGACCTGAGGAGCTCCGCCACCTCGGCCGGGTCGAGCAGCCCGCGCTCCTCGACCACCTGGAGGACGCCGCGGCCGCTGCTCAGCGCTTCCTGGGCGATCGCCGTCGTCTCCGCGTAGCCGAGGTAAGGGTTGAGCGCGGCGGCGAGCCCGATCGAGGCTTCGACCGATTCGCTCAACCGCACCCGGTTGACGGTGATCCCGTTCACGCACCTGGTCGCCAGCACCCGGCAGCCGGCGGCGAGGTGGGCGAAGCCGGCCAGCAGGTGGTGGACGATCACCGGCTCGAAGGCGTTCAGCTGCAGCTGCCCCGCCTCGGCGGCCATCGTCACCGTGACGTCGATCCCGGCGACCTCGAAGGCGATCTGGTTGACCAGCTCCGGGATCACCGGGTTGACCTTGCCGGGCATGATGCTGGAGCCGGCCTGGACCGCCGGCAGGTTGATCTCGCCCAGCCCCGCCCGCGGCCCGGAGGAGAGCAGGCGCAGGTCGTTGCAGGTCTTCGAGAGCTTCATCGCCGCGCGCTTGAGGACGCCGGAGAGCTGGATGAAGGCGCCGCAGTCCTGGGTCGCCTCGACCAGGTCCGGCGCCGAGCTCAGCTCGAAGCCGACGATCGCCGCCAGCTCCGCGCAGGCCAGCGCCCGGTATCCCGGCGGGGCGTTGAGGCCGGTCCCGATCGCGGTCCCGCCGAGGTTGACCTCGCGCAGCAGCAGCCGCGCCTCGCGCAGCCGCGCCTCGTCCTCGCCGATCATCACCGCGTGGGCGGCGAGCTCCTGGCCGACCGTCATCGGCACCGCGTCCTGGAGCTGGGTCCGCCCCATCTTCAGCACCTCGGCGAACTCGGCGGCGCGCTCCTCGAAGGCGGCGCGCACCGACGCCAGGCTCTCGACCAGGTCGCCGGCGGCGCGGTCGAGGGCGACCCGGGCGGCGGTCGGGTAGACGTCGTTGGTGCTCTGGCCGGCGTTGACGTGGTCGAGCGGGTGCAGGTGCTCGTAGGCGCCGCGGCGGTGGCCGAGCAGCTCGAGGGCCCGGTTGGCGATCACCTCGTTGGCGTTCATGTTGGTCGACGTGCCCGCGCCTCCTTGCAAGACGTCCACGCGGAACTGATCTCTCAGTGCCCCCTCGCGGATCTCCCTGCAGGCCGCGACGATCGCGTCGGCCTTCGCGGGATCGAGCACGCCGATCTTTCGGTTGGCGAGCGCGGCGGCCTCCTTGACCGCCGCGAGCGACCAGATCAGGTGCGGGTGGCACGCGATCGGGTTGCCGCTGACCGGGAAGTTCTCCAGAGCCCGCACCGTGTGGATGCCGAAGTACGCCGACTCCGGCACAGCGCGCTCGCCGAGCAGGTCGTGCTCGAGACGGACGCCCTCGGCGGCGGGACTCATCGGCCCCCCGCGGCGCGGCTAGCCCTTGGACCCGTCGGCGAGGCCGGCGAGGGCCTCGAGCGCATCGTGTTCGATGCTGAGCATGTGGGCGCGGGTGGCCGCCCGGGCCGCCTCGGGGTCGCCGTCGACGATCGCCTTGAGGATCTTGGCGTGCTCGTCCACCGAGCGACGGCGTCGGCCCGCGGTGCGCTGGGCGACGCTGGCGGTGAGCGCCAGGATGTTGCGGAGGCGCTGGATGAGATCCATCGCGAAGCGGTTCCCGGTGTGCTCGAGCAGGGTGTCCGAGAAGGCCTCGACCGCCTCCGTGTAGGAGTGGACATCGTCGGCTTTGAGGGCGGCGCGGGCATCGCGGATCGTCTTCCGCAGGGCGGCCCGCAGCTCGCGGTCGGGCTCGAGCGCGGCCGCCGCCGCGATCTCGCCCTCGAGCCAGCCGCGCAGCTCACAGGCATGGGTGATGTCCTCGCTCGCCGGGGTTGCGACGCGGGTGACGTGGTACGGAACCTGGTCGACCAGGCCCTCGCGCCCGAGCGCGATGAGCGCCTCCCGCACCGGCGTCTTGCTGATCCCGAATTCGGACGAGAGCTGGGCCTCGACCAGAGGGTCGCCGGGGCGGAGATCCCCTTCCAGGATCCGCTCACGAATCGCCTCCTGAACCGCCGCGTCGAGCGCGTGGGCCTTTAGCTGCACCCCCGTCATCGCCTCCATCGTAGGCGTCGGGCCGGGCGACAGCCGCCGCGACCAGCGCCGCCGCCTCCCTGGTGCTGGTGCCGGGGGTGAAGATCTCCCGCACGCCCTGGGCGCGGAGGGCGGCGTGGTCCTCGTCGGGGATGACGCCGCCGACCACGACCGCCACCTCGCTCGCGTCCTCCGCCGCGAGCAGCTCCAGCACCTCGGCGGTCAGGGTCATATGGGCGCCGGAGAGGATCGAGAGGCCGATCGCGTCGGCGTCCTCCTGCAGCGCCGTCTCGACGATCTGCGCCGGCCGCTGGTGAAGCCCGGTGTAGATCACCTCCATGCCGGCGTCACGGAGGGCGCGGGCGATCACCTTGGCGCCGCGGTCGTGGCCGTCGAGGCCGGGCTTGGCGACGACGACGCGGATCTTCCGCTCAGCCATCGTCGTCCTCCTCCCCGAACCCGACCGCGCCGTGCTGGTCGAGCGCGGGCGCGGGCCGCTCGGAGGTGGCGCCGGCGGCGGAGAAGGTAATCGGGAGGCCGACCTCGGCGACGGCGCCGGCGACCGGGTGGCTGCCCTCGCGGAGGAGCCCGAGCGCCTCGACCTGCGCGGAGCCGAGCACCTGGTCGAGCGTCTGCACCGGCGCGAAGGCGACCCCCTCACGCCGCAGCCGCTCCTCCCAGTGGGCGGTCGGCCGCGTCCGCAGCACCGCCTCGATCGCCTCCCTCAGGGCTTCTGCGTTCTCGACCCGCAGCGAGTTCTCGGCGAAGCGCTCGTCGTCGCGCAGGCCGGGGGCGTCGATCGCGCGGCAGAAGCGCTCCCAGCCGTCGCTCCCGCCGGTGCCGACGACGACGAGGTGGCCGTCGGCGGTCGCGTAGGCCTCGTACGGGGCGAAGAACGGGCTGCGGGTCCCCAGCGGCCGCGGCTCCTCGCCACCGGCCGCGCGGGCGGCGATGTGCATCGAGAGCCAGGCCAGGCTGGTCTCCAGCAACGAGGCCTGGATCCACTGCCCGCGCCCGGTCCGCCGGCGCTGCCAGAGGGCTGCCTGGATCCCGATCACGCCGTAGAGGGCGCTGCCGAAGTCGAGCGCCGCGACCGGGATCTTCGCCGGCGGCCCGCCCGGGTGGCCGGTCATCGACATCAGCCCCGAGAGCGCCTGGATGGTCAGGTCGTAGGCGCCTTCGGCGGCCAGCGGGCCGGTCTGGCCGAAGCCGGAGATCGAGCAATAGACGAGCTGTGGCGCCCGCCGGGAGAGCCGCTCGTAGTCGAGCCCGTAGCGGGCCAGCGTCCCCGGCTTCGTGTTCTCGACCAGGACGTCGGCTTCGGCGGCGAGGTCGATCAGGGCGGCGCGGTCGTCCTCGTCGCGGAGGTCGAGGCCGATGCTGCGCTTGCCGCGGTTGAGGGCGAGGAAGCTGACGCTCTCGCCCGCGAGGAAGAGGGGGCCCTGGCGTCGGTAGACGTCGCCGCCCTCGGGCCGCTCGACCTTGAGCACGGTGGCGCCGAGGTCGGCGAGGACCTGGGTGCAGTAGGGCCCGGCCACGTACTGGGTCAGGTCGAGGACCTTGACGTCGGCGAGCGGGTAGGCCTCAGCCATCGCTCCCCACCCCCGGCTCCGCCTCGACGATCTCGACCAGGACGCCGCCGGTCGCCTCGGGGTGGACGAAGAAGCACTTGCGGCCGTCCGAGGAGCGTTCGATCCCGTCGCCGACCAGCCGCGCCCCGTCGGTGGCGAGCCGCTCGCGCAGCGCCTCGATCGGCGCCCCGACGCGGAGCGCGACGTGGTGCAGGCCCGGGCCGCGGCGGGCGAGGAAGCCGCCGACCGGCGATCCCTCGCGCGCCTCCCAGACCAGCTCGAGGCCGTTGCCGGGGCCGAAGCGACCGACGGCGACGCCGCTCGGCATCTCCTCCCCGGCCACCTCGGGGACACCGAGCAGGCGGCTGAGGGCGGTGCCGGGACCGGGGGCGGCGATCCCGACGTGGTCGACTTGCAGGGCCTTGAGCGGGTCGGCCATCAGATCACCGTCGAGCCCGTGTGGCGGCCGAAGACACGGCCCAACGCGTCGCTGATCTCGCCGGTGGTCGCGTAGGCGCGGACCGCGGCGACGATCGCCGGCATCGTGTTCTCGCTCCCCCGCGCCGCCGCCTCGACCCCGGCCAGCGCCGCCGCCACCGCCGCCTCGTCGCGCTCGGCGCGGGTGGTGCGCAGGCGGGCGAGCTGGCGCTCGAGCACGTCGGCACCGACCTGGAAGGTCTCGACCGGCTCCTCGCCGCCCTCCTCGGCGAACGCGTTGACGCCGACGATCACCCGCTCGCCGGCCTCGATCTGGCGCTGCTGCTCGTAGGCGGACTCGGCGATCGCCTGCTCCAGCGAGCCGTCCTCGATCCCGGCGACGATGCCGCCGTTCTCCTCGATCTTCGCGATCAGGGTGTCGATCCGGCGCTCGAGCTCGTCGGTCAGCGCCTCGACGTAGTAGGAGCCGCCGAGCGGGTCGGCGGTGCGGGCGACGCCGCTCTCGTGGGCGAGGATCTGCTGCGTCCGCAGCGCCAGCAGCACCGACTCCTCGCTCGGCAGCCCGAGCGCCTCGTCCCAGGACATCGTGTGCACGGCCTGGGCGCCGCTGAGGACGACCGTCAGCGCCTGCAGGGCGATCCGCATGATGTTGTTGTGCGGCTCGGCCGCGGTCAGCGAGGTGCCGTCGCCGCCCGAGTAGAGGCGGAGGCGACAGGAGCGGGGGTCGGTGCTGCCGAAGCGCTCCTCGATCAGCCGCGCCCAGATCCGCCGCGCCGCCCGGTGCTTGGCGATCTCCTCGAAGATGTCGCGCATGGTCGAGTTGTTGAAGGAGATCTGCGGCGCGAACTCGTCGACCCCGATGCCGCGGTCGACCACCGACTGCACGTAGGCGAGCCCGTTGGAGATCGCGATCGCGATCTCCTGGACGGCGTCGGAGCCGGCCTGGCGGACGTGGTAGCCGCAGACGCTGATCGGGTTGAATTTCGGCAGCGTCCGCGCGCAATACTCGATCACGTCGGTGGCCAGCCGCATCGAGGGCCGCGGCGGATAGATGTAGGTCTTGCGGGCGAGGTACTCCTTGAGGATGTCGTTCTGGACGGTGCCTCGCAGCTGCGCCGGGTCGACCCCCTGCCGCTCGCCCACCACCTGGTACATCGCCAGCAGGATCGGGGCGGTGGCGTTGATCGTGAACGAGGTCGAGATCCGCTCCAGCGGGATCCCCTCGAAGATCGTCTCCATGTCGGCCAGCGAGGCGACCGCGACGCCGACCTTGCCGACCTCCGCCCGGGCCGGCTCGGCGTCGGAGTCGAGGCCCATCTGGGTCGGCAGGTCGAGGGCGACGCTGAGCCCGGTCTGGCCGCGCTCGAGCAGGTAGCGGAAGCGCTCGTTGGTGTCTTCCGCCGTCCCCCAGCCGGAGTAGAGCCGGACCGTCCACGGGCGCCCCCGGTACATCGAGGGGTAGATCCCGCGCGTGAAAGGCGGCTCGCCGGGAAAGCCGAGCCGCTCCAGGTACTCGTCCGCCGCGGCGCCAAGCGTCCCCCTGGCATCTGCGGCCGTCGGACCGTAGACGGCCTCGACCGGGAGCCCGGAGTCGGTCTCGGCCGGCGCGAGATCGGCGACCGCGTTCCGCCAGCGCTCATAGGCCGCCGCCAGCTCGGCCTCCGCGCCCACGAGCTCGGCTTCCGCCCCTTCCCTCATGGAATTATCGTATCTCATATCTTTTCGTCCCGTACTCGCCGCGATGTAGGACGGGGCACGAGGGTGTGACGGAAGTGGGACGGGAGCACCACGGCTTCGTCACCGAAGTGGGACCTCGTGACGGAGAGTCGGGAAGGTCGGGGACCTCGCCCTCGTCAGGAGGACGCCCTCCGTCCAGCTGTTCCTTATGCCGGTATATCGGCCATAAGGAACAGCTGGAGGAGGTCGGGTGGAGGAAAGGGGAGATCGTTCACCGTTCCTCCCGCCTTCCTCAACCGCCCGGGACGCGCTGCAGCGATTGGTGTCGCTATGGCGACCTAAATCCTTGCAGCGCGTTCCGGGGCCTCGATCCCGGGCTTCCCCGGGGCTTCTCTCACAAGGGACCATCACGGAAGTCCGACTTCGCACCGTCCCTGTGCCCTCTCCCCGACGCACCCTCACGTCCCGGGCGTCTCCTGGGGGTGACAGCCTGCCAGGACCCCCATGAGGCGCCCGGGACGCAGCTCGGACGGCCGCGGCGGCCCCGACCCCCCTAACGCCGGATCGAGACCTCGGCGAAGTGCTCGATCGTGCGCAGGCGGGTCTCGGGGTCGCCGAGCGGAAAGACGGTGAGGGCGTCGAGGTGCTGGGTCTCCAGCCACTCGACCTTCTCGCGGACGTCGGCCGGGGTGCCGGCGAAGGCGACCTTGGTGACGAAGTCGTCGGAGATCAGCTTGGCGGCGTCGCCGGCGTGCTGGAACTCGCCGCCCTGGTAGATCTCGACCACCTTGTCGATCAGCTCCTGGTCCATCCCGGCGAGGCGGGCGTGGGCGGGGGCGGTCTGCGGGAACCAGGCGACGATCGGGCGGGCGACGTCGATCGCGTACTGGCGGTCCTCGTCGATCGCCCCGTACAGGAAGGCGGTGCGGTCGAAGCTGGGGCGGGTGCTGTCGGCCCGGCCCTCGTCGAGGCGCTGGTTGGCGAACTCGATCGCCTCCGGGAAGAGGCCCGCGAGGAGGATGACGCCGTCGGCGACGCGCCCGGTCGTGGTCAGCGTCTTCGGGCCGCTGGCGGCGATGTAGACGGGGAGGTCGCCGGCGGGGGAGAGCAGCTTCGCGCCCTCGAAGCGGCTGGAGCCGAACTCCCCGCTGATCTCCTCCCCGGCCCAGAGCAGGCGCAGGGCGTCGATCGTCTCGGTCAGGTTCTTCAGCTTCGCCATCTTCATCTCGAACTCGAGCAGCGGCCGGTCGCCGACGGCGATCCCGCAGTTGACCCGGCCGGGGGCGAGCTGGGAGAGCGAGCGGAAGGCGTTGGCGGTGATCCCGGCGTGGCGGGTCAGCGGGTTGGTCACCGCCGAGCCGACGACGAGCCGCTCGGTCGCGATCAGGGCCGTGGTCATGTAGACGTAGACGTCGCCCGCGTGCAGCGAGGAGTCGGTGATCCAGAGGTTGTCGTAGCCGAGCTCCTCGACGTGCCTGGCGAGCTCGCCGAACTCGACCGGGGGGATCACGCCTTGCAGGGTCACGCCGTAGCGCATGGGTCTCTCCTTTTCAGCCGCGCCGCGCGGCGGCGGCGGTCGATTTCGCGGGCTGCCCGAGCAGGCGGACGAGCAGGGCTCGCAGTTGGGCGGCGCCGGTGGGCAGGGCGTCGAGGTCGATCCGCTCGCCGAGCGAGTGCATCCCGGAGCCACGCGAGACGCCGATGCAGACGGCGGGGATGCCGAGCGCGCAGGCGGCGTTGGCGTCGGTCGAGGCGGCGGCCAGGGTCGGCTCGAGGCCGAGCTCCGCGCGGACCGCGGCGACCGCGGCGAACAGCTCGGAATCGCGCGCCAGCGAGCCGCCGGGGCGGCGGCCGAGCGGCTCGACCTCGACCGCGGCACCCTCGCCGACCGCGAGCCGCCCGAGCGCGGCGGCGAACTCGTCGAGCGCCTCCTGGTCGATCGAGCGCCGCTCGACCACCAGCTCGGCGCGGTCGGCGATCGCGTTGACCGAGCGGCCGCCGGCGATCGTGCCGACGTTGACCGGCGCCTCGGCGCTCCCCAGCGCGAGCAGCGAGTCGGCGGCGGCGAGCAGCTCGTGGATCGCGCTCGGCGCCCCCCGGTCCGACCAGGAGTGCCCGCCGGGGGCGGTGACGACGACGCGGGCACGGACGCTGCCGACGGCGTCGACGACGGCCGCCTCGAGCATGTGGCCCTCGAGCGCGACGAACGCGTCGGGGCGCAGCTCCTCGCAGGCGGCGCTCGCCCCCCGCAGATTGCCGAGCCCCTCCTCGCCGACGGTGAAGGCGACGGCGCCGGGGCCGGGCAGGCCCTCCTCCAGCAGCCCCCCTACGACCGCGATCGCGACCGCGACGGCGGCGGCGTTGTCGCCGACCCCGGGGCCGACCAGGAAGGACCCCTCGCGCTCGAAGTCGAGCCGGGTGTCGCGCGGGAAGACGGTGTCGACGTGGGCGGCGAGCAGGACCCGCGGCCGGCCCTCCCCCCACTCCCAGATCAGGTTGCCGACCGGGTCGCGGCGGCGGCGCCCCGGGAGCTCGCGGAGCCGCCGCTCGAGCCACTCCAGCCGCCCCTCCTCGTCGAAGGTCGGCGCCGGGATCGAGGCCAGCTCCACGAGGTCGCCGGCGAGGCTCACGCCTCTGCCCAGGCGGGGTCGACGGGCTCCCCGTCGAGGCGCAGCTCGGCCGCCAGCATCACGCAGTCGATGTGCGAGCGGGCGGCCACCGAGCCGCCGTAGGGGACGTTGTTGCCGAGGGCGACGTGGGCGCCGCCGACGATCCCCTCGAGCTCCAGTGCCGAGCCGCCCGGCCGCGAGAACGGGTTGAGCCCGATCGAGACCTCGGCCAGGTTGGTCATCCGCTCGTCGGCCGCCGCCTCGATCGCGTCGACCAGGCGGAAGGCCTCCGGGCCGGAGGCGTCGACCAGCTCGCCACCGCGGAAGCGCAGGGTCACGGCCGCCCCGAGCTGGTCGCCGCTGAGGAAGAGCAGCGAGCCGTCGACCACGACCGTGCCCTCGGCGCTGCCCTCCACCGGCGCCGACCCGACCTCGATGTCGGGCGGCGCGCCGTAGCCGCCGGGGCGGTCGACGATCCCCCACAGCGGCCGCCCGGCGCGGCCCTCGAAGCTGCCGCGCAGGTCGGTCCCCGCGGCGCTCACCAGGTGGAACTCGGAGGCGGCGTCGAACCGCTCGCCGAGCCGCCGGGCGTGCTCGCCGAGGGCGGCGAAGTCGGCCTCGAAGGGGCCGCCGGGGCGCAGCGTCCTCCACGAGAGGCCCGGCACCGTGATGTACCTGGCGCCGCGCTCGCAGGCGTCGCGCCGGGCCTGGCTGGAGCCGGCGAAGATCGAGGTCAGCTCGAAGATGACGTCGACCCCGGGGTCCGACATCGCCCCCCGGACCGGCGCCGGCGGCTCGTCGCCGGGCAGCTCGACCGGCTCCGAGGAGACGACGGCGACCTCCGCCCCAAGGGTGCGCAGGACGACCGCCATCGCCTCGACCACGCTCTGGTCGGCGCGGCTGTCGGTGATCAGCAGGCACTGCTCCCGCGGCTGGACCCCGGCGCACGCCGTGGCCAGCCGGCGCAGGCCCTCGACCCCCTCCAGCCGCGTCCGCACCGTCAGTCCTCCCGGTTGGAGAGCAGGACCGTCATCACCGTGTTTACCTGCGCCGCCTCCTTGATGTCGGCGACGTCGAGCCACTCGTTCGGGGTGTAGACCGGGTCGTGGCCGGGCCCGAAGATGACGGTCGGGATCTGCTTGCCGAAGCTCGCCGTGTCGGCGAGCCAGGAACCGGCCGCGTAGCGCGGCTCGCGCCCGGCGACCTGCTGGAAGGCGGTGTCCAGCGCCTCGACCAGCGGGTGGTCGCGCTCGATCAGGTAGGAGTCTTTGCGGTCGGCGAGCACCATCTCGTAACGACCGTCGGGGCGCTTCGCGGCGGCCCGGTCGATCGCCGCCTGAAGGTACTCGCGAACCTGCTCGGCGTCGATCCCCGGGTGCGGGCGGGAGTCGATCCGCATCACCGTCTCGTCCGGGATCATCGACGGGCCTCCCGGCGGGAGGCCGCCGTAGATGCGGCCGACCGCGGTGTAGAGCTCGGGGCCGACGAGGTCGGTGATCCAGTCCGCCACCTCCGGTTCCCAACGCAGCGCCTCGACCTCCTCGATCACCGGCACCGCGAGCGCGATCGAGTTGACCGCGTCGTGGCGGCGGCAGGTATGGGCCGCTTTGCCGTAGCAGGTGACGTCCCAGTAGAGGCGGCCCCGGTGGCCGAGGTAGATGTCGTTGTCGGTCAGCTCGGCGAGCAGGCAGTAGTCGCCCTGGTGCTCGTCGAAGAACTTGATCGCGCCGGTCTGGTCGCCCATGTGGTCGACCACGCCGCTGACGATCACCTTGCCCCGCCACTGGTCGCGGCAGCGCGAGAGCGCGTCGCCGGCGGCGACGACGCCGGCGATCCCGGCCTTCATGTCCATCACCGCGTGGCCGTAGAGGCGTTCGCCGTCGAGGCGGCCGGAGTAAGGGTCCTCGTCCCAGCCGACGCAGACCGGCTTGGTGTCGATGTGTCCGGTGAGGACGATGGTCGGGCCGGGGCGGCCGCTGTCGACGACGCCGACCACGTTCTTGCGGCCGGGCAGCGCCTCCTGCTGGTAGACCTCGTCGTAGCCCATCCCCCGCATGCGCTCGGTGAGCGCGTCGGAGATCTCGGCCTCTTCCCCGCAAACGCTCGGGATCCGGACGATCTCCTGCGTCAGGTCGACCACATCATCGAGATCGACTGCCGAGAGCACGGCGGTTTGTGATGGTGCAGACATCCGTTCCCTTCCTTTCCAAAGATCGGCCGCGACTCGCCACCGGGCCGGGTTAGCGTAAGATATATCATATTCTACATGCCAAGTTCGGTAGCGATCCGCCGCGCGCGCCCCGCCGAGCTGCGGGTGGTGCTCGACCTCCTCGCCGACCTCGGCCGCCCCTGCCGCGAGTCGAGCCCGGCGACGCGTCGCGCCGCCGGGGGCATCCTCGAGCGCGACGACACGGAGGTCCTGCTCGCCGAGCGCGACGGCGAGGTCGTCGGCCTGGCCTGCCTGCTGCTCCTCCCCCGCCTCGGCCACGCCTCGCCGGAGGCGCGCCTGCTCGACCTGATCGTCACCCCCGAGACCCGGGCCACAGGCGTCGGCCGCGCCCTGGTCGCGGCGGCGACCGACCGCGCCGCCGCCGCCGGCTGCCACCTGCTGCGGCTCGAGTGCGGCCACCACCGCGGAGGGGCGAAGCTCTTTTACCGCGAGCTCGGGTTCGAGAGCCGGGGCGAGGACTGGCAGCTGCCGCTGCCCTCGCGGCTGCCGCCGGGCGTCCGGTGACCTAGGCTCGGGTGCCCACGTGGACCCGCTACTTCCGATCGCCGAGACGCCGGCCTCGCGGCCCGCGCTGATCGCCCCCGAAGGCGAGCTCAGCTACGGGCGGCTCGACACCCTCAGCGCCGGGCTCGCCGCGGAGCTGCGGCCGGGGGCGCGCGTCGCGGTCTTCGCGACGGCGACGATCGAGACCTGCGTCGCGGTGGTCGCCGCGCTGCGGGCCGGCGCGGTGGTGGTCCCGGTCAACCCGCGGGCGGGCAGCGCCGAGCTCGACCACCTGCTCGCCGACAGCGGGCCGGAGCTGGTCCTACAGGCGGCCGGGGCCGAGCTGCCGGCGGCGCTGGCGGCGCGGCCGCGGCGCGAGGTCGGGCTCGATCGCGGTTCGGGTCGGGCGCCGGGCGAGGCGGAGGCGGGCGCGCTCCCCGAGCCGCCGCCCGAGGCGCCGGCGCTCGTCCTCTACACCTCCGGCACGACCGGGCCGCCGAAGGGGGCGGTGATCTCCCGCGCCGCGGTCGCCGCCGACCTCGACGGGCTGGCCCGCGCCTGGGAGTGGACCGCCGCCGACGTCGTCGCCCAGGCGCTGCCGCTCTACCACGCCCACGGCCTCGTGCTCGGGGTGCTGGGGCCGCTGCGGCTGGGCGGCGGCGCGATGCTGCTCGGCCGCTTCGACCCCGATGCGGTCACCGCCGCCTTGCGCGGCCCGGCGACGATGCTGTTCGGGGTGCCGACGATGTACCGACGGCTGCGGCTGGCCGCCGAGGAGCGCCCCGAGGTGGCGGCGGCGCTCGGCTCCGCCCGCCTCCTCGTCTCCGGCTCGGCGGCGCTGCCGGCGGCCGAGCACGCGGCGCTGGAGCGGCTGACCGGCCGGCGCGTGGTCGAGCGCTACGGGATGACGGAGACGCTGATCACCGTCGCCGCCCGCAGCGACGGGCCGCGGCGGGCGGGTAGCGTCGGCCTCCCGGTCCCGGGGATCGAGGTTCGCCTCGTCGGCGAGGACGGCGGCGAGCTCGGCGCGGGCGACCCCGAGGCGCTCGGCGAGCTCCAGGTCCGCGGCCCGACCCTCTTCGACGGCTACCTCAACCAGCCGGAGGCGAGCGCGAAGACCTTCGACGGCGAGTGGTTCCGGACCGGCGACATCGCCACCCGCGACCCCGACGGCGGCCTGCGGATCGTCGGCCGCCGCAGCGGCGACCTGATCAAGACCGGTGGCTACCGGGTCGGCGCCGGCGAGGTCGAGGCGGCGCTGCTCGAGCACCCCGCGGTGGCCGAGGTCGCGGTCACCGGCGCCCCCGACCCCGACCTCGGCGAACGGATCGTCGCCTGGGTGGTCGCCGCCGGCCCCGAGCCGCCGCGCCCCGAGCAGCTCACCGACCACACCACCGCCCTCCTCTCCCCCCACAAGCGCCCACGCGAGTTCCGCTTTCTCGAGGCCCTCCCCCGCAACGCCCTCGGCAAGGTCCAGAAGTCGCGGCTCGGCGAGTGACCTGAGCCGCGGCGGGAAGTAGGCCGCGTTGCCAGTGCCCTCGCGCCCGTCCGAGCCGCGTCCCGGGCGTCTCATGGCGGTCCTGGCAGGCTGTGACCCCCATGAGACGCCCGGGACGTGAGGGGTGCATGAGGGAGCGGGCACAGGGATGGTGGGAAGTCGGACTTCCGTGACCGTCCCGTGTGAAAGGAGCGCCCGGGGAGGCCCGGGATCGAGGCCCCAGGAACCGCTGCAACGATTCAGGTCGCTATAGCGACACCAACCACTGCAGCGCGCCTCAGGCGGTTGAGGAAGACAGGAGGAACCGTGACGTTCCCGGCGTCTTCGTCACGAGGTCCCAGATCGGTGACGGTCCTATGGCGCACGCGTGCCTCCCCCGTCACACCCTCGCGACCCTTCCTCCCCGCGCACCGTCCCGGCCCCCGGTGAGTTCGCACTTTGCCGCGCTATCCGCGGGTTTCTGCGAACTCATCGGGGCGTGCGTCCCCTGGTACGGCGTGCCGACCCTTCCTCTCCCCGGAGACCCGGCCGTCTCGGCCACGGCCACAGCCCGCCCGGGTCGTGGACGAGACGGCCCGTCCGTTGTGCTTCGGGCGCCAGCCGCCGCTAGTCCCGCAGCGCTTCGGCGATCGCGTCGACGATTCCCTGGTAGCCGGTGCAGCGGCAGATGTTGCCGGCGATCGCGGTGCGGATCTCCGCTTCGTCGGGCGGCTCGGCGGCGCCGTCGCGTTCGCGCGACTGCGCCAGCTCGAGCGCGCTCATCAGCATCCCCGGGGTGCAGAAGCCGCACTGGAGGCCGTGGTTGCGGCGGAACGCCTCCTGCAGCGGGTGCAGCTCGCCGTCGGGGCCGGCCAACGACTCGACCGTGTGGACCTCGCGGCCGGCGGCCTGGACCGCGTAGAGCAGGCAGGAGCGGACGCTGCTGCCGTCGAGGTGAACGGTGCAGGCGCCGCAGAAGCCGTCCTCGCAGCCGACGTGCGTGCCGGTCAGCCGCAACTCCTCGCGCAGGAAGTCGGCCAGCGTCATCCGCGGCTCGACCTCGCCGCGCCGGGTCTCGCCGTTGACGGTGAGCTCGATCGCGGTCCGTCCCGGCTCGCTCATCGAGACCACCTCACGAGCGTCCCTCGGCCCGGGCGGCGGCCCGCAGCAACGCCCGCCGCACGAGCACGGCGAGCACGCGGCGACGCTCCGCCGCCGAGCCCTGGTAGTCGTCGACGGGATCCGCGGCGGCGGCGACCGCGGATCCGACCGCGGCCGCGCCCTCCTCGTCGACCGCGGCGCCGAGCAACGCCTCGGCCTCGCGGCCGCAGTCGAGCGGGACCGGGGCGGCGTTGGCGCAGGCCAGCCGCACCCGCTCGCAGCGGCCGCCGGAGTCGAGGCCGACGACCGCCGCCACCCCGGCCACCGGCAGGTCGCCGCCGCGCCGGGCCAGCTCGAGCCAGGCCGAGCCGGTGCGCGGCGCCGGCGCCGGCAACCGCAGCTCGAGCGCCAGCTCGGAGCGCGCCAGCGCCGTCTCTCCCGGTCCGGCGAAGAACCTGGCGAGCGGGATCTGGCGCTCGCCGTCGGGGCCGGCGGCGACGATCGTCCCGCCCAGCGCGAGCGCGGCGCTCGGCAGCTCGGCCGAAGGGTCGGCGTTGCAGAGGCTGCCGACGACGGTGCCGCGGTTGCGGATCGCCGGGTGGGCGACCTCGGCGATCGCCTCCACCAGCAACGGCCAGCGGGCGGCGACGGCGGCGTCGCCCTCGACCTGGCGCTGGCGCACCGTGGCCCCGATCCGCAGCCCCTCGGCGTCCGCCTCGAGGCGATCGAGGCCGACGATCCGGTTGAGGTCGACGAGGTGCTCGGGCCGCTCGATCCGCCTGTGCATCAGCGGCACCAGGCTCTGGCCCCCGGCCAGCACCCGCGCCCGCTCGCCGTGGGCGGCGAGCAACGCCGCGGCCTCCTCGACCGCCGTCGGCGCGTGGTAGGTGAAGGGTGCCGATTTCACTCCGGTACCGCCGCCGGCGCCGTCGCGTGGGCGCGGTCCGTGACGAAGGCGGTCAGCTTCAGCACCGAGCCGAAGCCGGTGCCGGCGGCGTGCAGGACCCGGCCGCCGCCGATCGCCCCGTGGCTGTAGCCGCCGAACGGCGGGGCAATGCCCTCGACCTCGACGATCTCCCTCCCTGTGGGCATCTCCTAGCTCCCCTCCCCGGCCGCCGCGGCGACGATCCGCCCGGTGTCGATCGGAAGCGACTCGATCTCGACCCCGAGGTGGGCGACGGCGTCGGCGACCGCGGCGGCGACCGCCGCCGGCGCCGCGATCGCCCCCGACTCCCCCACCCCCTTCATCCCGTTCACGGTGAAGGGCGACGGCGAGCACTCGTGGTGGAGCTCGATCGCCGGCACATCGGTCGCCTTCGGCAGCTTGTAGCGGCGCAGGTCGCCGCTGAGCAGGGCCCCGTCCTCGCCGTAGCGGACCTGCTCGAGCAGGGCGCCGCCGACACCCTGGACCAGCGCCCCACGGACCTGGCCGTCGACCAGGGCCGGGTTGACGACGGTGCCGCAGTCCTCGACCGAGAGCAGCCGCCGCAGCGTGACCGCGCCGGTCTCGACGTCGACCTCCACCATCGCGACGACGCAGCCGTTGGCGTAGCTGGCGGGCGGGTCGTGGAAGCGGCTGACGCTGAGCGAGGGGTCCGGCATCCGCGCCCGCAGCGCCGGGTCGTAGAAGGCGGCCTCGGCGACCTCGCGCAGGGTCGCCTCGCGGTCGGGGTCACCGGCGACGGCGACCCGGCCGGCTTCGATCCGGACGTCCTCCGGCTCCGCCCCGAGCAGGTAGGCGGCGATCCGCTCCAGCTTCGCCCGCAGCTCCTCGGCGGCCAGCGCGAGGGCGCCGCCGACGACCACCGCGGTGCGGCTGGCGCGGGTGCCGGCGGTGCTGATCGGGGTGCCGGCGGTGTCGCCGGAGACGACCCGGACGCGGTCCAGCTCGACCCCGAGCCCGTCGGCGACGATCTGGGCCAGCATCGTCTCGTGGCCCTGCCCCTGGGACGGGGTGCCGACCGCGGCGGTGACCGCCCCCGAGGGGTCGATCTCGATCCGCACCGAGTCGTGGGAGGCGAACGACCAACGCGACTGCAGGGCGCCGTCGCTGCCCCATCCGGTCGGCTCGACGTAGGGGCTGACCCCGACCCCGACCGCGGGCTCCCCGACGGCCGGCGCGCCCCGGTCCCGATGCAGCTCCTCGTAGCCGATCTCGGCCAGGGCGCGGTCGAGCGAGGCGACGTAGCTGCCGCTGTCGTAGAGCATCCCGGTGCACGATTCGTACGGGAAGGCGTCGACCATGTTGCGCCGCCGCAGCGCCGCCGGGTCGACGCCGAGATGGCGCGCCGCCTTCTCGATCAGCAGCTCCCGGGCGGTGTGGCCGGCGGTCCAGCCGACGCCGCGGTAGGGCGCCACCGGCGACTTGTTGGTGACCGCGGCGAGGATCTCGCAGCTGTAGTCGCGGACCGCGTAGACGCCGGGCATCAGCCCGGCCGAGAGATAGGGCTCGATCAGGGCGCTGGTGCTGTTGTGGGAGTAGGCGCCGGCGTCGCCGAGGATGCGGGCGCGGAGGCCGAGGAAGGTACCGTCGGCGGCCAGCGCCAGCTCGGTCTCGATCAGCTGCTCCTTCGCGTGCGGGGCGGCGAGCAGGTTCTCGAGCCGGTCCTCGATCCAGCGCACCGGCCGCCCGACCGCGCGGGCGGCGAGGGCGATCGCCACCTCCTCGGCGTGGGCCGGGATCTTCTGCCCGAAGGCGCCGCCGACGTCGGGGGCGATGACGCGGATGTGGGACTCGGGCAGTCCGACCGTCTGCGAGCGCCGCCGCCGCAGCTGGTGCGGCCCCTGGGTCGAGCACCAGAGGGTCAGCTCGCCGCTGCCGGGGTCGTGCTCGGCGACGCAGCCGCGCGCCTCCATCGGCACCGCCGCGTAGCGGTTGCCGTGGTAGCGGGCGCTGACGACGTGGTCGGCGGCGGCAAAGGCGCCCTCGACGTCGCCGGCGACGATCTCGCCGCGATAGAGGAGGTTGCCGCCCTCGAACAGGTCGGGGCCGGCGCCGGCCGCCGCGGCCTCGGCGTCGAGCACCGGCGCCAGCGGCTCGTACTCGACCCGGACCAGCTCGGCGCCGTCCTCCGCCCGGGCCCGGCTGGAGGCGAGGACGACCGCGACCGGCTCGCCCTGGAAGCGGACCCGCTCGCTCGCCAGCGCCGGCTGCGGGGTCTTGCGCAGGCCCTCGATGCGGACGCTGTCGAGCAGCGGCCGGTGCGGGAAGTCGGCGGCGGCGAGGACCGCGACCACCCCCTCGAGGGCGAGGGCGGCGCCGCCGTCGACGGCGCCGAGGCGGGCGTGGGCGTGCGGCGAGCGGACGAAGCAGGCGTGCAGCATCCCGACCCGCTCGATGTCGGCGATGTAGTGGCCCTGGCCGCGCAGCAGCCGGGCGGCGTCGAGGCGGGCCACCGGGGCGCCGACGAGCGGCTTCGTCTGAAGTCCTGAATGATCGCTCAGGACTTCCACATTCGCCCCGGAGTGTCGGCATTTAGATTGATTCCCAGCGACCTCGCTGTACTATTTTATCCCATAGGAACGGAGACCGACCCAGCCCTCGACCGGCTCTCCTCCGAGCCTCTCACCCCGACCGCGTTCCTGCGTCGCTCGGCCCACGTCCACGGCCAGCGGACGGCGCTGGTCGACGGCGAGCTGCGGCGCACCTACCGCGAGCTCTGGGACCGCTCGCGCCGGCTCGCCGGCGCCCTCCGCGCCGCCGGGGTCGGCGACGGCGACCGCGTCGCCGTCCTCGCCTCGAACTCGCCGGTCATGCTCGAGGCCCACTACGGGGTGCCGCTGGCCGGGGCCGTGCTCGTCACCCTCAACGTCCGCCTCGGCGCCGACGCCCTCGCCTTCATCCTCGGCAACGCCGAGGCCGACGTCCTCCTCTGCGACGCCGCCTACGAGGAGCTCGGGCGGGAGGCAATCGCCGCCTCCGGACGGGCCGTGCGGACGGTGGTCGAGGGCGCCGGGTACGAGGGCTTCCTCGCCGCCGGCGAGGCGCTCGAGCTGACCCCCGCCGACGAGCGCTCGCCGCTGGCGATCAACTACACCAGCGGCACCACCGGCGAGCCCAAGGGCGCCGTCTACCACCACCGCGGCGCCTACCTGCAGGCGCTCTCGATGGCCCTCCACAGCGGCATGCGCGCCGACAGCACCTTCCTCTGGACGCTGCCGATGTTCCACTGCAACGGCTGGTGCTTCACCTGGGCGACAACCGCGGTCGGCGCCACCCACCTGCTCCTGCGCAAGGTCGACCCGGAGACGATCTGGGAGCTGATCCGGCGCGAGGGCGTCACCCACTTCAACGCCGCCCCGACCGTCCTCATCGCCCTCGCCGACCATCCCCGCGCGGCCCCGGTCGCCGGCCGCGAGCCGATCCGGGTCGCCACCGGGGGCGCCCCGCCCTCGCCGGCACTGCTCGCGCGGCTGGCCGAGCTCGGGATCGAGGTCACCCACCTCTACGGGCTGACCGAGACTTTCGGCCCGGCGGTGATCTGCGACTGGCTGCCCGAGTGGGACGCCCTCGACGCCGGCGAGCGGGCGCGGATGAAGGCGCGCCAGGGCGTCGCCAACGTGATCTCGCTGCCGGTCCGCGTCCTCGACCCCGACGGCGTCGACGTCCCCGCCGACGGCGAGACGATGGGCGAGGTAGCCATCCGCGGCAACAACGTCATGCTCGGCTACCACCGCGACCCGGAGGCGACCGCGGCGGCGATGCTCGACGGCCACTTCCGCACCGGCGACCTCGGGGTGATGCACCCCGACGGCTACCTCGAGCTGCGCGACCGGGCCAAGGACGTGATCGTCTCCGGCGGCGAGAACATCTCCTCGGTCGAGGTCGAGCAGGCGCTCGAAGCGCACCCGGCGGTGCTCGAGGCGGCGGTGATCGCGGTCCCCGACGAGCGCTGGGGCGAGCGCCCCGGCGCCTTCGTCGTCCTCCGCCAGGGCGAGACCGTCGGCGCCGAGGACCTGATCGCCCACGTTCGCGCCACGATCGCCGGCTTCAAGGCCCCCCGCGACGTCCACTTCGTCGCCGAGCTGCCGAAGACCTCGACCGGCAAGGTCCGCAAGCACGCCCTCCGCGCCGAGGCCTGGCAGGGCCACGACCGCCGCATCGGCTGAGCGCGGCCGGCGACAGCCTCTGAGCTGGTTGATCCCAAGGGCTCAGGCCGTGTCGGTCGGTGCCCGGGCGGGGTGCGACAGGGACGGGGCCCGTCGGCTGGCGCCCGGAAGGGACAAGGCCCCTTGAAGCTGTCGCCTGGGGAAAGGGAAGGGCCGTCTCGTCCACGGCCCGGGCAGGCTGTGGCCGTGGCCGAGACGGCAGGGTATGAGAGGCGTGGGGGAAGGGTCGCGGGCGCGTCACCGACCTGCGACCGGAGAGTGACCTCGTGACGGAGATACCGGGAAGAGCCATGGATTGTCAGGCCCCCACCCGGTGAGTTCGCAGTTATCTACATATAGCGTGGATGACTGCGAACTCACCAGGGCGGGGCGTCTCCCCGGGGAGGAAGGGTCACGAGGGTGTGACGGGAGCGTCACCGAAGTGGGACCCCGTCACGGAGATGCCGGGAACTCCACGCTTCCTCCCGTCCTCCCCTGGGTCGAGATCGCGCTGCACGAATAGGGACCCCCATTCGGTGGATTTCTCATGCAGCGCGTCCGGGTCCCCCCGGGGGACGTCACGGAAGTCCGACTTCGCCACGGACCCTCGCCCACGTCCCGACGAACCCCTTACGTCCCGGGCTCCTCATGGGGGTCACAGCCTGCCAGGACCCCCATGAGGAGCCCGGGACCATCTCGGCCGGCCGCAAGCGCGGCGGACCCCGCCCGTCCCCCGCCGACCCCGTGGAATCAACGCCCTACGGGGTGAGGGCGCGGGAGACGAGGTCGACGATGTGGGCGACGCGGCGCTCGGAGAAGCCGGGGCTGTGGGCGACGTAGCCCATGCCCGCGAGCAGGGTCGAGTCGTGCTCGAGCGGGAAGAGGCAGAGAGCGATCAGGCTGATCACCAGCTGGTCGAGATCGGTGGCGGGACCGGGAGCCGGGACGAAGGCGGCGGCGATCCGCTCGACGCTCTCCTGGAAGGCGGCGGAGTGGCGGCGGCCGCTGACCCGGCCGCGGCGTTCGTGGTCGATCGCGTCGCGGGTCATCACCTGGACGAAGGCGGGGCGGCGTTCGGCGAACTCGACGTAGCCGCCGACGAGACGGTCGAGGGCCGCGCGGGCAGCCGCCGGGCCACCGGCGGCCGCGAGCTCGACGGCGTCGGCGCAGACCGCCTCCAGCGCCGCGTCGCGGTCGCCGAAGAGGCGCGAGATGACGGCGTCGTAGAGGCCGTCCTTGTCGCCGAAGAAGTAACTCGGCAGGGTCCCCGACATCCCCGCCTCGCGTCCGACCTCGGCCAGGGTCGCGCCCTCGTAGCCGGCGCGGGCGAAGACGAGCTCGGCCGCGTCGAGGATCTTGCGCCGCGACCCCTCCGGGTCACGGCGATTGGTGCTGGTCGCGCGCGCCGCCACGCCGCAACGCTAGTCAAACCGCGGCCGGAGCGGGGGCGATCGCGGCGCGGGCTCAGGTCCTCAGGCGTCCGCCGCCACCAGCTCGGCGCAGCGCTCGCCGACCAGCATGCAGGTGAGGCAGGGGTTGACGCCGGTCATCGCCGGGAAGACGGAGGCGTCGGCGACCCGCAGCCCGCCGACGCCGCGGACCCGCAGCCGCGGGTCGACGACCGCCAGCTCGTCGTCGGCGCGGCCCATCCGGCAGGTCCCGGCGGGGTGGCTGACGGTGGTCTGGGTGGCGGCGGCGAACTCGCGCAGCGCCTCGGCGCTCGTGGCCTCCGGCCCCGGCGCCAGCTCGCGGCCGCGCCAGGGGCGCAGCGCCGGCGCCGCCGCGACCCGGCGCGCCAGCTCGATCCCGGCGACCATCTTCGCCACGTCGTGGCCCTCGGGGTCGCTGAAGTAGCCGAAGTCGAGCCGCGGCCGGTCGTCGGGATCGGCCGAGCGCAGCCGCAGCCGGCCGACGCTGCGCGGGTACATCACGTTCGGGGTCAGGCAGAAGCAGTGCTCGGCTTCGGGGAAGCCGGAGAGCGCCCCTTTGACGTCGCCGGCGGTGAGGCCGAAGTGGATCATCAGGTCGGGCCGCGGCAGCGCCGGCTCGCTCTTGGCGAACAGCGCCGCGTCCCAGAACTGCGAGGACCGCGGCGGGATCGGCCGCGCCGCCTCCCACATCACCGTCCCCTCCGGGTGGTCGAGGAGGTTGCGGCCGACCCCCGGCACGGCGCTGTGGACCGGCAGCCCGAGCGGCCGCAGCTCCTCCGGGTCGCCGACCCCGGAGAGGGCCAGCAGCTTCGGGCTCTCGAAGGCGCCGGCGCAGACGATCACCTCGCGGGCGGCGCGCAGGGTGCCGCCGGCGAGCTCGACCCCGGCGGCGCGCCCGTCCTCGATCAGCAGCCGCCGCACCGGGCTCTCGGTCCGGACCTCGAGCGCCGCCGGCAGCGCGGCCAGCGGATGCAGGTAGGCGACCGAGCTCGACTGGCGGACCCCGTCGCGCTGGTTCAGCTGCAGCCGGCCGATCCCCTCGCCGTGCGGGTCCTGGTTGAAGCGGACGCGCGGCAGCCCGGCTTCGACCCCGGCCTCGACGAAGGCCCGCGAGAGCGGGTTCTCGTCGGCGGCGGTCTCGACGTGGACGCGCTCGCGCAGCCTCTCCCAGGCGGGGGCGAGCGCGGCCGGGTCCCAGCCCTCGGCCCCCCGCTCGACCCAGGTCTCGAAGTCGGAGTCGAGCGGCTTGAACGCGATCCCGGCGTTGTGGGAGCTGCAGCCGCCGAGCACGATCGCGCGGGTGTGGCGGAGGCCGCTGTTGCCGTGGGGCTGTGGCTCCAGCTCGTATTCTCGGTTGATCTCGGTCCCGGCGATCCCCATCCAGTCGCGCAGCTTCAGCACCCGCTGGTCGCCCTCGTCGCTGGGGCCCGCCTCGAGCAGGCAGACGCTGCCGAGGCCGGCCTCGGCGAGGCGGCGGGCGACCGCGGCGCCGGCGGCGCCACCCCCGACGACGATGTAGTCGAAGCTCTGGACAAGCATGAGATATGAGATACTAAATAGATGACGGCGCCTCGGCAAGTGGGACCCCTGATCTCCGCCACGGAGCTGGCCGCCGAGCTCGGTGCCGAGGGCCTGGTCGTCCTCGACGTCCGCTGGGGACTCGACGACCGCGACGCCGGCCGCCGCGCCTACGCGGCCGGCCACGTCCCCGGCGCCCTCTACGCCCACCTCGAGGACGACCTCTCCGACCCCGACGACGAGGTCGCCGGCCAGATGCCGGCGCCGGAGCGGCTGGCGCGGACGCTGGAGCGGCTCGGGATCGGCGACGGGACCTTCGTCGTCGCCTACGACGACGACGTCATCTACACCGCGGCGCGGGTGGTCTGGATGCTGGCGGCGATCGGCCACGATCGCGCCGCCCTGCTGGACGGCGGCTGGCTGGCCTGGCTGGCCGCCGGCGGCCCGGTCGACTCGGCCCCCGCCATCGTCCCCGACCCGCCCCGCGGCAAACTCACCGTCGCCCCGCGGCCGCGGCTGCGCCGCGAGCGCGCCGACGTCGAGCAGGCGCTGGCCGCCGGGCTGCCGCTGCTCGACTGCCGCATGGACGAGACCTGGGAGGCCGCCGGCGAGCACATCCCCGGTGCCCGGCGCCTGCCCGCCCCGAGCCTCACCGCCCCCGGCGGCGGGCTCGAGACCCCGGCGCGTACCCGCGAGCGGCTCGCCGAGCTCGGCCTCGGCCCCGAGGACGAGATCGTCCTCTACTGCGGCGGCGGCATCTCCGCCGCCCGCGCCTGGGTCGCCCTGCGCGCCGCCGGCTACGACGACGCCGCGGTCTACGACGGCTCCTGGTCGGAGTGGTCGGCGCACCCGGAGCTGCCGCGCGAGCCCCACGGCGGCGGGGCGGGCTCGTGACCGAGGCGGCGCCGGAGCGCTTCAGCGACTACCTGCGCGCGGCCGGCGACGAGCTCTGGACCGCCCAGCTCAACCACCCGTTCATCGTCGGGATCGCCGACGGCAGCCTCAGCGAGGACCGCTTCCGCACCTGGCTGCGCCAGGATTACACCTACCTGCTCCAGTACGTGCGGGTGGCCTCGATCGGCGTCACCCGCTCCCCCGACGAAGCGACGATGGCGCGCTTCGCCGAGACCGCCCACCGGGTGCTCGGGATGGAGCTCAACCTGCACCGCGGCTATGCGGCCGAATTCGGCGTCACCACCGAGGAGCTCGAGCGGGAGGAGATGGCGCCCGCCACCCGCGCCTACGTCGACCACCTGCTGCGGACCGGGCTGCTGGGCGACCTCGCCGAGCTGCCGGCCGCCCTCCTTCCCTGCATCTGGGGCTACTTCTGGATCGGCCAGGAGATCGCCAAACGGCCGCCCTCGCCGGAGCCGCGCTACGCGCGCTGGGTCGAGCTCTACTCCTCCGAGCGCTTCCTCGACGTGGTCGACTGGTGCCGCGAGCTGACCGACCGCCTCGCCGACGAAGGCGGGCCGCGCGCCCGCGAGGCGGCCGAGCGCGCCTTCCTCACCAGCAGCCGCTGCGAGCTGGCCTGCTGGGACCAGGCCTGGCACGGCCTCGGCTCCAACCACTCCTGAACCTCTGCGCAGCTGCCTCGGTTGATCACCGAGCCTTGTCGGGCGCGCTACTGTACAACCACACAGGAGTTGGAAAGGAGCAGGACATGCCCGACTGGAAGATCACCCCGCTCGTCGTCGCGATCGGCCCGCAGCGCGAGAAGAGCCGCTTCACCTACATGCACAACTTCGGCGGTCGGGTCGACGTCCCGTACGTCTCCTGGCTGCTTCAGGACGGCAGCCACAACGTCCTCGTCGACACCGGCTGCAGCGCCACCGAGTACGCCGAGAAGATCCGCCCCGACGACGGGCCGCTGCTGCTCGCCGGCGAGACCTTCGCCGACGTCGAAGACCTGACCCCGCTCGAGCAGCGGCTGGCCGACCAGGGACTCGAGCCAGGCGACATCGACCTGATCGTCCAGACCCACCTCGACTGGGACCACACGATGAACACGCCGGCTGTCTTCGGCGACACCGAGGTCAAGGTCGTGGTCCAGCGCGACGAGTGGGACCGGATCCCGGCCCACCCGCTGTTCGCGGGCACCTACTCGCCGAAATCGACCTACGCCGAAATCGAGGCGATGAACTTCGAGACACTCGAAGGCGACACCGAGATCCTGCCCGGGCTGGAACTCGTGGTGACCCCGGGCCACTCGCCGGCCGGCCAGTCGGCGGTCGTCCAGACTGCCGAGGGGCCGCACGTGATCGTCGGCATGTGCACGATCGCCGAGAACTTCTGGCCGACCGAGGAGGTCCTCGCCAAGGGCACCTACACGGTGATCCCGACCGGCATGCACACCGACGTGATGGCCTGCTACGACAGCATGCTGAAGATCAAGGCGATCCCCGCGGCGCGAATCCTCCCCTTCCACGACATCGCCGTGATGGAGTACGACACGCTGGGCTGAGCGTCGTCGACGATCACACGCCACGCCCCAATATCCCCTGATCGAGCCGAACCGTACGACGCTAAGTTTCGCCCTACAAGCGGCCTAGATGATCTAGCCGGCGAAGGTCGCGAACGTCCAGTGGTTGCCGTCGGGGTCGGCCACCGTGAAGTCGCGCGACGGGTAGTCGGCCTGGTCGACGAGCTCGTGCACGATCGCTGCGTCCAGAGCGCGGGCGCGGGCCAACACCGCGTCGGGATCGGCCGTGACGACGTGCAGTGAGCTCGTCCCCGGCCGACAGGGGGTCGGACGCTCTCCAGTGCTGGACAGCATGATCCGCCCGCCCTCGGGCCAGTCGAGCTGGCAGTGGTGGATCGCGCCCTCGCCCTCGCCCGGGATCAGGAGGTCCTCGGTGAATCCGAGGGCGAGCAGCCATCCCTGGAGCCCCACGGCGTCATCACTGACGACACTCGGCCAGATGCCCTGCTGCCGCACACCGCTGATCCTCACGGTCACGGTCTCAACCGTACCGGGCCATCCGCTCCGTCTCGAACCGCCACTCCGAATCTCAGGCACTTTTCGCGGTCCCTGCTGGGATTGCGGTAGCGACCCGGATAGTAGGACCGCGACGGTGTTCGAGCCCGTCGGTGACCACGAGGGCCTTGCTGGTCCCGCCGCCACGCTGCACTTCTACTTCTCCCAACCGCGCGTGGCATGCCGATCGGAGCTAGACGGCGGCGGGCCGCCGGACCGCGAGCAGGGATTCACGGGCGCAGCCGGGAACGGCGGATCGTCGTCGGTGAGCAGGAGAAGGCGTAGGGCGACCACGCGGTTGTGCCACCGGAGCGCAGCCTCGACGTAGTCGAAGATCCCAGGCGGGTACCGGCCGCCGAAGAGGATCGAGAACCAAGCGGCGATCGCGGCGAGGACGGCACCGATCCAGAGGGAGAACAAGACCACGTAGTGGGGGATGGCGAGCGGCGCTCGTCGGTGGAGATAGCAGTCGTCCTCGAGTCCCATCGACGATTCGCCGGCGAGTCGACTCGCCGGTCGAGCCCGCCGCGCGGCGAACGATCTCGAATTTGTTGCAAACAAATTCGACCATCTAATTAGGATCTGGTAATAGTCGTACCCGCAATGGGCACGGGCGAATGTATCTGCTGGTACCAGACCGGTCTCCGGCCGAAATGCATCCTCGCCAGCTCGTGCTGCCGCCGGACTCCGTACGTCTCCCGGTCGGCAATGGAACCGGGGCGCCTCCCGAAGGAGGCGCCCCAGCAATCGAAACAGCGGACACGTTGCTGCGTGGCCGCACAAACGCCCAAGAAGCACCACAGGCGCCGAGTCAATTGGTGCCAACCATTCCACTCGGGCCGGAAAACTGTGAAGAAGGCTACTTTTGCACCTGGACCCAAGCGAGCTTTCAAGGTGAACGCACGTCATGGACGTGTGGTGGTAACGGCGATAACGGCGTCTACTGGTACAGCTCCATGAAGAACCGCTGTGTCAACAGGAAAGTTACTGCTGGCAACTTTGGCACGTCGGGCTGTTGGAACCCCGGCACGAACGCTCCGAACACAACGTCGAGTGTCTGGAACGCCGGGGTATTGGGCTCAAGGTGCTAGCTGAACCAGAGGGTTGCGGCCGAGCATCGGCTACGAGGAATCCCTACCAGGGTGCCTCACCCTGTCGAGAACGCCGCCTCCGCGCGGCGTTCTCGACTTTCGTGGCTTGGGCAGCCGGACTGAAGTGCGCGTTGCCGACCTCATCGACAACGCCAGTGCGAGAACTGCCGCTCCTCGATTCACTGGCAGTTCGGACTTGACGGCGAAAGCGCGATGAACCGTCAGATCATCAAACTCTTCGGCTTCATCGTCTTCCTGTTCGGCATCCTGGTCGCCTTCACGTCTTGGTGGTCGGTCTTCGACGCCAAGAACCTGAAGGCCCAGGAAAGCAACAAGCGGCCGCTCTTCGAGCAACAGCAGATTCCCCGTGGTGGAATCCTCGCCGGTGACGGCCAGGTGATCGCCAAGTCGGTCCCCGAAGGGCACGGAAGCAATCGGATATATGTGCGCCACTACCCGCTTGGGGCGCTCTTCGGCCACCCGATCGGCTACAGCTTTGCGGAACAGGGCCAATCCGAGTTCGAGAAGTTCCACAACGCCGAACTGACCGGCGAAGAATCAGAATTCGGGACGATCCTCGACCAGCTGAGCGGGCAGAGGCAGGAAGGCGAACAGATCGTCACCAGCCTCGACCCGAAGGCCCAGGAAGTAGCCATGAACGCACTCGCGGCGGCCGGCCACGGCGCCGTCGTGGCGATCGAACCAAGCACCGGCGCGGTCAAGGTGATGGCCTCGAATCCCGGTTACAACCCGAACGCCATCCCGAAAAAGATCGGGAAGTGGAACGTGGCCGAAATCAGCACGCCGCTGCTCAACCGCGCCACCCAGGGCCAGTACCCGCCGGGCTCGACCTTCAAGGTGGTAACTGCCGCAGCCGGGCTCGAATCCGGTGTCATCACCCCGGAAACCACGATCAACGCACCCGGATCGATCATCGATGAAGGCCACGAACTCGCCAACGACGGCAATCAGAACTGGGGCGAAATCTCGCTCGACACCGCGTTGACCAACTCGGTAAACACCTGGTTCGGCCAGCTGGGTCAGAAGGTCGGCCAGGCCAAGCTGTTCTCAACGATGGAAAAGTTCGGCTTCAACGCGATCCCTCCGATAGACCTGCCCGAAAACGAGGTCGAACCGAGCGGTGTCTTTGAAGGAAGAGAACTGTTGACCCGCCATGACCCGGTCGATCTGGCGCGTGTGGCGATCGGCCAGGAGCGGCTGTTGGTGACGCCGCTGCAGGACGCAATGGTCGCGGCTGCCGTCGCCAACCACGGCAAGCTGATGCGGCCGCAGATCTGGAGCCGCGTGGTCAATGTCGACGGCAGCGTCACCAAGACGATGAAGCCGACCATCTACAGCGAACCGATCACGGCGAAGACGGCCGAAGAGCTCACCGTCGCGATGGAAGGCGTCGTGCGCGAAGGCACCGGCACCAATGCGGCGATCGCAGGCGTCCCGGTGGCGGGCAAGACGGGTACCGCGGAAACGCCGTACAACAAGGCGTGCGGTGGTAGCGCCGAAGTGAACCAGGGCTGGTTCATAGGATTCGCCCCCGCGAACCATCCAAAGATCGCGATCGCCGCCACGGTCGAGTGTACGACCCAGTTCGGCAACGACGTCGCCGCACCGATCTTTCGCGAAGTGGCGGAAACGATTCTGGCCGGCGAATGAGGGCCGTCGACGCGGCAGCCCTGGGACGTGGCGACGTGGTCTCCTCAGTCCTCGGGCAGGTTCGCGAAGTCCCGTTTGGCCTTGCGGTACCACCCCATCCCTGAGATCGGGTGCTTCCACCGGTTCTTCATCTCCGACAGTGCCTGCTGGTGCGTCGTATCGCCGTCCGCGACCACCTCTTTGAGGTGACGATCCTGGGCCTTGATCACCTCGTTCGCGTTCTCGCCGTGATGGGCGTGATCGCAGGGACCGCCCAGCTGCCTGCACGTCATCGTCTTCATCGATCTCTCCCTCCGGGGACTGCGGGTTGGCTTCGGTCGGGTCGGCTCTGCGGTCATCCGACCTCGGTTCGCGACGCTAACCCCCTCAGAGCGCGGTCGCTTCTCGATTCCTGACGGATCCGGGCGCGCCGATCACCGATGGAAGGAGCCGACGCGACGTCGGAGGCGTCGAACACGGCTACCTTTCCGGGGTGACGCTGATCGGGCGCGATGCCGAGCTTGACC
Organism: Actinomycetota bacterium; assembly: GCA_018268675.1. Lineage (GTDB taxonomy): Bacteria > Actinomycetota > Thermoleophilia > Solirubrobacterales > 70-9 > VAYN01. The sequence continues at coordinate 44,337 of JAFDWB010000084.1, forward strand.
GACTCGGCTCGCTGGTCGGCGCTTCGGGGACCCTCGTGATCGCCGGTCGGCCCGGGGTCGGCAAGAGCGCCCTGCTCGCGGCAGGCGTCGCCGGCGCCGACCCCCTCCTCGAGGTGACCGGCGTGCAGACCGAGATCGCGCTGCCCTTCGCCGGGCTGCGCGGCCTGCTCGGCCCGGTCGTGGACGAGATCGAGGCGCTGCCGCGAGCGCAGCGGGGCGCTCTGCGGGGGGCACTGTCGCTGGCCGACCCGGCGGGGCCGGACCGCGGCGCGGTCCTGCACGCCTTCGCCGACCTGGTCGCGGCGCTCGCCCCGGTGACGATCGCGGTCGACGACGTGCAGTGGCTGGACGCCTCCTCGCGGGCCGCGGTCGCCTTCGTCGCCCGGCGCGCCGGGCAGCTCGGGGCGAGCGTCCTCGTCGTCCACGCGCTGCGCGGCGAGCAGCTCGAGGACTGGCCGGAGCTGCCGACGCTGATGCTGGAGGAGCTGGAGCGACCGGCGGCGATCGCGTTGGCCCGCCGCGGGGGGCTCGCGCCCGCGGTCGCCGAGACGCTGGTCGAGGCGGTCGGCGGCAATCCGCTGGCCCTGCTCGAGGGGCCCACGGAGCTGACCGCCGCGCAACGCTCCGGGGGCGCGGCGCTGCCCGACCTGCCGCCTGCCGGGCGGCGGCTCACCGACTCCTACGCGAGCCGCCTCGACCGCCTGCCGGCGGCGACCCGAGCGGCCCTGCTCCTGGCCGCCGCCAGCAGCGACGGGGCGCGCGCGCCGTTGGCCGCCGCGCTCGACGGGCTCGACGCCTTCGGCCCCGCCGAGGACGACGGCCTGGTCGTGCTCGCGGAGCGCACGGTGCGCTTCGGACATCCCGAGGCGCGCGCCGCCGTCTACCACGGCGCCCCGCCGAGCAAGCGCCGCTCCGCGCACCGGCGCCTGGCGGAGGCCCTCCCGGGCCCGGAGCGAGCCTGGCATCTCGCGGTCGCCGCCGAGGCGCCCGACGAGGAGCTGGCGACGGAGCTGGAGCGGGCGGCCCTCGACGCGGTGGCGCGCGGCGCGCCCGGCACCGGGCTGCAGGCCCTGCGGCGGGCCGTGGCGCTGACGCCGGATCCCGGACGGAGCCGCGCGCGGACCTTGACCGCCGGCCACCTCGCGCTGGTCAACGGTCACCCGGAGAGCGCGCTCGCGCTCGCCGCCGACCTCCCCCCGCCCACCGACGACGCCGAGCACGCCGACACCCAGCTCCTGGTCGGGATGGCCACCGCGCAGGCCGGTCGCCCGGCGGACGGCCAGGCGCTGCTGGAGTCCGAGGCCGAGCGGATCGCGGCCACCGATCCGGGGCGCGCGGCGGGGCTCCTCACCCAGGCGGCGATCGCCCTGATGGGCTCCGGCCCGGTCGACCAGATCGCCCGCGTCGCCGGCCGCGCGGGCTCGCTCGCGCCGCCGGGGGCGGACCTGGTCCCGGCGGTCCTCGAGGCCTCCGCGCAGGCGGTCGCCGGCGAGCACCGCGCGGCCCGCGAGGTGCTCCTCGGGCGACTCGAGGAAATCCGGGCGCTCGACCCCGCCGGCCCGGGGCACCAGGTGATCGCCCTCTCCGGGATGGCCCTGCACTGGACCGAGGAGCAGGACGCCGCCACCGGTCTGATCGCTCCCGTCGTGCAGACGCTGCGCGACCGCGGCGCGGTGACCCCGCTGGCCTTTCCGCTCGTGGTGCTGACCAGTGTGCACACCAGGCGCGGGGACTTCCTCGCCGCCCGCGAGCTCGCCGAGGAGGCCGCGGCGCTCGGCGAGGAGGCGATCGGGCCCTTCCTGCAGGCGCTGACCTCGAACACCCGCGCCTTCGTCGCCGCCTACCGCGCCGAAGACGAGGCGTGCGTCGTCAACGCGGAGCGCGCGCGGGCGATCTGCGAGCGACTCGGCATCTACTCCCACCGGGCGGTGGCCGAGCAGGCGCTGGGAATGCTCGCGCTCGGCGCCGGTGACCTCGACGCGGCGATCGAGCACCTGGAGCGCGGCCGCGAGTCCCGCCTCCGCTACGGAGCGGTCGACCCCGGCTACATGTTCAACGAGAGCGACCTGACCGAGGCCTACGTCAGGGCCGGACGCCTCGCGGACGCCGAGCGCTCGCTCGCCGAGCTGCGCGCCGGGGCCTCGTCCACGGAAGGTGCCTGGGCCGCCGCGGCAACCGCCCGCTACACGGCGCTGCTCGGCGACGACGACCAGATCGACCCCCTGCTCGCGCAGGCGACGGCGGCGCACGAGCGGGTCGACTTCGCCTTCGAGGAGGCGCGGACGAAGCTGATCTTCGGCGAACGGCTGCGGCGGGCCCGGCGGCGGGTCGACGCCCGGCCGCTGCTGGCCGCGGCGGAGTCCGGCTTCCGGGCCCAGGGCGCGGCGCGCTGGGCCGACCGCGCGGCCGCCGAGCTGCGCTCGACCGGGCACCGGGACGCAAGCGCGATGGCGGCGGTCGGCGACGGCGCCCTCCCGGACCTGACCGGACGCGAGCGGGAAGTCCTCGACCTCGTGGTCGGCGGCGCCACCAACGCGAAGGTCGCCGCCACGCTCTTCGTCTCGCCGCGGACGGTCGAGCACCACCTGCGGAGCATCTACCGCAAGGCCGGCGTGCGCTCGCGGGCCGAGCTCGCCGCCCGCTTCCCGGCGGGCCCGAGGACCGGTGGTCCTCCCGAGACGGGGTGAGCGCGTCCGGCGGCCGGGAAGCCCGTGGTTTCACCGATGCGCGACCGGGGGTCGGCGTGCTCGGATAGGGGGGTGCGCCGTGTCCTCGTCCAGAGACCGCCCGCCCGCCTCCTGGCGGCGCTCGTCGTCGGCTGCCTCGCGCTCGCCGCGTCCACCTCGGCCGCGTCGGCCACGATCACCGCGGCGCCGGAGCCGGTGTTCACCAAGACCGCGGGCAACAACCACTTCTACTTCACCGTGGAAAAGCCCACCTACTACTCGGAATACCGGGCCTGCATCGTGACCACCAAGGTCGTTCCGGGCGGCGAACAGATCCTCGAGGGAGCGTTCGGCGGGCCGGGCGTCTCCGGCTCGCTCTGCACCGCGAACCTGCCGGCGGGCACCAAAGCCTTCAACGAAGTCGTCTACACGGAAAGCTGGATCCCCCCGGACGGCGGCACCTACCGGGTGTGCCTCGCCGCCTACCACAACACCGGCGGCGTGATCTGGCAGACCGAGCCCCAGGCCAACGGTCAGTACGTGATCTGCCCGACCAGCACGATCGACCGCTCGAAACCGTCGATCGGGGTCCACCTGGCGGCCGACGCGGCGCGGGTCAACACCCTCTCGGTGCCCGTCCGCATCGACTATCAGGACGCGATCAGCCCGCCCTGGCAGGGCCCGAACGGGACCGCCTCCAACTGGGTCTGCGCCGCCGCCTATCCGAGCCAGTGCAACCCCACCGAAGTTTCCTCCGTGTGCAGCGTGCCGGCCGTCCCCAACGACATGGGTCACTACCCGGCCAACCTCGCCAACACGTTCTCCTGCACGCTGAACGTGCCCGGCGAAGGGCGCTACACGGTGTGCGCGATCAGCGCCGACTCGGCCGTCCCGGACAGCCCCACCATCGCCTGGAACGGCACCGCGAGCTCGACCACCGCGAACCTCTCGGCGCCCGCCTGCGACGACGTCACCGTCGACACCACCGGCCCGGCGGTGACGGTGACGGCGGACGCGGCCAACCTGACGACCGGACAGCTGGTCCGGTTCGGGGCGACGGCCACCGACCCGGCCGGGACGAGCGGCAGCTACGACTGGGACTTCGGCGACAACAGCGCGCACGGCTCGGGACCCGCCCCGACCCACACCTACACGCAGGCGGGCACGTTCGTCGTCCGGGCCACCACCGCCGACGCCGTCGGCAACGGCGGCAGCGCCACGCTGACGATCAAGGTCGGCGCGGCGGGCGGCACCGGGGGTGGGGCGAAGGGCGAAGGCGGCGGGAAGGAAAGCGGCGGCGCGCCGCTCCCGGGGACCGGCGCCGGGACGTGGACGCCGCCGGGCTCACCGGCGCTCGATTCCGGCCAGGTCAAGGCCGGCGGCGCGGCGACGGCGGTCGCGCCACTCTCGCCCGCCGCGATCAGCCAGGCGGGTGGCGGCGGCGGGAGCCGATCGGCGACGCTGGGCAAGCTCCGGATCATGGCGCCGAGGTCGTTCCGCTCCGGCCTGCGCCTGCTCAAGGTCAACGTGACCTTCGGGCGCGCCGGCTCGCTCAGGCTGACCCTGATGAAAGGCGCGGCGCGGATCTCGCGGGGGACGATGGTCGCCACCAGGCCCGGCACCGCCGGCCTCGCCCTACGGGTCCCGAAGACGCTCGCGCCGGGCGCCTACAAGCTCGAGGCCACCTTCCGGCCAGGCGGCGGGAAGGCGCTCACCAAATCGCTCCCGCTCACCGTCGTGCGCGCCGCCGCCAGGCCGAGCGCCTCGTCGTCGTCCACCTCGGTCCCGCTCGGTCTGGTCACGCAACCCGCGACCGACTGACGAGCCGCGGCGGTCGCTCAGAGCGAGGACCGGCGGTAGAGCTGGACCGCGATCGTGGAGAAGACGGCCAGGATCCCCACCGCCCAGGCCAGTGACTGGAGCACCCAGGTGCCGGTGGGTTCGCCCTGCATGAGGGCGCGCGTCGCGTCGATCGTGACGCTCACCGGCTGGTATTCGGCGAAGGGCTGAAGCCAGGAGGGCATCGTCTCCACGGGGACGATCGCGGAGCTGGCGAAGACGAGGATGAAGAACGGCAGGATGCCCGCGACCTGGGCGGTTTCGGGGTCCTTGGTGAGGAGGCCGATCGTCGCGTAGACCCAAGAGAAGCAGTAGCCGAAGAAGATCACCAGGGCGAGGCCGGCGAGGATCGAGGGGAGGCTGCCGTGGAAGCCGAAGCCGACCAGCAGGCCGAGGCCGACCATCAGCGCGAGGGCGAAGACGCTGCGGGTGAGGTCGGCGAGGGTGCGGCCCGCGAGAACCGCGTAGCGGACGATCGGCAGGCTGCGCAGGCGATCGAAGATGCCGGTGCCGAAGTCGTCGGCAAGCCCGATCGCGGTCGCCATGCCGCCGATCATCACCGCCTCGAGGAAGACCGCGGGGACCACGTAGTCGACGTAGCTCCCCCCCGGGATGTGCACCGCGCCGCCGAGGACGTAGCGGAAGAGGACGAGCAGCAGGGCGGGCTGGATCGCGGTGATCGCGAGGAGGCGGGGCGTCCGGACCAGGCGCCGCAGGTTGCGCCCGGTCACCCCGACGACGTCCCCCACCGGGTCGCGGCGGGGCGCGGGTGGGGGCGCCGCACGCTCCGCCTGCTCCGCCGTCCGCGGGGCGGCGACCGGCAGCGACCCGGCCGCGCCGTTCCCGCGCGTCGTGGCCGGCGGCCCGCCGTTGCCGGTGAGGGAGAGGAAGACGTCGTCGAGCGAGGGGTGGCGGATGCCGAGGTCCTCCAGCCCCACCCCGGCGGCCTGCAGCCGCTCGCCGACGGCGAGCAACACCGGGGTCGAGCCGGTGGTCGGGACCGTCACCGTGCGCAGATCGCGGTCGAGGCGGGGCTCGCCGCCCGCCACCGCCGCCACCGTCGCGGCGCAGCGCTCCAGGTCGACCGCGTCGGCGACGCGCGCCTCGAGCACGTCGCCGCCCATCTGCAGCTTCAGCTCGGTCGCCGTCCCGGCGGCGATCAGCGAGCCGGAGTCGATCACCGCGATCCGGTCCGCCAGCCGTTCCGCCTCCTCCATGTACTGGGTGGTGAGGAGGACGGTGGTGCCGCCCGCGACGAGCTCGTCGACGAAATCCCAGACGTCGCTGCGGTTGCGCGGGTCGAGGCCGGTCGTCGGCTCGTCGAGGAAGAGGACCCGGGCGCCGCCGATCAGCCCGGCGCCGACGTCGAGGCGCCGCCGCATGCCGCCCGAGTAGGTCTTGACCAGACGGTCGCCCGCCGCGAGCAGGTCGAAGCGCTCGAGCACGGCGGTCGCCCGGCGCCGGCGCTCGTCCTCGTCGAGGTGGTAGAAGCGGCCGACCAGCTCCAGGTTCTCGCGTCCGGTGAGCAGCTCGTCGACGGCGGCGAACTGCCCGGTCAGGCCGATCAGCGGGCGGACCGCCTCCGCTTCGGCCACCACGTCGTATCCGGCGACCCGGGCACCGCCGGAGTCGGGCCGCAACAGGGTCGCGAGCACCCGCACCAGCGTCGTCTTGCCGGCCCCGTTCGGACCGAGCAGGGCCAACACTTCCCCCTCGCGCACCTCGAGGTCGACCCCGCGGAGCGCCCGCGTCGCACCGAAGCTCTTGACCAGCCCTTCGACGCTGATCAGCCGGTCGCCGGTCACCATGCGCCGAGGCTAGGTTCGGCGGCCGCGGGGGACATCCGGCGTTGTCCGCCCCGATCGGCGGTGATCTCTACGGATCTCGGGATCGGATTGCGGTCTTCCACGGATGCCAGGACCGCCCGTCATCCCTACGTTCGAGGCGATGAAGATCGGACGTCAGAGCGAGCTGCAATGTCCCCGCTGCCGCTTGGTCGCGACGCGCGCCCCCGGCCATCAGGAACGCTGCACGCACTGCGGCGCCAGGCTGGTCCCGGCACAGAGCCCCTCCGAGGACTGGGTCCGCGCCTACCTCTACGGGGGCGGCGGCGAAGGCGTCCGGATCCGGCGCCTGAAAGACCACGAAGGGGCGCTCCGATGAGTGCCGCGCGGCGTCGGACGCCCTTCCTCGACCGCCGCCAGGCCGGGAGCCTGCTGGCCGACGAGCTGGTCGCGATGAAGCTCTTCGATCCGATCGTCGTCGCCCTGCCGCGCGGCGGCGTACCGGTAGCCCATGAGATCGCCGCCCGGCTGGGCGCCCCGCTCGAGGTCTTCGGCGTGCGCAAGCTCGCCCTGCCCGACCGGCCCGAGGTCGGCTTCGGCGCGATCGCCGAGGACGGGACCAGGCTCGTCGACCCGGAAGGCGCCCGCGTGCTCGGGCTCCGCAACGGCGAGCTCGAGCAGATCACGGCGCGCGAGTGGGCGGAGCTGCGCCGGCGGATCGAGCTCTATCGCGACAGCCGCCCCGCCCCCGACGTCCGCGACCGCACCGTCGTCCTCGTCGACGACGGGGTCGCGACCGGGCTCACCGATGCCGCCGCGATCCGGGCCCTGCGCCGCCAGGGCGCCCGCCGGGTCGTGCTCGCCGTGCCGGTCGGCTCGGCGATCGCGGTCGAGCTCCTGCGCCAGGAGGCCGACACCGTGGTGACGCTGCGGATCCCCGCCCGCTTCCGCGGCGTCGGCGACTCCTACCTCGACTTCCGCCAGGTCTCCGACCAGGAGGTGAACGATGCTCTGGCCCGGCCAGCACGAGCTGCTGCGTGAGGTGATGCCGCTGACCGACGGCGCCGGCGACCACGACCGGCTGCTCGACCTGATCGGCGACAGCTCGATCGTGATGATCGGCGAGGCCTCCCACGGTACCCACGAGTTCTATCGCGAGCGCGCCCGCGTCACCCGCCGGCTGATCGAGGAGAAGGGCTTCCGCGCGGTCGCGGTCGAGGCCGACTGGCCCGACGCCTACCGCGTCAACCGCCACCTGCACGGCGCCACCGAGGACGGCGACGCCGAGGAGGCCCTGCGCGGGTTCCGCCGCTTCCCGACCTGGATGTGGCGGAACGCCGAGGTGCTCGACTTCGTCGGCTGGGCGCGCGAGCACAACCGCCGCGCCGGGCAGGCGGGGCAGGTCTCCTTCTTCGGCCTCGACCTCTACAGCCTGGCCGGCTCGGTGGCGGCGGTGGTCGACTACCTCGAGGCCGTCGACCCGGCGGCCGCCTCGCGGGCGCGGCGGCGCTACGGCTGCTTCGAACAGTTCGGCGGCGACCAGGAGTACGGCCGCGCGGTCGCCTTCGGGGTCTCGGAGTCCTGCCGCCGCGGCGTCGTCGAGCAGCTGGTCGAGCTCTCCCGCGCCGCCGACGGCTACCTGCGCCGCGACGGCATCGCCGCCGAGGACGAGCTGTTCTACGCCGAGCAGAACGCCCGCGTGGTGGTCGGCGCCGAGGAGTACTACCGGGCGATGTTCGGGGCACCGGCCGAGACCTGGAACCTGCGCGACCGCCACATGTCCGACACGCTCGAACGCCTCGGCACCCACCTCGGGCGCCACGGGGACCGATCGAAGATCGTCGTCTGGGAGCACAACTCCCACATCGGCGACGCGCGGATGACCGAGATGAGCCGCCGCGGCGAGCTGAACCTGGGCCAGCTGACCCGCGAACGCCGTCCCGGCGACACCTTCCTGATCGGCTTCACCACCTACACCGGCACGGTCACCGCCGCCTCCGCCTGGGACGCGCCGGCCGAGCGCAAGGTCGTCCGCCCCGCCCTGCCGGAGAGCTTCGAGGCCCTCTTCCACTCCCTCGGCGAGCCCCGGTTCCTCCTCGACCTGGCCTCGCCCCCGGCCGCCGAAGAGTTGCTGCGGCCGCGGCTCGAGCGGGCGATCGGGGTGATCTACCGGCCGGAGACCGAGCGCCAGAGCCACTACTTCCTCGCCCGCCTCGCCGCCCAGTTCGACGCCCTGATCCACATCGACGAGACCCGCGCCGTGGAGCCGCTCGAGCGCAGCGCCGGCTGGGAGCTGGGCGAACCGCCCGAGACCTATCCGAGCGCGCTCTGACCTACGGGTCCGCGCCCGTGGCGGCCGGCGCGAGCTCGCGGGCGATCTGCTCGGCCCACGCCTCGATCTGCTCCCAGTCGCGGTGGTCGCCGAGCCGGCCGCCGAAGAGGTGGAAGAGGCCGCGCGACCAGAACGGCCACTGGCCCTTCTCGACGACCCCCTGGAAGACGCGGTACTCGCGCGGGCGCAAGGTCGCGCGTAGAGCCTCGATGTCCCGCGGCTCCCTGTGGGTCAGGGCCCCGATCAGCGGCTTCGTGTCGCCGAAGGAGCCGACGCTGAACAGCCACAGTGGTCGCGCCGCGAGGGCCTCCGCATGCGCCGACACGAACTGGCCTGCCTCCGGCGGCCAGCGCTGGTCGTAGACCGGCGCCCCGAGGACGATCGCGTCATAGCCGTCGAGCGTCGCCACCGCGTCGACCCGGCGCGCCTCGGCCGTGATCCCGCAGTCGACCATGCGCCTGGCGAGGCGGGCGGCGATGCCCGCCGTCGCCCCGTGGCGGCTGGCGTAGACGACGAGCACGGTCATGGCGGAACCGGACATGGACATTTCCTCGGTGAGCTTCCTCGCATCGTCTCGACGCGCCGGCGGCGCCGCATCGGTAATTCGCCCCTCCGCCCCCTCGGGTCCCTCCGGATGGCAAGCCGGGCGCCGCGGCCCCGGATCGCCGAGGCTCGGGCCGCCGGGTGCGGTAGTCCCGGCACCAGGGGTGCGGTGATGCGCGGATGCGGCCCCGCCGCGGGCGTCGCATCCTCTCCGCATGAAGCGGGTCGTGATCGTGGGCGGGGGCACCGGGGGGGACGATGGTCACCCACAAACTGGCCGAGGAGATGGAGAAGCTCGACATCCCGCCGATCCCGAGTTCATCGAGATGATCGCCGAATCGGGTGCGGGCCCCTACGCCTGCAAGGCCTCGGTCGACCTGTTCGGCCTGGCGAAGTACGACTTCGTCGAGGAGGTCACCGACGTGATCACGGTCGGCGAGTTCTACGAGCTCGCGGCAGGCGGCCAGATCGTCTTCACGTAGGGCCTGCGCCCTGGAAGGGATCGAGGCTCGCCCGCTGTCGCCCGGGGGAGAAGGGACAGGGGGAAGGGTCGCGGGCCGCGTCCCGGAGCGCACCCTCCCTCCAGCTGTTCCTTATGCCGGTATATCGGCCATAAGGAACAGCTGGACGGGGTCAGGTCGGGGAGAGGCGAGGTCCGTCACGGTTCCTCCCCTCTTCCTCAGACGCTCGGGCCTCGATCCCGGGCCTCCCGGGCGCTCCTCTCGGTGAGGGACGGTCACGGAAGTTCGACCTCGTGAGGTCCCTGTGGCCGCTCCCCCACGAACCCTCACGTCACCTTGGCCGGCTCAAGGCCCGGACCCTGCCCCCGCCCCACCCTGGTGGCAGAGACCCCGATCCGCTGTGGATTTCAACGGATGGCGCCGGAGCCCCCTGGCGGCAGGCTGATCGGCACATCCCACGGCAAGGAGGAGACGATGGAGGGCAAGGAGGAGAAGGAGTGGGAGCCGCGGCACGTGTTGGTCGGCTACGACGGCAGCGAGGGCGCCGGGGACTCGGTCCGGCTGGTGCGGGCGCTCGTCGGGGGGACCGCCGGGGCGGAGGCGCTGCTGGTCAACGTCCTTCCCTGGGGCGGCGGGCTACCGGTCGCCTACCGGCTGGTCGGCTATGACGAGGCACCGGCCTGGAAGAACTTCTTCCGCGCGGCGGAGGAGGAGTTGGCGCCGCTGCGGGTGGCGCACCGAACCTACGCCGGCGGGTCCCCGGCCAAGGTGCTGAACGACATCGCCGAACACGAGGACATCGACCTGGTGGTCGTCGGCTCACCGCACCGCGGGGCGATCGGGCGGACCTTTCTCGGCAGCGTCGCCGAGGGCCTCCTGCACGGCGCCTCGGTCGCGGTCGTCGCCGCGCCGCGCGGCTACCGCGAACGGGTGCACGACGGCTTCGCCCGGATCGTCGTCGGCTACGACGGCTCGGCGGAGGCCGAGCTGGCACTGCGGCGCGGAGCGGCGCTCGCAAGCCGCGCGGGGATCGAGCTCCGGGTCATCTGCGTCAGCACGACGCCGGTGACCTTCGGCCCCTTCGTCGGCCCGCTCCCCCCGGCGGTGCCCGACGCCCGCGAGATCGTCGCCCGCGCGGTGCGGTCGTTCGACCCGGATGTCGAGGTCGTCGGCAAGGCGCTCGAAGGCAGCACGGCGGTGCGCCCGCTGGCCGAATCCTGTGGGCCCGACGACCTGCTGATGGTCGGCTCGCGCAGCTACGGGCCCCTCATGCGGACGCTGCTCGGCTCGGTCTCCTCGGCGCTGATCCACGCCGCCCCGTGCCCGGTCCTCGTCGTCCCCCGGCCCCACCAGGTGGCCAAGAAGCCGATCGAGGCCACCGGCTCGGCCGCGGCGCGGGCGCCTGAGATGAGCGCCGGACCTCGACCACATCCGGAACTGCGGTCTCTCCACGATGGCGCCGCGTCCGCGCTGACGAAGGATGGGGCGGCATGAAGCACTTCATCGACACCCAGGACTTCTCCCGCGAGGAGCTCGCCGAGCTGATCGGCCTGATCCTGCTGCTGAAGGAAGCCGACCGCGACCGCGCCCTGCCCGAGCTGCTGCGCCGGCGCTCGCTGGGGATGATCTTCGAGGAGCCCTCCACCCGCACCCGGGTCTCCTTCGAGGTGGCGATGGCGAAGCTCGGCGGCCACGCGCTCTACCTGAAGCCGGGGGAGATCCATCTCGGCGCGCGGGAGTCGGTCGCCGACACGGCGCGAGTGCTCTCGCGGATGTGCGACGTGATCGAGGCGCGGACGTTGAGGCACGAGACGGTGCTCGAGCTCGCCGCCGCCGCCGAGGTGCCGGTGATCAACGGCCTCACCGACTTCAACCACCCGACCCAGGCGGTCTGCGACATCTTCACGATGAGCGAGCACCTGCCCCCGGGCCGCGGCCTGCACGGCTCCACCGTCGTCTTCGTCGGCGACCGCACCAACGTCTGCAGCTCGACCATGTTCATCGCCACCCAGTTCGGGATGAGCTTCGTCCACGCCGCCCCGGCCGCCTACCAGGCGCCGGAGGAGTGGCTCGAGATCGCCCGCGCCAACGCGGCCGCGTCGGGCGGCTCGGTCGCGGTCACCGAGGACGTCGAGGACGCGATCGCGCTCGCCGACTTCGTCTACACCGACCTCTGGTGGTGGGTCGGCCAAGAGGGCGAGATCCCCGAGCGCCGGGCCGCCTTCATGCCGCGCTACCAGGTCGACGAGGAGCTGATCGGCCGGGCGCCCGCCCACGCGAAGTTCATGCACTGCCTGCCCGCCTCGCGCGGTGTCGAGGTCACCGACGCGGTGATCGACGGGCCGCGCTCGATCGTCTTCGACCAGGCCGAGAACCGGCTGCACGCCGAGAAGGGAATCCTCACCTGGCTCACCTACCCGACCCTGACGGCGCCCGCGAGCCCGGCGGTCGAAGCCGACTACGCGGGGCGCATCCACGACTACCTGGGGCGGGTCGGCTGGGAGGTCGGCGCCGCGCTCGCCGAGGAGGGACGATGAAATCGCGACGCAGGGTGATGGGCCTGGTCGACGTGACCCTGTTCACGGTCTCGGCGATCCTCGTCGTCGACCAGCTGACCGCCTCGGCCTCGATCGGCACCGACACGCTCGGCTGGTGGGTGCTGGCGATCGTCTTCTTCTTCGTCCCCTACGCGCTGATCACGGCCGAGCTCGCCACCACCTACCCCGAACAGGGAGGCATCTACGTCTGGACGAAGCGCGCCTTCGGGCGGCGCTGGGCCGCCCGCAACACCTACTGGTACTGGGTGAACGTGGCGCTCTGGATGCCCTCGGTGTTCCTCCTCTTCGCCGGCCTCTTCTGCCAGCTCTTCGTCTCCCACTGGACCGACTGGCCGGCGGGCAAGTGGCCGCAGATCGCGATCGCGGTCGCGCTCACCTGGGCGGTGGTCGGGGTGGGCATCATGCGCCTCGAGGTCGGCAAACGGGTGAACAACCTGGGCGCGATCCTCAAGGTCGCGATCATCTTCTCGCTCGGCGCCGGCGGCATCGTCTTCGCCCTCCGCCACGGCTCGGCCAACACGATCCACCTCGGCAACCTGCTGCCGTCCTTCAACGTGACCAAGACCTACCTGCCGGTGATCGTCTACCTGCTGATGGGTTTCGAGCTGGTGTCCTCGATGGCGGGTGAGGTCAAGGACCCACAGCGGCAGATCCCGCGCGCGATCTTCACCTCGGGCGCCTCGATCGCCTTCCTCTACGTCTTCGCGACGGTCGGGATCCTGCTGGCACTGCCGCTGGGGAAGCTCGAACTGGTCCAGGGCCTGGTCGAAACCTTCCGCGAAATCTTCGGCCGCACCGGGGTCGGCGAGGTGGTCGTCTACGTGCTCGGGATCGGCGCCCTCTACACCTACTTCACCAATATGACCACCTGGACGATGGGGGCGAACCGGGCGGCGGCCGAGGCGGCGAGCGAAGGTGAGCTGCCGGAGATCCTCGCGCGCGAGCACCCGGTCCACAAGACGCCGCTCGCCGCCCTCCTGATCACCGGCGTCGTCTCCACCGTGGTGCTGGTCGGCACGGCGCTCTTCATCAACACCGAGGACAACCTCTTCTTCGCGATCTTCGCCGCCTCCTCGGTGATCTTCCTGCTCCCCTACCTGCTGATGTTCCCGGCGGTGGTGGTGCTGCGCCGCAAGGACCCCGACCGGCCCCGCCCGTTCCGCGTCCCCGGCGGCGAATTCGGGGCGGTCGCGCTGGCGGTCGTCACCACCGTCGTGATCGCCGCCGCCACCGTCCTCTTCGTCTGGCCGGAGATCCCGAACGCGCCCGCCGAATGGAGCTACACCGGGCCGCTGCTGGCGATCGTCGTCGCGACGCTGGCGGTCGGCGAGGTGATCGTCTGGCGGATGGCGCACCCACGCGCGCCGCTGACGGCGCGGCGCGGCGCCGAGGCCCGCACGGCTCCGACGCGCTCGGCGGCCGGGGAACAGAGCGCGTGAGCAGGCTTCTGACGACCACCCCCGCGGCGGACGGCTTCCGCATGCCGGGGGAGTTCGAGCCCCACTCGGGCTGCTGGCTCGTCTGGCCGGAGCGGCCGGACAACTGGCGCTGGGGCGCGAAGCCGGCGCAGGCCGCCTACACCGAGGTCGCGACCGCGATCGCCCGCTCCGAGCCGGTGACCATGGCGGTGTCCGACGTCCAGTTCGAGCACGCGCGGACCGTCCTGCCGCCGGAGGTCCGGGTGGTCGAGATCTCCACCGACGACGCCTGGATCCGCGACATGGGTCCCACCTTCGTCGTCGACGGGAAGGGCGGGCGGCGCGGCGTCGACTGGCGCTTCAACGCCTGGGGCGGCCTGCTGGGCGGCCTCTACTTTCCCTGGGACCGCGACGACCGGGCCGCCGCCAAGGTGCTCGAGGTCGAAGGCGCCGACCGCTACCGGGCGCCGATCGTGCTCGAGGGCGGCTCGATCCACGTCGACGGCGAGGGCACCGTGATCGCCACCGAAGAGTGCCTCCTCAACCCGAACCGCAACCCTGAGCTCTCGCGCGAGGAGATCGAGCGCACCCTGCACGAGTACCTCGGCACCGAGAAGATGGTCTGGCTCTCGCGCGGCGTCTTCGACGACGAGACCGACGGCCACGTCGACAACCTCGCCTGCTTCGCCGAGCCGGGCAAGGTCCTGCTCACCTGGACCGAGGACGAGGGGGACCCCCAGTACGAGATCTCCGCCGACGCGGCGCGGCGCCTCGAAGCCGCCACCGATGCCCGCGGCCGCTCCTTCGAGGTCGTCCGCCTGCCCTCCCCCGGCCCGATCGAGATCGCCGCCGACGAGGCCGCCGGCGTCGACGCCGTCGAGGGCACCTTGCCCCGCCGCCCCGGCGACCGCCTCGCCGCCTCCTACGTCAACTTCTTCCTCGCCACCAACACGATCGTCTTCCCCCTCCTCGACGAGCGCCACGACGACGAGGCCGCCGAGATCCTCCGCACCACCTTCCCCACCCGCGAGGTGGTCGGCGTCGCCGCGCGCGAGATCCTCCTCGGCGGCGGCAACATCCACTGCATCACCCAGCAGGTCCCGGGCGAGCGCTGACGCCGCCCCTTCCTCGGCGCTCTAGCCCCGATCGACGAAGCATTCGACCTCGGCGACCTGGAGGGCGAGGGGGATGTCGGTGCGGAGGGTCAGGTGCCGGCGGAGCCAGCGGCCTTCGAGGGGGTCGTGCTCGCCGATCTGGCGGAGGACGATGCTCGCGCCGGCGTCGGAGGGGTCCTGGCCGGCGGCGAGGCGGGCGTCGGCGCGGTGCATCAGGAGGCTCGGCGGGGCCTTGCACTCGACCACGGCCGGGACCGGAGAGTCCTCTCCCAGGCCCTGCTCGAAGGCGAGGCGCTCGGCCTCGCGGTGGAAGGTGGCGTCGACGATCGCCCCTTCGCCGTGCCGCAGGCGGGCCGCGGCCTCGTGACCGAGTTGGCGATAGACCTCCTCGCGGGCCTCCGCGGTGTAGAGGGCCGGGTCGGCGCGGTCGGTCGGCGCGAGGCCGGCGCCGCGCTTGCGGACGAGGTCGGAGGAGAGGTGCGGACGGCCGCTCACCGCCGCGAGCCGCTCCGCCAGTGTGGTCTTGCCGCTCGCCGCCAGGCCGCAGACGACGAGCAGAAACGGACCCCGGGCGCGCCAGGCGAAGCGGTGGCCGAGGTCGAGGAGCGCCCGCGCCTCGTCCTCGCCGCGAGCCCGACCGTCGCCGTCCCCACCCACCTCCGCGGCGCGCTCGCAGGCGACCATCGATCGCACCCAGGCGCGGTAGGCGGCGAAGAAGAAGACGAGCGCGTCGTCGCCGGGATCGCCGCCCGCCGCGCGGTAGGTGGCGAGCAGGTCGCGGGCGCATTCGGGACGGCCGAGGCGGACCAGGTCCATGACCAGGAACGCGAGGTCGGCGGCGACGTCGATCTCGCGCAGCCGCGGGTCGAACTCGACGCAGTCGTAGACGTAGGGCGGCGCGCCGAGCGGGACGATGGCGTGCTCGGCACGCAGGTCGCCGTGGCCGTCGCGGATGCGGCCGGCGGCGGCGCGGCGCTCCAGCTCCCCCCGGTGGCCGACCAGGAAGGCATCGGTGAACGCGGCCGCCGCGCGCACCCGGCCCGGGTCGAGCACCCCGGCGCCGATCTCGCGCAGCGTCGCCAGGCTCTCGATGACCGGCGCGAGCGCGCGCCCCAGCGCTTCGCGGCCGGCGACGACCCGCGCCGCGGCGTGGAAGTCCGCCAGCAGGCGGCCGATCGCCTCGACGTCGGAGGCGGAGAGGACGCCGGCCGCGTTCAGCGCGTCGAGGCTCCGCTCCTCCTCGACGGCCTCCATCTCGACCGCGTGGTCGATCGCCGCCGGGTCGCCGTCCCAGGACAGCCCGCAGCCCTCGCCGCGCGGCACGATCGAGACCACGCGACGGTAGAGGCGAGGGGCGAGCCGGCGGTTGAGCGCCACCTCCGCGGCGCACATCTCCCCCCGTCGCGCCGCCGTGCCATAGTCGAGGAACGGCAGCACGATCGGCTTCTTCAGCTTGTAGGCGAGCGGCCCGGCGCGGAAGACCCAGGAGATGTGGGTCTCCCGCAGGTCGACCGCGTCGGGGTGGTGGGGGTAGAAGGACGGGTCGAGCATCGCCTCGACCAGGCCGATGTTGCTTGCGACCCCGCCCACGGGAGACCTCAGGCGAACGATGCGAGTCGGTCTGCCATGCGGTCATCCTCGACCGGGCCGGGGAACGCCGCATCGGCAACAACCCACCGCAACGGTGCGGCGTCGCCCGGATGGCCGTCCGCGGGACTCTCCTAGCTTTCCGGTATGGATGCCGGAGGATCGGGCTGAGGGCCGTGGAACTGGCGCTGGCGATAGCGGCGGCGGTCGCGTTCGCGCTGACCAACGGCTTCCACGACGCCGCCAACGCGATCGCCACGCTCGTCACCTCGCGCGCCGCGCCGCCCGGGCCGGCCGTCGCTCTCGCGGCGACGTTCAACCTGCTGGGGGCGCTCGTCGTCGGCACCGCGGTCGCCTCGACGATCGCCGGGATCGTCAGCGTCTCCGGCGCCGGCGCGGTCGCCGTGATCGGGGCGGGGGCGCTGGCGGCCACCTGCTGGAACATCGCGACCTGGTCGCTCGGGCTGCCCTCGAGCTCCGCCCACGCTCTGGTCGGTGGCCTTGCCGGGGCGGCGCTCGTCGACTCCGGGCTCGGCGCGATCCACTGGGGCGGGATGGAAGGCCTGCACCCGGTCGGCCTGGCCGGGGTGCTGATCGCGCTCGCGGTCTCGCCGCTCCTCGGGCTCGGCTTCGGCTTCGCCTTCGCGCGGCTCGACCGCTTGGCACTGCACCGCGCCACCCGCCGGGTACGGCGGCCGATCGTCGGCTCGGAGTGGGCGATGTCGGCGGCGCTCGCCTTCGGCCACGGCGCCAACGACGGCCAGAAGGCGATGGGCGTGATCGGCGCCCTGCTGCTCGCCGACGGGAAGATCAGCACCTTCGGCGTGCCGCTCTGGGCGAAGGTGGTCTGCGGCCTCTCGCTGACCCTGGGGACGGCGCTCGGCGGCTGGCGGATCATCCGCACGGTCGGCAGGCGCATCTTCCGGCTCACCTCGGTCGGCGCGTTCGCCTCCCAGAGCGCCTCGACCGCGGTCGTCCTCCCGGCCTCCTACCTGGGCGCCCCGGTATCGACCACCCAGGTCGTCGCCTCCTCGGTGGTCGGGGTGGGGGCGGGACGTCGGCGGGCGCGCCACGTCCGCTGGCGGGTGGTCGAGTCGATCGCCTCGGCCTGGGTGCTGACGCTCCCCGCGGCGGCGGCGCTGGGCGCGGTCATCCTGCCGATCTGGAGGCTGCTGTGACGCGCCGGCGCCACTGGTTCCTGCCCGCCAACCCGGACGTGCTCGGGCTGCTCACGGCGCAGTCGGGGCTGACCGCGGAGGCGGCGCGCGAGCTCGCCGCCTGGGGCAGGGGCGAGGCCGACGACGGCTCGCGCCTGCGCCGGCTCGAGCACGAGGCGGACACCTGCAAGCGCAACCTGCGCCGGGCGCTCTCGGAAGCATTCACCACCCCGCTCGACCCCGAGGACATCTTCGAGCTCTCCCGCGGGCTGGACGAAATCGTCAACGAGGCGAAGAACCTGGTGGCCGAGGCGGAAGCGATGTCGACGCCACCGGACCCGGCGATGGCGACGATGGCCGAGCAGCTCGCCACCGGCACGGTGCGGCTCGACGAGGCGCTGCGGGCGTTCGCGGCCGGCAGGCGCGACGAGGCGACCGCGATCGCCGACCGGGCGGTCAAGGACCAGCGCCACGTCCAGCACGCCTACCGGGTCGCGATGTCGGCGCTGGTCGAGAACGAAGACCTGCGCGAGGTGACCGCGCGGCGCGAGCTCTACCGCCGCCTGGCCCGCATGGGGGACGAACTCGTCCTCGTCGCAGAGCGGATCTGGTACTCGGTCCTGAAGGAGGACTGAGCACCTGAGCCCGGGCATCGGCAGATCGCCGCAGGCCGGGCACGGCGAGATACGGATGTGGACGGGCGCCGAGGCAGCGAGGATGCTCCCATGCCCGCCCGCCTGCTCGTGCCCTTGGTGACGGTCGCCGCGCTCCTCGCGCTCGCCCCGGGAGCGGCCGCGGCGGGCGCCTTCCGCCACGATCTCTCCCGGGTGAACGCGCACCTGCGGATCGCGATCGAATACGCACCGGAAGAGCTCGGCAAGACGGTGGCGAGCGCGGAAACCGTCTGCGCGCTGGGCGAACGGGCCGCCGCGGCCGGAGATCCGGGCCAGGCCGCCGCGGACTGGATGGCGCTGGAGCAGCTCGTCGCCGAAGACGTCACCGAAGCGTCACAGCGGATCGAGACCGCCTTCGCCAACGGCGACTCGGCCTTGCGCACCGGGCGCGAACGGGCCGAACTGGAATGGAGCGCGGCACCGTCGCGGCTGCGGGCGCTGCGCCACGGGGTCGCCGAGACGCGCCGCGGGATCGCGACCATGCGCGCCGTCGTCGCCGGCCTCGCGACGCCGTTCGCGAGCTGGCGGGCGCACGAATGCGCGGCCGCGATCGCCGGGATCAAGGAAACGTTCGTCCCCGCCCCGTTCGCGTTGGAACTGATCAACAACGGCATGCTCCGGCTCTGGCGGCTCTCGATGCTGCCGCCCCTGGGCCCGAATGGATGACGAAGGCCCGATCTCCGGGCCGCGATCTCAGGCGGCGACGCCGGCGAGGAAGTCGGTGAGGTAGCGGCCGACGATCTTGCCCCGGTCGGCTCCCCACGGGGGCGCCGCGGTCATCGTCGAGGTTTCGCCGTGGCCGCCCGCCAACCAGCCCTGCAGGTAGCGAGAGTCGCCGCCGGTCCAGAGGACGCCGCGCAGGACCGGGTCGAACTCGGCGGGCTCGATCGGGGCGCCGAGGCGGGCGGCGATCGCTTCCGCGACGACGTCGGCCTGCTGGGTCGCGAGCCCGCCCTGCTTGACCGGGAAGCTGGTGACGTCGCCCGCGGCGTAGAGGCAATCGCACTCGAGCACCTCGCAGTGGCGACCGATCCGCACGAAGCCTTCGACGTCGTGGGGGACGCCGCGGATCCGCCGCCCCTCCAGCTTCGGCAGGCTGACGACCTTGTCGAAGGGGAGCGGCCCGGCGGGGACGGTCTCCAGGACGCCCTCCTCGAAGCGGACAGGGTGGGTGCCGCTGCGCACCTCGATGCGCCGCCCGGCGAGCAGCTCGGCCATCTCCTCGGCCACCCCGCGGCCGAAGATCTGCAGCGGCGCGTCCTCGGGCGTGACCACGGTCAGCTCGGCATCGTCACCGGACCGCTCCAGCTCGGCACGGGTGAGCAGGGCGAGCTCGTAGAGGGGCAGCGCCCAGCTCTCGACCGTCGGCATCGTGAACGCGACCCGCCGGGTCCCGCCGCCGCGGATCTCCGCCATCACCTTGCCGACGTCGCGCTCCTCGGCGATGCCCCAGAAGGTGATCGCGCCGGGGACCGGCCACAGCAGCTTCGTCCCCGGGCAGACGACCAGGTCCCCGTAGGGAAGGGTCTCGCCGTCGTGCGTCACCGCCAGGCGGTTGGCGCGGTCCACCGAGGCGATGCTGTCGGCGCGGTAACGGGCGCCGGCCGCGGCGGCGAGGCGCTCGAGATCGTAGGTGGCGACGCGGGCGACGCCGTAGGGGACGCCGACCGCGTAGGGGCGGTAGACGAAGGTCGGGCGCGGCGAGCAGATCGTCACCTCGGCCTCCGCGCCCGCCAGGTCCCGCAGCGCCAGGGCGACCTCGAGCGCCGCCACGCCGCCGCCTGCGATCACTACTGACTCTTTCATCGGTGGGCCTTTCTCGTTCGGGGTTCCGGGGGGCGCCGCGGGGGGCTCACCGCCAGCTCGACGACGCGGGCGAACTCTTCGACGTCCTCCATCGAGATCAGCCCGATGCTGCCGTCGGCGCGCCGCACGACGGCGCGCCTCGCGCGCAGGAACGCGGGCCGCTCGACCAGCTCGGCAAGGTCGGTGTCCTCGTCGACAAGCAATTCGGGGTCGAGGTCCCGGAGCCGGCTCTCCACCTCGAGCGGGCCGCCCGGCACCGGGGTCGCGAGGCTGCCGGCGCGCCGCCCCGTGAGGTCGGCGCGGAAGCGGGTCGCCTGCTCTTCGGCTTTCGCCGCCCAGATCACGAACACCCCGATGATCGCGATCCAGAAGCCGGTCAGGTAGCCGGCCATCGCGCCGAAGATCCCGAGGGCGACGAGGGCCCAGCCGATCACCCGGCCGAGCCGCGCCGCGGTCACCGTCGCCTGGCGCAGGTCGCCGTCGTAGAGCCAGATCAAGGCCCGCGCGATCCGGCCGCCGTCGAGCGGGAACGCGGGCAGCAGGTTGAGCGCCAGGATCGCCACGTTGACGAAGATCAGGTAGTCGAGGAGCGCGTGGAGGGCGGCGGGCGAGGAGGCCGGGAGCGCGATGGCGAGCGCGGCGCAGACCATCGCGATGACGAGGGTGACCGCCGGCCCGGCGGCGGCGAAGGCGAGCTCGTCGGCGGCCCGGCTCGGCCGGCCCGACATCCGCGCCACCCCACCCAGCAGCCAGAGGTCGATCTCCTCGATCTCGACGCCGCGCCGGCGCGCCACCAGCGCGTGGCCGAGCTCGTGGAGGAGAACGCCGCCGAAGAGCAGCAGCGCGCTCGCCAGGCCGAGTCCGTAGGCGGCGAAGCCGGCGATCCCGTGGACTTCTTCGGGGTAGTAGCTCGCCCCCAGGGACCAGGCGATCAGCGTCACGATCAGTACCCAGGCGGGCTGGACGCCGATCGGGATGCCGAAGAGACGGCCGAGGCGGATGCGGGTGGTCACCGGGCGATCCTCCCGCCCCGGCCGGCCGGCGCCATCGGGGACGCACCGATCCGTCGCTGCGGCCTTCCCCGGATGCCGAGTGGGCGGAAGGGGCCTAGCTTGGCCGCCGATGGCACGCCCGAAGTTCGTCCTCCTGCCCTCGCACCAGCTCGAGGCGTTCGCGCCGCTGCTCGGCGAGGCCGAGCACGCGCGGGTCCTGGCGGCCGCCCGCGACGCCCGCGAGCGCTTCGAGGGCAGGGCGATCTGGCACGTCAGCTCGACCCTCCGCGGCGGCGGCGTGGCCGAGATGCTGCGCTCGCTCCTGCCCTACGTGCGCGGGGCCGGCGTCGACACCAGGTGGGCGGTGCTGCGCGAGGACCCCGAGTTCTTCCGCCTCACCAAGCGCCTCCACAACAACCTGCACGAAGACCCGGGCGACGGCGGAGCCCTGGGGGCCGCCGAGCTGGCCGCCTACCGGGAGACGCTGCGGCGGAGCGCCCGCCACTTCGAGCGGCTGATCCACCGCGGCGACGTCGTCTTCCTCCACGACCCCCAGACCGCGGGCCTGGCGCGGTACTTCATCGCCGGCGGGGCGACGGTGATCTGGCGCTGCCACATCGGTACCGACGATCCCGGCGACACCGCGCTCCGCGCCCAGCGCTTCCTGCAGCCCGACGTCGAGGCCGCGGACCTCTGCATCTTCTCCCGGCGGAGCCTCGCCTGGGCCGGGCTGGACCCCGATCGGTGCCGGGTGATGGCGCCGTCGATCGACCCCTTCTCGCCGAAGAACCAGGATCTCGACCCGGCCTGCGTGGCGGCGATCCTGGTCGCCGTCGGGCTCGCCGCCGACGGCGCCGAGGGGGCGCCCGGCTTCAGCCGCGCCGACGGCAGCCCCGGCCGGGTCGAGCGGCGCGCCGAGATCATCCAGGACGGGCCGATCCCGGTGGGCGCGAGGCTCGTCGCCCAGGTGTCACGCTGGGATCGGCTGAAGGATCCGGACGGGCTGGTCGAGTGCCTGGCCTCGGAGTTGGCGCCGGCGGACAACATCCACCTGCTCCTCGCCGGCCCGCAGGCCACGGCCGTCACCGACGACCCGGAGGGCGGGTTCGTCTGGTCGGAGGTCGGCGCGCACCGCGCGGTCCTCCCGGCGCCGATCCGCCGGCGGATCCACCTGGCGGGCCTGCCGATGGTCGATCTCGACGAAAACGGCGCCGTGGTGAACGCGATCCAGCGACGCGCCGACATCGTCGTCCAGAAGAGCCTCGCCGAGGGGTTCGGCCTGACCGTGGTGGAGGCGATGTGGAAGCGGCGCCCGGTGATCGGCAGCCGGGTCGGCGGGATCGCCGAGCAGATCGTCGACGGCGAGAGCGGCCTCCTGGTCGACCCCCGCGACCCGCGCGCGTTGGCCCGGGCGATCCTCGCGCTGACGCGCGACCCCCGGCGAGCGGCGGAGCTCGGCGCCGCGGCGCACGACCGCGTCCGCCGCCGCTACCTCGGCGTCCTGCGGCTGGCCGAGTACGCCGACCTGCTGACCGCGCTCGAGGCGACGGCGGCGTGAGCTACCCGGCCTACCTCGCCGCCGACGTCGTCCTGCGGGACGGCTCGACCGTGTCGCTGCGCCCGGTGCGCGCCGCGGACGAGCCACTCCTGCTCGACTTCTTCCGCTCGCTCGACGAGCGCTCCCTCGCCTTCCGCTTCTTCACCGGTGCCCCCGATCTGGCGATGGTCGCGCGCGACCTCGCCGACGTCGACCAGCGGCAGCGCTTCGGACTCCTTGCCGTGCGCGGCGAGGAGCCCCACCCGGTCGGCCACGGGTTCTTCGCGGCGATCGACGACGACACGGTCGAGATCGCCTTCGCCGTCAGCCCGGCGCTGCAGGGCCACGGCCTCGGCAGCCTCCTGCTCGCCCACCTGGCCGAGCGGGCGACCGAAGACGGGTTCACCAGGATGGTCGCCGACGTGCTGCCCGAGAACCACGCGATGGTCTCGATGTTCCGCCACAGCGGCTTTGCCACCGAGGTTCGCTCCGAACCGGGGGCGCTGGTGGTCGAGATGCCGACCTCGGCCACGCCGGAGGCGATCGCCCGCTTCCAGGAACGCGACGCGATCGCGGCGCGGGCGGCAGTCGCGGCCTTCTTCGACCCCGGCGCGGTGACCGCGTTCGACGGCCCGCCCGCGGCGGCGCTCGCCTGGGCCGCCGGACCGGGTGCAGGCGGGACGGCGGTCGTCGTCCGCGGCGAGCCCGCGGAGTGGGATCGGATCGGCTCCGAGGCCGAGCGGGAGCTGCTCGCGACCTGCCGCCGCCACGGCACGAGGTTGGTCGGCCCGGCGTCCTTCGGGGTGCTCGACAACCGCCCGGGCCGGGTGCTCGACCTGACCCCGGCCGGCGCGCGCCCGCCGCGGGGCGGGGTCGGGATCGCGGCGCAGGGAGCGGCCGCCGGGGAGGCCCTGCTGGAGGGGGCGGTGCGGCGCCGGGTCGGCGTCTCGACCTTCGTCTCGCTCGGTGCCCGGGCCGACCTCACCGCCAACGACCTGCTCGAGTACTGGGAGGAGGACCCGGCGACCACCGTGGCGCTGCTCCAGGTCGAGTCGTTCAGCGATCCGCGGCGCTTTGCCCGGGTCGCCCGCCGGGTCGGCGCGCGGCTGCCGATCGTCGTCGTCGCCGAGCGCGCCGCCGGCGAGTCCCCCGGACGCGACCTCTTCGACCAGGTCGGGGCGATCCGCGTCGCCGGGATCGACGCGGCGCTCGAGCGGGCCAAGGCGCTCGCCGATCGGCCCGGGTCCCCGCGACCGCGGCGCCGGCCGGCCGCCCCGGCGACCGTGGACGCCGCCCGCTCCGACGAAGCCGCGGCGATCATCGCCACGGCGCTGGCCGGCGGTGGCGGCGACCTCGACCCGGGTCCCTGCGCCCGGCTGCTCGACTGCTACGGGATCGTCGTCGACGAGGCCTCGTTCCGAGCCGGGGAGGCGGTCCCGCTCCGGGTCAGGATCACCACCGACCCGCTCTTCGGGCCGGTCCTCCGCTGCGGCCCCGCCGGCGCGCCGATCGGCGGGCGGGCGGCGCGCCTCTGCCCGCTCGCCGAGGGCGACGCGGCGGCGCTCCTGCGCGGGCCGCTCGACGCGGCGCGGTCGCTCCCCGGCACCCGGGCCGCGGCCGAGCGGGCCGTGGAGGCGATCGCCGCGGTGGCGGCGCACGCGGAGGTCGCCGCGCTGGAGATCGACCCGCTGGTCGCGACCCCGGACGGCGCCGTCGCGAGCGGCTCCCGGATCCGCGTGCGGCGCCCGCCCGAGCGGCGTCCCTGGCCGCGGACCTGGGAGTAGGCAGGCGGCCACCACATCCGCGGATGTGGGTTTGACCGCATGCGCGCCGGCCGCCGCGGCGGTTCGATGGAGCGGTGACGAACGCCGCCCTGATCAACGCCGAACGGACCGGCCGGATGGCCGCCCAGCGGGTCTGGGCGACCCCGGAGGCGGTCGACGCGATCGTCCGGCTGCGCAACCAGCTGGGGAGCTGCGTCCTCCGCCACGTCGCCGACGAGTCGGGGGCGCCGGAAGTGCGGCTCGTCCACGACCGCATCCCGCGGGGCCCCGACGACGTCGCGCTCGGCACGGTCGGCGGCGTCCTCTTCCTGATCGACCGTGAACACGACGTCGCGCTCGGCTGCCCCGACTTCCAGGTCGACGTGACGCCGCCCCGGATCGACAACGACGCGACCGGGGTCCGCACCCAGTACCACCTGGTCAGCCGGGCGGTCCACAGGCGCTGAGGGCGCCGTTCAGGCGTCGATCAGGTTGTGCTCGAGCGCGTAGCGGGTCAGCTCGGGACGGCTGGCGAGGCCGAGCTTCTGCTGGATGTGGGCGCGGTGGGTCTCGACCGTGCGGACGCTGAGGTCGAGCTGCTCGCCGATCTCCCGGTTGGTGTGGCCGAGCGCCATCAGGCGCAGGACGTCGGTCTCGCGCGGCGACAGGGTCTGGGGGCCGGGGTCGGGGGCGCGGGAGAGCCCGGCGGCGACGGCGGCGGGGACGTAGCGATCGCCGGTCGCCGCCGCCCGCACGGCCTCGACCAGCTCCAGGTGGGCGGCGTCCTTGAAGAGGTAGCCGAGGGCGCCGTCGTCGAGGGCGCGGCGGGCGAGGCCGATGTCGCGTTCCATCGTGAGCAGGACGATCTGGGTGCCCGGGTGGGCCTCGCGCAGCCCGGCGACCGCGTCGACGCCGAGGCCGTCGGGCAGGTTGACGTCGAGGACCAGGACGTCGGGCGCGAGGTCGGCGACGGATTGCCGGGCACCCGCCACGTCGCTCGCCTCGCCGACCACCTCGAGGTCCGGCTGGGCCTCGAGGAGCGCCCGCAGTGCGCCGCGGACCACCGCGTGGTCGTCGGCGAGGACGACGCCGATCGTGCGCTCGGTCCCCGCGTCGGACATCCCGTCAGCCTAGAGGCTTGATCCCACGGCCGGGGAGGGACGGGCGAGGGTTCGGGGCCGGTGCGGCCGTCCGAGGTCCGTCCCGGGCGCCTCATGGGGGTCCTGGCAGGCTGTGACCCCCATGAGGCGCCCGGGACGTGAGGGGTGCGTGGGGAAGAGGGCACGGGTTCGTGACGAAGATGCCGGGAACGTCACACTTCCGTGCCATTTGAAGGCCGAGATCGGGGCCCCGGAGCTCGCTGCAGCGACAGGTGTCGTCCCGGCGACACCTGTCGCTGCAGCGTGTCCCGGACGTCTGAGGAAGGCGGGAGGAAGGGTGACGGACCTCCCCTTCCCCGGCCGACCCCGGTCAGCTGTTCTTTTTGCCGGACTGGTCGGCATAAAGAACAGCTGGACGGAGGGGCGTCCTCCTGGCGTCGGCGAGGTACCACTTCGATGACGGACCCGTGCCGGTCCCGTGACTCCCTCGCGACCCTTCCTCCTCTCCCCCCAGACCCGGCCGTCTCGGCCACGGCCACAGCCCGCCAGGGTCGTGGCCGGGACGGCCGCGTCCCTTGTGCCCTCGGGCGCCAGCTTCAGGCCCGCGCCCCATCCCTTCCGAGGCCAGCGCCATCTAGCCAGGCTCAGGCAGCGGCGGCCGAGCCCGGACGTCCAGGCTCGGGCAGACGCTCGAGCATCTCGGCGGGGAAGACCTTGCTCGCGTCCCAGATCTCCAGCGCGGCGACCACGAACCTTGCCGGGCCGTCGGAATCCAGGCGACGTCCCTGCGCCCGCTCAATTGAGGGCCGAAAACACCTCCTATATGGCAGGTTTTCGGCCCATCAACATTTGACGGCTAGGACTTCAGGTTGCGAAGGACGGTCTGGAGGATGCCGCCGTTGTTGATGTAGGTGATCTCGTTGGGGGTGTCGAGGCGGACCTTGGCGGTGAAGGTCTTCGCGGTGCCGTCGTCGCTCGTGGCGGTGACGGTCACGGTCTTGGCGTTGCCGGCTTCGAGGTCGCCGATGGTGAAGGTCTCGGAGCCGGTGAGGCCGAGGGTGGCGGCGGACTCGCCGCGGGCGAACTGGAGGGGGACGACGCCCATGCCGATCAGGTTGGAGCGGTGGATGCGCTCGAATGACTCGGCGATCACGGCGCGGACGCCGAGCAGGTAGGTGCCCTTCGCCGCCCAGTCGCGCGACGAGCCGGAGCCGTACTCCTTGCCCGCCAGAATGACGAGCGGCACGCCTTCCTCGGCGTAGGCCATCGCGGCGTCGTAGATCGTCGTCTCGGCCCCATCCGGGAAGTGGCGGGTGAAGCCGCCCGCCTTCTCGACCAGCTGGTTGCGCAGCCGGATGTTGGCGAAGGTGCCGCGGATCATCACCTCGTGGTTGCCGCGGCGCGAGCCGTAGGAGTTGAAGTCGCCGGGCTCGACTCCCTGCTCGGTCAGCCACCTCCCCGCCGGGCTGTCCTTTTTGATCGCGCCGGCGGGCGAGATGTGGTCGGTGGTGATCGAGTCGCCGAGCACGGCGAGGACCCGCGCGCCCTCGATCGGCGCGATCCCCGGCGGGTCGGCGGGGATGTCACGGAAGAAGCTCGGTTGCCGCACGTAGGTCGAGGCGGGCCAGTCGTAACGGTCGCCCTCCGGCACCTCGACCGCGTTCCATTCCTCGTCGCCGGCGAAGACCTCGGCGTAGTTGCGCTTGAACATCTCCGCCGCGACCGAGTCGCCGACCACCCGCTTGATCTCCTCGGCGCTCGGCCAGATGTCGCGCAGGTAGACCGGCTCGCCGTCCGGGCCCTCACCGAGCGGCTCGGTGGTGATGTCGAGGTCCATCCGCCCGGCCAGCGCGTAGGCGACGACCAGCGGCGGGCTCGCCAGGTAGTTGGCCTTCACGTCCTGGTTGATCCGCCCCTCGAAGTTCCGGTTGCCGGAGAGCACCGCGCAGACCGCAAGGTCCTTCGCCGCGATCGCCGCCGAGATCTCCTCCGCGAGCGGCCCCGAGTTGCCGATGCAGGTCGTGCAGCCGTACCCGACCAGGTTGAACTGCAGCGCGTCGAGGGACTCGTCGAGCCCGGCCTGGCGCAGGTAGTCGGTGACCACGGTAGAGCCCGGCGCCAGCGACGTCTTCACCCACGGCTTGCGCGCCAGCCCCCTCGCCAGGGCATTCCGCGCCAGGAGCCCGGCGCCGACCATCACGCTCGGGTTCGAGGTGTTCGTGCAGGAGGTGATCGCGGCGATCACGACGCGGCCGTGGTCGAGCTCGAAGGTCTCGCCGTCGACCGTCACCTCGACCGCGTCGGAGCTCCGCCGTCGCGCCAGGGCCGCGGCCGAGCCGCTCACCGCGGGCCGCGGCCTGCCGCGCTCGTCGTCGTGGGCCTCGGCGGGCGGGTCGGAGGCGGGGAAGGACTCCCTGCCCGCCTCGTCCACCCCGTTGCCGAGCTGCTCCGCCGCCGCGCCGGACGCAAGCTCGCCCATCGCCTCGAGGAAGGACGCCTTCGCCTCGTCCAGCGGCACCCGGTCCTGCGGCCGTTTCGGCCCCGCGATCGACGGCACGACGTCGCCGAGGTCCAGCTCCAGCAGGTCGGAGAACACCGGGTCAGGGCTCGCCGCGTCGTGGAACATCCCCTGCTCGCGCGCGTAGGCGTCGACCAGCTCGATCGTCTCGGTCGGCCGCCCGGTCAGGTCGAGGTAGCGCAGCGTCTCCGCGTCGACCGGGAAGATCGCGCAGGTCGAGCCGAACTCCGGCGACATGTTGCCGAGGGTCGCCCGGTCGGCGAGCCCGAGGGTCGGCAGCCCCGGCCCGAAGAACTCGACGAACTTGGAGACGACACCGCGGGCCCGCAGCATCTCGGTGACGGTGAGGACGAGGTCGGTCGCGGTCGATCCCTCCGGCAGCTCGCCGGACAGCTTGAAGCCGAGCACCTGGGGCAGCAGCATCGAGATCGGCTGGCCGAGCATCGCCGCCTCGGCCTCGATCCCGCCGACCCCCCAGCCGAGCACGCCGAGCCCGTTCACCATCGTCGTGTGCGAGTCGGTCCCGACCAGCGTGTCCGGGTAGGCCTGCAGCGTCCCGCCGTTCTCGCGC
Source organism: Actinomycetota bacterium (assembly GCA_018268675.1). Taxonomy (GTDB): domain Bacteria; phylum Actinomycetota; class Thermoleophilia; order Solirubrobacterales; family 70-9; genus VAYN01. The sequence goes on from JAFDWB010000084.1 coordinate 72,758, forward strand.
GAGTAGACGACCTGGGAGAGGTACTCGAGGTTCACCTGGTGGCAGATCCCGGTCGCGGGCGGCACGACGCGGAAGTTGTCGAAGCTGCCCTGGCCCCACTTGAGGAACGAGTAGCGCTCGCGGTTGCGTTCGAAGTCGCGCTCGGCGTTGACGGCGAAGGCGCGCGCGTTGCCGAAGGCGTCGACCTGCACCGAGTGGTCGATCACCAGGTCGACGTCGACCAGCGGGTTGATCGCGGTCGGGTCGCCGCCGATCTCCTCCATCGCGTCGCGCATCGCCGCCAGGTCGACCACCGCGGGGACACCGGTGAAGTCCTGCATCAGCACCCGGGCGGGCTGGAAGGGGATCTCGACGCTGGGCTCGGCGGCGGCGTCCCAGGAGGCGATCGCCTCGACGTCCTCGCGGCTCACCGACACCCCGTCCTCGAGCCGCAGCACGTTCTCGAGCAGCACCTTGATCGAGTACGGCAGGCGGGCGACGTCGAAGCGCTCCTGCAGCGCGGCGAGGCGGAAGACCTCGTAGGAGCGGCCGCCGACCTCGAGGGTGCCGCGGGCGCCGAAGGAATCGGTGGAGTTGGTCATCGGGTGGAGCCTTTCGGGGGGAGGGACGGGAAGGTCGGGAGGGGCCGGCTCAACGCTTGTCCTTGGAGTGGCCCTCGGTGACCGCCTGGGCGGCCTTCTGGCCGACGCTGCCGCTCTGGACCCGGGCCGAGATCGACGGGCTGAGGAGGCCGGCGTGGGCGGCGACCCGGTCGAGCAACGGTGCGACGGCGACCTCGACGCGGTCGTCGGCGATCGCGCGGCGGACCGCGGCGGCGACCGCGTCGGGGGTGGTGGTGCCCATCAGCGGCGGCAGCTTGCCGCCGGCGTCGGCGAACATCCCGGCGTCGCGGACGAAGCCCGGGGAGACGAGGGAGACGCCGATCCCGCGCGGGGCGAGGTCGGCGCGCAGGCCGAGCGCGAAGCCGCGCAGGCCGAACTTGGTCGCGTTGTAGACGGAGGTGCGGGGGCTCGCCGCCTTGCCGGACAGCGAGGAGACGAAGACGAGGTGGCCGGAGCCGCGCTCGAGCATCTCCGGGAAGAGGGCGCGGGCGAGCAGCATCGGCGCCTCGAGGTTGACGCGCAGGGCGCGCTTCACCTCCTCGGCGGAGAACTCGGCGAGCCAGCCCGAGCCGGGGAGCCCGGCGTTGGCGACGAGGATGTCGACCCCCGCGGCCGCCGCGGCGAGCCGCTCCGCCTCACCATCCTCGGCGAGGTCGGCGGCGACGACGCGGTGGTCGGCGCCGGGCAGGCGCTCGGCCAGCGCCAGCAGGTCCTCCTCGCGCCGCCCGCTGAGGACGAGCGTGGCGCCGGCGCCCGCCAGGCCCCGCGCGATCGCCCGCCCGAGGCCGCCGGTGGCCCCGGTGAGAAGTGCTGTGCGGCCGGCGATCTCCATTCCAAAACCTCAATCTACTAGCCGCGCGCCGACGGGCAGCGGCGCGATCCATTACTATGCCGCCGGTCCAGATGACCGAAACGCCGAGTCCTGCACGCCAACTGGCGGCGGGAGCGGGGGAACCACGTTTTCGGGGCTAACCCACGTCTTGTGGGGGCGCGGCTCTTTCAGCGCCAGCCCGACAGCTAACCCCGTAGGCCGACGAAGGAGATCGGTTTGCCGAAGCGTGGTTTCAGGAAGCGCGGTTTCAAGCTCAAAGCGGGCCTGCCGCTGTTCGTGGCGCTCGTCCTCGCCGCCGTCATGGCCCCGGGCGGCGCCGCGGCCGCCTGCCGGACCGGCGGCCTGACCCCCGCCGGGGTCGACATCTGCACCCCGACCGCGAAAGCGAGGCTGCTGGCGAGCGGCGAACTGATCCCGCCGGCCTCCGCCCCGGCCCGGGTCAAGGCCGTGATCGCGGCGGCGAACAAGATCCGCACCAAGCCCTACATCTACGGCGGCGGCCACGCGAGCTTCAGCTCGGCCGGGTACGACTGCTCCGGCTCGGTCTCCTTCGCCCTGCACGGCGGTCGGTTCCTCGAAAGCCCGTTGCCGTCCGGCCCGCTGGAGAGCTGGGGCGAAGAAGGCGAAGGCCGCTGGATCACCGTCTACGCCAATGCCGGCCACGCCTACATGGTGGTCGCCGGGATCCGCTTCGACACCTCCGGCGACGCCGGCGGCGAAACCGGCCCCCGCTGGCACCCCGAACTCCTCACCAACGAAGGGTTCGTGGCGCGGCACCCCGTCGGTTTCTAGCGCCGCCGGATTTCCCGCCTCTTAGCCGCCGCGGCGCACGGCCCACGGCGGCGACGTGCCCGGCGGGCGCCCCCGGAGGGGCCTGTGGGCGCGCCAGTACTCCGATCCGGCCAAAGCGCCGGGGACGATTTGTCCTGCGAACTTTGTCCCGCTCGGATAACTTCGCGGGATAGAGGGGCCTTCGGCTGACATCCGCCTCGCGGGGCTCACCAAGAGATACGGTGACGTGACCGCGGTCGCCGGGATCGATCTCGAGATCCGGGCCGGCGAGTTCTTCACCATGCTCGGACCTTCCGGCTCGGGCAAGACGACGACGCTGCGGATGATCGCCGGGTTCGAGGACCCGACGTCCGGGACGATCGAGCTGGCCGGGGTCGACGTCGCCGGCCTCCCGCCCTACGAGCGCGCCGTCAACACGGTCTTTCAGGACTACGCGCTCTTCCCCCACATGACCGTCGCCGACAACGTCGCCTACGGGCTGAAAGTGGCGAAGGTCGACAAGGCCGAGCGGGCACGGCGGCGCGACGAGGCGCTGGCGATGGTGCGGCTGCCCGGCTACGGCGACCGCAAGCCGGCCGAGCTCTCCGGCGGCCAGCGCCAGCGGGTGGCCCTGGCGCGGGCGATCGTCAACCGGCCGCGGGTGCTGCTGCTCGACGAGCCGCTCGGGGCGCTCGACCTGAAGCTGCGCGAGCAGATGCAGACCGAGCTGAAGTCGATCCAGGGGGAGGTCGGGATCACCTTCGTCTACGTCACCCACGACCAGGACGAGGCGCTGACGATGAGCGACCGGATCGCGGTCTTCAACGACGGGCGGATCGAGCAGGTCTCGACCCCGGAAGACCTCTACGAGCACCCGGTGAACGAGTTCGTCGCCGACTTCGTCGGGGTGTCGAACATCCTCGAACGGGACGGGGAGCGGTTCACGGTCCGGCCGGAGAAGATCGAGGTGCTGGCGCCGGGGGCGACCGCCGACGGTCTCGTCACCGAGCGCGGCCGGGTCGCCGGGATCGCCTACGCCGGGGCCGTGACCCGGTACACGGTGACGCTCGACGCGGGGGGAAGCTTGCAGTTGGTCAGACAGAACGTGGGAGAGGCGCCGGGAGCGGCACCGACCGCGGGGGCGGAGGTCGTCGTGGGATGGCGGCCGGAGCACGCGGCGCGGGTCTCCGGTGCAACGAACAAGGAGGAGGTAGCACCATGAGGGGACACAAGGGAAGCCCGGCGCGAACGGCATGGTTCATCGTCGCGGGCCTGGTCGCGTTCATGCTCGTGTTGGCCGGCTGCGGGGGCGGCGGGTCGAGCTCGGGCGAAAGCTCCGGCGGTGGGGGCGGTGAAGAACTGCAGAAGCTCGGCAAGGGCGAGGGTGAACTGAACCTGATCTCCTGGGCGGGCTACGTCGAACCGGAATGGGTGAAGCCGTTCGAACAGGAATCGGGCTGCAAAGTCAACGACAAGGTCGCGGGCACCTCCGACGAAATGGTGAAACTGATGGAGACCGGGCAATACGACGGGGTCTCCGCCTCGGGCAACGCGACGGCGCGCCTCTGGGCGGCCCACGAAGTGGCCCCGGTCAACGTCTCCTTGGTCCCCAACTACAAGACCGTGTTCGCCGATCTCAAAGGCCAGCCGTACAACACCTTCGAAGGGAAGCCGTACGGGATCCCGCACGGCCGCGGCGCCAACCTGCTGATGTGGAACAAGAACGACGTCAAGCCGCCGCCGACCTCCTGGGAAGTGACGCTCAACCCGAAGGTCGCGGCCAAGTACAAGGGCCACATCAGCCAGTACGACGACCCGATGTCGATCGCCGAAGGCGCGATCTACCTGAAGGCCCACGAACCGAAGCTGGGGATCGAAAACCCCTACGAGCTGAACGAAGAACAGTTCAACGCGACGGTCGAACTGATGAAGGAACAGAAGCCCTTCGTCGGCGAATACTGGTCGAGCGCCGAACAGCAGATCGCCGGCTTCGCCAACGGGTCGAACCAGGTCGGGACGACCTGGCAGTACCAGTACTTCGCCCTCAAAGGTGAAAACGAACCGGTGGCGGCGAGCCCGGAGAGCCAGGGCTTCCTGCCGAGGGAGGGGGCGACGGGGTGGTCTGATACCTGGATGATCAGCGTCCACGCCAAGCACCCCAACTGCATGTACATGTGGATGAACTACATCATCAGCCCGAAGGCGAACGCCGAGGTGGCCGAATACTTCGGTGAGGCGCCGGCCCAGGAACTGGCCTGCGAACACACCAAAAACCCGAACTTCTGCCACGAATACCACGCCGAAGAACCGGCGTTCTGGAAACGGGTCTACTACTGGGAGACGCCGCTCGCCGAATGCAGTGAAGGCGGCGAAACCAACTGTATGGACTACAACGCCTGGGTCCGGGCCTGGACCGAAATCAAAGGCTAGGCAGTAGTCCGGGTCGGTTCGAGGAGCTCGGGCGGTCGCGATGGCGACTGACGCGGTCGTGGTGAAGAAGAGGTCGGCGGGCAGGCGGCTCGCCGGCCTCTTCTACGGCCGCCCGCGGCTCCAGATCGGGTCGCTGCTGGCGGCCCCGATGGCGTGGCTGGTGATCCTCTACATGGGGTCGCTGGTGGTCCTCCTGATCACCGCGTTCTGGACGGTGAACCCGCTCAGCGGCTCGGTGATCAAGGAATTCAGCCTCGTCAACTTCGAAGAACTGGTGAACGTCCCGGTCTACCGGGAGATCATCTGGCGGACGGTCCGCACGGCGGCGCTGGTGACGGTCACCGACGCGCTGATCGCCTTCCCGATCGCCTTCTACATGGCGAAGGTGGCGGGGCGGAAGACGAAGGCGGCCCTCGTCGTCGCGGTGCTGATGCCGCTCTGGGCGAGCTACCTCGTGAAGGTGATCGCCTGGCGGGCGATGCTGGCCGAACACGGGGTGATCAACTGGGCGCTCGCGCCGCTCGGCCTCCACGGCCCCGAAGGCGGGGTCACGGCGGTCTGGCTGACGATGAGCTACCTCTGGCTGCCGTACATGATCCTGCCGGTGTTTGCCGGGCTCGAGCGGATCCCGGACTCGCTGATCAGCGCCTCCGAGGACCTCGGCGCGCACCCGCTCACGACCTTCCGGCGGGTGATCCTGCCGCTCTCCTTCCCCGCCGTCGTGGCGGGATCGATCTTCACCTTCTCGCTTACGCTCGGCGACTACATCGCGCCGAAACTCGTCTCCAACGAACAGTTCATCGGCACCTCGATCTTCGACTCGATCACCAACAACCAGCCCTTCGCGGCGGCCTTCGCGCTGGTGCCGATCGTCGTCGTGATCGCCTACCTCGGCGTCGCCCGCAAGCTCGGCGCCTTCGAGCACGTCTGATGGAGCGCCGCCGGTGAGACTCTCCAAGCAGGCGAAGATCGTGCTGCGCTGCTGCGTCGGCCTGGTGCTGGCCTTCGTCTACATCCCGCTGCTGGTGATCGCGGTCGAGGCGTTCAACTCGAGCAAAATCCTCAAATGGCCGCCGCCGGGGTTCACCTTCAGCTGGTTCGGCAAGGCGTTTGAAAGCGAAAGCGCCCGCGAAGCGCTGATCACCTCGATCGAGGCGGGCGTGGTGGCGATGCTGATCGCGATCATCCTCGGCACCCTGATCTCCCTCGCGGTCGGCCGGCGCAAATTCTTCGGCCGCGAGACGATCTCCTTCCTGGTCGTCCTGCCGATCGCCCTGCCCGGGATCGTCACCGGCGTCGCCCTCTCCAACACCTTCACCCAGGTGCTCGGGATCCCCCTCAGCCTGATGACGGTGATCATCGGCCACGCCACCTTCTGCATCGTCGTCGTCTACAACAACGTGGTGGCGCGCCTGCGCCGCACCTCGGGGTCCTTCGAAGAAGCCTCCGCCGACCTCGGCGCCGACACCTGGCAGACCTTCCGCTGGGTCACCTGGCCCTCCCTGCGCAGCGCCCTCGGCGCCGGCGCCCTGCTCGCCTTCGCCCTCTCCTTCGACGAGATCATCGTCACCACGTTCACGATCGGCGCGGGCGAAGAAACGCTCCCGATCTGGATCTTCCGCAACCTCTTCCGCCCCAAAGAGCTGCCGATCGTCCCCGCCGTCGCCGTCATCCTGATCATCCTCTCGATCATCCCCGTCTACCTCGCCCACCGGCTCTCCACCGACGACGGCGGCCTCACCCCCGGGCGCGGCGCCGCCGCCCGCTCCACCGCCGCGCCCGCCGCGATCGCCGAGGCCGAGGCGACGGCCGCGCACTAGAGGGTCGTGTCGATTTCGGCCCGGCCGGATCGTCATCTGGGTAAAGCGGTGCAGAAGGCGCCGAACGACCCAGGAGGAGAAGGCGATGTCCAAGAGCGTGCTCGATATGTCCGTATCCCTCGACGGTTTTGTCTGTGGACCGAACGAGACCCCCGACAACGGCCTCGGCGACAACGGCGGGCGACTGCACTGGTGGTTCGGTCGCGGGGCCGAGAACGATCCCGACGGCATCAACGCCGGTGTGATCGACGACCTGATGGCGACCGGCGCGGTGGTCGCGGGCCGCGGCACGGTCGAACCGGCCGGCTGGTGGAAGGGCGATCACCACGACGGCGTCCCGATCTTCATCCTCACCCGCACCCGGACTCCTGCCGACGTCGAGCAGTGGCCGCTGATCACGGTCCTGGGCGACGTCACCGAGGCCATCACCCGCGCCAAGGAGGCGGCGGGCGATCGCGACGTCCTCGTCCACGGCGTCGGCGCCGCGGCGGCCGCCCTGTCGGCCGGCGTGCTCGACGAAGTGCAGCTCCACCTCGTTCCCACGATCCTCGGCGAAGGCCGCCGCCTCTTCGAAGGTATCGGCGCCGAGCCCCACGAGTTCGAGCTGACCAGGAACGTCGAAGGCCCCGGCGTGACCCACCTCCGCTACCGGGTCCTCGGCTAGCGAAGCAGGCGGGCGATCTCCTCCACCGTCGCCTCCGGGCGGTCGCGCAGATCCTCCCAGCCGAGCCGCGGCAGGCGATAGCCGTCATCGGCGAGCGCGTGGTTGCGGTCACTGTCCCGGGCGCCTGCCGCCGGGTTGTCGTGGAAGCGCCCGCCATCGGTTTCGACCACCAGCTTCTGCGCTCGCCAGAGGAAGTCGACCTCGTAGACCCTTCCCGCGAGGCGCAGCTTCGCGTTGGTCTCCGGGATCGGCAGCGCGGCTTCGCTCAGTAGCGGCAGCAGCTTGGCCTCCATGCGGCTGCGGAGCTTGATCCCGGGGCGGTAGCGCCGCCAGGGTGCGAGCGCTCGCAACAGGCGCTTCGTGCCGCGGCGCCGCGGTCCGTCGAGGACGCGGTCGATCGCGACGACGTCGAGCAGCCCCGCCACCGACGCCTGCTCGATGAGCCCGGAGACCCGGCGCGCGTCCAGGATCCCGGCGCAGTCGACGATCGTCCGCGCCGGGCTGGTGAGCGGAACGCCGTGGCGGCGCCAGATTTCGTCGCCCATCGGCGGCGGCACGAACCGCCTCCGCACCCCCGCGATCTTCCTCCCCGCTTCGACCGGAGCGATCACGTCGATTTCTCCCGGCTTCCACTCCCGCAGCCCGAGCAGCCAGGCCGCGGTCCCGTGCGAGACGACGCTCCCCCGCCCGCACGCCAGCGTCGCCGCGAACATCCGCGCGTGAACGGTCAGATACCTGTGCCCGACGCTGTAAACGCCGTGGAACACCTGGTGCAATCGTCCCCTCTCGACCGCTTCAGAGATAGTCGAGTCCGCAATCCCGGCGTCGCGTAGCTGCCCGACCGTGATCACCCCGGCCTGTGACCCCGCAATCGCCGCGACCTTCGCCCACACCTCACGTTGGCTGTTCCTTTTGCCGACCACTCCGGCATAAGGAACAGCTGGCGGGGGGTTCTCCCCCCTTGGGGGGCGCGGAGGGCGCTTAGAGCGGGATGTTGCCGTGCTTGCGCTTCGGCTGGGGGACGCGCTTGGACTGCAGCATGCGGAGGGCTTTGATCAGCTTCGGGCGCGTCTGCCGGGGCTCGATCACGTCGTCGATGTAGCCGCGCTCCGCCGCCGAGTAGGGGTTGGCGAAGTGGGCTTTGTAGTCGTCGATGAGTTTCTGGCGCCGCTCGTCGGGGGTCGGCGAAGTGGCGATGTCTTTGCGGTAGATGATGTTGACGGCGCCCTCGGGGCCCATCACCGCGACCTCGGCGGTCGGCCAGGCGTAGTTGAAGTCCGCCAGCATGTGCTTCGAGGCCATCACGTCGTAGGCGCCGCCGTAGGCCTTGCGGGTGACGACGGTGAGCTTGGGGACGGTCGCCTCGGTGTAGGCATACAGGAGCTTGGCGCCGTGGCGGATGATCCCGTTCCACTCCTGATCGGTCCCGGGCAGGAAGCCGGGGACGTCGGTGAAGGTCAGGATCGGGACGTTGTAGCAGTCGCAGGTGCGGACGAAGCGAGCCGCCTTCTCGGAGGCCTCGATGTCAAGCACGCCGGCGAGAAACGCGGGCTGGTTCCCGACGACCCCGACCGGATGGCCGTCGAGGCGCGAGAAGCCGCAGATGATGTTCTTGGCGAAGTGCTCGTGGACCTCGAAGAACTCTTCGTCGTCGACGATCCGCTTGATCACCCCGCGCATGTCGTAGGGCTTCGACGGGTCGTCGGGGACGACCGTGTCGAGCTCCTCGTCTTCGCGCTCGGGGTCGTCGGACGGCTCGAAACGCGGCGGCAGCTCCAGATTGTTCGAGGGCAGGAAGCTCATCAGATAGCGCGCGTCTTCGAGGCAGCTCTCCTCGTCCTCGGAGGCGAAATGCGCGACCCCCGATTTCGAGTTGTGGCTCATCGCGCCGCCGAGCGCCTCGAACTCGACTTCCTCGCCGGTCACCGTCTTGATCACTTCCGGGCCCGTGATGAACATGTGCGAGGTCTCTTTGACCATGAAGATGAAGTCGGTCATCGCCGGCGAGTAGACGGCCCCGCCCGCGCACGGCCCCATGATCAGGCTGATCTGCGGGATCACGCCGGAGCACCTGACGTTGCGGGCGAAGACGTCGCCGTAGGCGCCGAGCGAGACGACGCCCTCCTGGATCCGCGCCCCGCCAGAGTCGTTGATGCCGATCACCGGCGCCCCGACCTCGGCCGCGAGGTCCATCACCTTGCACATCTTCTCCGCCATCACCTCGCCGAGACTGCCACCGAAGACGGTGAAGTCCTGGGAGAAGACGAAGACGGTCCGCCCTTCGATCGTCCCGTGGCCGGTGACGACGGCGTCGCCCCAGGGACGTTTCTTCTGCATCTCGAAGTCGTAGGTCCGGTGGCGGACGAAGGTGTCGAGCTCCTCGAAGGAGCCGGGGTCGAGGAGCAGGTCGATCCGCTCGCGCGCGGTCAGCTTGCCGCGGGCGTGCTGCTTCTCGACCGCTTCCACGGAGGCCGAGTGGATCGCCGCCTCGCGCAGTTCGCGCAGGTAGGCGAGCTTCTCCTCGTGGGTGACCGGGTTTTTCTCGCGGATATCGGGCGACATACGGGAGGCCAGAGATGGCGCGCGGCGATTCTATGGGGCGCGGAAAACAAAAGGCCCGCCGAGGCGGGCCTTTGTTGTCGCTTTGGTGGAAGTTTCAGCTGAAAGGGCGGCGCTGCGGTTCCGCGAGGCGGTCCAGGAACGCCTCCAGATCGGCCTGCTCGAGGCCGGTAGCCTCCTCGGCGCGGACGCTGACCCGCGTGCCGAAGCCCTTTTCCGCCATCGTCACCTCGACGCCTTCGACCGCGGCGAGCAGCTCGGCGAGCTCGGGCTCGGACTTCATCAGAGTTCGCGACGCCTCGATCATCGACCCCCGATTTCGGCCGCGAGGCGAGGGTTCCTGCCCCCGCCCTGGCCTGGGCGAAATCCCCCAACGGCGCCTAGCCTCTAGAAGAACGCGCCGCCCTTGTATTCGCCGAAGACGTCGCGCATCGCGCCGCAGACCTCGCCGATCGAGGCTTCGGCGGCGAGGGCGGAGCGGATCGGATGCAGGAGGTTGCCCTCGCCGCGGGCGACGTCGCGCAGCGACTCGAGCCGCGCCTCGACCGCCGCTTGGTCGCGCCGCTCCTTGAAGGCCTTCAGCCGCGCCAGCTGGCGCTGCTCGGACTCCGGGTCCACCTTGAGGATGTCGACGTCGTCGACCTGCTCGGTGACGAATTTGTTGACGCCGACGATGATGTCCTGACCGGAGCGGTAGCGCTCGTGGTAGCTGTGCGCGGACTCCTCGATCTCGCGCTGCATGAACTCCAGCGCCTCGACCGAGCCGCCGAGCTCTTCGACCTTGCCCATCAGCTCCCAGGAGCGCGCCTCGATCTCGTCGGTCAGCGACTCGATGAAGTAGGAGCCCGCGAACGGATCGACCGTGTCGGCGACCCCCGACTCGTAGGCCAGCACCTGCTGGGTGCGCAGCGCGATCCGGGCCGAGCGCTCGGTCGGCAGTGCCAGCGCCTCGTCGAAGCCGTTGGTGTGGAGCGACTGGGTGCCGCCGGCGACCGCGGCGAAGCCCTGCAGCGCCACCCGCACAATGTTCACCTCCGGCTGCTGCGCCTGCAAGGTCACACCGCCGGTCTGCGTGTGGAACCGGATCTGCATCGATTTCGGGTTCTGGGCGCCGAACCGCTCGGCGACGATCTGCGCCCACATCCGCCGCACCGCGCGGAACTTGGCGATCTCCTGGAACACGTTGTTGTGACAGTTGAAGAAGAACGCGAGCCGCGGCGCGAACTCGTCGATCGCGAGGCCCCGCTCGAGCGCCGCCTCGACGTAGGCGATCGCGTTGGACAGGGTGAAGGCCACCTCCTGCACGGCCGAGCAGCCCTTCTCGCGGATGTGGTATCCGGAGATCGAGATCGTGTTCCATTTCGGCACGTTCTCGCGGCAGTACTCGAAGATGTCGGTGGTCAGCCGCATCGTCGGCGCCGGCGGGAAGATGTAGTTGCCGCGCGCCATGTACTCCTTCAGCACGTCGTTCTGGACGGTGCCGCGCAGCTTCTCCGACGGCACGCCCTGCTCCTCGCCGACCAGCTCGTAGAGCAGCAGCAGACAGGCGGCGGGGGCGTTGATCGTCATCGAGGTGGAGACGCCGTCGAGCGGGATCCCCTCGAAGCAGATCCGCATGTCCTCGATCGTGTCGATCGGCACCCCGGTCCGCCCCACCTCGCCGTAACAGAGCGGATCGTCGGAGTCACGGCCCAGCTGGGTCGGCAGGTCGAAGGCCATCGAGAGGCCGGTCGACCCGTTCTCGATCAGGTACCGGTACCGCTCGTTGGTGTCCTCGGGGGAGGCGAAGCCGGCGTACTGGCGCATCGTCCAGAGCCGGTCGCGGTACATCCCCTCGTGGATGCCGCGGGTGAAGGGCGGCGCGCCGGGCGCGCCGAGGCGCTCCTCGAGGCCGGGCGCGACGTCCCCCTCCTCGTAGAGGGCCTTGATCTCGATGCCGGAGTCGGTGAAGACCCGCTCGTCGTCGGGCCCGACCAGCGGCGCGATCGTGCGGTGCGCCTCCTCGGCGGAGCTGTCAGGGGTGGTCGCCATCCCGCAAGGATATTGAGAGACCGCAACCAGCGGCCGGCCAAGGGGTTGTTGGGTTCGGTAACCGCTAATAGGCTGCCAACCAATCAACTTGCCGTAAGTCGCCAAGGGCACAGCAGGGGGCGGCACACGCAATTGGAGGAACTACATGTCTGAATCGTCCCGGCTCGGCAGGGCCAGGGGAAGAGCGCTGCCGGCCGCATTCTTGGCCGCGGCGCTGGTCGCGATGCTCGCGCTTGCGCCGCTCGCCTCCGCCGCCACGCCAAATCCGATCGCGAGCGGCAGCACGACGCTCACCATCAACGGTGGCTTCAACAACCAGCTCAAGAAGGCCGGCATCAAGCTCGCCGCGATCAAGCCGGCCAAGCTCAAAGGCACCAAGGCGACCTTCACGGTCACCGGCGGTGAAATCGAAGCGACCAACGGCCTCGGCACGATCGCCCAGGGCGGCGGCCTGAAGCTGACCTGGGGCAAGAAGTCGGCCCCGGTGAAGGGCCTCGAACTGAACACCAAGGCCAAGTCCCTGAGCGCCACCGTGGGCGGCAAGAAGGTGAAGCTGGCGACGCTCTCCGGCGTCAAGTCGGCGCGCCTCGGCTTCGGCAACAGCATCACGACGGCGAACGTCAAGCTGACCAAGGCCGGCGCCAACGCGCTGAACCAGAAGCTGACCCCGCCCCCGACCAAGACCAAGGTCAAGAAGAACGGCAAGACCGTGACCAAGGTCGTGAAGACGATGCCGCCGTTCAAGGCGAACACGGTGCTCGGCAAGACCAACACCCAGGTCGAACCGAAGACCGACAACGTCCTGCCGACCGGCACGATGACCTACAACGGCGACCCGACCCTGCTGGGCAAGCTCAAAGACGTCGGCGTCGAAGTCCAGACGATCAGCCCGACGACGCAGAGCGGGACCACGTTCAGCTCCGCGATCAGCGGCGGCACGATCTCGCCCCTCGGGACCAGCGGCCAGGTCAACAGCAGCGGCGGCCTGAAGCTGGTGCAGAAGATCGAAGGCGGCCCGACCACCACGATCACGCTCGCCGCGATCGGCGTCGACCTCGGGCAGAAGACGGCGGGCGTCGAAGTGATCGGCGAATCGAACGCCGAAACGGAAGGCAAAAAACCGCTGAACCTCGGCAACCTCGGGCGCAGCTCGATCGCCGACCTGACGATCACCAGCCTCACCCCGAACCCGGCGACGCGCACCGTGGCGGTCAACGCCACCGCGACGATCCAGGCAGTGGCCGCCGAAGTTCTGAACGGCTTCGTGAAGGTCTACGAGGGCGCCTATGCCGTGGGCGCGGCGCAGGCCATCGAGGCGAAAATCAAAAACCACGAACTTCCGGAACTGAAACCGGAAGAAATCAAGGCGATGGCCGAAAAAGCCGCTGCCGAAAGAGTGGCGAACGACCAGATCAAGTCGGGCGAATCGCTCGGCTCGTTCTCCTTCACCGCGACCGGCGAATAGCCCGGGCGCAGAGGATTCGGGAAAGGGCGGCCTCCGGGCCGCCCTTTTTCGTGGGTGCGTGCCCCGTGGGCGGGCGGCCGCTCAGTCGCCGGCGCCGACGAGGCGCTCGATGCCCGACTGCTCGATCGTCCGGCGCAGGCCTTCCTCGAGCTTGATCGTCGGTTCCCAACCGAGCAGGTCGCGGGCGCGGCCGATATCGGGGCGGCGCTGCTGCGGGTCGTCGGTGGGCAGTGCCTCGAAGACGATCTCCGAGCGGGAGTCGGTCACGTCGATCACGGTCTTCGCCAGCTCCAGCAGCGTGAACTCGTCCGGGTTGCCGATGTTGACCGGCGTGTGGACATCGGACCCGGCGAGCGAGACGATGCCGCGGATCAGGTCGTCGACGTAACAGAAGCTGCGCGTCTGGCTCCCCTCGCCGAACACGGTGAGCGGCCGGTCCTGCAGCGCCTGGCGCAGGAAGGTCGGGATCGCGCGGCCGTCGTGCGGGCGCATGCGCGGGCCGTAGGTGTTGAAGATGCGGACGATCGCGGTGTCGACGCCCTGCTGGCGGTGGTAGGCCATCGTCAGCGCCTCCGCGTAGCGCTTCGCCTCGTCGTAGACGCCGCGCGGGCCGATCGGGTTGACGTGGCCCCAGTAATCCTCGCGCTGCGGGTGGACTTTCGGGTCGCCGTAGACCTCGCTGGTCGACGCGATCAGGAAGCGGGCGCGCTTCCACTTGGCGACGCCGAGCATGTTGTGGGTGCCCTGCGAGCCGACCTTCAGCGTGTGCAGCGGCAGTCGCAGGTAATCGATCGGGCTGGCCGGCGAGGCGAGGTGGTAGACGAAGTCGACCGGCTCCGCGATGTCCACGTACTCGGTGATGTCGGTGTGGCGGAACTCGAACTTCTCGTCGCGGATGTGCGCGATGTTCTCGAGCGAGCCCGTCTCCAGGTTGTCCAGGCAGAGCACGCGATTTCCCGCCGCGAGCAGGTTTTCGCAGAGGTGGGAGCCGAGGAATCCGGCGCCGCCGGTGACCACGCAGGTCGTCATCGGCGCCGATGCTACCTGCTCGCGCCGGATGGGCCCGGCGCCACGACGCCGCGTGATTCGTTCTCTCCAAATTGCACGAGTTTCCCGCCGAACGCCGCGCATCAGGGGGGAGAAGACGCCGCCCCCCGGCGCTTACGTGAAAGTGTTCGATGCAGCGAATTAAATAGAGCGGACGGGGAGAATCGAACTAGTGGGTCCGAGCAGGGACACGGGGCGCGCGAGCGCCCCGATCGACGTGGAGTCGAGGGAGGGCGGCGGGTCGCCGATCGACGCGGGGGCGCGGCGGCGCGCCGCGGTCGAGACCTTCGCCCAGCAGGAGGCGTCGCTGCGGCGCGCCGCGCTGCGCTACTCGATCTGCGCCGACGACGCCGAAGACGCGCTGCAGCGCGGGCTCGAGATCCTTCTCACCAAGGCGCCGTCCGGCGACGCCCGCGAGCTCGTCCGCTGGACCCACACCGTGGTCAAGCACGAGGCGCTCGCGGTGCGCGCCGAGCGCGAGCGACTCCTCGCCGGGCCCGCCGCCGCGACCACCGAGCCGGGCCGCGAGGACTGGGTCGCGATGCTGCCCGCAGAGGTCGCCGGGCCGGCCGAGCGGGCCGAGCGCCACGAGGCGATCGAGCGCAGCCGCGAGGCCCTGGCGACGCTGAAGGCGCCCGAGCTGCGTGCCCTCGGTCTCCTCGCCGAGGGCTACTCCTACCGCGAGATCGCCGCGATCACGGGGTTCTCGACGCGGAAGGTGAACCGTTCGGTCGCCGAGGGGCGGGAGCGCTTCCGCCGCTTCCTGCTCCGCCGCGAGGGCGGCGCCCGCTGCGCCGAGCTGGCGCCCGTCCTCTCCGCCTTCGCCGACGGTGAGGCTGCGGCGACCGACGTCGCCACGCTGCGCGACCACCTGCGGACCTGCGGCCACTGCCGGCGGACGCTGCGCGCCTACCGCGCCGTGCCCGGGGCCGCCGCGGCGCTCCTCCCCGTTCTGCCGCCGCCCCGCGGCGCGCTCGTCGGCCGCCTCCACGACGCCTACGCCGCCGTCGCGACCCGGCTCGGCGGCGGCGGGTCGGGCGCCTCGGACTCGACCCTCGGCGGGCTGGCGGCGGCAGGCGGCACGCGCGGCGCCGGGATGGCGGCGCTCGCCAAGGTGCTGGCGATCTGCGCCGGGACCGTCGGCGGGGCCGCCTGCTTGGCGACCGGGATCGTTCCGGCGCCGCTGCTCGACGCGCCCGAGCGCCAGGCTCCGGCCCACCGGGTCGCCCACCACCGCGCCCGACCCACGGCGCAGGACGCGGTGGTCGCCCCGACCACCACCTACGAACCGGCGCCGCCCACCGCCACCGAAGTCGAAGCGGAACCGCAGCCAGAGGAAACGGGGGCGCCGTCCCACGCCGCCGAGAAGAAGGCCCGGGAAGCCGAAGAACAGCGGGCCGCGGCGAGCGTCCCGCCGGCGAGCGAAAGCGGCGCGGTCGAATACACCGAACCGGCGCCGGTGGAAGCGGCGAGCCCGAGCTCGACCTCCTCGGCCGCGAGCTCGGGTGGCGGCGCGGGTGGCTCGACCGGCGGCGCGGCGGGCGGCAACGCCGCCGGGGAGTTCGGGCCATGAGGCGCCGCGTGCGCGCCACCGCGGCCGGCGCGCCCTGCCGCCCGGCCGCCTGGCTCGCGACGGCCCTGGTCGCGCTCGCGCTCGCCGCCGGTGCCCTACCGTCCCCTGCCGCGGGCTCCGACGGCTACTACCTGACCGGGCTCCACGTCGTCGGCGGCGACGTCTGGCACGCCGACAACTGGTTCCGGGTGGAGTGGGACCCCAACCCGCCCGGCACCAGCCCGGGGTCGGTCGTCGAATACGAAGTCGGCGGCCCGAACGGGGAGCTCATCCCCGGCCCGGTGGAATCGGTGGCGAACCCCTGGAACGTGGCGGTCGTCTCGGTCCCGCCCGTGCCCGGCGTCTACCGCTTCCAGGCGCGCAACTGGAAGGGCCCGACAAACTTCGGCCCCGACGCGCTCGGCCCCAAGGCCTCGGTGCCGCTCTACTTCGACGACGCGCGCCCGGCCGCGGTCTCGATCACCGCCCCCGCCTGGGTGGCCGCCGGCGCGCCGGTCCCGATCCGCATCGGCCGCCCCGGCGCGCTGCCGGTCTCCGGGATCGCCGGGTACGCGGTCTCGATCGACGGCGCCGCGGCCGGCTCCCCGTGCGCCAGGCGCGAGCGCTGCGCTCCCGGCGAGGTCGACCTCGCGGGCGGGATCGGCGACGACGCGCTCTCGCTGCCCGCGCCGCCGGAAGGCATCGGCTACGTCCACGCGGTCGCCGTGTCGGGGTCGGGGATGAGCTCGGCGCCGACCGCGACCGCCCCGATCGGGGTCGACGGCACGCCGCCGCAGGTGCGGCTCGAAGGGGCGCCTGAGGGCTGGGCGGCGGGCCCGGTGCGGCTGACGGCGCTCGCCCTCGACCCGCTGTCCGGGATGGCCGCGGCGGGGCCGGGCGGCCCGGTGACCGCGATCGGGATCGAGGGCGACGCGCCGCGGGTGGCACCCGGCGGCGCCGCGTCGCTCACCGTGGCCGGCGAGGGCTCCCACCGCGTCACCTTCTGGGCGCGGGACGCCGTCGGCAACGCGGGCGACGGCAGCCTCGCCTTCGCGCGGCCGGGGACGGCGACCGTCCGCATCGACGAAAGCGGGCCGACCGTGCGCTTCGCCGCCCGCGATCCGGCCGACCCGGAGCGGATCGAGGCGACGGTCGCCGATTCCCTCTCCGGGCCCGCCGCCGACCGCGGCGCGATCGAGATCCGCCCGGTCGGCAGCCCGGGTCGCTTCCAGCCGTTGCCAACCGACGTGAGGCGGGGGCGGCTCGTCGCCCGCTGGAGCTCCGACGACTTCCCCCGCGGGCCTTACGAATTTCGCGCCGTCGGCTACGACGCGGCGGGGAACGCGACGGCCTCGACCGCGGGCGCCGACGGTCCGGCACTCGTCCTCCGCAACCCGGTCAAGCGCGAGGCACGGCTCGCCTTCGGCTTCGGCGCGGCGAAGCTGGTGTTCCAGCGCTGCACGCGCGCCGACGGCGGGCGCCGCTGCCGGCGGACCGTGATCCGGCCGTTCGCGCGCCGACCGGAGAGCCGCTCCGTCCCCTGCTGCCACGCCGCGCTGGTCGGCGGGCGCCTCACGGACGCGGGCGGGCATCCGCTGGCCGGGCAGCCGGTCGACGTCGTCGAGTCCTTCGCCCGCGGCGCCCGCCAGGGGACGCGGGCGACCACCGTCGCCACCGACGCCCGCGGACGGTTCCGGGCCTGGCTCGAGCCCGGGCCGAGCCGGCGGGTGAGCGCCGGGTTCGCGGGCACCGCCCGCCTCACCCGCGCCGGCGGGCGGCGGCTGCGACTGCGGGTCCGCGCCGGGGTGCGCCTGCGGGTGTCGAGCGCGCACGCGCGGGTCGGCGGCGCGCCGATCGTCTTCGGCGGGCGCGTCGTCCACCCGGAAGCGCGGATCCCGCCGACCGGCCTGCCGGTGCGGCTCGAGTTCCGGCTGGCGGGCATGGCCTGGTCGGAGTTCCGCACCCTGCAGACCGACAGCGCCGGGCGCTTCAGCTACCCGTACTCGTTCAGCGACGACGACAGCGCCGGGGTCCGCTTCCTCTTCCGCGCCTCCGTCCCCGCGACCGGTGGCTGGGCGTATGCCCCGGCGACCTCGCGGCCGGTGGCGGTGACGGGCTGATGCGCGCCGCGACGCGGGGCGGGCGCGGCGAAAAAAAGGCCGCCCCGGGAGCCCGGGACGGCCTGCGCTGCTTCGGGTGGCGTGGAGGACCTAGCGGAGCGCGGCGAGCTGGTCGGAGACCTGCTTCACCCGGCGCTCGACCTCGTCACGGCTGGTCTTGATCGTCGAGGTCGCGGTCGAGGCCACGGCCTGCTGGCGCTTGCGGACGTCGCGCTCGACCCGGGTGCGGGTCTTCCGCGCCTCGGTGGTGGCGCGTTTGCGGGCGGTGGTGCCGCGGCGTTCGGTGCGCTTCGCCGCGTTCTCGATCTTGCGGCGGTAGGCCCTCAGCTCTTTTTCGGCCTTGGTGCGGCTCGTCCACGGCTCGACGATGTCGCCCACCTTGTCGCTCACCGAGAGCACCGCGCCGACCGGGAAGTCGACGGCGGACTCGAGGATCGCCTGCGCCTGGGTCTTCTCCGCGGCGGGCGCCTTGGCCGTGGCTTTTTTCGGCGCGTCCGCGTTCTTGGCGGTCGTTTTCTTCGCTTGGGCCGTGGCTTTTTTGGCCTCGGTCTTCGATTTGCTGCTGTTGCTGCTCTGCGTTGCCATGAAGACGTACCCCTCTGGTTTCGGTCGGATGGCTCGGGCGGGGCCGAGTCTAACGAACATATGTTCCTTACGAACACACGTTCTTAAACATCGGTACGCCTTTGGTTACACGGCCGACTGGGCGGCGCGGACGGCGGCGAGCGCCGCGTCGTCGCGAGCCGCGGCCATCGGGAAGCGGGCGTCGAGGTCGAGCGGGGTCGCCTCGAGCGGACCGTCGCCGAAGGCGACCGCGCCGCCCGCCTCGCGGACGATCAGCTGCGCGGCGGCGGCGTCGACCGAGCGGCAGGGGCGCAGGCTGAAGAAGGCGTCGAAGCGGCCGGCGGCGACGTAGGCGGCGGTGATCGCGATCGAGCCGACCACCCGGAGGCGGTAGGCGTTGCCGGAGAGGGAGCGCAGGGCGGGGACGGTCCAGGCGGGCTCCGCCGACTCGAGCCCGACCACCTCCAGCCGCCCGTTGCCGACCGCGACCCGGGCGGCCGTCCCGCCCACCGAGGCGCCGCCGCCGCGCGTCGCCACGAACTCCTCCTCGGCGCCGAAGTCGTGGACGAAGCCGAAGCGCACGTCGGCCATCGAGTCGCCGTCGGCGACCGCGATGCTGAGGCTGTGGGAGGGGATCGTGCGCCGCGCGTTCAGCGATCCGTCGATCGGGTCGACCACCACCCGCGCCGGGCCGCCGGCGCCGAAGGCGACCTCGCCGCGCTCCTCCGAGACCGCGACGAACGACGCCCCTTCCTCCGCCAGGCGCTCGAGCTCGGCGAACACCTCGTCCTCCGCCCGGCGGTCGATCACCAGCGTCCGGTCGCCGCCCTCGCCGACCCCCTCGTACACGGTCCGTTCCTCGCTGCTGACCACCTCGGCGAAGATGCGCCGCTGCGCCGCGACGATGCGGCGACAGATTCCCGGCCAGTCGGCGTCGAAGATGTCCACGGCCCCGGACTCTACGTGGTCGATTCCACGACTCCCTGGGCCGGCCGGCGCCTCGCGGCGTGCGCGCAGGTCCTCGGTCAGTTCGCACTTCCCCGCGCTATCCGCGGGTTTCTGCGAACTCACCGGACCACCAGGGCCACGGCTGAAGCATTTTGGTCGTCGGGGCACCAAAATGCTTCAGCGGGTGATCGGGCCGTCGGGCGGCAGCCGGCCGACTTCCGAATCGGCCACGCGATCGCCGGTCGGGCCAGGCCATTGGTCGCGCTAGCTTTGGGCGATGCGCCAGAGCGACCTGACAGCAGACGGGGAAGCGGACACGCCGCGGCGCGAAGCCGCGCTCGCCGCGGCGCCCTTGCTGGTGCTCGGCGCCGCCGGGACCGGCAAGAGCGAGCTGCTGGCGCGGCGGCTGGCCGGCCTTGCGGCGGCCGGCACCCCGGCGGGGCGGGTGCTCGTGATCGGCGCCCGGCGCGCCACCGCGCGGCGGCTGCGCGACCGCTGCGAGGCGCTGCTCGAGGGCCCTTACGAGGAGCTCTGGGTCGCCTGCTGGGAGGAGATCGGCGAGCGGCTGCTGCGCGAGCACGCCGAGGCGGCCGGCCTCGACCCCTTCTTCGACGTGCTCGGGCGGGCGGAGCGGCTCGCGGTCCTCCTCGAGCGCCTCGACTCGCTGCCGCTGCGGCGCCACGAGATCCGCGGCAACCCGGCGGGGCTGCTGGCGCGCCTGCTGGCGCGGATCGACACGCTGAAGGCGGAACGGATCGGGCCGACCACGTTGGCCGAGATGGCGGAGCGCGAGGTCGAAGAGGCGGGCGACGAGGCGGCGCACGAGTCGGCCCGGCGGGAGATCGAGTTCGCCGAGCTCTACACCGCCCACGACCGGATCCTGGCCGAGTCGGGGAGCCTCGACCGCGGCGACGTCTTCCTCGCCCTCGACTGCCTGCTGGTCGAACGGCCCGACGTGCGGGCGGCCCTGGCGGAGCGCTTCGCCGAGGTGATCGTCGACGAGCTGGAGGAGTCGACGCCGGCCCAGCGGGCGCTGTTCGAGGGGCTTGCCGGGGAGAACCCGCGCCAGGTCTTCGCGCTGGAGGCCGACGCCGAGGGCAGCGCCGACCCCGCGCTCGAGGCCTGGTACCGCGACCTCCACCCCGGCGGCGACGCGATCGTGCTCGAGCGCCGCTTCCGCGAGCCCCGCCTGCGCTTCTGGAAGTGCGCCAACGAGCGGGCGCAGGCACAGGCGACGGCGCGCGAGGTCGAGCACCTACTCGCGGGAGGCGCCAGGGCCGACGGCATCTGCGTGCTGCTCGCCGACCCGACCCGCGAGGGCGGCGCGATCGCCGCGGCGATGGAGGAGCGCGGCATCCCCTTCCACCTCGCCGGGCCGACCGCGCTCTTCCAGCGGGCCGAGGTGCGCGACGCGATCGCCTGGCTGCGCGTCCTCGCCGATCCCGACGACTCCGCCGCCGCCGCCCGCGCGCTGACCCGCCCGCCGGTCGAGCTGCGCCCCGGCGACCTCGCGCGCCTCACCACGATCGCCCGCCGGCGCAAGCTCGACATGGTCGCGGGCTGCGAGGCGGCGCTCGACAGCCCCCAGTTCCAGCCCGAGGCGCGGGAGCGCATCCAGACCTTCCTGAAGCTCTACGGCAACGCCGCGGCGGCGATGGAGGAGCGGCGGGCCGACGTCTTCGTGCGGCGGCTGATCGAGGCGGTCGGGCTGCGCCGCCAGCGCCTCTTCGCCGCCCAGCCGGAGGTCGCTGAGCGCCTGCTCGGGCTCTCCCGGCTGGCCGAGCTGGCGACCGCCTGGGCGCGGCGCGAGCCGCACGGGTCGACCCGCGGCTTCGTCGCCTACCTCGCCGCGGTCGCCGAGGCGGGGGTCGAGCCGACCGGCGGCGAGGAGCCGCCCGCGCCGGGCGCGGTGGTCGGGCTGGCGCTGGGCGCGGTGAAGGGGCTCGGGTTCGACCACGTCTTCGCGCTCGGGCTCGAGGCCGAGGCGGAGTGGGGCCGGATCGGCTGGCCCGCGCGCGCCGAGATGGTGCTCTCGCGCGTCGCCGGCGGCGAGGCGGGGGCGCCCGCCCGTGCCTACGCCGAGGCCCTCGCGGCGTCCCCGGACGCGGTCGAGGAGGAGCACGGGGAGGAGCTCTTCGGCCCCGCCGAGGGCCTCCACGCGACCTACCGCAGCGTGCGCGAGCAGGTGCTCGAGGCGAGCTGGCGGGCGGGGCGGGAGCTCTCGGAGCCGCGCCTCGACACGGCGATCGACGTCAATCGCGCGATCGCCCGCTACCTGGAGCTGCTGAAGCTGGCGGCGCTCGCCCAGCGGCCCGGCGAGGAGGGTACGGCGGAGGCGATCGAGGCGGTCAACGGGTTGCTGCGCCAGGTGGCGACGCCGGAGCAGCAGGCGGAGCTCGACGCCTCCTCGCTCGACGCCTACCTGCTCGACTCCGAGCGCGAGCGCGGCCGGCGCCTGCAGCTGATCGCGGCGCGCGAGGAGCCCTCGCTGGAGGCCTTCCTGCCGCGCCGCGGCGACGGCCGGCTCAGCCTCTCCGCCTCCGACCTCACGCTCTACCTCACCTGCCCGCTGAAGTACAAGTTCGCCCGCGTCTTCGGCATCCCGCAGGAGCCGACGATCAACCAGCGCTTCGGCATCCTCATGCACAACGTCCTCGAACGGTTCCACAAGGAGCCGCCCGAGGCCGGGGACGAGCTGCGGACGCTGAACCGGCTCTTCGAGGCGGGCTGGCGGCGCGGCGGCTTCGGCACCTCCGACGACGAGATGCAGTACCGCGACCGCGGCCGCGAGGCGCTCCGCCTCTACTGGGAGCGGGAACGCGTCTCGGAGTCCGAGCCGGTCTGGCTGGAGCGCAAGTTCGACTTCAAGGTCGCCGACCACCACGTGCGCGGCCGCGTCGACCGCGTCGACCGCCTCCCCGACGGCGGCTACGAGCTGATCGACTACAAGACCGGCGAACGCAAGACCGAAGCCGAGCTCGACTCCGACCTCCAGCTCGCCCTCTACCGCCTGGCCGCCCGCGAGGCCTGGGACATCGAGGCCGCCTTCGCCTCCTACGACTACGTCCTCGACGCCGAGAAGGTCGCCGCCCCGACCAAGCCCGACGACGCCGAGCGGGTCGAGCGCACCGTCGTCACCGTCGGCGAGGGCGTCCTCTCCCAGGACTTCGAGCCCCGCCCCTCCCCGAGCGTCTGCTCGTGGTGCGACTACCGCCTGGTGTGCCCGGCGGCGGAAAGCTAGGACGGCGGCGCGTCGACGGGAGTGCGGCGGAGAGGGATGCGGCCGGTGCCGGCTGGCGCCCGATGGGGAAGGGCCGCGAGGGGGTGACGGGAGCGTCACGGGACCGTCACCGAAGGCGGACTTCGTCCTCGCCCGAAGGGCGCCCTCCGTCCAGCTGTTCCTTATGCCGGTATATCGGCCATAAGGAACAGCGGGACGCGGTCAGCCGGGGACAGCTGGGGTCGGTCACCCTTTCTCCCGTCTTCCTCAACCACTTGGAGCGCACTGCAGTGATTGGGGTCGCTATGACGACCTAAATCGTTGCAGCGCGTCCTGGGGACTCGGTCCGGGGCCTCCCGGGCGCCCCTCTCGCAAGGGACGGTCACGGAAGTCCGACTTCGTGCCGTCCCTGTGCGTCTCCCCGACGCACCCCTCACGTCCTGGGCGTCTCATGGGGGTCACAGCCTGCCAGGACCGCCATGAGACGCCCACGGCGCACCTCGGACGGCACGCCCGGGCCTCGAACCCCGCCGCCGTCCCTCCCCGCCCTAATTCGACTCCGACCCGCCGCCCCGCTGCCGCAGGAAGCGCTGGAACTCGCGGGCGAGGGAGTCGGCGGAGGGGAGCTCGTCGGGCTCGTCGGCGAGCATGTCGACCTGTTCGGCCTCGATCCGTTCGACCAGCTCTTCGATCTCCGGGTTGGCGGCGACGGCGCGGCCGATCTGCTCCTCGTAGTCGGTCGTTTCCTCTTCCAGCTCGGAGGCCTCGACCGCGATCCCGGTCATCCCTTCGAGCCGGCGCAGCAGCGCCAGCGCCGCCTTCGGGTTGGGGACCGCGGCGACGTAGTGCGGGACGGCCGCCCAGAGGGAGGCGGAGTCGATGCCGGTCTGCCGGCAGAGGTCGTGGACGACGCCGACGATCCCGGTTGGCCCCTCGTAGTTGGAGCGCTCGAGGTCGAGTTGGTCGACCAGCTCCGGCGAGGAGGCGAGGCCGGTGATCGGCACCGGCAACGTGTGGGAGACCTCGGCGATCAGCGAGCCGAGCGAGACCAGGAGCTCGACCTCGAGCGCGTCGGCGGCGGTCGCCACGGTCTCGGCGAAGGTGCGCCACTTGAGGTTCGGCTCGGTGCCGTCGAGGAGGACCAGGTCGCGGTCGGCGCTCGGCACCCGCACGGCGATGAAGTTGTTCTCCGGCCACTCGATCCGCCGCGCCTCGCCGCCTGCCATCGTGATCGTCGGCCGGGTCGCCTGGAAGTCGAAGAACTCCTCGGCGTCGATCGACGCCACCAGCTCGGCGTCGAGCGAGTTGCCGATCGCCGCGAGCGCGGTCGAGGCGGCCGCGGCGGCGTCGTTCCAGCCGCGGAACGCGCAGACCATGATCGGGGAGCGGAGCTTCGGCAGGTCGGCCTCCCAGCGCAGAGAATCCACAGGGTCAGCGTAGAGGATGGTGTCGCCGGCGCGGGGAGGGAGGGCGCGATCGACGGGCCGCCGCGTTTAAATCCCCCGTGCCGCGATACTAGGGCCGGATGCCGGGTGAATCCCAGACCACGACGGCGGCTTGGCGGGGGCTGCTGGAGCCGTTGCGCGCCGAACCGGCGAGGGCGGCGATCCTCACCGACTTCGACGGCACGCTGGCGCCGATCGTCGAGCGCGCCGACGAGGCGGCGCTGCCAGGCGGGGCGCGCGAGGTGCTGGCGCGGCTGATCGATCGCTACGCGATGGTGGGCGCGGTGTCGGGGCGACGCGCCGCCGACGTGCGGGCGCGGATCGGCCTCGACGGGATCGCCTACGCCGGCAACCACGGGCTGGAACTGCTGCTGCCGGGCGAGAGCGAGCCGGTGCCCGACCCCTCGGTGGGCGAGCGCGAGGGCGACGCGGCGGGCTTCGTCGGCTCGCTCGACCTGGGCCGATGCGAGGAGGCCGGGTTGCGGGTCGAAGACAAGGGACCGATCCAGGCGCTCCACTGGCGCGGCGCCCCCGACGAGGGGCGCGCCGAGGCAAGCGCGCGTGAGATCGCCGTCGAGGCGGGGCGGGCGGGGCTCGAACCGCACTGGGGGCGCAAGGTGCTGGAGCTGCGCCCGGTCGGCGGTGGCGGCAAGGATGCCGCGGTCGCCTCGCTGCTCGCCGAGGACGGCGTCGACCGCGTCGTCTTCGCCGGGGACGACCGCACCGACGTCGACGCCTTCCGCCGCCTCGAGGAGCTGCGCGAGGCGGGCGACCTGACCGCCGCGGTCCGCGTCGGCGTCGTCTCCGCCGAGGGCCCGCCGGAAATCGCCGAGGAGTCCGACGTCACCGTCGCGGGCCCGGCGGGCTGGCTCGAGATCCTCACCTGGCTCGCGGAGTAGCCGTGCCCTACACCGACCTGCTGCGCGCGACCGTCTTCCTCACCGGCGCCGAGGCGACCGCGCTCGGGGCGATCAGCGCGATCGCGGTGGGCGGCGAACCGAGCTCCACCACCGTCATCGTGGCCCTCGCCTGGTGGCTGATCTCGCTCATCCTCGGCACCTGGCTGGGCCGCCCGGAGCGCGCCCGCGAGGACATGCGCGACCCTCTCGCCCGCGCCCGCACCGCCACCTCGCTCCCCTCCGAGCCCCCCGCCCGGATCGCCCTCCAGCGCCTCTGGCCGATCGCCCTCACCGCCCTCGTCGCCGGCGGCCTCGGCCTCTTCTTCCCCGGCGTCGCGATCATCGGCACCGGCTACGCCCTGATCGTCTCCCTCGCCTGGCACACCCGCGAGGCCGCCGTGCAGGCGATCGAGGAGCGCGACGGGGTCCGCTTCTTCGTCGTCCCGAGCAGCGCCTTCCGCCCGATCGAGCTGGTCCGCACCCCGGGCCTGCGGAGCGACCGCCTGCACGCGACGTGAGCGTCTGCATTTACCCCTCGTGGGCGGGGGTAGATGCAGACGCTCACCCCTTCAACAGCTTCTTGAACTCCGACCAGGTGCGGGTGTTGGCGACGTCGGCCTTGGTCAGCCAGGCGCGGCGGGCGGTGGCGATGGCGTAGGCCATGTTGTCGAGGGTGTCGACGCCGTGGGCGTCGGTGTTGAGGACGATGCGGACGCCGGCGTCGGCGGCGAGGCGGGCGTGGCGGTCGGAGAGGTCGCGGCGGTTGGGGTTGCCGTTGATCTCGATCATCGTGCCGGTGCGGGCGGCGGCCGCGGCGACCGCCTCGACGTCGATCCCGTAGGGCTCGCGGCGGGTGATCAGGCGGCCGGTGAGGTGGCCGATGCAGTCGACGCCGGGGTCTTCGATCGCGGCGACGACGCGGGCGGTCATGTCCTTTTCGGACACGTTGAAGGAGGTGTGGACGCTGGCGACGACCCAGTCGAGCTCGGCGACCAGGTCGGCGGGATAGTCGAGCGAGCCGTCGAGGCCGATGTTGATCTCCGAGCCGACCAGGAGGCGGAAGCGGCGGCTGCCGTGCTCCTCGTTCCAGGCCCGCACCTCCTCGATCCGGCGCCGCAGGGCGTCGGGCTGGACGTCGTCGCCGAAGCCGTGGCTCGCCGAGTGGTCGGTGATCGCCATGTAGGAATAGCCGCGGGCGCGGCCCGCCCCGGCCATCTCGGCAAGGGTGTTGCGGCCGTCGGAGAGGGTGGTGTGGGCGTGGAGGTCCCCGCGCACGTCGCCGAGCTCGACCAACGCCGGCAGCTTCCCCTCACGCGCCGCCCGCAACTCGCCGCGTCCCTCGCGGAGCTCCGGCACGATGAACTCGTAGCCGAGCCGCGCGTAGACCTCGTGCTCGGTCTCGCAGAGGGTCACCTCGTCGGTCGCGGTGTCGGTGATGCCGTGCTCGGAGACCGAGAGGCCGCGCTTCACCGCGTCCTCGCGCAGCTCGATGTTGTGGGCCTGGGAGCCGGTGAAGTGCTGGAGCAGGTTGCCGAACTCGGCGGGCGGGACGATCCGCAGGTCGACCGAGACGCCGTTGTGGGTCTGCGCGCGGACGCCGTTCGCCCCCGGTTTGCCCGCGGCGGCGATCAGCGGGTGGCCGGCGAGGTGCGCGGCGAGCGCCCGGGGCTCCTCCGCGGTCGCGATCAGGTCGATGTCCTTGCAGGTCTCGGCCCAGCGGCGGACCGAGCCCGCCACCTCGACCCGGAGCGCGCCGGGGTGCTCGCGGAGCGCCGCGGCGAGCTCCTCGGCGATCGGCCGCACGGTCGAGAGCAGCAGCCGTCCCGGCCCCTCCCCCGGCTGCCCCAGGCGCTCGAGCGAGGCGAGCACGTTCTCCTCGACCTTCGCCCCAAGCCCTTTGACGTGGCGGATCTTCTCTTCCTCGGCCGCCTTCTTCAGGTCCTCCAGCGAGGCGACCTGCAGCTCCTCCCAGAGCCGGCGCGCCGTTTTCGGTCCCACCCCGGGGACTCGCGTGACTTCGACCAGGGTCGGCGGAAATTTCGCCTTCAGCTTCACCGCGGCGGGGATCTCGCCGGTCTCGAGGAGGGCGTCGATCTTTTCGGCGAGCGTCTTGCCGACGCCGGGGATCTCGGTCGCGCGCCCGGCCCGCGCCAGGTCCTCCACCGAAACCGGGCTTTCGCGGATCGCCTTGCCGGCGGTGGAGTAGGCGAGAACGCGGTATTTGACCGCGCCGTCGAGCTCGTAGAGGACCCCGAGTTCCTCCAGCGCAGCAGCGATCTCGGCGTTGGTCACCGCCCAAAACTAGCGGTCCGGATGGCCGCCTCGGGCTCCAATCTCACGCTTATCTCGCTTTAGTCGGGGGTTAATCAACCAGGAATACCATCCGTGCCGATGAGCGAGCAGAACAGAGGACCCGCCTGGCTGGTGCTGCCGACCTACAACGAGGCCGACAACATCGAACCGTTCGTCGCCGCGGCGCGCTCCAACCTGCCCGCCGACGCGCGGATCCTGATCGTCGACGACGGCTCGCCCGACGGCACCGGCGAGCGCGCCGACCGGCTCGCCGAACGCCACGCCAATGTCAGCGTCCTGCACCGGCGCGAGAAGGAAGGGCTCGGGCCCGCCTACGTCGCCGGGTTCCGGCGGGCGCTCGCCTCCGGGGCCGGGTTGATCCTCGAGATGGACGCCGACTTCTCCCACGACCCGGCCTACCTGCCGCGCCTGATCGAGGCCTCGCGGCGGGCCGACCTGGTGATCGGCTCGCGCTACGTCGAGGGCGGCGGGGTGAGCGACTGGGGTCCGCTGCGGCGCCTGATCAGCCGCGGCGGCAGCACCTACTCGCGCTTCGTGCTCGGGATCGGGGTCCAGGACCTGACCGGCGGCTTCAAGTGCTTCCGCCGCGAGGTGCTGGAGGCGATCGACCTCGACGCGATCGAGCTGCGCGGCTACGCCTTCCAGATCGAGATGACCTACCGGGCGATCCAGCTCGGCTTCAGCGTCGTCGAGGTGCCGATCGTCTTCCGCGACCGCCGCGCCGGTCAGTCGAAGATGGACAGCTCGATCGTCGCCGAGGCGATCTTCGCCGTGCCGCGCCTGCGCTTCGGCTCCCACCAGGTGGAGCGCGCCGAGCGCCCGCGCGAAGAGCCGACCGTCGAAAAAGCCTGACGGCGCCCGCGGACCGGCCGGGGCCGAACGCGCGCAGTTTCCTGATGGTGGTGCTTCGCCTCTCCCCGCCGGGGTAGGGATTAGCCTTTGGGCCCCTTCAGACCGGCGCTATACTTTTTGAAGTATTGAGCTTCTAAACGCGACTCGGGAGAGCGATCACCGTGAGTGGAAACCTGGCCGACGTAACCGACGCCACCTTCAAATCTGACGTCCTCGACTCAGAGGGGGCCGTGCTGGTCGACTTCTGGGCGCCCTGGTGCGGCCCCTGCCGCGTCGTCCACCCCGTCCTCGAGGAGATCGACTCCGAGCGCGAGGACCTCACCGTCCTCAGCCTCAACGTCGACGAGAACCAGCAGACGGCGGCGCAGTACGAAGTCCTCTCGATCCCGACGATGATCCTCTTCAAGGACGGCCAGATGACGAAGAAAATCGTCGGCGCGATGCCGAAGCGCCGCCTCGAGGCCGAACTGGAGCCGGCGCTCGCCTAGCGGCGGCGCCCCCTCCTCATGCCTTTCGTCGAGGTCCACTGGTACGAGGGCCGCTCGGACGAGCAGAAGGCCGAGATCGCCAGACGCATCGAGCAGGCGCTGGTCGAGGTGGCCGGCGTCGTCCCCGACCACTGCTGGATCAAGTTCTCCGACTCCTCGAAAACCGACTTCCTGATCAACCCGACGGGGGAAGCTTGAAGCGCTCCGCGACATCGTCGAGCAGGCGCGGTTCTTCCCGCGGGTAGCGAAGGCTGACCGCAACGGGCCGCTCGCCCGTGAACGCGACATCACAGAACATCGCCTCGTCGATCAACACCCCGCGATCCCAGTGATCGACCTCGTCGAGCTTTCCATCAGGATCGAATCTTTTTCCGAACAAATTGGCGACAGCGGATTCGGCTTCCTCAGCGGTTCACCTACTCGCTACAAAAGCCCGTCTTCGCGGAGATCGCTTTCGAGCATCGGCTCGAGGGTGCGGGCGAAGGTGGCGGTGAGGTGGTCTTTGTCGCGGTAGGTGAGCGCGTTGCCGATCACGGCGCGGCAGACTTCGCCGGGGCAGATGTCGGCGATGAAGCTGACGAGGTGGGTGTTGGGGGTGCTTTCGGCGGCGCGGACGTCGTATTCGCGGTCCCATTCGCGGTGGCGGCGGAAGGCGCAGCGGGCGAGGTGCTGGATGTCTTCGGAGACGCAGCTGGGGACGTCGCCGGAGGCGGTCGGGTTGTCGCGGATCACCACCGTGCGGGGGCCGGCCGCCTGAATGCGGCGCAGCGTCCGCTTGTACCCCGCTTCCATCGCTGCCGCCGCCCCGTCCTCCTTCAGTTCTTCGCCGTGCGGACCGTACGGGGTGTATTCGGTGTCCCCGCTCATCAGGACGGTCACTGATTTGCCCCCCTGTTCGATCCGCTCGAGCGCCGACTGGCGCCACACGTCGCACTGTGAGTACTCGCGGTCTTCGACCATGCTGCGCACTTCGATTTCCTCCGGCGGGCATTCGGCCTTGGTCAGGACGATCAATCGCCAGTGGAGGTTTTCGGCCAGTTCGTCGACGGTCGGGAAGTACTGCATCGCGTGCGAGTCGCCGAACAGGATCAGGGTGCGTTCACCGTGCGGGTCACCGTAGAGGCACTTGTTCGAGTTGGTCCCTTCGATCCCGACCATGCAGCCTTCGTAGTAGCTGCGCCCGCGGTCGGCGCGGGCCTTCAGCGGGTTCGGCCGCAGGGCCACCGCGGTTTCCTGCGGGGTCGGCTGTTCGGGCAGGGCGGCGGCGCCCGGGACCTGGGAGAGCTTCGCCGTCGGCACCGTCGTCTGCGCCGCCCCGAGCGCGATCCCGACGCCGACCGCGACCACGGTACAGGCGAGGCCGAGGGCGATCGCCCGGTTCGGCAGCCGCCGCAGGGCGGGCGCGCGGCGGACCGGGTCCTCGATCAGCGTGTGGGTCAGCTGGGTCGGGACCCACGAGGCGGCGACCGCGGCGAGCCCGGCGACGACCGAGAGGCGCGGTCCCCAGATCGCGGCGGCGAAGACGATGAACGGCCAGTGCCAGAGGTACCACGAGTAGGAGATGCGGCCGACATAACGGACCGGCGCCAGCGAGAGGACACCGCCCGCCCCGGCACGGACCCCGGTGACGCCGCCGGCGCTCGCGGCGAGCGCCGTGCCGGAGAGGATCAACGCCGCGGCGCCGAGCGTCGGCACCAGGGCGGCGGTCCCCGGGAAGCTCGTCTGCGCGGTGAAGGCGAGGCTCGCGTAGACGATCGCCGCGACCCCTGCCCAGCCGAGCGCGACCGCGCCGAGCCGCGGCAGCCGCACCGCCCCGAGCAGCGCCAGCGCCGCGCCGAGGCCGAGCTCCCAGGCGCGCCCGAAGGTCGAGAAGTAGGCGAACGCGGGCTTCTCGCCGGTCAGGACGATGCCGTAGGCGAGCGAGCCGGCGAAGATCAGCGCCAGCACGACCCAGAGCACCGGGCGGACCGGGCGGCCGCGCCGCCGCCAGAGCCAGGTCGCGAGCAGCATCAGCCCCGGCCAGACGAGGTAGAACTGCTCCTCGATCGCCAGCGACCAGAGGTGGAGGACCGGGCTCGGTTCGAGCCCCTGGGCGAAATAGTCGACCGACTGGGCGGCGAAATGCCAGTTGGCGACGTAGAGCGCGGAGCTGACGATGTCCCCGGCGACTTCGGTGTTGCGCAGCGGCGAGAGCAGCAGCATCGAGAGCACGCCGACCGCGGCCAGCAGCACCGCCGAGAGCGGCAGCAGGCGTTTCGCGCGGCGGGCGTAGAAGCCGCGCAGGGAGATCGTCCCGGAGCGGTCGAGCTCCCCCACCAGCAGGCGGGTGATCAGGAAGCCGGAGATGACGAAGAAGACGTCGACGCCGACGTAGCCGCCCGCCAGGAACGGCACCCCGGCGTGGCAGAGCAGCACGGCGACGATCGCCACCGCCCGCAGCCCCTCGATGTCGGGGCGGAAGCGGCGGCCCGCCTCGGCTTCGTCAGGGCTTTTTCTTGGTTCCATTGCTTATCTTGCGCGCCGCGCTCATCTTCCGCGCCGCGATCCGCGCCAGCCAGTGCATCGCGCGGGTGACCAGGAAGGGGCGCATGCGGTCGGTCGTGTGGCCGCCTGCCACCATCCACAGCTTCACCTGCGGGGAGCTGGCGGCGAACGTTTCGTTCATCGACGGCGGGACGACGTTGTCGGCGCGGCCCTGGATCACCAAGAGCGGCGCGAGCTCGGGGCGGAGCGCCGGCGAGAGCCGTTCGCGGGCGGCTTCGCTCATGCCCAGCGAGGTCCAGTATTCGGGCCCGTACGTCAGGGTCGGCCAATCCCAGGCGGCGAGGTCGGAGACCGGCGCCTTGGCGACCGCCGCCGAGACGAGTTCCTGGCCGGCGAGGAGCGACACCAGGGTGCCGCCGGCCGAGCTCCCGTAGGCGTAGACGCGGTCGAGCCCGTACCGCTGGCGCAGGCGGCGGGCTTCGGCGCGGACCCGTTCGACCGCCGCGGGGAGGTTGTCGAGCGGGTAGCTGACGTAGTGGGGGACGAAGCCGGCGGCGATCGCGCGTTCCCGCGTCAGCGGTTCGAAGGTCGGGTCGTCGTAGAGGAAGGAGCCGCCGTGGACGAGCAAGAGCTGCGGGCGTTCGATCGGGCCGACGACGCCGCCCGCGCCTTCTTCGCCACCCGCTTCTTCGCCGTAGCCCCCTTCGGTCGGGGGCGTTTCCGGCGGGGGGGCTCCGGGAGCGCCGGCTTCGACGGCGGCGAGCGCCGCGCCCGGGCAGGCGAGGAACAGGCAGAGCGCCGCGAACAGGGCCGCGACGTGGCGCGCGCGCCTCAAACCGCGCGGACCGAGATCCGCAGCTCGCGGCCGTCGATCGTGGTCGTCGTCGCGGTGCCGGCGTCGCCGTAGAGCGGGTCCTCGGGGCGGGCGGGCGCCGACGGCGCCCCGTCGCCGGCGATGCTCGTCGCCAGGGTCTCCCCCGCGATGTAGGCCTCGTGCTCGCGGGCGACGTCGAGCAGCTCCGCGTCACCGGCGAGGTCGAGGTCGATCCGGTCGGTGATCTCGAGGCCCGCGTTCTTGCGCGCGTCCTGGACGGCGCGGACGATCTCGCGGGCGAGGCCCTCGCGGCGGAGCTCCTCGTCGATCTCCAGCTGCAGGGCGACCGCATGGCCTGCCTCGGCCTCCACCTCGTAGCCCTCGAGCGGCGCCAGCGCCAGGGTGAGGTCCTCGGCGTCGAGCGTGTGGTCGGAGCCGTCGATCGCGATCCCGACCGCGCCGCCTTCGGCGAGGGTCGCGGCGACCCGGCTCGCGTCGAGCGCCGCCACCGCGGCCGCGACCTGCGGCATGCGCTTGCCGAAGCGCGGCCCGAGCGTGCGGTAGTTCGGCTTCACCGTGTAGGAGACGAGCTCGCCCTCCTCGGCGACGAAGTCGAGCTCCTTCACGTTGAGCTCGCTCGTGACCAGATCGGCGAGCGCCTCGATCGCCGCCCGCTCGTCCTCGTTGGCGACGATCACGGCGCGGCGCAGCGGCTGGCGCACTTTCACCTTTCCGGCGGAGCGCGCCGCGTGGCCGAGGCGGACGGTGCGCTGCACGGCGGCCATCCCGGCTTCGAGGTCAGGGTCGAGGAGCGCCCCGTCGACCTCCGGGAAGCTCGCCAGGTGGACCGAGTCGGGCGCGTCGCCGAACTCGCCCGCGGCGCCGCCCTGGAGGTTGCGGTAGATCTCGTCGGCGAGGAACGGGGTGAAGGGGGCGAGCAGCTTGGCGCTCTCGAGCAGGCAGGCGCGGAGCGTCGCGAAGGCCGCCCGGTCGCCGTCCCAGAAGCGCCGCCGCGAGAGCCGCACATACCAGTTGGAGAGCTCCTCGACGAAGTCGGCGATCGCCCGCCCGGCGGTCGTGCAGTCGAAGTCGTCCATGCGCTCGCGCACGGTCGCGACCGTCGCCTGGAGGCGCGAGAGCGCCCAGCGGTCGAGGTCGGTCAGCTCCGGCTGTTCCTTATGGTCGCCAGGCGACCATAAGGAACAGCCGGCGGGGTCGATGCCCTCGGTCGCGTTCGCGTAGAGCACCCAGAACGAGTAGGTGTTCCAGAGGGTCAGCATGAACTGGCGGACCGACTCGCCGACCGTCTCCAGCGAGAAGCGGTACCCGGCCCAGGGCTGCTGGGTGGTCAGGTAGTACCAGCGGAAGGCGTCGGCGCCGTGGGCGGCCAGCACGTCCCAGGGGTCGACCACGTTGCCGCGGCTCTTCGACATCTTCTGCCCGTCGGGGTCGAGGATCAGCCCGAGGCAGACGCAGTTCTTGAAGCTCGACCGGTCGAAGAGGAGGGTCGACTCGGCGAGCAGGGTGTAGAACCAGCCGCGGGTCTGGTCCTGGGCCTCGCAGATGTAGTCGGCCGGGAAGCGCGCGGCGAACTCCTCCCGCCCCTCGAAGGGATAGTGGAACTGCGCGAAGGGCATCGCGCCGCTGTCGTACCAGGTGTCGATCACCGAATCGACCCGGTGCATGTTCTCCCCGCACTCCGCGCAGCGGACGGTGACCTCATCGATGTAGGGACGGTGCAGGTCGTCCGGAACTTCGCCGCCGGAGCGCTCGCGCAGCTCCTCCACCGAGCCGGCGCAGAAGCGCTCCTCACAGCCCTCGCCGGAGCAGACCCAGATCGGCAGCGGCGTCCCCCAGTAGCGGTCGCGGGAGAGCGCCCAGTCGACGTTGTTCTCCAGCCATTTGCCGAAGCGGCCGTGCTTGACGTGTTCGGGGTGCCAGTTGATCGTCTCGTTGTTGGCGAGCAACTCCTCGCGCGCCGCCGAGGTGGCGACGTACCAGCTCGACTTGGCGTAGTAGAGGAGCGGCGTCCCACAGCGCCAGCAGTGCGGGTAGGCGTGCTCGTAGACCTGCTCGCGGAAGAGCAGCCCCCGGCGGTCGAGGTCGTCGATGAGGCGGCGCGTCGTCTCACTTCCCTTTACGAACTCGCCGGCGAAGCCGATGACTCGGTCGCCGAAGCGGCCTTCGAGCGTCACCGGGTTGTAGAGCGAGGTCCGCACCGTGGGGTCGAAGATGCCCGCGGCGGCGCCCGCCACGTAGTCGTCTTCGCCGAACGCCGGCGCGATGTGGACGAGGCCGGTGCCGTCCTCGGTGGTGACGAAGTCCCCGGCGATCACCGGGAAGGCGCCCCGCTTGCGGTCGCCGAGGTCGAAGATCGGACCCTCGTAGGTGAGGTCGAGGAGGTCCGATCCGGGCATCTCGGCGAGGACCTCGGCATCCTCCCCGAGCACCCGCCCAACCAGGTCCCGGGCGACCACGTACACGTTGCCGTCGAGGCGGGCGCGCGCGTAGGTGACGGAGGGATTCACGGCGACGGCACCGTTGCCGGGGAGCGTCCAGGGCGTCGTCGTCCAGATCAGCAGGTACTCGTCGCCGGCGCCGGAGAGCGGGAACCGCACGTAGATCGAGGGGTCCTTGACGTCCTCGTAGCCCTGCGCGACCTCGTGCGAGGAGAGCGCCGTACCGCAGCGCGGGCAGTAGGGAACGACCTTGTGACCCTCGTAGAGGCGGCCCTTGTCCCACAGCTGGCGCAGCGACCACCAGACCGACTCGATGTAGCGGTCCTCCAGGGTGACGTAGGGGTCGTCGAGGTCGACCCAGAAGCCGATCCGCTCGGTCAGCCGGTTCCACTCCTCGACGTACTCGAAGACCGACTCGCGGCAGCGTTGGTTGAACTCGGCGATCCCGAACTCCTCGATCTCCTGCTTGGAGGAGATGCCGAGCTGGCGTTCGACCTCGAGCTCTACCGGCAGCCCGTGGCAGTCCCACCCCGCTTTGCGAGGCACCAGGTACCCGCACATGGTGCGGTAGCGCGGGTAGATGTCCTTGAAGACGCGGGCGAGGACGTGGTGGGAGCCGGGACGGCCGTTGGCGGTCGGCGGGCCCTCGTAGAAGCTCCAGATCGGCGCGTCGGCGCGCTCGGCGAGGGTGCGGGCGAAGAGGTCCTGCTCGCGCCAGCGCTCGAGCACGCGCTGCTCGAGCTCGGGGAAGGACTGCTTCGGGTCGACGGGGGCGAAGCCGGACATGACGGCGGATTGTAGGAGCGGGGCGGTGCCGCGCCCCGAAGCGGCACACAACTGGGTCGCTTCCGTGCGCGACGCGCCGGCTCCGCGGCCAATATGGTTACACCGATGCCTGCATTCGATCTGAACGGCAAGGTGGCGCTGGTGACCGGTGCGGCGCGGGGGATCGGCTACGAGACCGCGCGCCAGATGCAGATGCGGGGCGCCTCGGTGGCGGTCCTCGACCTCGATCCCGCCCAGGCGGCAGAGGCGGCCGAGCGGATCGGCGCGCGGGCGATCGGGATCGGCGCCGACGTCACCGACCAGGGGGCGATGATGGCGGCGGTCGCCGAGGTGGTCGAGCGGTTCGGCGGCCTCGACTGCGCGGTCGCCAACGCCGGGATCGCCCAGAAGCAGATGGCGACCGTCTACGGGATGTCGGGTGAGGAATGGGAACGGGTGCTGGAGGTCGATCTGCTCGGCGTCTTCCGCACGGTGCGCGCGGCGCTCCCCCAGATCATCGAGCGCCGCGGCCACATCGGCCTCGTCTCCTCCGTCTACGCCTTCGCCAACGGCATGGGCAACAGCCCCTACGCGGTGGCCAAGCCTGGGGTCGAGAGCCTGGGACGCTCCCTGCGGGTGGAGCTCGCCCCGCACGGCGCCTCGGCCACCGTCGCCTACTTCGGCTGGGTCGACACGACGATGGTCAAGGACGCCCTCTCCCAACCCGACGCCCAGAAGCTGAACGAGGGCATCCCCGCCTTCCTGATGAAGCGGATCCAGCCCGACGAGGCGGCGGCCGCGTTCGTCCGCGGGATCGAAGACCGGGCGCCGCGCGTCTTCGCGCCGAAGTGGTGGCGCTACGTGAGCGCCCTACGCGGGATCGTCAACCCGCTGATCGACCGGCGCCAGGAGCGCGACGCCCGCACCCAGGCCCTGCTGCGCGACATCGACGACCGCGCCTCCCGTTGATGGGCCGAAAACCGCTCATATAGAGCGGTTTTCGGCCCATCAACGTCAGCGGGTGGCGCGGTCGAGGGCGTTGACGACCGACTCGTAGGGGCGGCCCGTGGCGCGCGACATGGCGATCTCGCAGGTGCGGTTGGCGGAGAGGTAGACGTCGAAGCGGCGGGTCGAGAGCTCGCCTGCCTCGGCACGCGTCGCGGCGGCGGTCAGCTCGGGGTGGGTGATGCCACGGTCGCCGGCGAAGCCGCAGCAGGTCGCGGTCGGGGGCAGGTAGACGTCGTCGGCGAGCGCCGCGGCGAGGGCGCGGAGGCGCGCGGAGTCGCCCTGGCGGTTCGTGGCGCAGGTCGGGTGGATCGCCGCCGCGCCGACCTTGCGACGGATGTCGAGCGCGGGCAGCAGGCGGTCATGCGCCCAGGCGACCGCGTCGAGGATCTGGAGCGTGGCCAGACGCGCGGCGTTCGCCTCGGTCAGGGTCCCCTCTCCCGGCTCGGCGATCGTGCCGGTGCAGGAGGCGGCGTCGACGACGATCGGCAGCGCCCCCTCGCCGCTCCACCCCCAGAGGCGCTCGACCAGCTCGTTCGCCTTGTGCGCGCGCGCGGCGTCGAAGCCTTTCGAGCTCCAGGGCAGCCCGCAGCAGCTCCCCGCCACGTCGCCCGGGATCCAGACCGACAGCCCCGCGCGCGCCGACACCGAGACGAGCGCCTCCACCGGCCCGCCGCCGAAGATCCGATTCGTGCACGAGGGCACGTAGACCGCCGCGGCACCCTCCCCGACGCTTGTTACCCCACGGGTAACAAGCGTCGGGGAGTTCGTCGCCGGCAGGCGTCCCGCGGCGGGGCCGGGGAGGGCGCGACCCCTGCGGGTGCGGCGGGCGGCCGGGGCGGCGAGCCGCAGCGCCGCTCGCGAGGCCGCCTCGACCGCGCCCCAGCGCTTCGCCGCGGTCAGCGCCGCGCGCTCCGCCGCCGCGGTGTGGCGAGCCGCGCGCAGCTCCTTCACCAGGGCCCCGGTGTCGATCCCGACCGGGCAGGCGAGCCGGCAGCTGCCGTCGGCGGCGCAGGTGTCGAGCGCCTCGTACCCGAGCTCCTCCAGCAGCGCCCGCTGCACCGCCGAGCCGCGCGGCTGGCGGGCGATCTCGCGCCGCAGCACGATCCGCTGGCGCGGCGTCGTGGTCAGGTCGCGGCTCGGGCAGACCGGCTCGCAGAAGCCGCACTCGACGCACGTCGTCGCCGTCTCCTCGATCGGCGGCGTCGTCTTCAGGTCGCGCAGGTGCGCGGTGGGGTCGCGGCTCAGGATCACGCCGGGCGAGAGCACCCGATCGGGATCGGCGAGGCGCTTCACCCGCCACATCAGCGCGGTCGCCTTCGCCCCCCACTCGCGCTCGACGTAGGGGGCCATGTTCACGCCGGTCCCATGCTCGGCCTTCAGCGAGCCGTCGTACTTGTCGACGATCAGGGCGACCAGCGCCTCCATGAAGTCCTCGTAGCGCTCGATGTCCCGGGGCTCGGAGAAATCCGGGGTGAGCATGAAGTGGAGGTTCCCGGCCGAGGCGTGCCCGGCGACGCCCGGCAGGAAGCCGTGCTCGATCAGGAGCGGCTGCAGGTCCGCGGCGCACTCGGCGATCCGGGCCGGCGGCACGCAGACGTCCTCGAGGATCAGCGCCGTGCCCGGTCGGCGCAGGCGCCCGACCAGCCCCAGCAGGCCCTCGCGCACCCGCCAGGCCGTCTCGATCTCCGCCGGGTCGCGGGTGAAGGCGATCGGGCGGATCGTCTCGTGGCCGGCGAGCACCTCGATCCCGGTCGCCACCTGCGCCGCGAGCTCCTCCTCGGTCGCGCCGCCGTACTCGACCAGGAGTGCCGCCGAGGTGGGGTCGAGCTCCTTCCACTCCTGAGGCGCGCCGACCATGTTCCAGGCGGCGGTGATCAGCGCGGGCGCGACCATCAGCTCGACCGCGGTGGCGCCGCTCGCGACCAGTTCGCCGACCGGGGCGACGGCGCGGTCGATGTCCGGGAAGTGGACCCAGGAGACGGTCGTCAGCGGCGGCAGCGGCACGGTCTCGAAGACGACCTCGGAGATGTAGGCGAGCGTCCCCTCCGAGCCGACCAGCAGGCGGCGGAAGATCTCCAGCGACTCCTCGGCGTCGAGGAAGGCGCAGAGGCGGTAACCCGTCGTGTTCTTGATCTCGAACTTGCGGCGGATGCGGGCGACGAGCGCCTCGTCGGCGCGGATCTCGTCGCGGATCGCCGCCAGGCCCGCGGCGAGCTCCGGCTCGGCCGCCGCGAACTCGGCGCCGGCGCCCGGCGCGGCGGTGTCGATCCGCGTCCCCGAAGGGAGGACGAAGGTGAGCGAGCGGACGGTCGAGTAGGAGTCCTTGGTGACCCCGCAGCGCATCCCGCCCGAGTTGTTGGCGACGACGCCGCCGACCGTGGCGACGTCGGTGCTGGCCGGGTCGGGGCCGAGGCGGCGGCCGAGCGGCGCGAGCACCCGGTTGGCGTGACCGAGGATCGCGCCGGTGCCGACCCGCGCGGCGCCGCCCTCGTCCTCCACCGCGATGCCGCCGAAGTGGCGGCGCACGTCGACCAGGATGCCGTCGGTCTGGCCCTGGCCGTTCAGGCTGGTGCCGCCGGCGCGGAAGGTGACCGGGACGCCGCGCTCGCGGCCGAAGGCGAGGACCTTGGCGACGTCGCCGACCTCCTTCGCCATCACCACCGCGCGCGGGAAGCGGCGGTAGGGGCTCGCGTCGGAGGCGTAGCGGACGAGGTCGCCGGGGCGGGCGAGGACGCGGTCGGCGCCGAGCAGGTCCTCCAGCTCCCCGCGCAGCGGCTGGGCGACGCCGGCGGCGAGCGCTTCGGGGGCGCGGTCGGGCGCCGGGTCGCGGGTCGGCGGGGCGAGCGCCG
This sequence comes from Actinomycetota bacterium, assembly GCA_018268675.1. Taxonomy (GTDB): domain Bacteria; phylum Actinomycetota; class Thermoleophilia; order Solirubrobacterales; family 70-9; genus VAYN01. The sequence continues at coordinate 111,759 of JAFDWB010000084.1, forward strand.
CCGGGCCGCGGTCGAACAGCGAGGGGAGCTTCCTGGTGCCGGACACGGCACTAGAAGAGTGACATTCCCGGCGCGACCGGGACTTCGACCAGCTCCGGGCGCGGCGAGGCGAGCGCCGCGGCGAGGGCGCCGGCGACCTCGTCCCGATCGGCGGCGTACGCGGTGTTGACGCCGTATCCCGCGGCGACCGCGGCGACGTCGAGCCGCGGCAGGTCGAGGCCGGGCGCGCCGGTGATCTGCGCGACCTCGGCGAACCACTTGAGGATCGCGTACTCCTCGTTGCGGAGGACCAGGAAGGTGACCGGGACGTCGTGGGCGACGGCGCTCCAGAAGCCGGTGATCGCGTACTGCGCGGAACCCTCGCCGAGCACGCAGACGACCGGACGGTCGGGCTCGGCCATCTGCACCCCGATCGCCGCCGCGAGGCCGAAGCCGAGGCCGCCGCCGGCGCTGAAGTAGTAGGAGCCGGGGCGCGAGAGCCGCAACTGGTTGCGCAGGGCGAGGGTCGAGGAGGGGGACTCGAGGACGACGATCGCGTCCTCGGGGAGGACCTCGCGGAGGGCGCCGTGGACGGTGGAGGCGTCCAGCGGGTCGGTGAGCGGGAGGTCGCCCGGGCCGGGGTTCGGCTCGGGCGCCGGGCGGTCGGACTCGGGGACGGCCTCCAGCAGCGCCGCCAGCGTGAGGCCGACGTCGGCGACGATCGCGTCGCCCATCGGCGCGCGGACCGCCTCGTCGGGGTCGGAGGTGATCGCGACGAGGCGAGCGCCCTCGGGCAGCAGCGGCCCGGGGATGTAGGGGTAGTACGGGAAGACCGAGCTGCCGACGACGAGGATCAGGTCGTGGCCCGCGAGCGTCTGGCCGATCGGGCCGATCGCGGGCGGCAGGACGCCGCGGAAGTTCGGGTGGTCCTCGGGGAAGCCGAGGCGGGCGCCGCCGGTCGCGGGCGAGGCCCAGACCGGGAGGTGCTGGCGCTCGGCGAGGGCGATGGCGCTCTCCCAGCCGCCCGCGGGGTCGATGTCGGGGCCGGCGACGAGGACCGGGTTGCGGGCCGCGTCGAGCTCCGCGGCGAGCGCGGCGACGGCGGCCGGGTCGGCGACGGCGCGACCGCTCACCTTACGGGTGATCGTGTGGCGGGCGTCGGCGGCGTCGACCTCGGCATCCCAGTCGTCCATCGGCAGGCTGACGAAGACCGGCCCGCGCGGCGCCAGCCGGGCGAGGTGGGCGCCGTGCGCGAGCGCCAGCGGCACGTCCTCGGCGCGCGGCGGCTCGTAGCTCCACTTGACCAGCGGGTGCGGCATGCGGGTCGCGTCGCGGTTGGTCAGGTTCGCCTGCATGGTGATCTGGGCGCGCGCCTGCTGGCCCGCGGTGATCAGGAGCGGCGAGTGGTTGGCCTGGGCGCCCGCGATCGCCCCCATCGCGTTGCCGACCCCCGGCGCGGTGTGCAGGTTCACCACGGTGGTCCGGCCCGAGGCCTGCGCGAACCCGTCCGCCATGCCCACCACCACGGCCTCCTGCAACCCGAGCACGTAACGGAAGTCACTCGGGAAGTCACGAAGCATCGGCAACTCGGTCGACCCCGGGTTGCCGAAGATCGTCGTCATCCCCTGCTGCCGGAACAGGTCGAAGGTCGCCTCGCGAACGGTCGGCATCGCCGCCAGCCTACTCGTAACACCGATCGGTGTAATGCTGGCCGATAAGTTGCAAATCTTACGAGCCAGCCCATGGGCCCGATGAGAACCGGGTGAGGGATCAATTGCTGAGATCACACCCACCGCTCGCCCCGCGCCTCGTCGGCCTGGCGCTCGTCTGCGTGGGCCTCTTCAGCCTCGCGACGATCGTCGGTCTCGTCGCCAACGGCCTGGCCTGAGCCGGCTGCCCGCATGTGACGGCCCCGGCCCGCCTGCGCGCAATACGCTTGGTCTCCCCCATTCGGACTTCACGAATCTCCCCACAGACACGACGGAGGCAGAAACTTGAGCGTTGACGCAGAGACCCCCTCGGGCGAGCAGCTCTGGGGTGGCGAGACCACCAAAGCGGTCGACAACTTCCCGGTTTCCGGCGAGCGGGTGCCGGTTCCCGTGGTGCGCTGGCTGGGCCGGATCAAGTCGGCGGCGGCGGAAGCCAATGCCGGGCTGGGCAAGCTGGACGGTGAGCTGGCGGAGCGGATCGCGGCGGCGGGCACGGCGGTCGCCGAGGGCAAGTACGACGACCAGTTTCCGATCGACGTGTTCCAGACCGGTTCGGGCACGTCGTCGAACATGAACGCCAACGAGGTGATCGCCAACCTTGCGGGCGAGGGCGCCCACCCCAACGACCACGTGAACATGGGGCAGTCGTCCAACGACGTCTTCCCGAGCGCGGTGCACCTGGCGGCGCTCGACGAGGTGACGCACGACCTGCTGCCCGCAATGGGCGCGCTCGAGGACGCTCTCGCGGCGAAGTCGCGCGAGTTCCGTGACATCGTCAAGGCGGGGCGCACGCATCTGATGGACGCGGTGCCGGTCACCCTCGGCCAGGAGTTCGGCGGCTACGCGGCGCAGGTGCGGCTCGCCGTGCAGCGGGTCGAGGCGACGCTGCGGCGGGTCGGCCAGATCCCGCTCGGCGGTACCGCGACCGGCACCGGCCTCAACACCCACCCCGAGTTCGCCGCCAAGGTGCGGGAGAAGCTCGCGGCCGACACCGGCCTCGAGATCTCGGCGCCGCTCGACCCGTTCGAGGCGCAGGGCAACCGCGACGCGCTCGTGGAGCTGTCCGGAGCGCTCAAGGTCTACGCGGTCTCGCTCAACAAGATCGCCAACGACCTGGCGCTGATGGGCTCCGGCCCGCGGGCGGGGCTCGCCGAGCTGCGCCTGCCGGAGCTGCAGAAGGGCTCCTCGATCATGCCGGGCAAGGTCAACCCGGTCATCCCCGAGGTCGTGATCCAGGTCGCCGCCCAGGTGATCGGCAACGACTCGGCGATCACGATCGGCGGCATGCAGGGACAGTTCGAGCTGAACGTGCGGGTGCCGCTGATCGCCCGCAACCTGCTCGGCTCGATCAAGCTGCTGGCGAGCGCCTCCCGCCTCCTGAACGAGAAGTGCGTGGCGGGCGTCGAGGCCAACGAGGAGATGACCGAGCGCCACGCCGAGGCCACCCTCGCCACGGCGACCGCCCTCAACCCGCACATTGGCTACGACGCCGCGGCCGCCATCGTCAAGGACGCCGCCGACTCAGGCCGCCCGCTGCGCGAGGTCGCGCTGGAGCATGGTGTCTCGGCGGAGACGCTGGACGAGGCTCTCGACCACCACAAGATGGCGCGGCCGCACGAGCAGTAGGCGGCGCCTGGGGCGGCGGAGGCGAAGGTTCGGGGCGCGGGCGGCCGTCCGAGATGCGTCCCGGGCGCCTCATGGGGGTCCTGGCAGGCTGTGACCCCCATGAGGCGCCCGGGACGTGAGGGGTTCGTGGGGAGTTGCACAGGGATGGTGCGAAGTCGGACTTCCGTGATGGTCCCGTGGGGAAAGGAGGCCTCGGACCGCTGTGACGGGGCGCCCGTGGAGCCTTACTCGCGTATAGAACGAGTTTCTCTCCACAGCAACGTCCTGACCAATCGGGAGGCATAAGGAACCGCGACGGACCTCCCCTCTCTCCCGCCCCTGACCCCGTCCACCTGTTCCTTTTGGTCGCCTGGGCGCCATAAGGAACAGCTGGACGGGGGGCGTCCTCCTGACGCGGACGAGGTCCGACTTCGGTGATGGAGCCGTGACGCTCCCGTGCCATCCCCCGTCACTCCCCGTGCCCCTTCCTCTTCCCTCGGGCCCGGCCGTCTCGGCCACGGCCACAGCCCGCCAGGGTCGTGGACGAGACGGCCCGTCCCTTGTGCTTCGGGCGCCAGCTTGAGGGACCCCGTCCCTTCCAAGCAGTGCGCCACGCCCCGCTACCCCTGGAGCGTGACGAACCTCTCCTCGGTCAGCTCGTAGACCGCGAACGCCGGGCCCTCTCTCGTGTTCCCGGAGTCCTTCACGCCGCCGTAGGGCATCTGATCCGCCCGGAAGGACGGCACTTCGTTGACCATGATGCCGCCGAACTCGAGGGTCTTGCCCGCCTCGATCGCGCGGCCGAGGTCGCGGGTGAAGACGCCCGCCTGGAGGCCGAACTTCGAGTCGTTCGCCATCGCCAGGCCTTCGGAGAAGTCGTCGAAGGTGTCGATCGTGGCGACCGGGCCAAAAACCTCCTCGGTCCAGACCCTGGTGGATTTCGGGGCGCCGCGGAGGAGGGTCGGCGCCAGGCAGCGGCCCTCGTCGACCAGCTCGCCGCCGGTGACCAGCTCGGCGCCCGCGGCCACGGCCTCGTCGATCCACTCCTTCACCCGGTCGCGGTCGGCGGGGGTGATCAGCGGGCCGACGTCGGTCGCCGGGTCGAGCGGGTCGCCGATCACCAGGCCGCCGACGTTCTCCGCCAGGCGCTCGGTGAAGCGGTCGGCGATCGCCGAGTGCAGGAGGATCCGCTGGATCGAGATGCACACCTGGCCGGCGTGGGCGAAGGCGGCGACCTGGGTCTTGTCCGCGGCCGCCTCCCAGTCGCCGTCGTCGTGGACGATCAGCGGCGCGTTGGAGCCGAGCTCCAGGTTCACCTTCTTGTGCGGCGCGCGCGAGCGGATCCCCCAGCCGACCGGCGCCGAACCGGTGAAGGTGATCGCGCCGACCAGCGGGTGCTCGACGATCGCGTTGCCGACTTCCGACCCCGGGCCGGGCACCACGTTCAGCCAGCCCTCCGGCAGGCCTGCCTCGTTCAGGATCTCGACCAGCTTGATCGCCGTGATCGGCGTCTGCCCGGCGGGCTTCAGCACCACCGCGTTACCCGCCGCGATCGCCGGACCGAGCTTGTGCGCGACGAGGTTCAGCGGGAAGTTGAAGGGTGAGATCGCGCCGACCACCCCGTAGGGCACCCGCAGCATCACGCCGACCTTGCCGACCCCGCCGCTCGAGGCCTCCATCGGCACCGTGCCGCCGGTCAGCTTGCGCGCCTCGACCGCGCTGAAGGTCAGCGTGTCGACGCAGCGGGTCGCCTCGACCGTCGCCGTCTTCAGCGGCTTGCCCGCCTCGGCGGCGATCGTCCGCGCCAGGTCCTCGACCCGCTCGCGCACCAGGGCGGCGGCGCGGTCGAGCACCGCGGCCCGCTCGTGTTGCGGGAAGTCGGCGGTCTCGAAGGCCCGGTGGGCGGCCTCGATCGCGCGCCGCGCGAGCGCCTCGTCGGCCTGCGCGACCCGGCCGACGACGGTGCCGTCGTAGGGGCTGAGCACGTCCTGCCAGCCGACCCCCTCGCTCCACTCGCCCGCGACGAGGAGCCTGTGGTCGGTGGGTTTCACCGTCTGCGTTGCCAACTTCCGACCTCCTCGATCCTTCTCTCGCGTTCAACCGAACCGGACCTGTCCAGCGTAGCGCCGGCCGGAACTCCGCCCCGCCGTCTCTGTTGATGAGATGCACGCCGTGCTCCTCCCCCACCCGATGCGCGCGCTCCGCCGCCACCCCATCCCGTTCGCCCTCGCGCTGCTCGCGGCGCTCGCCTGCGCCTGCGGGGCGCTCGCCGCGACCGCCCGCGCCCAGGTCAGCTGGGTCATCCACGGGCACGGCTTCGGCCACGGGGTCGGGATGAGCGCCTATGGCGCCTACGGCTACGCGCTCCACGGCAAGGGCTACAAGTTCATCCTCGGCCACTACTACCCGGGGACCGCGCTGGGGACGCTGAGCGGCCCGCACGTCGTCCGCGTCCTCCTCGAAACCGCCCCCGGCGACATCACCTTCACCGAAGCGACCGGCGCCTGCGGGGTGGCGCTCGAACCGACCAGCACCTACCAGGCGCACCGGCTCGGCAACACGGTCGTGCTGCGGAGCTCCGCGGGCAAGCCGCTGAAACGCTGCGGCGGCACGCTTCGCGCGGCCGGCGCCGGCGGGATCATCGGCATCGGCGGCCTCGGGCGCTACCGCGGCGCGCTCGAAGTCGTCCCGACCGGCGCGAGCCGGCTGAACGTCGTCAACGCGCTCGCCCTCGACCAGTACGTGAAAGGCGTGATCCCGAACGAGTCGCCGCCCTCCTGGCCGATGGCGGAGCTGAAGGCGCAGGCGGTGGCCTCGCGGTCCTTCGCGCTCACCGGCGGGGTCGGCGGCGACGGCTTCGAACTGTACGCGGACACCCGCAGCCAGGTCTACAAAGGGCTCGAATCGGAGTACACGACCTCCGACGAAGCCGCCGAACAGACCGCGGGGCAGGTGCTGATGTACGAAGGGAATGTCGCCGAGACGCTCTTCTCCGCCTGCTCGGGGGGCAAAACCGAGAGCATGCAGAACGTCTTCGGCACCGCGATCCCGTACCTGGTCGGCGTCCCCGACCCCTACGACAGCCTCTGCCCGCTGCACGAATGGACGCTCAACTTCAGCGGCCCGGAAATCAGCGCCAAGCTCGCCGGGCTGCTCCAGGGGCGGCTGAAGCAGGTGGCGATCACGAAGACCGGCTACTCGCCGCGGATCATCGAAGCCAAGCTCTACGGGACCGGCGGCGTGACCACGGTGACCGGGGAACAACTCGAGATCGCGCTGGGCGGATACTCCACCTGGATGACCTTCGAAAAGGTGGTCAAGTGAGGATCTTCCTCGCCGGGGCGAGCGGGGTGATCGGCGTGCGGCTGACGCCGATGCTGGTCGGCGCGGGACACCAGGTGGCAGGGACGACGCGCTCGGCGGCGAAGGCCGGGCTCCTGCGCGACCTCGGCGCCGAGCCGGTCGTGGTCGACGTCTACGACGCGGCGGCGCTGCGCGACGCGGTCGTCGCCTTCGCCCCCGACCTGGTCATGCACCAGCTGACCGACCTGCCCGACGACCCGAGCGAGATCGAAGCGCGGCGGGCCGACAACCGGCGGATGCGCGAAGAGGGGACCGCCAACCTGATCGCCGCCGCGGCGGCCGCCGGCGCCGGCCGCTTCGTCGCCCAGAGCGTCGCCTGGGTCCCCCTCGGCGGCGCCGCCAGCCGCGAAACCCACGAGTCTCGGGTCCTCGCCTTCGACGGCGTCGGCGTCGTCCTCCGCTACGGCCAGTTCTACGGCCCCGACACCTACTACGAGCACACGATCCCCGACCCACCGCGGATCGAGATCACGGATGCCGCCCGCCGCACCGCCCAGCTCCTCAACTCCCCCACCGGCATCATCGAGATCATCGAGTAGGCCCGTGGAGCAGCGCGCCCGTGATGCGGGGGCGGGGATGACCCTGAGCGAACCTCCCGCAGTTCGTGAGCGAAGGGTCATCCCCGCCCCCGCCCCGCAACGCCGTCCCTTTCAGACGCGAATGGTGATGACGTCCCCGTCGCGGACCAGGTAGTCCCGCCCCTCGACCCGCAGCAGCCCTTTGTCCCGCGCCGCCACGTAGCCGCCGCACTCCACCAGCTCGGCCCAGCCGATCGCCTCGGCTTTGATGAACGCTTCCATGATCTCCGTGTGGATCGTGCCCGCAGCCTCGAGTGCGGTGGCGCCGCGGTGGAGGGGGCGCGCGACCGCCTCCTTGTCCTCACCCGCGGTGAAGAACGTGATCAGCTCGAGCAGGTCGTAGGCGGCGCGGACGAGGCGCGCGAGGCCGGAGCCCTCGACCCCGTAGGACTCGCGCATCTCCGCCGCTTCCTCGGGGTCGAGCTCGGCCAGCTCGCCCTCGATCCGGGCGCTCACCGCGACCGCCCCCGCGTCCACCGACCGGGCGTGCGCGGCGACCCCCTCGGGCACCTCGGTCGTCTCCTCGTCGACGTTGGCGACGTAGAGGATCGGCTTCGTGGTCAGCGCGCCGAGGTTGCGGACCGCGTCGGGCGCCGCCTCGGGCACCGGCACCGAGCGCGCCGGCCGGCCCGCCGCCAGCGCCTCTTTCACGGCCTCCAGCCACTCGCCTTCGGCGATCGCCGCCTTGTCGCCCGCCTTCGCCTGCTTGCCGACCCGCGGGATGCGGCGCTCGACCTGCTCGTAGTCGGCGAGGATCAGCTCGGTCTCGATCGTCTCGATGTCGGCGATCGGGTCGACGCGCCCGTCGGGGTGGACGACGCCCGCGTCCTCGTGGCAGCGGACGACGTGGCAGATCGCGTCGGTCTCGCGGATCGAGGCGAGGAACTGGTTGCCGAGCCCCTCCCCTTCGCTGGCGCCCTTGACCAGGCCGGCGATGTCGTGGAAGTCGATCGTTGCCGGGACGAGCTCCGAGCTTCGCACCGTCTTGGCGACCGCCTCGAGCCGCTCGTCGGGCACCTGGGCGACGGCGACGTTCGGCTCGATCGTCGTGAACGGGTAGTTGCCGATCTGCGCGCCCCCCGAGGTGAGCGCGTTGAAGAGGGTCGACTTGCCCGCGTTCGGCAGTCCGACGATGCCGACCTTCATCGCGGCGCCTCCGCGGTCGGCGCGGGCCCGGGCGACTCCTGCGGGGCGGGCGCTTTCGGCGGCAGCCGCTCCTCCGGGCGCGGCAGCGGCACCACGAGCCCGACCAGCGTCCCCAGCACCACCCCGGCGGCGACGTCGGAGGGGTAGTGCATCCCCAGGTAGGGACGCCCGGCGGCGAGCGCGGTGGCGGGGACGAAGGCGAGCGCGGCGCGGCGGTCGACCCGAGTCATCGCGGTGGCGACGGCGAAGGCGGAGGTCGAGTGCGCGGAGGGGAAGCTGAGCGAGCTCGGCGCCCCGCCCAGCGGCGGCAGGCCCTTCAGCACCGGGCGTGGCCGCCGCGCCACCAGCTTCACCCCGTAGTTCAGCCCGATCGCCGCCGGACCGAGCGCCGCGCAGGTGGCCCAGGCGGCGCGGCGCGGCCGGTCGGCGGCAGCCAGCGCGGCCCCCGCTACGAGCCATCCCGCCCCATTGTTCCCCGCCTTGCCGAGCAGCTTGGCGGCGCGCTCGAGCGCAGGCGTGTGCCCGCGGGTCCGCATAAATCGCAGCAGCTTCAGGTCGAGGTGACGCATCGGCGGCGGAGGATAACCATCAGCCGGGGTCCCGCCCCGCTCACCACCCCCGCCTACTTGAATTCGAAGCTCGCCAGGTCCTGGCCGAAGCTCGGCGTGAAGACGACGTTTTCCAGGTTGATCGCGCTGGAGACGAAGGTCGAGGCGGTGCTCGTCCCGTACGGGGCCATCGGCGCCTGTTCCATGAATTCCTTGTCGAGCTGCGCGTAGCCCGCTTCCTGCTGGGGCCCGAGCGGTTCTTCGCCGAGTTCGGCGATCTTCTTGCTCAGGGCCGGGTCGGCGAAGCGGCTGAGGTTGGTGCCGTTGGTCGGCGCGATCGATTCTTCGGCCAAGAGCGGCTGGAAGAAGCCGTTCGGGCTCGGGTATTCGAGGAACCAGTTCGCCCAGCCGGTATCGAGTTCCGGGGTGGAGCTGTTGGTGATCACGGTGAAGTAGTTGTCGGGCGAGAGGACCTTCATGTTCACCTTGAAGCCGAGTTCTTCTAGCACCCCGCCGTAGTAGGTGCCGGCGGCCTTGGAGGGTTCTTCGCTGTCGGTCCAGACGGCGATTTCCTTGGTGCTGGGGTGCGCTTCGGCGATCAGTTCTTTCGCCTTCTTCAGGTCGTGCGGGTAGAGGTTGATCTTCGCGTAGCCCGGCATCCCCGGCGGCAGGATCTGCTGGCCGGCTTCGAGGCGCCCCGAGTAGATCCGTTCCAGCGCCGCCGGGTCGATCGCGTAGTTGACCGCCTGGCGAACCTTGACGTCGTCGAACGGCGCCTGCCGCGTGTTCATCCAGAAGAAGTAGTTGCTGAAGGTGGGCTCGACCCGGAACTGGGTGCCGCCGTATTTGGCGAGGACCGACTGGTAGCGGTCGGGCGGCAGTTCGTTGCCCATCCAGTCGATCTTGCCCGCTTCGACTTCGTTCACCTCGGTCTGCGGGTTGCGCAGCACCTGGATCTTGATCTTGTCGACGTGGCCGGAGGGCAGCTGCGGCATCAGCCTGCCGTTGTTCTTCGCCCACTGCGGGTTGCGTTCGTATTCCCAGCCGCGGCCGGGCTGGGAGGAGGTGATGACGTAGGGGCCGGTGGCGGGCGGCGGGTTGGCGGAGAGGTCTTCGACCGGGGTCTTGGCCGGCAGCAGGGCGACGTAGGGGAGCGCCAGCTCGCTGGTGAAGCTGCCGTCGGGGGCGGTCAGGTGGATCGTGATCTGCCCCGTCTTGTCGTCGGTTTCGATCCCCGGGATGCCGCCCTTTTTCGTCTTCATGAAATGGGGCGCGCCGACGATCCCTTCGTAGAACGGGGAGCCGCCGGAGTTGAGGGCGAAGACGCGTTCCAGCGCGTGGGTGAAGTCGCTCGCGACCACCGGTTCGCCGTTCGAGTACCGCAGGCCCTTCCGCAGGGTCAGGGCGTAGGTCTTGCCGCCGTCACTCACCTTGGGGAGCGCCGTCGCCAGGCCGGGGATCACCTTGCCGCCCGCCTGACCGCTTTCGTGGGCGTAGGTGAGCAGCGGGATGTAGGTGTCGTAGGTGGCGTTCCAGCCTTCCAGGGTGTGGGACAGGGCCGGGTCGAGATAGTCGGGGAAGGCGGCGTAGGCGCCGATCAGGGTGCCGCCTTCGTGGCCGCCGGAAGTGCTCGAGGAGGAGCCCGAGGAGCTCCCGCCCCCGCAGGCGACGAGGGTGAGCGCCGCGAGCGCGGCCGCCGCGGCGAGGAGCGTCGACTTTCTGAGGTCCATCTAGGCGCCCTTCGACAGAAGGGGGCGGAACCTTTAGCTCTGTGGCGAAGCGCCCGTCGGCTCCTCGCCGAACGCGGTCGCCCCCGGCGCCGAGCGCGCCGCCTGGGCGGGGCCGAGCCGCTCGCTGATCTCGGCGCGGATCCGTCCCACCAGCTCGACCGTCGCGTGGCAGAGGCGATCGAGGTCTTCGGCCAGGGTCTGGCGTCCCAGCAGGCTGACGCAGAGCGTCCCTTCGACGTACTCGAAGGCGAACCCCTTCGGCGCCTGTTCGATCAGGAAGATGACGAAGGCGGGCGAGAAGAGCTCGTGGAACCAGATGTCGTCGCGCTGCGGTGCCGCGTAGACGCGGTAGCAGCTGTCGAATTCCGCGCTCCCGAGGTCGATGCTCTTGTCGCCGCCGATCAGCGCCCGCGCGGCGCGCCCGAGCAGGTGCTCGTCCTCGACCCGGTGGCAGAACATCCAGGGGACGAAGCGCTTGGCCTTCGGCACGTGGGTGACGGCAATCGTGAAGTGACCCCCGTCGCGATCGATCAGCGCGATCTTCGCTTCCACGTATTTGGAGAGCCAACCGCCCGCCAGCGCGTCGACCGAGTGCACCTCGCCCTCCGCCAGCAGCGGCGTCGTGCGGGCCAGGTGGACGCCGTCTTCGAGCGTCAACCCGTGCGCGGTCGCCCAGTTGGCCAGCCCTTCGACGTCCCCGTTGCTCATGTCATCCGTATTTCAGCCGATAATCGCCCCGATGGCGAGCCACACGCCGGTCAGACATGCCGGGCGCGAGATCATGGCGGTGGTGTGCGCCTCCTCGCGCACCCACTACCACCTGCGCCGCCGCATCCTCGTCATCCTCGGCGCGACCGCCGTCTTCGCCGCGATCTGCACCGTCGTCGTCTATCTCACCGAGCACGGCGCCTACCACACCCAGATCCACTCCGTCTTCGACGCCTTCCTCTTCTCCACCTCGCAGCTCCTCACCGGCTCCTCGGTCGCCAACCCGGCCTCGAACCTCGGCAAGGTCCTGGAGCTCGTCTTCGACCTCTGGGCGATCACCGTGGTCGCCTCCCTGGCCGGCTCCTTCGGCGCCTTCTTCCACGCCCGCGGCAAAGAGCTGAACGAGGAGATGGAGCGCGCCGAGCACGCCCTCCACCGCGAGGCCTGACCGACGACGGAACCGGCCTACGATCCGGAGGTGCCCACCGCCCTGGGACAACGGCTCCTGCTGCACCAGCTCTTCGGGCGCGGGGTCCTCGTCTTGGTCGCGATCGTGGTGATCATCCTCCTGATCCGCTTCGGCCCCGCGATGCTCCGCTGGTGGCGGCAGCGGTAGCTGGAGGTTGGTTTCGGGGGCCCGGGAAGCCGGCGGCCGGGGCAGCTCGGACGGCCGCCCGTCCCGCCGACCCCTACGCCCGGCGGTCGGCGAAGGCCCCGGCCGCCCCGGCGGCGACCGCGGTGACGGTGAGGACCGCGGGCCAGGCGCCGATCCGTCTGGCCAGCGGGTGGGAGGCGCCGAAGGCGCCCGCGTAGGTGGCGACGAGGCCGGCCGCCAGGCCGGGGCCGCCGACCATGTTCCAGCGCCGCGCCGCCCTGGTGCCGCAGATGGCGAGGACGAGCCCGCCGAGCTCCCGCCGGCCGCTGAACCGGGCCACCGCGTAGCCGCCGACGAGGCCCGTCGCGACCATCGCCGAGGTGGGAGGCGTCGGCATCTCGCCATCCTCGCAGAACCGGAGCGCTAGCCTGGGCCGATGCCCGCGCCGAGCCGCGACGAAGCCTGGGAGCTCTTCTGCGAGTGGACCGAGTCCGAGTCCCTGCGCCGGCACGTGCTCGGGGTCGAAGCGGCGATGCGCGCCTACGCCGAGCGCTACGGCGAGGACGAGGAACTGTGGGCGGCGACCGGCATCCTCCACGACCTCGACTACGAGCGGCACCCGGACCTCGAGACCGGACACCCGCGCGTCGCGATCGCCCTCTTCGAGGAGCGGGGCTACCCGCCGGAGCTGATCGACGCGGTCGCCGGGCATGCGCCCTACCTCGGGGTGCCGCGCGAGTCGCGGCTGTCGCGGACGCTCTTCGCGGTCGACGAGCTGACCGGGTTCGTCGCCGCGGTGGCGCTGGTCCGGCCGACCGGGATCGCCGGCATGACCCCCAAGTCGGTGAAGAAGAAGATGAAGCAGCCGAGCTTCGCCGCCGCGGTCAGCCGGGACGACATGCGGGACGGCGCCGCCGAGCTCGGCGAGGACTTCGACGCCCACCTCGCCTTCGTGATCGCGGCGCTCGAGGCGCGGGCCGCCGAGCTCGGCCTGACCGGTGAAGGCGCGCCGACCGATGGCGCCGCCGCCGGGGCATAGGATCACGGCGTGGCCCTCTACAACATCACCGTTCGCGCCCAGTTCACCGAGCGCACGATCGACCAGCTCACCGAGGCCGGCGTCTACTTCATCCAGGGAGCCGTGGACGAGGAAGGCACGAGCCGCCGCCGTCACCACCTGCGCGTGCAGGCCGACAACTGCGACGACGCGGTGGAACGCGCCCGCAAGGATGTCGAAGACGCGGGCGGCGACGGCACGTTCGTCGACTGCGGCGGCCCCGTCTAGCGCCGCGCAACCCCGCGTGCGTCGCGCCCCGGCTCGGCGCATCGGCTTGACCCGGCGTGGGTTAATAGGTGCATGGCCTTCCGCCGACCCGGTCGCCGTGCGCTGATCGCCACCCTGACGGTGATCGCCGCGCTGCTGCCGGTCTCCTCGATCGCCGCCGTCTCGGCGCTCGGCGACGCGCCCGCGGGCGGCGGCAACAGCGGCGCGGGCCCGGCGATCGTCGGCTTCTCCCCCCACCGGGGGCCGATCGGCGGCGGCACGGTCGTCCACATCAGCGGCGGTGGCTTCATCGACGTGACCGGAGTCTCCTTCGGCGCCCACAAGGCGCGCTCCTACAAGGTCAGATCGGACAACGTGATCGACGCGGTGGCGCCGCGGGTGCCGCACGGGGGGAAGGTCCGCATCCACGTCGCGGCCTCGGGCGGGGCCGCGGGCAGCAACGCGTCCTTCGCCTTCGTCGGCTGCCACGTCCCGAGGCTGAAGCACGACCGGGTCGGCGAGGCGCGCCGCGCGCTCGCCGCGGCCGGCTGTGCGGTCGGCCAGATCAGTCGGGTGCGGGGCGCCCACGGGCCGCTGCGGGTGATCGCGGTCAACCCACACCCCGGCACCTGGCTCGAACCAGGCGCGTCGGTGCGCCTGCGCGTGCGCTGAGCGCGCCCCTCCGTGCGCCGTCCGGCGCCCGAGGAATGGATGAGGACCGCTGTTTGGTGCCCGGTGGACCGGGTACGGGGCGTCGGAGGAGAGACCTCGGCCCCTGCCGCGGCGCGGCAGGCGGATGACTCCCGTCAGAAGGAGGCCTTACCCGTGACCATCGTCTGGATCCTCATCGTCATCATCCTCGTCCTGCTCGTGATCGGGCTCGCCCGGCGGGTGCTCTGAGCCCGATGACCTTCGCGGGCAGCCTCTTCCTGATCGCCGTCGGCGCGATCCTGCGGTTCGCCACGCACATCCACCTGGAAGGAATCGACCTGCAGACCGTCGGGGTCATCCTGATGATCGTCGGCGCGGTCGGGTTCGTCATCGCCCTCTGGAAGTGGGCGGTGTGGTCGCGGCGCTCGCGCCGGCCCGAGACGGGCACCGACCGGCCCGGCCCGCCGCCGAGCGAGTACCACAACCCTTACCGCTGAGGCGAAGCCGCGGCGCATTTTTACCGGCGCTTCACTTCTGGCCAAGGAATCAGCGCCACCCTCGGTTCGAGTACAACGAGAGGAGGACGCAATGACTCAGATTCTGGTCGTGACCGAGGCGTCGGGCGCCGAGGGCAAGGTCGTCTACAGCGAGAGCGTCGGCTCCGTGCATCTCGAAGGACGCGCGGGAGCCCAGCTGGTCGAGCGGCTGCGCTGGGCGGTCGGCGACGCCCAGGTCGCCGAGCACCGGGCCCGGCTGCGCGCCGCGACGCGCCCGGGAACGAAGCACCCCGCCGCGGCCTAGGGCCGCCAACTGCCGCACCGAGATATTCGCGTCACGTATAGTGACGCTAAATGCCGGTGCGCAAGTACACGCAGACGCGGCGCGCGGACGCGACCGAGCGGACCCGGGCGACGATTCTCGACGCCGCCCAGGCGCTCTTCCGCGCCGACCCGCAGCTCGACCCCTCGCTCGACGCGGTCGCCGCCCGGGCCGGGGTCAGCACCCGCACCGTGATCCGCCAGTTCGGCTCCAAGGAGGGGGTGATGGAAGCGGCGATCGCGGCGGGGGTGGCGGAGACCGAGGCGACGCGGCGCGCCGAGCCCGGCGACACGGAGGGTGCCGTGCGCGCGATCGTCGCCCACTACGAGGAGATGGGCGACGAAGTGATGCGGTGGCTGGCCCTGGCGGAGCGGCTGCCGGTCGTCCGCCGGGTCACCGAGCGCGGCACCGAAGCCCACCTGGAGTGGGTCGAGGCGGTCTTCGCGCCCGACCTCGCGCCCCTCCCGCGCGGTGCGCGCCGCGCCCGCCGCGCCGCCCTGGCGACCGCCACCGACGTCTACGTCTGGCACCTGCTGCGCCGCCGCGAAGGGCTCGGCCGCGAGGCGACCGTGGGCGCGATGCTGGCGCTGGTCGAAGGGGCGCGCGCCGGCGTCGGGGAGCGCCGACGATGAAGGTCCTCGCCTACACCTCGCCCGCCCGCGGCCACCTCAACCCGATGATGGGCCCGCTGCTGGAGCTCCGCCGGCGCGGCGCCGAGGTCCACGTCCGCACCCTCTTCCCCGCGGTCGAGTCGGTCCGCGCCGCCGGCCTCGAGGCCGAGCCGCTCGACCCCGCGATCGAGGCGCTCCGCCACGACGACCACCGCGCCCGCAACCAGATCCAGTCCGGCGCCCGCTCCTTCGCCACCTTCAAGGCGCGCGCGCCGCTCGAGGTGCCCGACTTCGAGGCCGCCCTCGACGCGGTCCGCCCCGACCTCGCCCTCGTCGACTGCACCACCTACGGCGCCAAGGCGGTGGCCGAGCGCCGCGGGCTCCCGTGGGCCGAGTCGCAGCCGTTCCTGCTCCAGGAAAGCGCGCCCGGGGTGCCGCCCGCGGGGCTCGGGCTGCGGCCGAAGGGCGGGCCGCTCGGAGCGCTCCGCGACCGGCCGCTCAACCTCGTCGCCTCCCGCTTCGACGTCCGTGCGCGCCTGCCGCCGGTGAACGCCGGGCGGGCCGCAGCGGGCCTCCCGCGCCTCGCCACCGTCGCCGAGTCGGTCCACCGCGCGCCGCTCACTCTCTACTTCACCGCGGAGCCGTTCGACTATCCGCGCCCGCTGCACCCGAGCGTGCGGATGGTCGGGCCGGGGCTCTGGAACCCGCCCGGCGTGGCGCCGGTCGAGCTGCCCACGGGCGAGCGCCCACTCGTCCTCGTCGCCTGCTCCTCGGAGTTCCAGGACGACGGCGCGATCGCTGCCGCCGCCCTCGCCGGCCTCCGCGACCACCGCCTCGTCGTCACCACCGCCGGGGTCGACCCGACGGGCCTCGGCGACCCCGGCGACGCTCTCGTCGCCCGCTTCCTCCCCCACGCCGAGATCCTTCCCCACGCCGACGTCGTCGTCTGCCACGGCGGCATGGGCGTGACCCAAAAGGCCCTCTCCTTCGGCGTCCCGGTCTGCGTCGTCCCCTGGGGCCGCGACCAGCTCGACGTCGCCGCCCACGTGGTCGAGGCCGAGGCCGGCACCCGCGTCCCCCGCCGCAAGCTCTCCCCCACCACCCTCGCCGCCGCCGTCGAGGCCGCCCGTGCCTGCCGCCCCGGCGCCGCCCGCGTCAAGGCGGGCTTCGAGGCGACCGGCGGGGAGCGAACCGCCGCCGACGCCCTCGAGGCGTTGGTCTGATCCGGCCAGCCGCCGCCCGACGGCGCCGGATCGGGGGTGCCCCGGCCTTGCGGTGTTCCTTACTTGCACATATGGCAAGTAAGGAACACCGCTGGGGCCGCCCCCCGGTGGACCCCCCGCGCGCGCCCCGGGCCGGCGCGGGGCGACAGCCGGACCGGGCGCTACCCCCGCCCCATCCCTACGGCCGCTCGAGCAAGCCCGCGGCCTCGTCGGCGATCGCCGTCTCGCGGACGCGGAAATGCATCTTCTTGCCGGTCGCGGTCATCGGCAGGGAGTCGACCAGGCGGTAGGCGCGGGGGCGCTTGTAGTCGGCGAGCATCGAGTGGGCGCGGCAGTGGGCGTCGAGGTCGGCGACGGTCAGGCCCGCCCCGCCGTCCGCGCCCACGACGTAGGCGACGATCAGCTCGCCCCAGCGCTCGTCGGGAAGGCCGACCACGCAGGAGTCGACGACGGCCGGGTGCTCGTTCAGCACCTCCTCGACCTGCACCGGGTGGACGTTCTCGCCGCCCGAGATCAGCATGTCGTCGCCGCGGCCGACGATCGTCACGAACCCCTCCGCGTCCCAGGTCGCGAGGTCGCCGGTGTGGAACCAGCCGTCGCGGAAGCGCGCCGCCTGCTCCGCCGGGTTGTTGACGTAGGCGTACCCCGCCTTCGGGGTGCGGACGACGACCTCGCCGACCTCCGCCCCGTCGCGCGCCACCGGGTCGGCGGGGTCGGCCCCGTCACCGTCGCTGCGGGCGACAACCACGTCGTCGTCGGTGCAGGCGCGCCCCGCCGAGCCGGCGTGCGCGGGGAGGTCGGCCGGGCGCAGGAAGGTGTTCCAGAACGACTCGGTGGTGCCGTAGCCGTTGAAGATCCGCGGCGTCAACACCTCCTGGTAGAGGAGACAGGCCTCGCGCTCGAGCGGCGCCCCCATCGTCACGATCCCGCGCAGGGCGGCGAGGTCGCGGGGCGCCCGCCGCTGCTCCTCCGCCAGCATCGCGAGGTTGGTCGGCGCCCCGACCAGGAAGGTGAGCCCGCGCCGCTCGACCAGGTCGAGGACCGTCGCCGGGTCGAAGGCGCGCAGCGAGATCGCCGCGGCGCCGACGTAGAAGACCGGGTTCGGCCCGCCCGAGTAAAGGCCGCCGCGGTGGAACCACGGGGTCATGTTGAGGGTGCGGTCGTCGGGCGCCAGCGGGAAATGCATGATCACGTCGTGGGCGCTCATCACCTCGGCCAGGTCGCCGAGCGAGACGCCCTTCGGCAGCCCGGTCGTCCCCGAGGTGTAGAGGCGGGTCGTCTCCGCGTAGATGCCGCGGTCGGGGAACGGCGGCGGCGCGGCGTCGGTGGCGAGCAGCTCCTCGAAGCCCTCGCCGACCACCGCGGTCCAGCCGGGGCTGTGCGACGCGAGGCCGAGCGCCTCGCGCGCCTGCCCGCCGAGCGCGGCGTCGAAGATGAACGCGGCCGGGCGCGAGTCCCCGATGACGTGCGCGGTTTCGCCCGCGGAGAGACGGAAGTTGATCGGCGTCGCGATCGCCCCGAGGCGCATCGCCGCCAGCCAGGTGAGCGCGAACTCGGGCCCGTTGAAGAGCTGGAAGACGACCGTCTCGCCGGGCCGCACCCCGCGCGCCGCCAGCTCTCCGGCGAGGCCCTCGACGTCCCGCCAAAGCTCCGCGTAGGTCCAGGTGCGCTCGCCCTCCCCCTCCCCCAGAGCGAGCCGATCGGCGAACCGCGAGGCGTTCCGCGCGACCCCGGCGAGGTAGCCGAAATCGCGCTCGAAGACGCGGCGGCAGCTGCTGGGGTCGTACTCGTACACGGCGTTCCTCCTCGCGGCGCACTCTATTCGGCTCCCCGCGCTGAACCCGGCCCGCGCGCGCCGCGTATCCCCGACACCAACCCGAGGAGGTACGAAAGTGAGATTGACGCCCAAGAAGACGACGTTCGCGCTTGCCCTGGCGGCGGTGATCGGGGCGCTGGTGATCGCCGGCTGCGGCGGCGGCGGCGAAAGCACCACGACGACGGAAGCAGCCAGCTCCGGCGGCGGCGAAGGCACCCCCGCGAAGGCGGAAGGCACGAGCTCGAGCGGGACGATCGGCACCGCCTCGATCGGCGGCCTCGGCACGGTGCTCGTCGACTCGAAGGGGATGACCGTCTACGAGTTCACGGTCGACAGCGGCACGACGTCCAACTGCTACGGCAGCTGCGAATCGCTCTGGCCACCGGTCATCGCGAAGGGCAAGCCGACCGCGGGCAAAGGGGCGATGTCCTCGGCCCTTGGCACCACCAAGCGCAAAGACGGCACGATCCAGGTGACCTATAACGGCCACCCGCTCTACACCTACGCGGCGGACTCCGCGCCGGGCGAAGCGAACGGCAACGAAATCGAAGGCACCTGGTTCGTCCTCAACTCGCAGGGAGCGGCGGTGAAAGGGAAAGCGACCGGCGAAACCGAATCCAAGTCCGGGTCCGAAGAAAGCTCCGGGGGCTACGGCGGCTACTGAGAGTCCCCGCCACGACGCGTTCGCACTTCCCGTATCCGGGACGGGACAGTGCGAACGCGCCTCCGGGCCCGAGCCCTAGCGGCTCCCGGCGCGCCCTTTCTCGAGCGCCGCCCGGCGCGACCCGTACTCCTCGGCGTCGATCTCGCCCTCGGCGAAGCGCCGGTCGAGGACCTCCAGCGCGTCGACCGGGCCGCCCCAGCCGCGGCGACCGTGGTGCGGGCCGTACCCCGCTCCCCAGCCGCAGCCCCACCAGCCGAGGCGGCGGAAGGCGAAGAAGATGAGGAAGAAGAACAGGAACCAGCCGATCGGGATGAGGACGACCCACCAGCCGGGCCCGTGCCAGTCGGCGGTGGGGATCAGGGCGGTGAGCAGGGACATCAGGGACCTCCTAAGTTGCTTATGACTTCAATTGAATGTATCAGTCATTGAACTGCTAGGAGATATGAGGCGCGCGAAGACCTACTCCTCGCGCAGGGTCTGGCCCAGCGGCAGGCGCCGCAGCGAGACCGCGGCGGCGGCCATCGCCAGCAGCGCCCCGGCGAGCGCCCCGGCCCCGAGCAGGGCGATGAACCCCCAGGGGACCGCGAGCGAGTCCGGCGGCGGATCGAAGACGTGCTGGAGCATCGCCACCAGCATTTCCGCCATCAGCCAGCCGAGCCCGGCCGCCAGGATCAGCGCCCCGCCGAGGACGGCGAGCGCCTCGGTCCGCACGAAGGCGCCGATGTCGCGCAGCGAGGCGCCGAGCGCCGCCATCGTCGCGAACTCGTGCCGGCGCTCCTCGACCACGAGGCTGACGAAGAGCCACATCGCCGCCGCCGCGAGCAGGATCGCGAAGGCCTCCTCGAGCCGGCTGATCCCGGTCAGGTCGACGGTCGTGATCGAGCTGACCGTCTGCACCGTCTGCTGGTCGATGTTCTTGACCGACACGCCGTAGCCCTTCGTCGCCGCCGCCACCCGCGCGCCCACCGCGGTCGGGCCTTCCGAGGTCGCGGCGAAGACGGTGTTCGGCCCGCCGCCGTGGTCGGCCGCGGCGAGGTAGGAGAGGTTGGCGACCATGAAGGAGTCGCGCGGCGCCGAGGGGAACTCCTGCACCACGCCGACCACGTGGAACGGCACCACGTGGAAGTGCCCGGTCTGGTGGTCGAGCACCCGCAGCCGCAGCAGGTCCCCTTCCTTCAGCGAGTAGTCGAGGATCGTCTCCTGGGAGACGAGGATACCGCTCGGGTTTTCCCGCAGCCGCTGCATCATCGTCGCGGCCCCGCCGCCGAGGAAGTAGGAGTCGCGCAGCGTCGTCGCGGCGCCGATCTTCGCCGGTTCGATGCCGAAGATGTCCTGCAGGTCGGGGCCGACGTAGGCGTAGGAGTGGTCGACCGCCGAGGTCGCCGCGACGCCGGGGACGGCGGCGATCTTCCCGGTCAGGCCCTTCGCCGCGACCACCCCGGGCGGCGCCTGCGCGGTGACGTCGGCGCCGAGGGTGAGCTGCGCGTCAACCCCCGCCTGCTGGTCGTAGGTGCGCGCGAAGACGCCCATGCTGACCCCGAACGCGAGCAGCAGCCCGACGAAGATCAGCCCGCGGTTGATCGCCGCGGCGCGCCGCGAGGCGCTCGCCAGCAGGAATCGGCGCCGTCCGCTGCCGCCCGCGGCGCCGCCGAGGAGGCGCGCCGTCCAGCCGAAGATCCGCCCGCGCAGCCGCACCAGCAGCAGCGTCGCGCCGATCCAGAGCAGCGCCGGGGCGAAGAACATGTATATGGAGAGCGAGAGGGTCGGGTTCGAGTCGGGGCTGACGACGGCAGCGAAGCCGGTGCTCGCGGTCAGCCAGAAGACGAGGCCGCTGAGCGCCAGGCAGAGCAGGTCGAGGTAGAGCCGCTGCCACAGCGGCTTCCCGGCGCGCCCGGCGCCGCGCCGTCCGGAGGCGACGGTTTCCGAGAGCGAGCGCAGCCCGGTGCCGAGCCGGGCGACGAAGCCGCCGAGGATCGCCAGCGCGATGCAGACGCCGACCACCACCGCGCCGCGCCCGACGGTGAGGCCGACCGACCCTTCGACCACGGTCGCCACGGCCAGGAAGGCGACCCCGGCGCCGACCGCCCCCGCGACCACGCCGACGACCGCCGCTTCGACCGCCGCCATGCCGAGCAGCGAGCGTCGGCCGGCGCCGCGGGCCCGCACCAGGGCGAGCTCGCGGCGGTCGCGGTCGACCGTGCCGAGCGCCGCCAGATAGGCGAGCCCGAGCGCCAGCAGCGCCCCCGGGACGGCGAGCAGGATGAAGAGCGCCTCCGCGTAGAGCGCGTCCCCAGCCGCCGCTTCGAGGCCAGCCGAGAGGTTGTCGACGAAGCGGATCTGGCCGGTGAGGTTGCGTTCGATCGCGTTGCGGATCTGCCCCGCCTTGGTGAAGGCCTGGCTCGGGGTCGAGCCTTCGAACGCGGCGCGGTCGAGCTGCGCCTGCACCTGCCACTGCGTCCCGGTCGCCGCCCCCGGCACCGCGGCGGCGCCGGCGCTCGAGCCGCGCAGGGTCGGCAGCGCCCGGCCGACCGTGCGGGCGAAGGTCCCGGTCGAGAGGATCGCGACGTTGGCGGGCGGCTGCGCGGGCGCCGGGCCGGCGAGCGGGTTGAGCGGCTGGAAGAGGACGTCGGCCGAGGAGACGATCGCCACCCCGCCGACCTTGAAGCGCTGCGCCGCGCCACCGCCGAGGTGGAGCACCACGGTGTCGCCGATGCGGGCGCGCAGGGTCGCCGCCAGCTGCTGGTCGAGCACGATCTGGCCGGGGCGGAGGCCACCGTGGAGGAAGCGGAACGTTTCGACGTGTTCGAGGTAGTTCGGCGGCACCGCGAGGATCGAGCCCGAGCCCGACGCGGTCGCCCCTTCGACCCCGTGGTGGCCGATCCCGGTGAACGGCGCGGTCGCCACCGCCGAGGCCTGGGCGACGTCGGGTTCGCCGGCGATCCGCGTCGCCAGGCGCTGCGCCTGCGGGTAGCCGGCCACCGGCCCCTGCAGGTCGAGCGGCACGCTCCGGGTCGCCGCCGCGGTCATCGTCCGCAGCGAGTGGCCGATGAAGAGGATCATCGCCCCGAGCAGGGCGACGGCGACGGCCAGCACCAGCCCCTGGGTCAGGGTGTTCCCCGGGCGCCGGCGCAGCCGCGCGAGGCCGAGCTGCAGCGCCGCGCTCATCCCGCCGCCCCGGTGACGCGGCCGTCGGCGAGCTCGACCTGGCGCTCGCAACGGGCGGCGACGCCCGGGTCGTGGGTGGCGACGACCAGGGCGAAGCCGAAGCGCTCGCGGAGCGCCCAGAGCAGGTCGAGGACGCGGGTCGCGGTGTCGGAGTCGAGGTGGCCGGTGGGCTCGTCACAGAGCAGCAGCTCGGGCATCTGGGCGAGCGAGCGGGCCAGGGCGACGCGCTGCGCCTCGCCGCCGGAAAGCTCGCCGGGGAGCGCCTCGCCCTTGCCGTCGAGGCCTACCAGCGCCAGCAGCTCGGCCGGCTCCAGGCGCGGCGTGAGGCCGGCGCGCCCGGCGAGCCAGGCGGTGAAGGCGACGTTCTCGAGCGCGGTCAGGTTGGGCAGCAGGTTGGAGCCCTGGAAGACGTAGGCGATCCCCGCCGCGCGCGCCTCGCCGCGGGCGGCGACGTCGAGCAGCGCCAACGAGCGCCCCTTCCAGATCACCTCACCCTCGCTCGGCACCAGCAGGCCACCGAGCAGGTGCAGGAGCGTCGTCTTGCCCGAGCCCGAGGGCCCGCGCAGGGCGAGTGCCTCCCCCGCCCCGACCGTCAGGTCGACCCCTTCGAGGGCGCTCACCCGCGCCGCGCCGCTGCCGTAGCGGACGGCGACGCCGCGGCAGGCGGAGAGCGCCTCGGTCGCGACCGTCGCGCTCATCCCGACACCACCGACCCGTCGCGCATCTCGATCACCCGGTCGGCCGCCGCGGCGACCGCCGGCGAGTGGGTGACGACGACGACCGCGCAGTCGTGCTCGCGCGGCAGCCGCCACAGCGCCCGCAGGACGATGTCCTGGTTGGCGGCGTCGAGCTCGCCGGTCGGCTCGTCGGCGAGGATCAGCGGCGCCCGGCGGGCGAGCGCGGCGGCGATCGCGACGCGCTGCTGCTCGCCGCCCGAGAGCGCCGCGGCGCGGTGCTCGGCCCGCTCGCCGAGCCCGAGCTCGACCAGTGCCTCGGCGGCGCGGCGCGGCGCCTCCTCGACCGCGGCGAGCCGCAGCGCCATCAGCACGTTCTCCCGCGCGCTCAGGGTCGGCCACAGGTTGCCGCTCTGGAAGACGATCCCGACGGCGCGAGCGCGGTAGGCGGCGAGCTCGTCCTCGCTGCGGGCGAGGAGCGAGGTCCCGGCACTGCGCACGTCCCCCGCCGAGGCCCGGTCGAGCCCGGCGGCGAGCGCCAGCAGGGTGCTCTTGCCGCAGCCCGAGGGGCCGAGGATCGCGGTCACGCTGCCCGCCTCGACGGTCAGGTCGACGCCGCGCAGGGCGACCGTCTCGACCGGCCCGGACCGGTAGATCTTGAAGACGTCGTGCATCTCCAGGATCGGCCACTCGACCTCGCCGGCCGCCTCCGGCTCGCGGTAGAGGCTCTCTACCGCCATTCGAAGCTTTCGCTGATCAGCCGGTAGGCGTCGACGTTGTCGACCCCTTCGGGGGTGCTGAGTTCGAGCACCGCGACCTTGCCGCCGTGTTCGTATTCATAGACATCGACCATCAGCTTCACGGTCTTGCCGGTGACCGGGTCGGGCGCGCTCCGCCGGGCCAGCGTCCGTTTTTCCCCCGGCTTCAGCGTCGCCTTGCCGGGGTGGACGACGACGTGGATGACGTTGCCCTTTTCGCGGAAGGTGACGTCGTTGCCGCTGCCCGTCCTCGCCCAGCCGGCCGGGTACTTGATCGTGTAGCCCGCAGCGCTGTTGGTGTAGTCGAGGAATTCCTGGTTGTCCGGGATGTCGCCGGTGGCCAGAGATTCCGCCTCGGTCGGGGTCACCGCGCCGCCGGTGCCGCCGGCTTCCGCCCCGGCGGGAGCACCTTCCGCCCCAGCCTTCTGAGTCGTCTGCGACGCCGGTTCGCTCCCGGTCGTCGCCGGGCTTTCGGCGCTGCTGCCGGAGCCGCAGCCCGCCACCAGGGCCCCCAGGGCGACCAGGCCCACGATCGCCATCGACAGTCTCTTGCTCACTTTCGCCTCCCTTGCGCTCGCCATCGGCGGGAGGTCTACGGGCGCCAGGTGAACTGAGCGTTAGGTCTTAGAACCTAGGTCGGCAGCGAGAGCCAGGTGTCGGCGCCCCCGGCCGGCGCGTTGCCGGCGCCGGCGCTGCCGCCGTGGGCCTCGGCGACCGCCCGCACGATGGCGAGGCCGAGGCCGGTCCCGCCGCCGCCGTCGCCCGGCGCCGCCTGGCTGAAGCGGTCGAAGGCGTGCGGGAGGAAGTCGGGCGGGAAGCCGGGCCCGGAGTCGGTCACGTGGAGCTCGACCGCACCCGGCCGGCGGATCGCGGCGAGGGTCACCGGCGGGGCGCCGTGGGCGAGGGCGTTGTCGACGAGATTGCCGAGCGCCCGCTCGAGCCGCGTACGGTCGCCGTCGACCGTGATCGCGGCGTCGGCGGGCGCCCCGCCGACCCCGACCTCCTCGGCCGGGTAGCGGCCCGCGACCGCGGCCAGCAGCGCGCCGACGTCGATCTCCTCGCGGCCCAAGGTGAGGCGATCGCGGTCGGCACGGGCGAGCGTGAGGAGGTCCTCGCTCAGGGTCGACAGCCGGTCGGTGTCGCCGATCGCGGCGTCGAGAGCGGCGTCGAGCTCCTCCCCGCCGGGCCGCTCGCGGCGCATCAGCTCGAGCTCCATCCTCAGCATCGTCAGCGGCGTGCGCAGCTCGTGGCTGGCGTCGGCGACGAAGGTGCGCTCGCGGCGCAGGCCCTCCTCGAGGCGGACCAGCATCCGGTCGACCGGTCGCAGCGCGGCGCCGATCACCACCCAGCCCGCCAGCGCGGCGAGGGCCAGCGCGATCGGGCCGCCGATCAGGAGCAGCGTGCGGACGTTGGAGAGCGCCTCGTTGCGCTGCTCGAGCGCGGCGGCGACGGCGACGATATAGCGGTGGGTGCCGACCGTGACCGGCGCCGCGACGACCCGCACCGCCCCCAGCTCGGGCTGACCCGACTGCAGGTCGACGGTGCCGCCGTCCTGGGCCAGGTGCGCCAGCTCGGCGCCGCCGAGGATCGGTTCGTCGCCGAGGCCCTCGCGGGCGCCGACCGCGGTGCCGCTGCCGGGCAGGATGATCTGGACAAAGCCTCCGCCCTCACCACCGCGGGTCACCGCGCGGGTGATCGCGGCGGCCCCGCCGTTGCCTTCTTCGAGGTGGGTCGAGACGAGCTCCAGGCGCGCCTCGAGCGACTGGTCGATCCGGTTGTCGAGTTCGGTCCGCAGCCGCAGGTAGAGGAAGAGCGCGGTCGCGATCAGCACCGCGGCGATCGCGACGGTGAAGACGAGGGTGAGCTTCAGCCGGACCGGCAGCGGTCCCTCACCTGCCGTCGTCGGAGCGCAGCCGGTAGCCGACCCCGCGGATCGTCTCGATGCTGCCGGTGCCGAAGGGGCGGTCGATCCGGTCGCGCAGCTGGTGGATGTGGACGGCGATCACGTTGGAGCGGTTCTCGTAGCCGTTGTCCCAGGCGCCTTCGAGCAGCTCGAGCCGGTCGAGGACCACGTCGGGGTTGCGCATGAAGATCTCGAGCAGGGCGAAGCCCTTGGTCGAGACCTCGATCTCGGTGTCCCCGCGCCAGACCTTGCGGGTGGCGGGGTCGATCCGCAGCGTCCCGACCTCCAGGGTCGGCGGCCGGCGCACCTCGCCGCGGCGGGCCAGCGCCCGCAGGCGGGCGAGCAGTTCCTCGAGCTCGAAGGGCTTGGCGACGTAGTCGTCGGCGCCGCCGTCGAGGCCGGCGATCCGGTCGGGCAGCGAGTCGCGCGCGGTCAGCACCAGGATCGGGGTGGTGATGCCGTCCTCGCGCAGGCGGCGGCAGGTCTCGAAGCCGTCGATGCCGGGCAGCATCACGTCCATCACGATCGCGTCGTAGGGGGTCGACGCCGCCATCCAGAGCGCGTCTTCGCCTTTGACCGCGACGTCGGCGGCCTCGCCCGCGCTGCGCAGCGCCCGCCTCAGGAGCCCTGCAAGGCGGACCTGGTCCTCGACCACGAGCACGCGCATGGTTCGAGGGTGGTCGGCGCGGATGAGTGTCGGATGAGAGCGCCGGAGGTCCGGCCGGACGGCTCCGCCTGCCTGCCGCCCGGCTCCGGACCGGACCTATTCGGTCTGCCCGCCCGCTTCATGTTCGGCGTTCGGGTTGCCGGGCTCGTCGGCGTGGCCGCCGGGCCCGTCGTTGCCCGGCACCTCGGAGCCGGCCTCCGACCCGGCGCCGTCGGCGGTCTCCGTGTCGGCCTTGCCGTGCCCGCCGTCCGCCGTCTCGGCGTCACCCTTCTGGGCATTCGCCCCGTCCACCGTCTCGGCATCGGCCTTCTGGGTGACCGCCGGCGTCGGCTTCGCCTGCACCGGCGCCGCGCCCACGGCGGAGATGGCCGTGCCGCCGATCCCGACCGCGGCCAAGAACCCGCCCATCATCGCGATTCTCCTTGCTTTCTCGAACATCACGACTCCTTTCGTCGCTATCGATGGAGAGGCGAGCGTGGAGAGGCCAGGTGAACTGCCGGTTACGCCCGCCGATCGACCCGCCGCAGGTTGATGGGCCGAAAACCCCTCCTATAGGGCAGGTTTTCGGCCCATCAACTTCGGGGCATGGGGAAGGCGCGCGAAGTGCGCGCGGATGCGGAGGCGCGTTCTCGCTGGAGGAACACGGCGGTGGTGAGGAGGAACGCGGCCCCGCACCACACGTAGGCGTCGGCCGCCAGGACGCTGCCGAGCGGGCCCCAGGTCGAGGGGAGGGCCGCGGCGGCGGAGAAGACGGTGGCGGTGAGGAGCGCGGCCAGCCCGATCCCGGGGGAGCGGCGGCGCCAGGCGGCGACGACGAGGAGCACGAGCAGGGGGACCGCCCAGATCCAGTGGTGGGTCCAGGAGATCGGCGAGACGAGCAGGCCGGTGATGCCGCAGCAGACGGCGCCGGCCAGCCGGTGGCCGCGGCGGTGCGCCCAGACCGCCACCGCGAGGCCGCCGATCGCGGTGAGCGCGGCCGCGGCGTACCACCACCCGTGGCCCTGGCCCGCCCCGGCCAGCCGCGCGACCACCCCGGCCAGCGACTGGTCGGCGAGGTCGACCGCGTTGCCGACCCGCCGCGAACGCAAGAACACGCCGCCCAGCCAGAACGCCCGCGAGTCCGTGGGCAGCAGGAGGAAGCCGGCCGCGACGGTGACGGCGAAGGTGCCGAGCGCGACCGCCGCGGCGCGCACCCGCCGGGTCGCGGCCAGGTAGACGACGAAGATCAGCGGCGTCAGCTTGATCGCCGCCGCCAAGCCCACGCCGACCCCCTGGAAACGCCCGCCGTCGCGCTTTCGCAGGACGTCGGAGGCGACCAGCGCGGTGACGATCAGGTCGGTCTCCCCGAGGTGGAAGGTGAGCACGACCGGCACGGTCAACAGCGCCAGGGCCGCCACCGCGACGACCAGATCCAGGCGCCGACGCACCCCCGCCGCACCGAGCGAGAGCGCGCTCAGCGCCACCAACGCGCAGACGCTGGCGACGCTGATCGCGATCTTCAGATAGATCGCACTCGATTCGCCGGCGAGCCCGAAGAGCGCCCCGTCCAGTGGCGGGTAGGTGAAGTGGTACGGCGCCGACTGGGCGTACAGGGCCGCCCCCCGCGCCACCTCGACCCCGGCCCAGTGGTAGACGCTCACGTCCCAGAGCGGCCAGTGGGCACCCGGTTCCGGCAGCCTCGACCACAGATAGGTGGTCAGCGCCACCAGCCCGGCGAGCGCGACGATCGCCCGGGCCCCATCATCACCGGAGGCCCAGGCGACACCCTTGGACAGACGCCGGCCCATGGCGCCAGTTGAGCCGATGCGGATTAAGGGCGGATGATGAGCCGAGGGACGGTGCGGGTCCGGGGCCGGGGCGGCCGTCCGAGATGCGTGAGGGAGCGGGCACAGGGACGGCACGAAGTCGGACTTCCGTGACCGTCCCTCACCGAGAGGAGCGCCCGGGAGGCCCGCGATCGAGGCCCCAAGCGTCTGAGGAAAGCGGGAGGAACTGTGACGACCCCCCCATCCCTCGGCCCGACCTCCTCCAGCTGTTCCTTATGGTCGATATACCGGCATAAGGAACAGCTGGAGGGAGGGTGCCCTCCTGTGACTCCCCGCGCCCCCGCCCCTCTCCCACAGACCCGGTCGTCTCGGCCACGGCCACAGCCCGCCAGGGTCGTGGACGAGACGGCCCGTCCCTTCCCGGGCGCCAATCAGCCGTGCGGCCGTCGGCTCGGCGGCGGCGACAGCGCCGCGAGGGCGGGCCTCCGCACTTCGAGGCCGCACCCTCACCGCCGCCGTGGACGGCTACGTCACCTCACCTCAGAGGCCGGCGCACTGTCCGATCTTCTGGCCGCCGACGGTGTTCGTCGCGCCTTCGGAGTCGCCGACCTGTGGGGCCGGGGTGTTGCCCGAGCAGATCAGGTTGCCCTTGATCATGTTGGTCACGATCTCGCTCGAGTCGATACCCGGCGGGATGGTCGGGTCCGCCGCGGCGTTGTTGGTGACGATCACGTTGCCGCCGACTTCGTCGCGGATGATCCCGAACCACAGGCCCGACCAGCCCTGGACGATCAGGTTGCCGCCGATCGTGTCGTCTTTGATCGGCAGGTTGCGGCCCGGGTCTCCACCGCCGCTGACGATCAGGTTGCCCTTCACGGTCATCGCACCGAGGTAGAGCGACGCGGCGCCGTTGCCGATCACGTTCCCGCCGACCATCGCGCTCGTGTGCGGGCCCGGTGCATAGCTACCGAGGCCGACGACACCGCCTCGCCCGACCAGCACGTTGCCCGTGACGTTGACCGTGGCCGGTGCCATCGCGTGGTCGTTGAGGACGGCCCCCGGAGCGACCGTCAGGTTCCCGTTGATCGTGACAGTCCCTTCACCGAACGTGCAGTTCCCGGTGACCGTCACCGCGCCGTACGTACCCGCGGGGATCGTTCCTTCGGCGCAGACGCTCGTCCCCCGCGCATCCGCCGACGACGTCCCGGCAACGACGGCGAGAACGAACGCCGACAGACCGACCAAAAGCCGCCACTTCTTCATCTCTATCCCTCCAGAGTCGACCGCAAGACCTCTGACGACCCGCCCGTTCGGGTCGTCGCGCGACTCTATTGGGAGGCGCGATCCCGAGCTAGCGAATTTTCGAGTTTTCTCCTGGTACCGGGGGTGGCGCCCGCCGACGGCCAGCGCAGCGCGCCGGGCAAACGCCGCTCCCAGCGGATCGAGGGCACCGCGCTGCGGGTGACGAGCTCCTTGTAGAGAGCGGCGCGACGGCCGACGAGGACCTTCTCCTTCGGCCGGTCGGCGCGGTCGACCCACTGGATCAGCCCGTCCCGACGGCCCAACGAGAGCGGCTGGTGGATGTAGCCGAAGTCGAACGGCGACGGGTCCTCCCCGCGCAGCGCGGCGAGCGCGGTGTCGGCGGCGTGGGCGCCGGAGGGCATGCCCGCCTGGCAGGTCATCCGGTAGCGAGCGCCGTTCGGGAAGGAGGGGATGGCGGCCGCGTCGCCGGCGCCGATCACGTTGCCGTGGGCGACCGAGCGCAGGGTCGCGTCGACCGCGAGCAGGCCCCGCGAGTCGACCGGCAGCCCGCTGTCCCGCGCCAGCGGCCGGGCGGCGAAGCCGCCGCACCAGACCGTGAGATCGACGGCGAGCTCCGCGCCGCCCGCGAGGACCAGGGCGCCGGCCGCGACCGCGCTCACCGCCTCTTCCTCGACCAGCTCCACCCCGAGCCGCGCCAGCCGTCGCCGCAGCTCCTCGCCGCCGCGCCCGGAGAGGCCGCGGCCGACCCGCCCGGCCGAGTGGAGCGAGACGCGCAGGTCCGGCCGCGCCCCGGCGATCTCGCTCACCGCCTCGATGCCGGTGAAGCCGGCCCCGCAGACCGCCACCCGGGCGCCGCCGGGAAGCGTCGCGAGCGCCTCGCGGAGCCGCAGCGCGGCGGCCGGGTCGGCAAGCGAGTGAGCGTGCTCGGCGACGCCCGGGACCGCGGCGAGGTCGACGGTGCTGCCGACCGCGATCACCACCTGGTCGAACGGGACCTCGGCGGTCCTCCCGCCGCGCTCCACCACGACCGAGCCGCGCTCCGGATCGACGGCGGTCGCGCGCCCGCGCACGTTCTCCACCCGCCTGCCGGTGAGCCGCGCCAGGTCGAAGCTCCGCACCCGCCCGCCGGTCGCGAGCTGGTGCAGCCGCAGCCGCTGGACCAGCTCGGGGCGCGGGTCGAGGAGGGTCACGGCGGCCCGGCGCCGCGCCCGCCCGGCGAGCCGCACCGCCGCCAGCGCCCCCGCATACCCACCGCCGATCACGACGATCCGCTGCCTCGAAGAACTCTCACTCATCATCGCCTCCTGACGGTTGCCTTTCACCGGGGATGACGAGCGGCCGCGCCGCCGTGTTACAGCGCCCGCCGAATCGCGCTCAGGACCGGCGCCGGGCCAGCAGCGCGTTGATGTCGGCGAGCGGCCCGAGGTGGCGGAGCTTCTCCGGGTTGGCGACCGAGCGCACCGCCTGCACCTGGCCGTCCAGCACGTCGAGCGCGACGACGTTGATCAGCGCGCCGTCGCGGTCGAGGAACCGGGCGCCCGGCTGCCCGTTGACCCAGGTCGGCTCGAGCCGGGTGCCCAGCCCGGCGGCGACCCGGAACAGGCCGACCAGCGCCTTCGCGACGCGCTCGCGGCCGTGCAGCGGCACGCCCAGCGCAGGGGCCTTGCCGCCGCCGTCCCCGTACATCACCGCGTCGGCCGCCAACAGCTCGAGCAGCGCCTCGGAGTCGCCCTCCTGCGCCGCGGCGAAGAAGCGGGCGACGATCTCCTCGCGCTCGCGCCGCGAGGCCTCGAAGCGCGGCCGCCCCTGCTCCACCTGCCGGCGCGCTCGCAGCGCCAGCTGCCGGCAGTTCTCCGGCGTCCGTTCGACCACCTCGCCGATCGTCGCGTAGTCGTAGTCGAACGCCTCACGCAGGAGGAAGACCGCCCGCTCGAGCGGCGAGAGGCTCTCGAGCAGGACCAGGAACGCCATCGAGATCGAATCCGCCCGCTCCGCCTCGCCGGCGACATCGGCGTCCTCGTCGACCAGGAGCGGCTCGGGCAGCCAGGCGCCGACGTAGTCCTCGCGCTGCCGCCGCGCCGACTTCAGCCGGTCGATGCTGAGCCGGGTCGCGATCGTCGTCAGCAGCGCGCCCGGCTCGCGCACGTCGTCGGGATCGACCCGCTGGAATCGGACGAAGGAGTCCTGCACCACTTCCTCCGCTTCGCCGACGCTGCCGAGCATCCGGTACGCGATCCCGAACAGCCGGTCCGCTTCAGCTCGGAACAGCTCCTCGAGCCGGCGCTTTCGATCCGCGGGCATGGTGCGTTCGGTCTACCCCTATTTCGAACTCGCGAACGCCGAGATCTGAGATCCTGCGCCGGTGCTGGTGGGGCGCGACCGTGAGCTGGCTGGGATCGAGGCGGAGCTGGCGCTGCCGGACCGGGTCGCCGCCGTCTACGTGCACGGTCCCGCCGGGATCGGCAAGACGACGCTGCTGCGCGCGGCGAGCGGGCGGGCGGCGGCGGGCGGTCACGAGCTCGTCTGGATCGACGGCCGCGACATCGCCCCGGTTCCCGACCAGTTGGAGGACGCGCTCGGCGCGCCCCCGGCAGGCGGGCGGCGGCTGGTCGTCCTCGACAGCTTTGAGCGGGTCGAGGCGCTCGGCGGGTACCTGCGCCGGGTCCTCCTCCCCGCGCTGCCGGCGGGGGCCGCGGTCCTGATCGCCTCCCGCCGCTCGCCGGGGCCGGAGTGGGCCGCGCGCGAGGGGGCGGGCTTCAGCTCGCTGGCGCTGGCGCCGCTCGACCCGGAGGCGTCGAGCGAGGTGCTCCGCCGCCACGGCCTCGCCGCCGACGCCGCCGCCAAGGCCCGCGACTGGGCGCACGGCAACCCGCTGGCACTGGAGCTCGCCGCCGCCTCCGCCCGCAGCGATCCGGGAGCGGCCGCGGCGGGCGCGAGTCTCGACGAGGACCTGGTCGCGCGCCTGGTCGCCGAGCGCCTCCAGGGCCCGCACCTGGCGACCCTCGCCACCGCCGCGATCGCGCGGGTGACGACTCCAGACCTCCTCGCCGACGCGCTGCTCGGCGGCGATCCGGAGGCCGAGTGGGAGTGGCTCCGCGGCCGCGACTCGGTCGAGCCCCGCGGCCTCGGCGTCGCCCCGCACGATCTGGTCCGCGAGGCGATCCGCGCCTGCCTGCGGCGCGACCACCCGCTGGTCGAACGCGAGCTGCGCCGCCGCGTCGCCGACCATCTGTACGCGATCGGGACCGGCCCGGCGGGGCCGCTGGCGGTGACCGACCTGGCCGAACTCGCCGACAGCCCGGCGCTCCACTGGGGCTTCTCCTGGCGCGCGTCGGCGCGGCTGCGGGTCGACGGCCTGCGCGCCGGGGACCTGGAGGCGGTCGACCGCGCCGTCGCCGGGCATCGGCACGCCGCCGTCTGGGAGGGATCGCGGACGCTGCTCGAGGCGGCGCCCGACCACGCCACGGTCGCCCGCGACCGCGACGAGCGGCTCTGCGGCCTCACGCTCTCGCTCACTCCCGGGACGGCGCCGGCGGCGGCCCAGGGGGACCCGATCCTTGCCCCACGCCTAGCCCACGCCCGCCGCCTCGATCGCCCCGACACGGTGGTCTGGCGCGACATGATCGGCGTCACCGCGGATCGCGACCCGGACCTCTTCGGCCTGCTCGGGATGGCGGGCCTCCTCGCCGCGACCTCGGGCAGCCCGCGCTACGGCTACCTGCCGATCAACCCGGCGCTGCCCGGCGCCCGCGACTTCGCCGCCGCCGGCGGCGCCGTCCACGTCCCTGAGCTCGACGCCCGCGTCGGCGCGGAGACGATCGAGTGCCACATCGTCGACTGGGGGCCGGGCGGCGTCCTCGCCGCGCTCCACGCCCACGTCTACCGCGAGCTCGGCCTGGCGGTGCCGCCGCGCCCGCCCGCCGCGCGCGCGGTCTCGGTGGCGACGGTGCGGGAGGCGTTCCGCAATCTCGGCGTCCCCGCCGACCTGGCGCGGAGCCCGCTGGCCGCCGGTGAGACCGTCGCCGCGCGCTCCGACTCCGCCCGCGCCGCCCTCACCGAGGCGGTCGACCGCGCCTTCGGCGACACCCCCGGCGACCAGCTGACGCAGACCGTGCTGCGCCGCGGGTACCTCGAACGCACGGCGACCCAGGAGGCCGTCGCCGCATCCCTGCACCTCAGCCGCGCCGCCTACTTTCGTCGGCTGCGGCGCGGCTGCGAGCGGGTCGCCGCGTACCTCTCGGCGCGCGGCTGAGGCAGCCTCTCAGCCGGCCGCACCCCAGACGAGCAGGGACTGTGGATCGTCGGGGTCGATCTTGACCGCGACCGTCGCCCCTTGTTCGACGCCCTTCAGCGTCACCTCGTGCATCGACTGGCTGGTCGCCACCTGGTAATCGTCGCCGCCGGCCGGGTGGACGGTCAGCTGGAAGTCGATCTGGTGGCCGCCGCCGAGCTGCGAGCCGACCTCCTCCATCGAGTCGACGGTGGCGGTCGCGTCGACGCCGGAGGCGTTGATCTTCTGGATCTTGTCGCGTTCCTTCATCTGGCCGCCGGGGTTGACCGCCTGCTTCGCGGTCCCCTTGACCTTGTCCAGGAATCCCATCGTCACTCCTTGCCGCGACCGGTGCCCTACGGGGTCGCTTCTTCGATCTGCTTATTGACTTCTTCCATCACTTCTTTCGATTTCTTCTTGCCTTCTTCGATGCCCTTCTTCGCCTTGGCGCCGGCTTCCGCGACGATTTCTTCCGCCGACTTGTTGGCGGCCTTCGAGCTCGCCCCGTTTTCCTTGCCGGCTTCCTTCAGCGCCTTCTGCGCCTGCTTGGTGGATTCGTTGACGATCTTTTCGGCCATTTCATTGCCCTTTTCGATCTGCTTTTCCACCGTGCTCTGGACTTCGCTGCTGTTGCTGCCGCAACCGGCGAGCACCCCGCCCCCGAGCGCCACCACCGCCACGAACGCGGCCGCCTTCGAGCCGACCTGACCGAACCGATTCATCTCTTGTTTCTCTCCCCCGCTGGGTAGACAGTTCCCGACCGCAGTCGGCGTGCGCGGGCGAAAGTAGTCGACCCCAAACCTCCGCGACCGAAGAACGCGACCAATACGCGACCGCGCGCTGGACGGCTGGTCGATACCCGGACACCGTGGAGGGGGAGCCCGGGAGGTTCAGACCCTGCCGAGATCCCTGATCTTGATCCATTCGATCTTCACGACCTGACTTGGGCGTTCGCCTTTGGTGCCCAGAGCGTCGATCCGTTCGACCGTGCTCATGCCTGCGCTGACATGGCCGAGGATCGCGTATTCGTCCGCGATAAGCCGGCCCTCCGATCCGGCGACGACGAAGAAGACGCTTCCCGCCCGCCCTGGCGGATCTGCAAGCCGCTTGGCCATGGCCACCGTGCCCAGGTGGAAACGGAAGTGCCTCGGCGGCGGCTCGG
The DNA here is from genome assembly GCA_018268675.1 of Actinomycetota bacterium. Taxonomy (GTDB): domain Bacteria; phylum Actinomycetota; class Thermoleophilia; order Solirubrobacterales; family 70-9; genus VAYN01. Next base: position 146,396 of record JAFDWB010000084.1, read on the forward strand.
TGGTCGAGTAGCCGGGGCCACCGGTGCCCGCCTCTCGCGGGTCGCCGCCCTGGATCACGAAGTTCGGAACGACGCGGTAGAAGTCCAAACCGCGATAGAAGCCGGACCGGGCCAGGTAGACGAAGGAGTTGACGGTGATCGGCGCCCGCCGGGCATCGAGCCGGATCTGAAAGCGCCCGCAGTTGGTCTTGACGATCGCGACCAGTCGATCGCTGCGGGTGATCGTCTGCGGCGGGCGACGCAGGTGCGCGGACCGCGGCGGTGACGCATGCGTCACCAAACAGGCTCCGATCGTCACTTCGGCCGGCGATGACCCGCCGCGCGCGACGGTGGTCGAGATAGTCAGCACGCCGATCAGCGCCAACACAGTAAGCACAGAAAGCACGTTACCCCGTCGGATCAATTCGACCCCCGACGCGAAGGTAGGTCAGGTCGACCCCGAAGCCTGGATTCGAGACCACCGTGCTGAGATCGATCCGTTTCGAGACGAAGAGCGGCATGGAGTTGTTGCCGATCGGGACCCACGGGGCGAGCGCCATGTAGGTCCGGTCCAGCGCAGCGTAGCGGGCTTCCGGCGTCGTCGGGCCGCGCGCATCGCCAGGCGGTCGATCACCTGCCTCGGACCGGGGACGAAGAATCGCGACAGTAGCCACTGAGGCCGGCGTTGGGAACCGCCTGCCCGGGGCCTTCGATCAAGGCGAAATAGTGTTCTCGTTCGAAGAACTCCAGGTTGACGGTGAACCCGAGTTCGTGGAGGACCGTGGCGAAGTAGACGTTGAACTCAAGCGGCGTGATTTCGCCGCGTTCGGCGTAGGTCCAGAGGGTGATTTTGCAGACCGACGGGTTCACAGCGGCGATCAGCCGTCACGCCTTGGCCATGTCATGGGGGTAGGGAGTCGACTTCCTGTATCCCGGCAGGTCGGGCGGGAGGATCTGTTGCGTCGGTGACAGCTGACCACCGGAGAGCTGGCTGAAAATGTTGCGGTCCACCGCGTAGTTGACGGCGCGCCGGACCCGAACGTCGTTGAAGGGGGCTTCGAGGTGTTCAGCCAGAAGTATTCGGTGCCGGCGGTGGGCTCGAGGCGAACGCGAGACGGGAACCGGTGCCGCAAGGAAAGGTAGGTGGGACCAGACATTTCTCGGGAGATCCAGTCGAGCTTTCTCTTTTCGACCTCCCGGATCGCTCGTGCTTCACTGTGGATCCCCTTGACCTTGATCGTGTCGAGGTGGCCGCTCGGGATCAGCGGCATCAAGCTGCTGTTGCCTGATCGCCAGGCGGGATTGCGCTCGTAGGTCCAGCCGCGCCGCGTCGATCGGTGATGACTTAGGGACCCGTCGCCGGAGGCGGATCGAAGGTTTGGTTGCGGACCGGGGTGCCCGGCGGCACCGGGGCCACCCACGTCATCGCCAGCTTGCCGGAGAAGGACCGTGCCGGCCTGACGAGTCGGATCACCATCCGCCCCGCCCGGTCGTCGGTGGTGATCCCCGAAACGTCTCCGCACCCTGCCCCCTCGAACCTCGTGGCGCCGACGATGTCGTCATAGACGTCTTCCGGTCCCGAGAACCCACCTGACGAACCGATGCGGAACAGCCGTTCGACCGCGAACTTGAAATCCGAGGCCTTGACGGCCTCGCCGTCCGAATACCGCAAGCCCCTCCGCAGGTAGAGCGTGTACATGCCGCCGTGGTCGGTGATCCGTGGCAAGCTCCGGGCGACGCCGGGGATGTCCTGACTGCCCGCCCTACCACTTGCGTGCCTGTAGGTGAGCAACGGGATGTAGGTGTCGTAGACCACGTTCAGGCCGTAGTTGCTCCAGGCCACTCGAGGGTCGAGATCGAGACGCCAGGTGTACGCACCCGTGACGGTTGACCCACCAGCCCCGTTCGGGCCCTGTTCACGCCTCTGCGAGGGCTTGCCCGCCGTGCCCGCGTCCGTCCTGCCGATCAGGAGGACGACCGACGCGATGACGACAACGAGCCAATTCCGGCGTAGTAGGTGAGAACGTGGTCACGACCACTCAAGATAGTTGACTGATTGGAACTTGCCAAGTCGCTGAGTCCAGATTGGCACTAGAAATCAGCGGCTCACATTCGCGACCGTACTACGCCCCTCAGCATCAGAAGCACCATCACGATCAGCCCCAGACGGGCCAACGTGGAGCACACCGCCACGACGTGATATGCGATTTGCACCAGCAGATTGCTGCGCCCAGAATTTCGATCGACGGTTCCGACGCCTCCTGACAGTGGCAAAAGGACGAACGTCGCGACCAGAACGAATAGGAAGAGGTCCTCCTGCGCAACCAAGACATAGGGACATGCGTTTAGGCCACTCTCCGTATTCGCAGCGGAGACAGGGCCTCTTCAATCCTATAAACGACCGCTGGGAATCCAGCCACAAGTTTTCGCTCGGCAACGATGAGATGGATAGACACGGGGGTGCGGGGCATCGGTCCAAAGCAGTACCTGCGGGTGTCCTTCATAGCTAACGCGCCTATGACGAGAACCGCCTGCAGCGACAGGCCAAATCGAGGCATTGAATACCAGCGGCGAAAAGACAACCGAGGCTGCCCAGAACATCAGCAGAAACCACCCAAACGACCTCCGGACAGCTAGCAATAGTACGGCGAGTACCGTGAGGTCAGGTCCGATAAGGGCGACCGGATGGAACGAAGCGGTGAAGGGTTGGACGAAATGGCAGACGTTGGCCACCACGCTCGCGAGCACCACCGCACCCAAGGGGTCCTCGTCGAGCCTTCGTCCGGGTCGATTTGTAGCGTCCAGGTCATGTACCAGGGGTAGGATGGCAGCAGCGGTACTCATGCCGCGTACTGTCAACGCGACAGGAGTCGCCTCTCACTAACCACGCGTCTCCCATGATCCGCGTGAGCACGCAGAGTCATCGTCATTGGCCGAGCGATCGACCTCAATAAGAGGACTTGGCCACCTCGGCCGAGCCGAAGAAACGACGAGTGCTCGGAAGCAGCAACAGTCCGATGACCATCAACGTCACTAGATCACCGAACCAATCTATCCCTTCAATGTAAAGACCAATTACAAAAAAGACGACGAAAAGAAGAAGCGTGCCAATCCATACCCAGCGGAATCCATATAGTAATGCGGCATTCCAAATGAGGATCACGACAATCGCGAATATCGCCGGAGTCGGATGAATAGAACCCCGTAGAACCCGAACCACCGTATCGACAGTACTCAAGAATACATAGACCCACAGCGTCAGCGGTGCCGAGAATGCCTTTGCCATACACACGACCTCCTGCGATTCCTGCGAACCCAGCGCGTCTCAGGGAAGCGCCCCGACGGCGCATTGAACGGCTGAGTATAACGCCGAGGTCACAACGCCTGCGGCTTTTTCTGCCTTGGTGCCGCCCGCTCGTAGATCGGTGGTTTCCACCCAGGCTTCGGTCGCGTTTTTTGCGCATCCGAGAATCGATTGATTCGAGTATCCACCAACGCCAGCCCAGGTTTCTAAGAATTCATGAGCTTCATGCACGGTTGGCGCGGAATGCTGGACGAGAAAGCTCACTATCTCACCCGCGATGTGTTCGACTGGATCGGTGCCGTGGGTACTACCGTGTGGCCACCCAACCCGACATGCCACTGCGGTGCACGTTCTAGATCTCACCACCGGCGTGGAAAGATGGTGTTCGTGCGCTATGCGCCGCGTCTGCCTCTGAACGCGTCGAATGGCTCGCCCGAGCGCCGTTGCATTTTCCGCACATGCTTCGTTGCCCTTTCCATACCTTACGCAGGGTCTTTCGCCGCCGAGATCGAACCCATTTACAGGGTCTTGGTTCGCATAATCGTAGGCATTCGCTGAGCCTCCTCGTACGGCATCCGGCGTCAGGAAGCGGCCGAGCTGCGGGATGTAGCTACGTGCCCCCATCTGGATCACAGCGGTTGGGAGTTCGGTTCGCCGTGACTTACCACCAAGCCATCCGTACCTCCCTACGCTCGCGGTTTCCGGTTCGCCGAATTCGGAGAAGCGCGAGGTCGAGAGAAGCGCGGTTGCGGTCGGGCTCGAGCTCGCCGCTGCCACGATGTCGCCGTGATGGTCGGTCAGCCTGAAGGTCGTGGTGCCGTTGCTTTCCTGAACTGCGGCGAGTTCCCCGCCGATACCGGGGACATTGCGGGTCCACGTCGCGCCGTGTTCGGTCCATGCCGGGGAGTCGCCAGGTCCGTCGTAGTGGAAGATTTCGGAGCCCGCGACGCCCCCCGCCTGTTGACGCAGGCGCTGCCGACCGGTCGCGTCGATGGCGAAGGAGTTGGTGACGCCGCCCTGGGACTGCGCCGCGACCATTTCGTTGGCGAAGTAGCTCGTGGTGAGCGCTTTGCCGCCGGCGAATTCCGCGGGCAGGTTCGTGATGCGACCCCAGGCGTCGTAGGTCGGTCCGGTCGGCCCCATGAGCCGGTCGGCTTCGTCGTATTCGTATTTCTGGGTGGTGCCACCGGAGGTCGCGCAGGCCCCACCGATCCCGGGGGAGCGCGTCGTCTTCGTCAGCCGGTTGGAGTCCGCGTCATAGGTGTAGGCACGGCTCGTGCACTGGCCGCCGGTGGGCGTTTCCTGGGCTTCGGTCAGCCGTCCCGACTTGTCGTAGGTATAGAGGTGGTTCACGAGGGTGCTGTTGTCGGCCAGGATCCTGCCTTCGATCGAGTGTTCGAGGCTTTCGGAGTACCAGGTGCAGCTTTCGCCGCAGCTGCTGGTCTTGGTGTAGGCGAGGCTGGTCGGTTCGCCAGCCGGGTTGTAGCCCGTCTTTGCGGTCAGGCCATTAGGGAGGCCCTGTTCGACCAGGCTCCCGTTGGCGTCATAGGCCGCGGTGAAGGTGCCGACCCCCGAGACTTCCGTGCTGGTCAGGGCGCCCGACGTTTCGTCGTAATGGTAGGTTTGCGCCCCCTTGGCGTCGGAGACGGTCGCCAGCCCGCCATAGGCGTCGTAGGTAATTTCAGTCTGGTTCCCGTCGGCGTCTTCGTATTCCACCGGCCGCCCCAGGCTGTCGTAGGTCGTGGTCGTCGCCCGAGCGTTGAAACCGGCGTCGAGGTTCCACTTCTTGATCTGGTTGCGGTTCTTGTCGGCGACGAAGGCGATGCCGGTCGAGGTGATCGCGACGCCTTTCGGTTCGGAGAAGCTTTCCCCGCCGGTGCCCGAGCCGAAGCTCCGCAGGTAGGTGCCCGACGGGCCGAACTCCTCCTCGCGGTTGTTGTTGGTGTCGGAGACCACGATGTTGCCCGACGGGGCGACGGCGATCCCCGACGGCGCCCGGAACTGTCCCGCCCCGGTCCCGTATCCGCCGACCGAGCGGATGAAGTTGCCTTCCCTGTCGTACTCGCGGACTTCGCTCACCGGTTCTTCCTCGGTGAACCAGACATTGCCGTGGGAGTCGACGGCGACCCCCTCCGGCCCGGCGGTCGAGGGCAGGGTGCCGGAGACGTTGCGGACGAAGCGTTCGGATTCGCTCGAGACCGAGCGCCGGAACTCGGCGACCCTGGGGCCGCCGTTGTCGGTGACCCAGATCTTCCCGCCGGGGGCGATCGCGACGCCGTCGGGCCGGACGAATTCGGTCCCCTGGGATTTACCGGTCGCTTTGGTGCCGAACTTCTGCAGGAATTTCCCTTCCGGGTTGAACTCCTGGATCCGGCAGTTGCCGCTGTCGGCCACCCAGATGTTGCCGGCCGGGTCGATCGCGATCCCCCAGGGGTTGGTGAATTCCCCGTTGCCGGTTCCGGCTTTGCCGAAGGCGAGGAGGAATTTCCCGGATTCGCTGAACTCCTCGATCCGACTGTTCAGGCGATCGACGACCCAGACGTCGCCCTTGTTGTCGACCGCGACGCCGCGGGGGCCGTTCAGCTGGCCTTCGCCCGATCCCGGTGCGCCGATCGTGCTCGCGTATTTCGGCGTGCTCGTCGCGCATTCGCCTTCGCAGACGAAGCGCTGCTGTTCGGGCAGGCCGAGGGTCGGGCTGTAGAGGGTTTCGGTCTTCGGGACTTCTTCGCCGCCACCTTCGATCTTGGTCGACACCTGGCGACCCGCTTCGTCGTATCCGATGAGCGTCTTACGGGTCTTTCCAGCTTCTTCTTTGCCGCCGGGGCTTTCGATGACCTGGGTCGGCTCGTCCAGATTGTTGTAGGAGAGGAACTTCTTGACGGGCAGTTCCGGCCGACCCGTGCCGCTCGTCTGTTTGGCTGGGAGAATCTTGCATGGGAGGTTCGCGTACCGCGGTGCCATTTGACATTCCCCAGGTTCGGTGAGGACACCGCCTGCTTCGTAGTAGACGGTCCTCGTATCCCCCGCCGTCCCTCCCCCGGCGCCTTTGGGCTGGCGCGTTTCTTCCACCTGCCCCAAGGCGTTGTATTTCGTGACGGTGCGGATGTTGAGCCCGCCCGGGTCGACGACCGTTTCTTCGGGCTTCCGCAGCGCCCAGTTGTAGTGGGTTTCGGTGACCCGCGGTTCGAGTTCGCCTTCGGTGCCCGGCACGACCGCGGCCACGGTTTCCTTGGTCGGGAGATAGGCGGGCGGAGACCCGGCGGGTCTTCCCGTTTCCCCTTCGTCGTAGCTCGTGACCGTGTGCCGTCTCGCGGAGACGACTTCGCCGGATGCGGTCCGCACTTCGTGGAGCGGACCCCACGATTCGAGCAGCTCGGTGCCGGCGGCGTTGTAGATCGAGTGGGAGTCGAGTTCGTGGGAGCGGGCGATCGGTTCCGGCGCCTGGAGCGCGGCGAGCCGGTTCCGAGCGCCCAGTTCGCGCACGACGTTCCCATGCACGTTGGTTTCGGTGGTGGTGATCGACGCCCCCGAGACGCCGGGAGGCGAGGGCGACGAGGTGTTGACCTCATGGCCTTCGGGATCCATGTAGTGGACGGTCGCGCCCGTATATTCGTGTGGCGGATATGAGGAAGGGACGTGGTTCGGCGGGAAGATCGCCGTCGCGTCGACCGGCAGGTCCGTCTGGCCCCATCTCGCGATGCTTTCGGGGCTCATGTCATACGGAGCCCCCGAACCGCTGACCGGCACTTCGTAGGCGAGCGTCGTGGTCGCCCCCGCGCGGCCGACGGACTTCAGCTTCCTCGTGCTCCCGGCAGAGGAGCTTTCCGGTGGGAGGTAGGAGAATTCCCAGGGGGTCTGGCCCGGAGGAGTGAGGGAACTCAGTCGGTATGAGCTTTCTTCGTACGTGTATTTCTCGGTCAGTCCCGTTCGCGGATCGGTCTCCGAGGTAAGCACGGATTCCGCTTGGCCGGTGAAGCCTTTGGGGATGTTTTCGTATTTGTACTGCGCCACGGGCTGGCCGACCCCGTTGCCGGACGGTCCGAAGTATTCGATCGATCTCAGCACCGTCGGACACATTTCTCCCGTTGGTTGCCCGTTGTTCCATTCGACCCAGCAAAAGAGTCCTCCGCCTCCTTCGAAGGAGCCGTTGGAATAGTTGAACTTCAACATCCGGCAACCGGGCGTTTTTTGCGCTTCGTCGGGGCACGTCACGGACGACGGTGCGATCTCCGCCGCGAGACGCTGGCCTTTCCCGCCCGCTTCCGTTTCATAGATCATCCGCATGCTCCGGGCGTTCGCCTGATAGGAGATGTAGCGCGGCATCCAGACCCTTCCTTGCGTCGCCGAGACTTCCCCGCCTCCGGTGAAGATCGTGTGGGTGCCGTTCGGATAGGCCAGGACGATGTTGTTCCCTTCCTTGTGCAGGACCAGTTCCCTCGCCCATTCGGGGGAGACATAGCGTTCTCCGGAGATTTCGAACGGCACGCTGGCCCCTTCGTTGTCGAAGAGTTCGATCCAGGCTTCCCTGGGCTGCGCTTGTTCTTCGACCCACGATTCGCAGCGCAGGATGGTGCATTCTTCTTTCTTCGGGCAGGCGATCTGGACTTCGACCAGTTCGAATTCTCCTGGCCCTACTTCTTTTTCGTGTTCTTCCCAGCAGTAGTCCGCGATGACGGCCGGGTGGGCCGGGATCACCTTTTCTTCGACCCGGGTCCAGGCCTGGGCTTCCGCTTCGGATTCGAGCGGCGACGCAGGCTGCCATGCGCCCCCCATGACCAACGAGAAGCCGGGCAGGCTCTTGTCGATGGTGGAGTTGAAGGTCCGCGTGAATTCGAGATTGGCTTCGTACCCTGGGACCGGGATCGAGACGTCCGTCCGGCTGAGGCTGAAGGCGCCGGTGAGGAGATCGACCGAGGCCGGGCCGACCGATTCGGTCGCGTCGGTGGAGACGCGATTCGCGTTGTAGCGCGAGACAAATTCGGTCGGCACCGGGACGCTCGCCCCGGCGACTTTTTCGCCCCCGTCGTAGACGGCCCGGAACTGGATTTCCTTTTCCGGATATCCCGCTTCTTCGAAGACGGGACAGCCCCGCACCTTCAGATAGACCGGGGCGCTGTGGCCAGGGTGACTCCTCGCCGGCAGCGGCCAGGACACCTGTCGACCCTTCCCGTCGATCGTGCAGCCGACCGGGACCGTCTTGAAGACCTTTGCTCCCGGCAGCTCCATCTGGAAGGTCACGCCGGTGACGCCTTCCGCGGCTTTGCCTTCGGGGTTCGGGCCCCATTCCGCCTCGAGCGTGTAGTAGCTCGCCGTCTTCTTGCCGACTTCGGGGTAGACCAGCTTCTCGGCGGACTGTGGCGCCGGAGGATAGGGGACGGTCTTGAACCTCCACGTGGCAGGCGTCTGGTCGGCCACACCGGATTTGTCGACGGCCGCGACGGTGAACGTGTGCCAGGCGTCCGTGAAGTGAGCGGGGAGTTTGTAGGGGGAGGCGCAGACGGTCGGCGGTGCCCCGTCGAGCGAGCATCTGAAAGTCGCGCCTTCGACCGGCGCCCCTGCCCTGGTCGCCTTGAAGGCGATCGTCGAGAGTCCGATCGTTTCGTAGCTCGGATGGGGTGAGGTGAAGCTCGTCTGCGGCGGCCCTTGCCCGAATTCGACTTCGAGCGTTTCGGTCGTCACGTTCCCGACTGCGTCAGTAGCCACCACTTCGACTTCGTGCGGGCCGAGGGAGTATTCGGAGGCCTTCAGGGTCCAGGTGCCGGAGAACCGGCAGTTTTCCGTTTTGCAGGCCGGGCTCCAGGGCGCTTCGTTCGCCATCGTGATCTTTTTGCCGTCGACCTTCACTTCGACCTTGGAGACACCGGACTGCGGGTCGGCGGCGGTGCCGTCGGTGGCATTGATCGTGAGCGGGTATTCGGCCTGGGCGGTACCGAGTTTTTCCTGTTCGGTCAGCGCACCGGAGAGGGAGATTTCGGGGCCCGTGTTGTCGACCTTCACCGAGACGGTCCTTGAGGCCGTGTGTCCTTCGGCCCAGAGGGGATCCCCGGCCACGACTTCGAGGATGTCTTCGCCGGTCGGAAGTTCCTGCGGCACGAACTTCAGCGACGGAGCGCCGGTTTCGCTCGACCTGACCACCCGCGGGCAGGGGGAGGCATTGGTCCCCGTGCAGCCGAAGGCCGCACCCCATCCGTGGTGCAGCGGGACTTCCCCGGGCAGGCCGATCCCCGCCGACCAGACCCCGAGGCCGGTGTCTTCGAAGCCGTAACCGATCGTCGCGGACGCGCCCGTGAGCCAGCCGGCCGGCGGGGTGAGTTCGAGGATCCGCGGGGCTTCGAGGTCGTCGACCTCGATCGTGGAGGAGCCGATGAAGGTGTCGCGATACTTGGCCTGCGATTCGTATTCGTAGGTGACGAGGTTCTCGTCTGCACCCTTGATCGCAGGATTCGAGGAGGGATTGTTGACAAGCACGTTCCCCCAGTTCGCGAGTTCGCCTTCCCCGCCGTAATGCACCCAGGTGCTGCCGGCCCAGCCGACCGACGGATCGATCAGGCCGATCACCATCGCCGGATAGTTGGCGTAGTTGCCGAAAGGGAGGAAGAGGACGCCTTCAGCCATCCAGTAGGCCACGAACGTGGTCGGTGGTTCGTGGTATTTGGCCACGTCCTGCGCGTAGCGGGGCACCCAGTAGGACCAGTCGGTGTGCGTGCCCGAGTAGGCGGGTCCCGAGTAGCCCGAGGTGAGGTCGAGGCCGCCGTAATGACTCGGGTCCCATTGGGCCCCGAACACGGGCTGATAGGAGGGGGTGGTCGTGCTGCCACCCCAGCCGGGATAGCCTTCACCGCATCCCGACCAGCACCAGTGTTCGACGATGTAGTTGGGATCGACGAGGACGGGGTAGACGGTCGACGGCCCGGGGGAGATCGCGACCTTCAGCTGGTCGCCTTCGACCTGCATCGTGACCGGCACCGGGGTCCCGGCCGCGTCGGTCGCCTTGGGTGGCGGCACGACGAGCATCGCCTGCCCCCCCTTCACGACCTCGGCGCCGCCGCCACGACCGGGTTCGAGCGTCGCCCCCGCGGGCAGGGAGAGACGGTAGGTCGTCTCCTGTGGGGCTTCGGCGCTCCGGACGGAGGTCATCGTCTCGACCCCGGTCGGGGTCGGGGCGACGACGAGGTCCGTGTTTTCGGCGACGTTAGGGTAGAACGCGTACCGTTCCCCGACGTTCGTCGGCGTGCTTTCCCCCGCCGCCTGCGGGAGTTCGATCTGCACCGGGCCCGCCGAGATGCCTTCGCCCAGGTGGGCCGGGATAGACAGTTCCGTCAACGGGTTCTTGGGCTCCAGTTCCCCGCCGGAGCCTCCCGGGCTCTGCAGCGTGAGGTCGACGGGTTCCTGTTCGCCGTGTTCGTTTTCCCGGCGGAGCGGCAGCGTCGATTCGACCAGGACCGGCTGGTCGGCCGGGATGCCGTCCTGCGCGCCGCCCGCCGCGGGTCCCTTCGCGGCTGCTCCGGCCGGTTCGGGAAGCCTCGACGCGGGGATCACCGCGGCGTGTTCGGAGAGGAACCGCCTCGGTTCGAGTTCGTCGAAGATCCCGGCCGGGGCTTCGAGCTCGGAGGAGAACACGCCTTCGGTGAGTTCGAGCGCCTCTACCCGGGTGAGGTCCCGGTGGGGAAGTTCTTCGGCGACCCGCAGGTCGGTTTCAGGGCCCGGCACGGGGAATGCGCCACCCGAGGATTCGAGCAGCTGTTTGGTCTGCTGGGCCGTCGGCAGCCCGGGGGGCGCTTCCCCGGCGGCGGACGCCTGGTCGCCCCGCGCGGCGCTCGGACCGAGCCACATGGCGAGACCGACGATCAGGATGAGCACGAGGAGGCCGGTCAGGAGCGTCGCCGCCGACGCTGGCCGGCCGACCACCCCACCCGAGGGACGGGCAGGACCGTCACCTGGGACTCGACGACGACCACGTTCAAGCTTCGAGGTCCCGACCCGGCCACTCTTCTTCATCGACTCTCCCGCTCGACGGCCGTCTCGGTGGGACGCCCCTGCGGCTTACCCGAGCACAGCCCAATTTACAGCGGGGACTCTGACGTACCGGACGGCTATCTGGCAATACCTAAAATTCTGAGCGGTTCCGTGCCTCTGGACGTCTGACCGATAGCCGGCGCATCTCCCTTCGACCACTAGGTTCCCCTTGTGCCAAAGCTACCCGAGAGCCTGCAGGTCCTTCGGCGCCGCGAGTTTCGCCTGTTGTTCACCGCCCAGTTCGTCTCGGTGCTCGGCGATCGCATGGTCGCGGTGGCGCTCGCGTTCGCGGTGCTGCAGATCGGCGGGACGCCGGCGGAGGTGGGGATCGTCCTCGCGGCGCGGATCTTGCCTTCCTCGGTCTGCGCTCTGGTAGGCGGCGCGGTGGCCGACCGGGTCTCGCGGCGGGCGGTGATGGTCGCCTCGGACCTGGTGCGGGTGGTGAGCCAGGGGGCGATGGCGGGGCTGTTGATCGGGGGCGTGGCGCAGGTGTGGACGCTTGCGGTCCTGGCCGGGGTCGGCGGGGCGGCGAGCGGGTTCTTCGGGCCGGCGTCGGTCGGGCTGATCGCCGAGGTGCTCCCGCCTGATCAATTGCAGCCCGCGAACGCGCTGCGCTCGAGCGGATCCTCGGCCGGGGAAATCCTCGGTCCGCTGCTGGCGGGCGTGCTGGTGGCCAGCGCCGGCGCGGGCTGGGCGATCGCCGCCGACGCGGTCACCTTCGCGCTGAGCGCCGCCTGCCTGCTGATGCTGCGCCTCCCGCGCCGGGTCGGGAGCGGGTCGAGCTCCTTCCTCGCCGACCTCCGCGAGGGCTGGGCCATCTTCTCCGCCCACACCTGGGTCTGGACGTGCGTCACCTACTTCGCGGCGGCGAACCTGTTCTGGGGCGCGTGGAGCTCGCTCGGCCCGGTGGTCGCCGACCGCGACCTCGGCGGGGCCGCGGTGTGGGGCACGATCCTCGCCGCGGCGGGCGCCGGGGCGCTCCTCGGCAGCCTGCTCGCCACCCAGGTGCGGCCCGCCCGGCCGCTGGTCTTCGTCGCGCTGAGCGAGGCCCTCTTCGCCCTCCCCCTCGGGTTCCTCGCCGCCACCTCGGCGGTGCCGCTCCTGCTGCTGGCGGCGCTCCTCTCGGGGGTCGGCCTGATGCTCGGCATGTCGGTCTGGGAATCGACCCTGCAGCGGCGGGTCCCGGCGGAGTCGCTCTCCCGCGTCAGCTCCTTCGACTGGTTCGGCTCGTTCCTCTTCTACCCGGTCGGGCTCGCGATCTGGGGGCCGGTGTCCGCGGCGATCGGCATCCACACCGCGCTCTGGCTGGCGTTCGGGCTCTTCCTCCTCACGATCCTCGGCCTGCTCGCCGTGCCCGCGGTCCGCCGCCTCACCTGGTCCCCGGGCACGATCGCCGAGCCGCCGCGCCACACGACCGCGGCCGACGCGCCCTGGCCGGACTGACCCGCGGGCCGCTCAGACGACCCAGGTGTCGCCGTCGCGCAGCAGCGCGTCGACGTCGGCGAGGCTCGCGGCGGCGTGGGCGCTCTGCAGGGCGGCCTGGCGCTCGGAGCCGTAGACGGCGCGGTCGACATCACGGAAGACGCCGATCGGGGTCGGCCCGGTGGGGCTCTCTGCGAGGCGGGCGAGCGCGGTCGCGTGGCTGGGATCGGCGACGTGGGCGTCGTGGACGACCAGGCCGCGCTCGCCGGCATCGCTCACCTCGATCACCTCGAGGCCGCCGTCGCCGGAGCGCACGACGCCCTTCTCGAGGTCCTCGCCGAACCGGATCGGCTGCCCGTGCTCGAGCCGGATCTGGTTGTGGGCGCCGGCCTTGCCGCGAACCGCGTCGAAGGCCCCGTCGTTGAAGACGTTGCAGTTCTGGTAGATCTCGACGAACGACGCCCCGGGGTGTTCGGCGGCGGCCCGGAGGGTGTCGCGCACGTGCTGCTTCTCGACGTCGATCGTGCGGGCGACGAAGGAGGCGTCGGCGCCGAGCGCCAGCGCCAGCGGGTTGAAGGGGTGATCTTCGGACCCGAACGGGGTCGACTTGGTGACCTTGCCGGTCTCCGAGGTCGGCGAGTACTGGCCCTTCGTCAGCCCGTAGATCTGGTTGTTGAAGAGCAGGATCTTGATCGGCACGTTGCGGCGCAGGGCGTGGATCAGGTGGTTGCCCCCGATCGAGAGCGAGTCGCCGTCGCCGGTCACCACCCAGACGGAGAGGTCGGGCCGGCTGGTCGCGATCCCGGTCGCCAGCGCCGGCGCCCGGCCGTGGATGCCGTGCATGCCGTAGGTGTCCATGTAGTAGACGAAGCGCCCGGCGCAGCCGATCCCGGAGATGAAGACCGTCTTGTGCGGCGGCACCCCGAGTTCGGGCAGCAGCGTCTGGACCGAGTTGAGGATCGCGTAGTCGCCGCAGCCCGGGCACCAGCGGGTTTCCTGGCCCGACTGGAAGTCGGCCTTGGTCAGGGTCGCGGCCCCGCCGCCGTTCGCCTCGTGTCCGTTCTCGCTCATGCCTCTCCCAACGTGTCGAGGATCGCCTGCTCGAGCTCCTCGGCGAGGATCGGCAGGCCCTCGACCTTGTTGTAGCCGACGGCGTCGACCAGGAACTTGTCGCGGATCAGGCTCAGCAGCTGCCCGGTGTTCACCTCCGGCACCAGCACCCGCGGGAAGGCGCGCACGACCTCGCCGGTATTGGTCGGCATCGGTTCGAGGTGGCGCAGGTGGGCGGTCGCGATCGGGATGCCGCGCGCCCGCGCCCGGCGCGCCGCGGCGCCGATCACGCCCGAGGTCGAGCCCCAGCCGAGCAGCAGCAGCTCCGCCCCCTCGTCGGCGTCGACCACCAGCGGCGGCAGCTCCTCGGCCAGCTTCTCGAGCTTCTCCGCCCGCAGCCTCGTCATCAGCGCGTGGTTCTCGGGCGAGTAGGAGACCTTGCCCGAGCCGTGCTCCTTCTCGAGGCCGCCGAGCCGGTGCTGCAGGCCCTCCGATCCGGGGATCGCCCAGGGCCGGGCGCCACGGGAGTCGCGCAGGTAGGGGAGGAACTCGTCGCCCGCGTTGGGCCCGATGGCGAAGTCGGGGTCGATCTCCGGCAGCGCCTCGACGTCGGGGAGACGCCAGGGCTCGGAGGAGTTCGAGAGGAAGGTGTCGGAGAGGATGATCACCGGGGTCCGGTAGCGGATCGCGATCCGCACCGCCTCGACCGCGGTGCCGAAGCAGTCGGCGGGGGTCGCCGGCGCCAGCACCGGCAGCGGCGACTCGCCGTGGCGGCCGTAGATCGCCATCAGCAGGTCGGACTGTTCGGTTTTGGTCGGCAGCCCGGTCGATGGGCCGGAGCGCTGGACGTCGACGATCACCATCGGCAGCTCGACCATCTGCGCGAGCGCGATCGTCTCCGCCTTCAGGTCCATGCCCGGGCCGCTGGTCGCGGTCACCCCGAGCTTGCCACCGAAGGAGGCGCCGAGCGCCATGTTGGCGGCGGCGAGCTCGTCCTCGGCCTGCACGGTGTGGACGCCGAAGCGGTCGTGACGGGCGAGGTGGTGGAGCAGTTCGGAGGCCGGGGTGATCGGGTAGCCGGCGTAGAAGAGCTGCAGGCCGCTGCGGATGCTGGCCGCGGTCAGCCCCATCGCCAGGGCGTTGGCGCCGTTGATGTTGCGGTAGGTGCCAGGCTCGAGCGGCGCCGGGGCGACCTCGATCGGCGTGGCGGCGATCTCGGCCGTGTCGCCGAAGTTGTACCCGGCCTTGAAGGCGGCGATGTTGCCCGCGAGGATCGCCGGGCGCTTGGCGAATTTGGCCTCGAGCCAGGCGATCGTCTCCTTCTTCGGTCGCCCGTACATCCACGAGATCAGGCCGAGCGCGAAGAGGTTCTTGGTCCGCTGCGCCTCGGCCGGTTTCAGCCCCTCGATGCCCTCGGTCGCGCGCGTGGTCAGCGTCGTCATCGGCACCTTGAAGACCTGGTAGTCATCGACCGTGCCGTCCTCGAGCGGGTTCTCCGCGTACCCCGCCTTGCGCAGGTTGGCGGCGGTGAAGGCGTCCTCGTTGACGATCAGCGTGCCGCCGGCCTGCAGCGCCCCGAGGTGAGCTTTCACCGCCGCCGGGTTCATCGCCACCAGCGTGTTCGGGTGGTCGCCCGGGGTGAGGATGTCGCGCGAGGCGAAGTGGATCTGGAAGGCCGAGACGCCGCCGGGCGTCCCCGCCGGAGCACGGATCTCGGCCGGGAAGTCGGGCAGCGTCGACAGATCGTTGCCGACGTGCGCGGTGGCCGCCGTGAACCGATCCCCGACCAACTGCATGCCATCACCCGAATCTCCCGCAAAGCGGACGATTACGGTCTCGGGCTTCTTCGACATCGTGGCCATGCTGCGTGTACAAACTGAAACGTACTTGTTAACGGCCCAGTTGTCGAAGATCGGACTGGATTAGTTTGGGTACTGGCTTCAGCACTTGCTCTAGGCTTCCGAGACCGACCGACGAAGGGATGTGGCGATGCGGAAGCTGATCTACGGCATGAACCTGACGCTGGATGGCTACATCGCCGCCCCCGGCGACGACCTCGGGTGGAGCGGGCCGAGCGAGGAGCTGTTTCAGTGGTGGCTCGATCAGGAGCTGGCGATCGGCCTGTTGCTGTACGGGCGCAAGCTGTGGGAGGCGATGAGCTCCCACTGGCCGACCGGCGACCAGCGGCCCGATGCCACCCCGGCGGAAATCGAGTTCGCGCGGAACTGGCGTGACACGCCGAAGGTGGTGTTCTCCTCCGTGATCGAGAAGGTCGACTGGAATACCCGCCTGGTCGACGGCGACGCGGTCGCGGAGATCACCCGGCTGAAGGCCGAGGACGGCGAGCCGATGCGGGTCGGCGGCGCGACGCTTGCCGGGGCGGCCATGCGGGCGGGGCTGATCGACGAGTACACGATCGTCACCCATCCGGTCATCGTGGGCGGCGGCACGCCGTTCTTCACCGCGCCGGAGCGCTGGGTGAACCTGGACCTGGTGGAGACGCGAAGGTTTCCCGGCGGGGTGACCATGGCCAGGTACGAGACGAGCCGCTGAGCGTCTGAGGGAGCCGCGGCATGGCCGGGGGCCAGCTCGAGTTGATCCCTGCGCTTGCGACGCCCCGGCTCACGCCCCGGGCGCGACCGGCACCTTCGGATTCGGCTTCAGCTTGAAGGCAAGCGGCGTCTTGGTGGTGCAGCTGCCGCCCTTCGCGCTGACCGTCCCTTCGATCGTCGTCGCGCCGACGACGGTCCCAGTGATCTTCACCTTCAAGGTGAAGGCCTTCGCGGTCGAACCCAGGATGTTCGTTTCGCGCTGGGTGAGGTGGGCGGTGAACCCGTAGGTGCCGCCCTTCATGGTGAGCGCGGTTGCCGGGAAGCCGAAGATGAGGAAGGGCGTTTCGTGGAATCCCGGTTGCTTCTTCGCCTTCGGGCACTCGATCGAGCCGCCGCTGATCGCGTACTGACTGCCGATCGCCGCCCCGCCTTCTTCGATCGAGCGGCCGTCGGGGCTCGTCACCAAGGTCAGCGAGAACTTCGCCCGGTGCTTGGTCGGCGGCGTGGTAAAGGCCTTGCCGCCCGTGGGCAGGGTCGCGGCCACCGCGACGGCGGCGAGCGCCAGCGCCGCGAGCGCGGTGAAAGCGACAACGCGGCGCACCAATCGAAGGCGTGAGCCCGAACCGAACACGAAAGGTCCTCCTTGCTCGAGCGCGTCCTCCCCAGGATCGGCCTCACTTCTACGCGGGACGTGCGCGAGCCTCCCAGACCGCGACCCCTCGGTCAACCACCGGGGGAGGTCGCCGGCCTGGCCCAGCGCGAAGCGGGAGCGACGGGACTCGAACCCGCCAAAGAAACCCGATTGAGATCCGAGGGTAGGACCGCCGCCTTCCTGAGGCCGACACTCGTTTGCGCGGGTGCACCGGTCGTCTGTTTTCAGGCGTTACCCCGGAATTGAAAGCGACTGCCTTGCTAGCTCTCGGTGAGTGCGACCGCCTGCATGTTGACGAAGGCGCGGATGCCGAATTCGCCCCCGAGCTCCCGCCCGATGCCGCTCCGCTTCACCCCGCCGAAGGGGATCCGCGGGTCCGAGGCGGTCATCGCGTTGACGAACACCATGCCCGCTTCGATGTCGGCGCTGAGCTTCTCGGCGCGCTCCAGGTCTTCGGTCCAGAGGCTCGAGCCGAGCCCGAACTCCGATTCGTTCGCCAGCTCGATCGCCGCCGCCTCGTCGGGCACGCGGACGACCGCGGCGACCGGGCCGAAGGTCTCTTCGCGCAGCACCGAGGCGTCGGAGTCGGCGGTGGCGCTGACCACGGTCGCCTCGTACCAGGCGCCCGGTTCGTCGGGGGCCTTGCCGCCGGTGAGGATGCGGGCGCCGGCCGACTCGGAGGCGCGGACGATCCCGGCGAGCTCGTCGCGCAGATCCTCTCGCGCCATCGGACCGAGCTGGGTCTCGGGATCGGTCGGTGCGCCGCGGCGCAGGCTCTTCGCCGCCGCGGCGAAGCGCTCCTCGAACTCCTCGGCGATCGACTCGACGACGATGAAGCGCTTGGCGGCGATGCAGCTCTGGCCGGTGTTCTGGAAGCGCGCGGTGACGGCCGTCGCGACCGCCTTCTCGAGGTTCGCGTCGCCGAGCACGATGAAGGGGTCGGAGCCGCCGAGCTCGAGCACGGCCGGCTTGATCGCCCGCCCGGCCGCTTCGCCGACCGAGACGCCGGCGGCGTCGGAGCCGGTCAATGAGACGCCGGCGATCCGCCGGTCGCCGATCAGCTCCGACGCTTTGCGCCCCGAGACGACGATCGTCTTGAAGACGCCCGGCGCCGCGCCGGCCCGCTCGAAGGCCTGCTCCAGCAGGAGGCCGCAGCCGGTCACGTTGGAGGCGTGCTTCAGCACGAAGGGGTTGCCCGCCGAGACGATCGGCGCCGCCGCCCGCATCGCCTGCCAGAGCGGGTAGTTCCAGGGCATGATCGCGAGGATCGGCCCGAGCGGCCGCTTGTGGACGGAGACCCGGCGGCCCTCGCCGGCGTCGATCGGTTCCGGCGCCAGGTAGCCCTCGCCGTGCGCGGCGTAGTGCTCCGCCGCCCAGGCGCACTTCTCCACTTCGGCCTCGGCTTCGGTGATCGGCTTGCCCATCTCGCGGCTGACCGTGTTCGCCAGCTCGTCCTTCATCGCCCGCAGCTCGCGGGCGACGCCGTTCAGCAGCTCCGCGCGCGCCGCCCAAGGCGCCCGCCGGTACTCCCGGAAGGCGCCGTGCGCCAGGTCCAGGGCGGCGTCGATCTGACCCTCGGAGAAGACCTCGTAGGTGCCGACTATCTCGTTGTTGGCAGGATCGATCGACTCGACCACGGCGCCTGCGGTTTGGCTCATCGCTCATCCTCCTGACGTAGTGACTGGACGGGTCAACGGCTTCGTCCGACCCGCCGAAATAGCCTCAGCGTTACCGGTAGGTCGGGAGGGACGCGGCGCAATGCCTGCCGGGCACTGCGCTCCGCCTCTTCCTCCAGTTCGGCGTTCAGCCAATCGATGGAGAACGGACTCAGGTAGGTCCAGGCGCTCGCCTCCGAGATGAGGATCGCGATGGTCAACCGAGCGCGCGACTGTTCAGCCACCCGCACGGCCCGATCGATCGCGACGGGATCCGAGTCTGCGGCGAGCATCACGACCACCTCCCCGTCAGTCGCGGTGCTGATCTCCGGATCCTCCATGTGGCCGCTCGAGATCCAGGAGAGGACCCGCACACCCACACCTCAGGCGCCCGCTGCCGTAGACCCCGCTACCAGCTCGACGAAGTAGTCGAGGGCCTCGGGGTTGGCGAGGCTGTCGCGACTGACGACCTCCTCGGGGTCGGCGCCCATCAGGATCCGCTTCACCGGCACCTCGACCACCTTGCCGGAGAGGGTGCGGGGGACCGCGGCGATCGCGGTGACGTCGTCGGGGACGTGGCGGGGGGAGCAGCGCTCGCGGATCGCCCGGGCCAGGGTCTTGCGCAGCTCCTCGTCCAGCTCGGCCCCCTCGCGCAGGACGACGAACAGCTCGATCACCCCGTCGGTCCCCTCCTTCGGCAGGTCCACCACGAGGGCGTCGAGGACCTCCGGGGACCCGAGCACCGCCCGGTAGATCTCGGCGGTGCCGATGCGGATGCCGCCGCGGTTGATGGTCGAGTCCGAGCGGCCGTGGATGATCGCCGTGCCCCGCTCGGTGATCTCGATCCAGTCGCCGTGGCGCCAGGTCCCGGGGAACATCTCGAAGTAGGACTCGCGGTAGCGCGAGCCGTCGGGGTCGCCCCAGAGGAAGAGCGGCATCGAGGGCATCGGCTCGGTGATCACCAGCTCGCCGACCTCGCCGATGTGCGGCCGGCCCTCGGGGTCCCAGGACTCCACCTTCGCCCCCAGGCAGCGGGCCTGCAGCTCGCCGCGGTAGACCGGCAGCGTCGGCACGCCGCCGACGAAGGCGGTGCAGAGGTCGGTCCCGCCGGAGGTCGAGAAGAGCCACGTCTCCGCGCCGAGGTGCTCGTAGATCCAGTCGAAGCCCTCCGGCGCGAGCGGGCTGCCGGTCGAGCCGACCGAGCGCAGCCGGGAGAGGTCACGGCCGTTCCGCGGCTCCTCGCCGGCCTTCATGCAGGCCGAGATGTAGGCGGCGGAGGTGCCGAAGATCGTGATCTTCGCCCGCTCGGCCAGGTCCCACAGCGCGCCCATGTCGGGGAAGCCGGGGTTGCCGTCGTAGAGGACGATCGCCGCCTCGGTGAGCAGGCCGGAGACGATGAAGTTCCACATCATCCAGCCGGTCGTCGTGAACCAGAAGAGCCGGTCGCCCCTCTTCGCGTCGGTGTGGAGGTGCATCACCTTCAGCTGCTCGACCAGGATCCCGCCCTGCCCCTGGACGATCGCCTTGGGAAGGCCGGTCGTCCCCGAGGAGTAGAGGACCCAGAGCGGGTGGTCGAAGGGGACGCGCTCGAAGGTGAGTGGAGAGCCTTCGCCGCGGGAGAGGAGATCCGACCACAGGATCGAGCCGTCCATGGTCGCCTCCGGGTCCAGGTAGGGGAGGAGCACCGTGTGCTCGAGGCTCGGCATCGCCTCCTGCAGCCGGCGGACGATCGGCCGGCGGTCGAAGTCCTTGCCGCCGTAGCGGTAGCCGTCGACCGCGATCAGGACCTTGGGCTCGATCTGGGCGAAGCGGTCGATCAGCGAGCCGGCGCCGAAGTCGGGTGAGGCGCTCGACCAGATGGCGCCGATCGAGGCGACGGCGAGGAAGGCGGCCGTCGCCTCGGCGATGTTCGGCAGGTAGGCGACGACGCGGTCGCCCTTCTCGACCCCCAGCGAGCGCAGGCCGCCCGCGACCGCGGCGACCTGGCGCCGCAGCTCCCCCCAGGTGATCTCGGCGAGCCCGCGCAGCTCGGAGGCGTGCAGGACCGCGACCTCGGCGTCCTCCTTGCCGGCGAAGGCGCGCTCGGCCCAGTTGACGCGGATCCCCGGGAACCACTCGGCGCCGGGCATCTCGCGGGAGGCGAGCGCCGGCCCGCGCTCGCCGTCGAACTGGACGCCGAAGTAGTCGACGATCGAGTTCCAGAAGCCCTCGAGGTCGTCGACCGACCACTGCCAGAGGTCCGGGTAGGTGGCGAACGGACCAAGCCCCCACTTGGCTTCTAGCCATCGGGTGTACTCGTTGATATTTGCCCCGGCGACCGTGTCAGAGGAAGGTCGGTACATGAGTTCGCCGCCGGTCACCTAGCTCACGAACTGTTTGCCGAAGAGCAGGTCAATCTCCCGTCCGAAGCCTTCGGCGACGGCCACCTGGACGATCGCGTCCGCCGCGACCAGATCCTGCGCGGCGGTGCCGACCGACTTGAATACGGTCAGCCCCTCGGCGGGGACCGGCCGCGAATCGGCACCGTCCGCCCACAGAGATGACAACGACCGCACTCTCGACTCGTGCCAATCGCCGGACCTACGGGCAGCGATCAAGTCGCCGGACTCCTCGGTCGAGTCCATCGTGTCGAGGACGACCAACTCCGCCCGCCCGAACGCCTTCTCGTCGAGCTCCCGCAACGAGGGCATCGTCGAGCCGATCGAATCCACGTGGGCACTCGCGGGCAGCCACTCGGCCTGGACAGCCACGGCTTCGCGGCCCATGCCGGTGTTGGTCGCGGCAAGCACCAGCGGCGCGTCGGCCGCCTCCTCGCCGGAATCGACCGCGACGATCTCGATTCCCAGTTTCCTCGCCATCTCCGCGGCGAAGCGCTCCCGTCGTTCGCGGTTCGGACTGAAGACCCTCGCTTCCCGGATCTCCGCCACGGCGCAGATCGCCTCCAAGTTGGTGCGGGCCTCCAGTCCCGATCCGATCACCCCGATCCGCTCGGCGGACCGATGGCCCGCGATCGCCCGGTGCGCCATCGCGGTCACCGCACCGGTGCGAATCGCGGTCAGATGGCTCGCATCGAGCAGCACCCGGAGCTCACCGGACTCGATCGACCAGAGCCCGATCAGGTAGCGGACGTCGCTGGCGCGACTGGTGTTGAACACCTTGAGGCCCATCAGGTCGAGCGACTCGATCACCGCCGGCATGACCCGGAAGAACCCTTTCGGGGAGAAGGGCAGGTTCACCCGCGGCACGGTCTCGATGCCGCCCGCGGACTCGATCGCCATCGCCTTTTCGAGGTTGCCGATGATCGTCGGCATGTCCGCCGCCGAGCGGACCTCGTCGTTGTCGAGGATCAGCGTCATCCGCTAGGCCGGGTTGCGCCCGACGAAGAAGTCGGCGTCGGGATCGCCCGGGCTGCCGAGGCCGCAGCCCTGCAGCGCCGCCCGGAAAGAGCGCATCTGTTCCTCGCTCAGGCGGCCGCTGAGGGCGCTGCGGATCGGGCCGCCGTTGTAGCCGTTCAGCCACCCCTGGTATTTCCACAGCATCCGCGGCACCACGGCGGTGCCCGCGACCGCCACGCCCATGATCCGCATGTTCGCCTGGCGCGCCGGCTGCACCGACCAGTAGAGGTCCATCGCCTCCTCGTACTCGGCCTCGCCGCCGTGCAGCAGCTCGAAGATGCGGGGCACCGTCGACCCCGAGTACTCGTAGTTGGAGGTGCCGAGGAACTGCATCCCGTAGGTCTTCACCCAGGCCGGGGCGTTCATCTCGAAGGGGTCGGTGACGACCACCTCGTCGTTGAACATCTCGAACACCTGAGAGAGCCCGGCGACTCCCGGCGAGCCGATCTCGTTCTTGATCGCGACGACGTTCGGGCAGTCGTCGACGAGCCGGCGGATCAGCCGTGGGTCGAACGTGCTCGGGTGCAGCCGGCCGAAGTTCCAGAGGTGGATCGCGAAGACGAACATCCCCAGCGAGGTCGAGCCGGCGAGGCCCGTGTAGTAGTCGTAGATCTCGTCCTCGCTGGTCGGGTAGAAGCCGATCGGGAAGGACGGCAGGACGACGTCGACGCCGGCGCTCTCGGCGTACCGGATCAGGTCGACGTTGCGCTCCAGGGTCGGCTCCGAGGCCTGCAGGATGGTGAGCAGCTCGCCGTCGGCCTCGGCGACCGCGACGTCGATGAACTCGCGCATCTCCGCGTCGGTGGTGCCGGTCTCGCCGACCAGCAGGATCCCGGCGAAGCCGTCGGCCTTCTCCTTGCGCACGTCGTGGCGGATCGCCTCGAGGTTCAGGCCGGAGTAATCGGCGGTCACCGTCGGGGCGACGCATCCCGCCGCCCCGCGGAGATGCTCCTTCGCCCACTCGCGGGCCTCACCCTTCGCGTAGCGTGCCATCGCCGGACCTCAGGACGCGGCCGCGACGCCGGCCGCGGCCCGGTCCGCGGGCGGCGCGGGATCGGGCGGAAAGGCCTCGAACAAGGAGGCCGGCATCGGGTTGTTGACGAACATCTCGACCCCGCCCTGGTCGGCCGACCACTTGCGCGGCTCCCAGTCGGGCTGGTAGTTGCGGTAGCCGCCGGAGAAGACCTCGACCCGATGGCCGCCCGGCTCGCGCACGTAGAGGAAGGTGTTTTCGCCGTGCCCGTGGCGCGCCGGCCCCCACTCCACCGGGTTGCCGGACTCGCGCAGGATGTCGGCGGCGCGATGGACCTCGGCAGGCGAGTCGAGCCAGAAGGCGAAGTGGTGGGACAGCCCCGGCGGCGCCTGGGGCACGCCGACGAAGGCGATGTCGTGGGCCTGCTCGTTGCTGCTCACCTCGGCGAAAGCGACTTCCTCGCCGTCAGGCGCCATCGCGTACTCCATGAAACGCGAGCCGAGGGCATCGCGGAAGAGGCCGACGTCCTCCATGATCTTCGGCGTGACGAAGGTGACGTGGTCGATCTGCCGGGCGGCGACGCCGACCGGCGCGAACCGCTGGACCCGGATCGGCAGGGTCGAGCGCCCCGCCTCGTCGGCCTCGTAGCGGTCGACCTCCCAGAACACCTCGTGGGCGATCCCGCCGGGCGTGCGGAAGCGGTAGGCCCGGCCGTGCCCGCGCACCGGCTCGCGCCAGCCCTCGCCGGCGCCGGCTCCCTCGAGCGCCGCGGCGGCCGACCCGAGCGCCTCCTCGCCCGCGGCGCGCCAGCCGACGTGCAGCACCTGGGGCGCCGCCGCCTCGGTGACGACGAGGCTGTGGTGGAAGTGGTCCCCCCAGCCGCGCAGGTAGACGGACTCTCCGTCGCGCTCCGTCTCATAGAGGCCGAAGACGTCGGTGAAGAACGTCGCCGACTCCTCCGGGCAGGGGCTCCCGAGCTCGACGTGGGCTAGTTGTGACAGCAGTCCGAACACTGGGGTTCCTCCATCGATAGGTGGTGCGACTTGGTCAAAATTCTTGGGCGAGGACGGCGACCGAACTGCCCATCGCCTCGGTGAACCGGGAGCCGTCGGCGTCGGCGGGGTCCATCTGCAGGGCACTCAGCCGGGCCGAGGCCTCGACGACGAATTCGCAGCGCCCGAAGCGGCGCTCCGAGTAGCGCTCGAGGCCGACGTCGATCGAGTCGGCCCGCGCCAGCTCCTCGGCGAGCGCGATCGAGTCCTCCAGGCACATCGCGCCGCCGGAGGCCAGCTGCGGGGTGGTCGTGTGGGCGGCGTCGCCGATCACCACCACCCGGCCGCGGTAGGTCGGCGCCGGGAGGAGCAGGGTCTCCATCGGGCGGTAGTCGACCTTGGCCGGATCCTCGATCTGGTCCCGCAGTTCCCCGGCCATACCCGAGAGGTGGGTGAGGTGGCCGCGCATCAGCCCCGGCAGATCCTCCTGCGCCGGCCGCTCGGCCGAGGCCGCCGGGACGTCGCAGTACATGTAGAGCGAGTCCACGCCGATCAGCGTCAGCCCCGAGGCGGCCGGGCCGACGAAGTAGAACGCCGCGTCGGCCTCCGCCGGGCGCGGCAGGACCGCCCGGAACACCCCCTGTCGGCGGAAGACCGGCTCGATCTCGCCGACCAGCGCCGCGCGGGTCGCCGAGCGGAAGCCGTCGGCGGCGACGAGGAGGTCATAGATCCCCTCCTCGCCGTCGCTCAGCGTCACCCTGACCCCGTCCGGGCCGTTCTCGAAATCGGCGACGAAGGCGCCGAGCTTCACCTCGACTCCCTGCTCGTCGGCGTACTCGCCGAGGATCCGGTGCAGTTCCGGCCGCGTCATGCCGAGCATGCCGGGGAGGCCGGGTTCGGGCGGCGGCAGCGGGATCACCTCGACCACTTCCGAATCCGGGGCGCAGATGCGGAATTCATCGACCCCGACGCCGTTCTCGAAGCAGCGCTCGAGGACGCCCATCCGGTTGAGCGCCCGCAGCGCCGGACCCATCAGGGTGATCCCGCTGCCGAGCGCGTGCCAGACCGGCTCGCGCTCGACGATCTTCGTCTCGAACCCGCGCCGGGCGAGCTCGATCGCTGCCGAGGCGCCTGAGATGCCGCCTCCCACGACCAGGGCGTTGCGCTGCTCAGACATGCTTCTCATTCCCTTCCCTCAGCATTCTTCCGACTGGCCGGGGCCGCATTCCAGCTGCTTCGGCGTCAGCCCTTCGTACAGGACGCCGGTCGAGATAGCTTCGTCGATGTTGCCCGGGGAGAGGTTGATGAAAGGCAGTTCGACCACCGGCGCTTCCGGTTTCACGCCGGCCATGATCGCCAGCGTCCATTCGGTGATCAGTTCGCCCGACCGGTAGAAGGCCGGCAAGGTCGCCGAGACGATTTCGCCCGACCGGATCGCTTCCACTTCCGACTTCACGTTCGGGCCGACGCCGTTGGTCGGCACACTTTCGAGGCCGGCCGACTGCAGCGCCCGCTCGACGCCGGAGACCAGCGAGGTCGAGTTGGTGAGCACGGCGTCGACGTTCGGGTGGGCGGCCAGCCCGTCCTCCATCGCCGACTGCGCTTCCGCCGGGTTGAAGGCCGGGAAGTTCTTTTCGTAGACCAGCTTGACCTTGGGGAACTTCTTCAAGGCCTTCATCGCGCCCTGGACGTAGAAGATGTTGGGGGCACTGCCTTCGCCGCCGAAGAGGCCGAAGATTTCGCCTTCCCGGCCGATCGCTTCGAGGAGTTCGGTCGTCCCGACTTCCGCTTCGACCACCGAGTTGCTGAGCAGCCCGAAGTCGAGTTCTTCGGATTCCGGCGGGATCAGGTCGGCGGTCACCGTGATCCCGGCTTCCTTCGCCGCCTTGATCTGGGCGTTCAGCGCCCGCGGCGAGGCGGGCAGCATCATGATCGCTTCGAAGCCCTGGCCGATCGCGGTTTCGAACTGGCTCACCTGTTTGGGGACGTTGGCGTAGCCACCCGCGTCGAAGACGGTGAGGTCGACGCCGTACTTTTCGGCGCCCGCTTCGACGCCTTCGATGATCGCCCGCTGCAGCGGCACGACGGTTTCCGGCATCAGGAACGCGATCCGCGTGCCCGGCTTGGGTTCCTTGAACTTGGGCGGGGCGAAGGAGTCGTAGTCGGGGAACCCGGCGGCCTTCGCCGCCTTGGTATCCACCGCGGCCGTTTCGGAGCCCTTTTCGGCGCCGGTTTCCGGCTTCGCCGAGCCTTCGCTCTGGGTCGCGGTCGTCGAAGACGAGCTGCCGCTTCCCGACGACCCGCAGGCCGCCAGTCCCAGGGCGGCGATGAGCGCCACGGCGCCGGCTAGAAGCCAGGTGCGCACGGACCCTCGTTTAGACTGCTTCATTTCTGTTCTCCTCCTTGGTTGAACTGGGCGCGGACGAGACTGCTCTCGTCCAGGCCCTCCCTGGTGAGCTCGGCGACCACCGTTCCGCGCCAGAGGACGACGACGCGGTCGCAGATCGTGACCAGCTCACGAAGGTCGCTGGCGGCCCAGATGACGGCGCCGCCGGACTCGCAGAGGCGGGCGACGAGGTCGTAGATCGACTCGCGGCCGGCGACGTCGATGCCCG
Source organism: Actinomycetota bacterium (assembly GCA_018268675.1). Taxonomy (GTDB): domain Bacteria; phylum Actinomycetota; class Thermoleophilia; order Solirubrobacterales; family 70-9; genus VAYN01. The sequence continues at coordinate 173,001 of JAFDWB010000084.1, forward strand.
CGGTCGGGTCCTCGCAGACGACGACCCGGGGGTCGTTGGCGAGCACCCGCGCGAACAGCGCCTTCTGCTGATTGCCGCCGCTTAGCGTGGTGATCGGCGCCCGGGCGACGGCCGGGTCGACCTTGCATTCCTCCATCCGGCGGCGGGTCGAGACGGCGATCTGGCGACGGCGGAGGAACCCGCCGCGACTGTGCCGCGGGAGCGCCGACAGGGCGACCGTTTCGGCCACGTCGGAGTTGGGCACGACGCCGCGCCGGGCGCGGTCGCCGGCCAGGTACCCGATCCCGTCGCGGGCGGCAGCGCGGGGGCTGCGGCTGCGCAGCGCCCGCCCGTCCAGGCTGATCGTCCCGGCGGCGACCTTGCGGGCGCCGGCGATCGCCTCGAGCAGCTCCGACGCGCCCGAGTCGGGGAGGCCGGCGACGCCGAGGACCTCACCGGTCCGGACCTCGAGGTCGATGTCGCGGAAGGCGCCGTGGGCGTCGACCAGGCCCGCGGTGCGGAGCAGCTTCGTGCCACCGGTGACCCCGGCCAGCCGGCGGCGCTCGGCGGCGAGCTGCTGATCGTGGACGGCGACGCCTTCGCCGGCGATCAGCTCGACGAGGTCGGCCTCGGCCACCGCCGGCGACCGTTCGGCGACGACCTCGCCGTCGCGCATCACGGTGATCCAGTCGACGATCTCGGCCAGCTCCTGAAGCCGGTGGGTGACGTAGAGCAGCGAGGTGCCGCGCTCCCGCAGCCGGCCGATGACCTCCATCAGGTAGCCGGCCTCGAGCGGAGTCAGCGCCGCGGTCGGCTCGTCGAGGATCAGCAGGTGCGGGTCGCGCGAGACCGCGCGGGCGATCGAGACCAGCTGGCGGTGCGCGAGGCTCATCCCCTCGACCGTCTGGTCGGCCCGGCCCTCGAGCCCGACCAGCTCCAGGGCGGCGCGGGCGCGCCGCGCGCCGCGGGTCAACCAGCCGACGCCTCGGGCGCTGCGCTCGTCGCCGAGTTCGACGTTCTGGGCGACGGTCAGGTTGGGGACGAGCTGGTCGTGCTGGTGGACGGTCGCGATGCCGAGCTCGATCGCCGTGCGCGGCGAGCGGATTGCGACGGTGCGACCGTCGACCTGCAAGCTGCCGGCATCGGGTTGCACGGCGCCGCAGATGACGTTGATCAAGGTCGACTTGCCCGCGCCGTTGGCGCCGACCAGCGCCCGCGCCTCGCCCTTGGCGACCCGAAGCGAGACGCCGCGCAGCGCCCGGATCCCGCGGAAGGACTTCTCGATCCCGCAGGCTTCGACCGCGGTCGCGGCGGCCGTCGCCGGAGCGGCGGCACTCATCCTCTCCCCCAACCGAGCTGGGCCGCCGCCCGCTGGAAGCCGATCGCGAAGATGATCAGGCCACCGCTGACGATGTACTGCCAATCGCCGTTCAGCCCGAGCAGGTCGATCCCGTTGGAGATCACGCCGAGGACGACGGCCCCCAGCGCGACGCCGACCACCGTCCCCCGGCCGGTCCCGAAACCGACCCCGCCGATGAAGGCCGCGGCGTAGGCGGAAAGCATGATCGTCGAGCCGAGCGTCGCTTCCCCCGAGCCGGTGCGCGAGGAGAGCAGGATGCCGGCGACGCCGGCGAAGGTGCCGCCGATCGCGTAGGCGGTCAGCTTCACCGGCCGGGTCGGCACGCCCGCCAACCAGGCGGCCTGCTCGTTGCCGCCGACCGAGTAGATATAGCGGCCGAGCGAGAAGCGGCGCAGGAGAAGGTGACCGAGGACGAGGCAGACGAGCGCCGCGACGACCAGGGTCGGGACCGGGCCGATCTTCGACGCGGCGAGGTCGCCGTAGCCGGGGTTGTCGACGATGATCGGCCCGTTCGGCGAGAGCAGCAGCGCCACGCCGAGCAGCGCCTGCCCCATCGCCAGCGTGACCACGATCGGCGAGAGGCCGCAGACGGCGACGAGCCCCCCGTTGACCACCCCGACCGCGGTCGCGGCGAGGACGGCGATCAGGAAGGCCTCCGCCGGCGACATGCTCGCGGCCAGCCGCGCCGCGATCACCGCGGCCAGCCCGATCACGCCCGCGATCGAGAGGTCGATGCCGCCGACGAGGAGGACGAAGAGGACGCCGACGCAGAGGACGGCGAGGGCGCTGGTCTGGCGGCCGACGTTCTGCAGGTTGAATTCGGTGGCGAAGTTGGAGGAGGCGAGGCTGAGCGCGCCGGCCAGGATCAGGAGGACGACGAAGACCAGCGACTCGGGACCGCCGAAGGCTGCCCGCAGGCGCTCCCGGAGCGTCCGGGCGGCCGACGGGTCCTCGGCGCCCGCCGCGCCGAGCCCCGGCGGCCGACTCTCCGCGACAGCACTCATGCGCGGCCTTCTCGGCACGCGACTCCCACCTCGAACGGCAGCCCGTTGGACACCCGTAGCTCCTTCCGTAACCCATTCCCATGACTGCAAGGTCGCGGGGAACGTATAAGACGCTTATTTGTATGTCAACCCACTGTTGGATACTTTATGCCGGTAAGAAGTTCAAGCAATGGGACGCACCAAACATCTCCCCTGGAGCGGCACACAGGCCACCGCGCCCGGGTGGACGGCGAGGCACGACGGCGAGGGACTCGCGCTAGCGCTTCGAGGGATCGGGCAGCCGGTCGGTGCCCGCGAACTTCTTCAGCACCGCGCGCAGCGCGAGCAGTTCGGCCTGCGCGTCGGCGCGATGGACGATGTCGCCGACGGTGCCCGCGTAGTGAAGCGCGAGCTGCCGCGAGGCCTCCTCGCCGTCTCCCCCTTCGGCCGCGTCGAGCAGGCGTTGGTGCTCGGCGACGCGCAAGAGCCACGGCGGCGGATCGGCGAGTTCGTAGAAGCGTCGGTAGCGCCCGGCGTGATCCCAGAGCTGCCTGATCGTCTGCGCCGACCGGCGGCCGGCCCGACCGGTCAGCTTCATGTGGAATTCGCGGTGCGGCGCCTCCCATCCTTGGTGGTCCCGCTCGGCCTCGAAGTACTCCATCTGGGCCTTCAGGCCGCGGAGTTCGGCGATCTCGGCGGGCGCGAGGTCGGGCACGGTGATCAGGGCCGCGCTGCACTCGAGCGCGATCCGCATCACGTAGAGGTCCTCGACGTCGTCCAAGGTGAACTCGGCGACGCGGACATTGCGGTTGGGCTCGGTGATGATCAGGCCCTCGCTCTGCAGGAGGCGCAGGGCCTCGCGCAACGGCGTCCGCCCGGCGTCCAAGAGCTGCGCCAGTTCGACCTGCGACATCGAGGTCCCGGGGGCGATCTCGCCGCGCAGGATCTGGTCGCGCAGTTCGTCGTGGACGCGGGTGACGCGGTGCCCGTCCCGCACCCGACGCTCGCTCGGCTTCTCCTCGCTCGCGCTGCCAGGGGTCATCGTCCCGATTATCGGGGACGATGGCGGCGTCATCGCCTGGCGTTTGGGTGGGGTCTGACGGTTAGAAGACACTTTGCATCCAAATTACTATGTTGCCTATAATAGCCGTCGTATGAGTGAGCGCGAACGGATCGATTTCGCCGGCAAGACCTTCGAGGTCTACGACCTCAGCCAGGTCCTTTCCAACGACACCTCGGCCTTCGAGCCCAACCCGCACTCGATCGCCTACACGACCCACGCCGAGTCGGCGGCGAAAGAGCCGTTCGGCGTCCCGGCCGGGACCTGGCCCGACGGCGAGGCCTGGTCGATCGAGTCGGTGACGCTGACCACCCACTCCGGCACCCACGTCGACGCTCCCTACCACTACTCCTCGCGGACGAGCGCCGGCGCCCCGGCCCGGACGATCGAGGGACTGCCCTTCAGCTGGGTCATGGGGGACGCGTTCCTGCTCGAGATGATGGACGTCGACCCGGCCGCCGGGATCACCGCCGCGGACGTGCGGCGGGAGCTCGGGCGGATCGGCTACGAGCCGAAGCAGAACGACATCGCGCTGATCCGCACCGACATATCCGAGCGTTTCGGCGAACCCGGCTACGAGACGCTGCACCCCGGCATGCGCCGCGACGCGACCGCGTTCCTGGTCGAGCACGGGGTGCGGCTGATCGGCATCGACGCCTGGGGGCTCGACCGGCCGATGCGCTTCATGGTCGCCGACATCGAGGCGGGCGATCCAGACCAGCTCTGGGAGTCCCACAAGTACGGGGCCGAGCACGAGTACGCCCAGATCGAGAAGCTCCGCGACCTCGCCTCGCTGCCGCGCCCGCACGGCTTCCAGGTGCTGGCGCTGCCGGTCGCGGTCGAGGGCGCGGGCGCCGGCTGGGCGCGGGTGGTGGCGCTGGTCGAGGTGATCGCGGACTGATGCGCTGGGGGACCTATCGCTCCCCGGCGGACGACACCGAGCGGGTCGGCCTGCTGGTCGACGGCCGGCTGCATGGACTCGGCGCCGGCCGGGCGCTAGTCGATCTGATCGCGGGCGGGCCCGGGCCGCTCGAGGAGGCGGCGGCGGAGGCCCGATCGGCGCCGGCCGAGGTGGTCGAGCCGACCTCGGTCGAGCTCCTGGCGCCGATCCCGCGGCCGCCTTCGGTCCGCGACTTCATGGCCTTCGAGAACCACTACGTCGACACGCGACGGGCGCTCGACCTCGAGGTCGAGCCGGTGTTCTACGAGCAGCCCTGCTTCTACTTCTCCAATCCGGCCGCGATCGTCGGGCCGCGCACCGACGTGCGCTCGGCGCCGGGCACCGCGCAGTTCGACTTCGAGCTCGAGATCGGCGTCGTGATCGGACGGCCCGGGTCGGACCTCGCGCTCGCCGAGGCGGAGCCTCACATCGCCGGCTACACGATCCTCTGCGACTGGAGCGCCCGCGACCTGCAGGCCAAGGAGGGCCCCTTCGGGACCGGCCCGGCGAAGGGCAAGGACACGGCGACCAGCCTCGGCCCGTGGCTGGTCACTCCGGAGGAGCTCGAGCCCTTCCGGGCCGAGCGCGGCTTCGACCTCGCGATGACGGCGTCGGTCAACGGCGAGCCCTACAGCGCCGGCAAGTGGAGCTCGATCTACTGGACGATCCCGCAGCTGCTGGTCTTCGCCTCGCGCGGCACCGAACTGCGCAGCGGCGACGTGATCGGCACCGGCACTGTCGGCACCGGCTCGATCCTCGAGCTCTCCGCCGTCCACGGGGCCGAGCGTTACCCCTGGCTCGCCGCCGGCGACGAGGTCCGGCTCTCGGTCGCCCACCTGGGCGCGGTCGAGGCGACGGTCCTCCCCGCCGCCCCGCTCCGGCCGCTCGCCTAGGAGACCGACACCGGCAGGCTCTTCAGCCCGCGCACGGTGTTGTTCAGTTGGCGCACCGGCTCCCCCTCGATCTCGATCGCGGTCACCCGCTCGACCAGGGAGGCGAAGATCGCCTCGATCTCGAGGCGCGCGAGCGCCGCGCCGGCGCAGCGGTGCACCCCGAACCCGAGGCCGAGGTGGTCGATCGGATTGCGGGCGACGTCGAAGACGTCGGCGTCGTCCCACTTGCGCTCGTCGCGGTTGGCCGACCCGTAGACGGCCAGGACCCGGTCGCCGGCGGGAACCGTCTGTCCTTCGATCTCCTGATCGTCGGTGGCGGTGCGGGCGAACATCTGGACCGGGCTGTCGTAGCGGAGGATCTCGTTGCCGAGGCTGCGGATCAGCGACGGGTCGGCCTTCAGCACCTGCCACTGGTCGGGATGTTCGGCGAGCAGCTGGACGCCGGTGCCGATCGCGTTGATCGTCGTGTCCATGCCGGCGGCGACGTAGCCGCCCATCAGCGGGATGCACGACTCGGGGTCGATCTCGCCGCGGTCGGCGGCTTCGTAGACGGCGAGGCCCATGCTGCCCGGCGCCAGCCGGTCGCGGGTGGCCACTTCGCCGACGTAGGCCCACATCTCGCCGATCTTCGGCATCGCCTCTGCGGTGCGGGGATTGTCCGGACCGAACCCGTCGAAGACCGCATTGCCCCAGTCGAGGAGCTTCTCCCGTCCTTCGTCCGGCAGGCCGATCAGGTCGGCTACGACCGAAATCGGGAAGAAGGCAGCCAGGTCCTGGACGGCGTCGAAGTCGCCTCGCTCGACCAGCGTGGCGACGAGTGCGTCGGCCTGCGTCGAGATCTGCCCGGTCAGCTTGGCGATCGCGCCTGGGGACAAGCGCTCGCTCAGGACCTTTCGCAACTGCGTGTGGTGGGGCGGATCGGAAGCCACGATCGAGCCGGCGTTGGCCGCATTCATCGCCTCGTTCATTGCGACCCCCTTCTCGGAGGTAAACCGCTCCCAATCCCGCAGAACCTCCCGAACTCCCTGGAACCGCGTCACCGCCCAGGCCTGGTTCTTCTCCAGGTAGACCGCCGGGCCCGCGTCCCGTAATTCCCTATATCGCCCGTACGGGTCGCGGACGGAGTCGTCGCTAAACAGATCGACTTCCGACGACGGTCCAGTCGCGGTGATTGCCATCTCTCCTCCTCTTCTTCGGCCGAGCGCCGACAGTGCGTTGAACCCAGACTAAGAATACAAGGTGCTCAGTTATATGCAAATGTCCTACATCGATCGTCAGGGCATAGGCGGCGGCCTTCCCCCGTGCAATTGTCGGATTTGTCACACAAGGGGGACCACTTTCACGATTTCTCCATCTCTTAGGTAGATGGGCCGACTCCACGACATCGACGAATCAGGGGGCCAGTTCGCGTCCTCGCGCCCCTGTCAGGGCAGAAGGCAATGACCGAACCGAAGCATCGAGACCCCGACCACGGTCGGCCCGACCGGACCCCGCGCAAGCGCCTAAGCACGTTTGTAGCCATCCCGGCCGCGCCGAGATACCACCTCCTCATGCTCCTTCGCGCCGACCCGGACCTTGCCGTTCGCCCCGAACCCGAACGGCAAACCGGGAGGGCGGAGATCCCGCGCCCGGACGCGGGATCTCCTCGTCCGGGCCGCGCCCGACTCTCTACCCCATCGGTTGCACTGCTGATGACGACGGATCGCTCTCCATCGTCGTTCTCTCGCCACAGGGCTCGCACCGCACCGCCCTCGCTGCCCGCTATCGCCTCCGCGCTGGCTACACGGCGCTTCTCCGGTCACCACGGCGCCACCGGCACGGCGACCTCCTGCCGCCGCGCGATCTGCGCCCCGGCACCCCACCGACATCATCATGCGACGAACAGCGCCGCGCCCACGGACACGCCGCCGACCACGCGGCCGGCGAAGGGGACGGGATGGTGAGCGGCGCGAGGGCGGCGAGGCGCGGCCCTGCGCCCTCGCGGGCGAAGACGCCGGCGCTGTCGGACCTCGACCTGCGCATCCTCTCGCTGCTCTCCCGCCACCGGGTGATGACCCAGAGCCAGCTCGCGGCGGTCAGTCCCGAGACGCCGATCCGCACCCTGAGATATCGCTGCTCTCGACTCGCCCGACAGGGTCTGCTCGGCCGGACCCGTCCCTACCGCGAACGCGGCTCGGCGCCGAATCATCTCTGGCCGACCCGCAAGGGAGAGGCGACCGCCTGCGGCGGACCACCGCCTCGGGGCGGCGAGCGGCGGGAGCCCAACCCGCTCTTCCTCGCCCACGCCGCCGGTCTCACCGAAGTCTGGGTGGCGCTGGAGACGACCCTGCCGGATGGCGCACGGCTCGCGCGGTTCGAGCGCGAGGCCGGCGCCCGCGAGCCGTTCACCGTTCCGGCGACCCGCCGGGAACGCGCCATCGCCCCCGACGCCCTCATCGAGATCGTCGATGCCGACGAGCAGCCGCTCCTCGCCTTCGTCGAGCTCGACATGGGGACGATGTCGCACCGGCGCCTGCGGCAGAAGGCATCGGGCTACGGCGACTACGCGAAGGCCGAGGCGTGGCGCGAGCGCCATGCCTTCTGCCCCGCCCTCCTCTTCATCACCACCACCGAGGCGCGCGCCCACTCGTTCCTCACCGCGATGCGCAAGGAGACCGGCAAGGACTCCTTTCTCCTCACCTGCGCCTGCGACCTGGCGCGGCGACTCGACCGGATCGCCGACCGACCTCGCTGGCTGCCAGATCCCGAGAAGGACCACGCCGTTGACCTGCTCACCGTCCTGCACGAGGCGAGGCGGCCCTTTGACGAGGAGCGCGAGCGCGAGGAGGCAGAGCACCGGAAGGAAGAGGCGGAGCGTGAGCGGCTGGCGTCGGACCCCGAGGCGCTCCGCGAGCACCTGCGCCGCTGGTGGGGGAGCGAGCCACGGCTCAGCGATCTGGACGAGGCGAGCGCCGGCGCCCTCGCGATCACGCTCGGGCGCAAGGATCCTATGGCGGAGCCGGAGCGCCGGGCGCTGCTCGCGCTCGGCGCGATGCTCGGGGACCCGCTCCGGCCGCTGTCGCCGGAAGAGGAGCCGACAGCGAGACAGCGTCGCGCTTTCGCCGACCTCGCCGAGCATCACAGGGACGAGCAGCTCGCCCGGATCGCCAGCCTGGCCCTGCGCCACGGCGAGGGGCCGGCGCTCCGCCGGGTGCGGCAACAGGTCACGGCTGGAGACCTCCTACCTCACTCGGAGATCTCCTGGCTCGAGCAGAAGGCGGTCGATGACGAGCGCTCGCGCGAGGAGCAGGAGCGCCTCGCCTCCGCCTATCTCACCTGGCGCGAAGGGGAGGCGAGGCGGCTGGCCAAGGCCCAGGGGATCGTCGCCCGGCTCGGCTCCCGACCGGAGGACTTCCTCGACGATGTCGACCGTCGCTCGCTCCGGCTCTGCCGGCGGTGTGGGGAGATCGCCTACCCCGACCCGGGACGGGCGCGGGGCGAGCGCAGACGCCCTGACGTCGCCTTCCGCTGTCACTTCTGCGGCGCCACGGCCCTCGCCGAGATCGACAGCGAGGCCCGGCCGTGATCTCGATGAGCGGCGGCGCGAGGTCGCGCCGGGCCGGTCACGAGCCCTTGAGATCCTCGGCTCCCCGAGCTAGACGTATGGATGCAGCCGCGCGGGCCCGGATGCCGGACGCGCGGCGACGGAACGGACGAGAAGGAGGCGGAGATGGCGAAGAGGGCGGGCTGCATCCAGAGGTCGAGGCGTTCGCAGCCTGGTTCTGCGACTGGTGGCTACGACGCGGGAGGGGAGATGACGGAGGCGACTGAGGCCCGGCGGCCCCGGGCCGCCGCATACGTGCGCGAGTCGACCGAGGAGCAGGGACAGGGCTTTTCACCCGACGCCCAGCGCGAGGCGATCCGCCGCTTCGCCGAGGAGAACGACCTCGACCTGGTCGCCGAGTATTCGGACTTCCACTCCGGCTGGAAGAAGGCCGACGCCCGGCCCCATTTCCAGCGGCTGATGGCCGACGCCGCCGAGCGACGCTTCGAGGTTGTCCTCGTCTACCACACCTCCCGATTCGCCCGGAACCAGGCCGAGTCGCGCCGCTACAAGCAGCTCCTGCGGGAGCGGCTCGGCATCCGGGTGGTCTCCGTCACCCAGCCGATGGGCGAGGACCCGACCGATCCCTCCGCCTTCCTCGCCGAGTCGATCCACGAGATGTTCGACGAGTACTACTCGGTCTCGCTCTCCTTCTGGACCCGCACCGGCCTGCGCGAGAAGGCGCGCCAGGGTCACCTCGTCGGCAATCTTCCCTGGGGATACTGTCGCGACCCGGACTCGGGCATCGCCGTCCGCGACCCGGAGCGGGCGCCGCTGGTGCGCGAGCTGTTCGAGCGCTATGCGACCGGGCAGGAGTCCGACCGATCGACGGCCGCCTGGCTGAACGCCAAGGGCGCCCGCACCAACCGCGGCCGGGCCTTCGGCAAGGACACCGTCCGCGACATGCTGCTGAACTCCGCCTACTGCGGCTATATCGGCGGCCTACGGAGCAAGGACCGCTCGATCAGGGGGCTGCACGAGCCGCTCGTCTCCGAGGAGCTCTTCGACCGGGTCCAGGAGGTACGGTCCTGGCGGACCCGGGTGGTCAAGCCGGGTCGGCCGTCCGAGGATTACCTCCTGCGAAAGCTCCTTTACTGCGAGCGCTGCGGCGCGCGGATGCACGGCAACAGGGGATCCACCGGGAGGATCCGCCGCTACCACTGCTCGACGCGGCGCCACGGCGAGGGCTGCGATCAGCCTCTGGCCCACGCCGAGCCGCTGGAGGAGCAGATCGTCGACTGGCTGCGCGGCTTCCAGCCCGACGCCGAACTGCGGACCGTCGTCCTCGCCACGCTGCGAGAAGCGGCGGCGCAGGCAAATGGGGGCGCCTCCCGGCGGCGCGACCTCGACGGCCAACTGGAGCGACTGCGCGACCTCTACGTGATGGGCGACGTGACGAAGGACGAATACACGCTGCGGCGGCAATCCCTGGAGGAAGAGCTCGAGCGGATCGGCCCGCCTCTCGATCCGCAACTCGACCGGGCAGAGGCGGTCCTCCGGGACTTCTCCAAGTTCTGGGACGCCGAGCCCAAGGCCGCCGAGCGCCGCAAGCTGATCGCCTCGCTGTTCGACCGCGTATGGGAGGACGAAGGGAAAATCGTCGCCGTCAAACCGCGCGAGCCCTTCCTGCGCTACTTCAAGGCCTCCGAGGACCTGGCTCGGGCCGGGAGCACCGAGGCAGGTTTCAATAGCGGGAGCGACGGGACTCGAACCCGCGACCTCCGGCGTGACAGGAGCCCCAATGGATCGTAGATCCGCTTCCTGAAGCGGTTTGAGGATCGGCGAAGGACGGTTTCGATAGGCCCCGGTGAGCGAGCGATGTGCCCCACGTTGGGGCCCAGACGCCGCGCCGCATGAGGGACCCGGTGCAAGGCGGCCTCTGGTTGGCCAATTAGATGGAACGGGTCCTTCCAGCCGACAGGAGGTAGTCCAGATGCAGGCCGATCGAAACCACGAAGGCGAGAAAGGCTCACTGCAGGTCCGCGCCTACAAAGGCCGCCCCTTCTACGAAGCAAGGTGGCGCGACATCCACCGCACCCAACATCGTCGGCGCCTCGGCCGGGCCTGGGTGGAGCTCGACGAGGACGGGAAGTGGGTGCCGAGAAGAGGGCGAGCGCGGGACGGCTGCCTCGACCGCCGCCGCGCCTATCCACTGATGGCGCAGGTGATCGCCGAACATGAAGATCGCGTCCGCCGCGAAGTACCCGAACGACGCGAGGCGCTCTTCGAGGACGCCGCGGAGGCCTGGCTCTCCCACCTGCGGACCGAGAGACGGGCGAAGCCCTCGACGCTGCGCAACTACGGGATCCTCCTGGCGAGGCCAAGCGGCTCGCGCCGTCAGCGAGGGGCGCGGATCATGGGGACCTTCGGCGGTCGGCGTCTGTTCGGCATCGCCACCAAGGACGTGCGCCAGTTCCTCTCACGGCTAGACCACGAGGACCTCTCGCCGCGCACGGTGAACATCCACCGTCAGGTCCTCCACGCGATCTTCGAGTACGCGCGGCGCGAAGAGACCTTCGGGCTGCCGGAGAACCCGGTGGCGAGAACGAGCAAGCGCCCGGAGGACGAGACCGGTCCGATCGAGACCTTCGAGCCGGACGAGATCCGGGCGATCGCGGCGGCGGCGAGAGCGGGGCGACATCGTCGCCGCACCGGCTACCGGCACTCGGTCTACTCGCTCGACACCGAGCGGGAGTGGCAGCGGATCAACGACCAGGACGCATCGCTCTTCATCGTCGCGGCGATGACCGGGCTGCGCCTCGGCGAGCTGGGTGCACTGCGCTGGCGGGACGTGAATCTCGACGCCAGGTTCCTGAACGTATCGCGGTCGATCTCGGCCGGAGAGGAGACGAGCACGAAGTCACGGCGCTCCCGGGTGGTGCCGCTGGCGACACAGGCGGTCGAGGAGCTCGAGCACCTACGCTCCCGCCTGCACTTCCTCGGTCGCGATGACCACGTGTTCTGCCGTCCCGATGGCGGCCCGCTCGATCGCACCGCGGTCCGCCGCCGCTTCGTCCGGGCTCAGGAGGCCGTGGGGCTGCGGGTCCGGAGGTTTCACGACCTGCGCCACACCTTCGGCAGTCTTGCGATCAGGCGCTTCGACCTGGTCGCGGTGAAGGAGATGATGGGCCACTCGAAGCTGACGACGACCGAGCGCTACCTGCACTCGCGTCCGCGCCCCACCGACGCGGCGACCCTCACCGCGATCTTCTCCGAAGGAGAAGAGGAGCAGAAAGCGGCTTAGTCGTCCTCGAAGAGGGAGGTCAGGTACTCGTCGAGGAGCGACCTCGGCGAGTACCAGAGCTTCCCGATCTTGCGCGCCGGGATCACTCCCCGCCGCATGTACTCGAGCGCGGTCGTGCGGCGGATGCGGAGGATCTCGGCGACCTCGTCGGGGGTGAGCAGTTCGTCACGGGTGAATCGGAGCGGGCCATGCATCAGGCCCTATCGACGATACGCCCGCCCACGCGGCCGCACGGCCAGCACGTCGATGACCTTCTCTTCGGTGTGGCGGTCGAAGATCACCGCCGCCACTCCCCCACTCGTAGGCGCCAGAGCCGCTCGGGACCCTGCAGCCGTTTGACGTCGCCGTCCGGAAGCTAGCCGATGGCGGCGGCGATCCTCTGCCGATCCTTGCGGCCCAGCCCGCGCAGCGACTTGATGGCGGCCGGCCGTACCTCGATCCGCCAGGCGCCGGGGTCAGCCAGCGTTCAGCTCCCCCTCGACCTCAGACCATGCGGTGCCCGGCTCCTCCCGCGACTGGCTAATCGCCAGGCGGTCCTCAGGCAGCGCGTCGACGAGGCGATGAAGCTCGGTCTTGGTCATGGCCTGAAGGTAGCACCGAGGCCGCCTCCGACGCCGCACTTCTTGACCAAGGGCACCACCTACCGCTGGCCCCGCTAACTCGGGGTCTCGCCATCCCAGGGCTTGCTTGAGAAAGAGCCTCATGTGGATGCCCGAGAACGCCTCTTACGTAGAGCCACGCCCGAGAACAGCTGCATGTCGAGTCAGCGGACGGGCGGTGGAACGGACCTTGACGGCGCACCGACAACATCGGGTGTGTTGGCGGGCCCTTGTCCTGTCCACTGAGAACGACTAGGAGCCGAAGCCCTCCCGCATCTGTTCCTCCTCGGGAAGGGTGGGGCTCGGCAACGGCCTCGTCAGCCTCCTCTTCGCCGTGGCGATCGTCCTGATCGTCCGGCATCGGGCGCGGACCGGAAGGGACACGCCGATCGACCAGTTCGGCGAGGGGCACCTGATGGTCAAGGCGGGCGGAGCGGGCGGACGCCCGGCTCTACGCCGCCAAGCGGCCGACCTCTGCCCCTACTAGAGGGTTTTCGGGTTTCTACGGATGGCGGAAACAAGGCCGCGCGAGATTCTCCGCGGATCAACTTCAGGGTAGAACGATGGTCGGAGAGCGGCTGGGAACTGACGGCCGGTGCGCTGGGCGCCGACGATGCCCGCCAAGCGGTCGCACGGGGCGCCCATGACGCCGGTCTCTACCGCGCCCGCCCAATCGGAGGCCAAGGCCCGGAGGAGCATTTCGTCCTCCCGGACTGGGGACCGCCGGAGCCGGTCGAGCCAGGGCTCCCTCGACGCTGACCGCATCCGCCCGGAGACTGGGGCGGCGCCCCCGGCCCCCAATGTGGACCTTGTCGCAGTGCCGGCCCGATCGGTCGGGTCTGACCTCGAGGTCCCGATCACGCTGACGATGCGCACCCGAATCGGTCGGGAGCGTCCGAAGTGTCATGTCGCACTCCCAGGACCCCGCGAGGTTTGGGCGATAGGTCCCAACTCCGACAGGCTGGCGAAGAACGAAACTCCTTAATCCCGGTCCGGATTTGCTAGTTTCTTCCGGAGTTTTTACATCCGGGCTGTGATTTAGCTCGACGCGACCACAGGAGGACGAGAGACTTGGAGTCAGGCACGATCACCGGCAGCAGCGCGGCGGAGATCCTCGAGGGGTTCGACGTCGATCGAGACAAGCAGCAGACCGGCAAGGGCGCGCCCGGTTCGCGCGAGAACCCGGAGGTCTACGAGAACGTCCCCGGCCATGTGATCCCGATCCTCGCCGACGAGTTCGACGACTTCGGCGCCAACGCGGGGCGCTTCCTCGCCGGCGACGAGGGCGAGGACACCTTCATCCCCTTCCGCCTCAAACAGGGCGTCTACGGCCAGCGCCAGCCCGGCGTGCAGATGATCCGGGTGAAGCTGCCCTTCGGCGGCGTCTCCCCCGAGCAGATGGAGGCCTTCGCCGCCGGGATCGAACGCTGGGTGCCGCTGAACAAGGGCCACATCACCACCCGCCAGAACATCCAGATGCACCACGTGCCGCTCGCCCATGCGGCGGAGCTGATCCGCGAACTGGGTGACGCCGGCCTCTCCTCGCGCGAGGGGTGCGGCAATACGGTCCGCAACGTCACCGCCGACCCGCTCGCCGGGGTCGCCGTCGACGAGGTGTTCGACCCGACGCCCTACGCGGGCGCCTACGTCCGTTTCTTCGTCCGCCATCCGGTCACCCAGGCGATGCCGCGCAAGTGGAAGACCGCCTTCTCCGCCTCGCCCGCCGACCGGGCGATCGTCCCGATCCACGACATCGGCTTCCTGCCGGTGATCCGCGACGGTCGGCGCGGCTTTGAGGTCTGGGTCGGCGGCGGCACCGCGATCATGCCGCGCGTCGCCCACAAGATCTTCGACTTCGTCGGCGCCGACGACGGCGAGTACCTGAAGGTCACCGAGGCGATCGTGCGGATCTTCGACCGCCAGGACTGGCTGCGCAAGAACCGGGCGCGGGCCCGGATCAAGGTGCTGCTCGACAAAATCGGCCCGGAGGCCTTCCGGGTCCTGGTCGACGAGGAGCTGGCGCGGCCGTGGACCGGCGAGCGCGACCACGCCGCCGAGCTGGCGCGCCTGCGCTTCGACGACGACGAGGAGGCGCGTGCCCCCCAGCGGCCCTTCGTCGCGGCCGAGCCGGGCGAGGATCGCGCCGCCTTCGAGACCTTCGTCGCCCGCAACGTCGAGGCGCAGCGGCAGGAGGGCTTCAACGCGGTCACCGTGCGGGTCGTCCGCGGCGATCTCACGCCGGACCAGTTCCGCGGCCTGGCCGCGATCATGCGCGGATTCTGCGGCGGCAACGCCCGCACCTCGGTCGAGCAGAACCTGGTCCTCCGCTGGGTCCGCGACGAGAGCCTCTACGACCTCTGGGTGCGCCTGGCCGAGCTCGACCTGGCGGCGACCGGCGCGCTGGAAGTCGACGACGTGATCAGCTGCCCCGGCACCGACAGCTGCAAAATGGGGATCACCGCCTCGATGGGGCTGAACGAGGCGATCTCCGAGCGGCTGGCGGCGATGGACGTCACCGATCCGCTCACCCGCCGGGTGCAGATCAAGATGAGCGGCTGCCCGAACGGCTGCGGCCAGCACCACATCGGCTCGATCGGCTTCTACGGCGCCTCGCTGAAGGTGGGCGACCGCCAGATGCCCGCCTACATCCCGCACCTCGGGGGTCGCGCAGCCGATGGCGAGGTCGCCTTCGGTAAACGGCTCAAGACTCGACTGCCGGCGAAGCGCGTACCGGAGGCGGTGGAGCGCTGGCTACGTCTCTACGAGGCCGAGCGCGAGGCCGAGGAGGGGTTCGAGGACTTCGCGGGACGGGTCGGCAACGAGGCTTTCGAAGCCGCCGTCCACGACCTCACCCTACCCGCCGAGTTCGGCCTCGACACGATGCAGGAGTTCATCGACTGGAACCGCTCCTCCCCGTACAAGGTCGAGCGCGGCGAGGGAGAGTGCGCGATCTGACGGGTTGCCCTTGGTGGCGGCGCAACGTTCAGTTGTCGCGCAGGGGAACACGCCCGCCGAGCAAGGGTAGGACCAGCCCCGCGCAGGCGAGCGCGAACGCGACCAGGAAGACGAAGCCGAGGACGAAGTCCCCGGTGGCGTCCTTCACCACCCCCATCACCAGCGGGGGGAAGAAGCCGCCGAGACCGCCGGCGGCACCGACGATCCCGGTGGCCGCGCCCACCGATTCCGGGAACTCCGTCGGGACCAACTTGAACACCGCACCGCTGCCGAGGCCGAGGAACCCGGCCAGCGTCAGGCAGAGGATCGTCACCGGGACGATGGTCGGATCGCTCGCCTGCCAGGCCAGTCCCGCCGCGTCGACGGCCACGCCGACAAACGCCGTGATCAGGACGCGCCCGGCTCCGATCCGATCGGACAACCACCCGCCGACCGGCCGTGCCAGCGTGGCGACGACGGTGAAGCCCCCGGCCCGCAGGCCCGCGTCGGTGAGCGAGTAGTCGAACCAGTCCTTCAGCAGCTTCGGCAGGAAGATCGCCATCGCGACGAAGCCGCCGAAGCTGACGAAGTAGAAGAGCGCCAGCCGCCAGAGTCGCCATCCGGCCCTGATCACCGCCCGGTAGTCGACGCGGGGACGCTCGCCGGGCGCGTCCCGCGCGAGGGTGAACCAGACCAACGCGTAGGCGGCGATCACGACGGCGAAGACGACCCCGGCGACGGCCTGGCTCGCCGCGTCGCGGATCGCCGGGACGGTGAAGGCGGCGATCGCGGTGCCGATGTTGCCCATCCCGTAGACGCCGAGCGCGAAGCCCTGGCGCTCGGGCTCGAACCAGCCGGCGACGAAGGGGACGCCGACCGCGAACGAGGCGCCCGCGGCACCGAGCAGGAACCCGGCCCCGAGCAGGGCGAGGTAGCTGCTGGCGAGCCCGAGGAGCAGTGCGGTCGCGGCGGAGTAGGCGAGGATGGCGGTGAAGAGGACGCGGCCCCCGAGCCGGTCGGTCAGGAGGCCGAGGGGGATCCTCAGGAGCGACCCGAGGACGACCGGGATCGAGACCATGAGGGCCGTTTCGGTGCTGGAGAGCCCCAGTTCGTCTTCCAGCTTCGGCGCCATCGGGGCCAGCATCCCCCAGGCCGCGAAGCACATCGCGAAGGCGAGGGTGGCGAGGACGAGGTTACGGTTGCGATCCCGCTCGGCGATGCGCCCCATCAGCTTGCAGTCTCCCCGGGGACTCGGTCAGAAGCAAGCGGCTCGGCCTTTTTGGGGCTCCGGACGCCCTTAGTTGTTTGGCTTCGCCAACGGGAGTCGAGCAGCCGACTCAGCCTCGAGCCGGTTCTCAGCCACCAGGGGAGGAATGGGCCAGTACGGCGCCGACGAAAACGCTTGCCGCGAGTCCCAGGATGACGATCCGGTAGATGATCACGCGACCGCTCTGGTCCCGACGGATGGGGCCTCCGCCGAGGGCGAATCCGGCGAGCGCGCCGAGCAGCATCGCGCTGCCGACGACGACGACGCCCGCCGAGTCGGCGAGCACGCCACCCACGACGACGGCGTTGCCAACGTTCCAAAGTCCCAACTCCGCACCTCGGAGACGGGCAGCGAGCCTTGGTGCCGGCAGTCCCAGACACCAGACGCCCAGGAACATCTGGGCCACGCCGCCGACCAACACCAGATACGCGGCCACCCAGGAGCCATGGGCGAACGGCGCCGCACTGTTGATCGCGGCGACGAGGCCGCCCGCCACGATCAACGCCCCCGAGGTGGCCGCAAATGCCCAGGAGTAACGATCGGCCCGTTGCCAGATGGTCCCGTTCATCGGCCGCGTTGAGCCGTGCCCGGCAGGGACGTGGGGACGCAGATCAACCTCTGTGGTTCCGGTAATAGGTGGCATTGATCTCGATGTATTTCTGCCACTCGGGCGGGACCATGTCCTCGGGGGTGATCGCGTCCACTGGACAGGCCTCGACGCAGGCGTCGCAGTCGATGCACTCATCGGGATCGATGTAGAGCATCTCGTGCTGCTCGTAGTCGGCCTCGTCGGGAGTCGGGTGGATGCAATCGACCGGACAGACCTCCACACAGGAATTGTCCTTGGTGCCGATGCAGGGCTCGTTGATCACATAGGCCATGGCCACCTCCGGTCGCCAATTTACACACTTGTTATAGGTAAATGATAGGTGATCCTCGTGCTGGGGGCCATCGAACTCGAGGCGCGCTCACCCCGGAGCGGAGAAGAGTGAGCCGAGCCTGGCAAGCTCGGCCAGGTGGGGCACCGACAGCAACCGGATCAGATCCTCGCCACTCGTCGTCAGGCGAAGACGGATGACGCGATGATCGTCGGCGTCCCTCTCGCGCCGGATATGCCCGGCCTTCTGAGCGCGGTCGGCCAATTCGACGGCGCTGTGATGGCGCAAGGCCAGATACTCGGCGACCTCGCCGATCGTCGGGCCTGCCGGATCGTCATGACCCTTCACCGCCAGCAGGAGCTGGTGTTGGGCAGGAGGCACCCCGGCGCTGCGCGCCTGCTCCTCGCTCCAGTGCAGAAAGTGCCGGAGGACGGTGCGGATATGCAGGAGTGCCGCGTAGTCCTCCTGGGTCATCGTCTGCGCCCGGGGGGAGACCGATCCTCGTGGAGTAGCCCGACTGTTCCGATGGAGGGCCGGGGTGCTCACGTCAGGCGACCAGACCGGCCCGGGAGAGCGAGTCGAGCAACAGGTGGAAGTAGACGAGACCGGCGTAAGGCGCCCAGCGCGAGACGACGGTCTCGACCCGCTCGTAGTCGAACTCTCCGTCGAGTCCGAGAAAGGCCTTCAATTTGTTCCGGGCTCCGACATCGTCACCGGGAAACACCTCCAGGCGCCCGAGCCCGCGCAGCATCACGTACTGAGCGGTCCAACGGCCGACTCCGTGCAGAGCGGTCAGGCGCTCGAGCACCTCGGCATCCTCGGCGCCCTCCAGCCTCACGAGATCCAGGTCGCCGTCGACGATCTTCCTCGCGGCGGTGACTATGGTCTGCGCCTTCGCCATGCTGAACCCCAGGGGCCTGAGGTTCGCCGGATCCACCGTCGCGAGCGCCGACGGTTCGGGAAACGCGTGAAGACCACTCCCCGCGGCGTCTACGGGACGCCCATACGCCACGGTCAGCCGGTTGAGCAGATGCACCCCGACGTCGAGCGAGAGCTGCTGGCAGGCGACGCCGTTGACCAGACCCTCGAAGGGGGTCGCAAACCGCGGCGGCTTCAGCCCGCGCATCCGGGCGACCAGGGCAGCCAGAGCGGGATCCGACGCCGCGGCCGTCGCGAATCCGGAGAGGTCGGCCTCCAGGCCGAGGAGTCTCGTCAAGGCCTGGCGCGCCTGGGCTGCGGCGACGGGACCGAGCATGTCGCCCCTGAGCGTCACCTGCAGCCGCGGAGCCTCCGGAGCCCCGTCCTGCGTGACCGCGACCGCCATCGCACCCTCGCCGATCGGCAGGGCGCGTCGATAGACCCGGCCGTCCCAGAGGTCGATCGCGTTATGGGGACGTCGTCGCAGCGCCCACGCGGTCATGTCGAGCCGAAACGGCGCCGCAGGCTCGATCAGGAAACTCGACTCCCGCGGAGTTTCCACAAGCCGTGTGCCAGTCGGCATCACGCCCCGCGGGGCAATCCCCGCCTCAGGACCTCCGCCAGGACGACGGCGTCGTTGTGATCGGTGTCCTTGGCGGCGTAGACGAGCGTCAGCGTGCCTTCGCGCGCCCGCTCTCGGAGGCTCGCCAATGCTTCGCGGTGCTCCCCGAGCTCATGTAGATAGCGCCGCCGGAAGTCCGGAAAGCGGTTGGGGTCATGACCGAACCACTTGCGCAACTCGGTGCTCGGCGCCAGCTCCCTCTCCCACTCGTCGAGCCTTGCCTGCTCGCGGGAGAGACCCCGCGGCCAGAGCCGGTCGATCAGGATTCGATACCCGTCGGAGTCCTCCGCGGGCTCATAGGCACGCTTCAGGCGGACGTCCATCGCCCCTCTTCCTGGTCCTCGATCAGTGTGGCGTTGACCGTGATGTCGGCCCCGGCGAACAGCCGCGAGACCGGGCACAGCTCGGCGGCCTCGGAGACGGCCAACGCAAACCCCTTCCGGTCCATGCCCTCGATCCGCCCCTTCGCCTCGATGACCGAGCTCGAGATCGTCGGCACCCCACCCACCTCGTCGAGGGTGACCGTCGCGTCGACCTCGAGGACCGAGGGCACGACACCGGCCTCGGCAAGTTTCAGGCCCAGGGCCATCGCGAAGCAGGACGAATGAGCGGCGGCGCACAACTCCTCCGGGCTCGTCCGGCCCTGGGGGTCCTCGATGCGCGACGCCCAGGTCACGTCGAGAGGGTCGATTCCCTCGGTGCCGACCTCGATCACGCCGTGGCCCGCGGCGAGGCTGTCGGTCCAAGTCGTCTTTGCACCGCGAATTGCGATCGGCACGTTCGCTCCTTTGCATTGAAGATGTCGGCCACGCCATTTATACAGCCGTACTGTAAAAACCTGCCAGGGCACCGAGCGCGAAGCGATCGACGCCGTGGCCATGTACGGCGCCGAAAGTTTACACACTGGATGTGTATAAACTGGAGGACGTGCCTCCCGCGATCGACAACGCCTCGACCCTCGGAATGCTGGCGGCCGAGCAACCGCTGCGGATAGCCCTCTTCGAGCGCCTCCACCTGGACTACTGCTGCGGAGGATCGACCAGCCTGGACGATGCCTGCACGCGCCGAGGTCTCGACGTCGATTCTGTCCGCGAGCAGATCGAAGCCGTCGATCGGGGCGGCTCCAGGCACGATGAGGCTGCGCCCGAATGGCGGCCTCGCGAGGCGACCATCGAGGAACTGTGCGACCACATCGTCTCGGTCCACCACGACGGAATGCGCGAGGAGATGCCTCGGATCACCGAACTGCTGGAGACCGTGGTCCGCGTCCACGGCGCCGACCACGCCGACCTCGAGGTGGTCGAGCAGGCCTTCGCCTCCCTGCGGGCCGAGTTGGAGGAGCACATCGAGGAGGAGGAGGTGGTCCTCTTCCCCACCTGCCGGGGGCTCGAGCAGGGTTCCATCGACCCGGCGGGCGTCGAGCCCGAGCTGATCGCTCGCCACCGGACCGAGCATGAGGCGGTGGGCAGGAAACTCGCGGCGCTGCGCGAGCTGGCGGGGGGCTACGAGCTCTCCCGGGCACTCTGTGCGACCCACCGGTCCCTGCTCGAAGGGCTTCTACGCTTCGAGACGGACCTCCACCGACACGTGCACGAAGAGAACAACGTTCTGCTCGACCGGGTCGACGCGCTGCTCGACGGGCCGCCGCTCGCAGGCGCGACGCCGGTCGACGTGCTGGTCGAGGCCCTCGTCGAGCTCGCCGACGCCGGGCGCGCCGAGCGGGCGAGCCGTCTCGCCGCGAAGGCCTATGCCGGCCTGCGGCGCGGCGAGCCGGATCAGGCCCAGCGCCTCGACGCGCTCATGCACAAGCTGATCCTTTCCCCGCGATACAACGACGACAAGGAGTGACAGATGCCGACTACCGACCCCGACCTCGACGTCCGCAACGAGCCGCCGGCCCGCCGCCATGAGCTGATCTTCGAGACCTGGGAAGCACTCGCCGCCGGCGAGGGCTTCGTCCTGGTCAACGACCACGACCCGAAACCTCTCGAATACCAGTTCGCCGCCGAGCACGCCGGACAGTTCACCTGGGACTACCTGGAGCAGGGTCCCGAGGTCTGGCGCGTGCGGATCGGCCGGTCGGCGGAGGCGACCGGCTAGCGGTGACCGACGGCGCTCCCGGGCTGGCCGCGCTGGCCGAGGATCCCTCGGCGGACCTGGTGCGCGACCTGCTGCACGGGGTGATCGACCCCGAGCTCGGCATCGACATCGTCGAGCTCGGCCTGCTCCGCGAGGTGACCGTGGAGGCGGGAGTCGCCCGCATCCGCTTCACGGTCACCACCCCCGCCTGCCCGCTCTCCGGCTACATCGAAGACGAGATCCACGCTTGCCTCGCGCAGGCGCCGAACCTGCGGCAGGTCCTCGTCGAGAGCGAGCTCGACCCGCCTTGGCGCCCGGAGGACATGAGCGAGGTCGCTCGCGAGGCGCTCGGATGGAAGGATTGAGCGACCCGACCGGGCTCGGCTCCTCGCGCCTGCTGAGGCGGGCGCCGCTTCTCGCCGCGGCCCTCGTCGCGCTCCTGGCGGGCCTCTGGGCCGGCCTGCTGCGCCTCGGGATCGGCCTGCCGCCATTGCGCCCGCAGCTGGCCGGCCTGCACGGTCCGCTGCTGGTACTCGGCTTCCTCGGCACCCAGATCGGCCTCGAGCGGGCGGTGGCGCTGCGCCGGCCGATTCCCTGGCCTTATCTCGCTCCTACCTTCGCGGCCGCAGGCGCCATCTGGCTCCTGGTCGGGCTGCCCAGCTCGATCGGCCGGCTCCTGCTGGCGCTCGGCGGTGCCGCCCTCTGTGCCGTCTTCATCGCCGTCCATCGGATCGATCCGACCTGGCACAACGCCGTGATGGGGCTCGGGGCGGTGGCCTGGATGGCGGGAGCGATCGTCTGGCTGGTCGACGATCAGGTCGCTCGCGCGATGCCGTTCCTGGCGGCGTTCCTGGTGCTGACGATCGTCGGCGAGCGCCTGGAGCTCTCGAGGATGCGCCGGCCTGCGCCGCGCGCCCGGTCGGTGCTGCTCCTCGCGATCGCCCTCTTCGCCGGCGGCGTCGTCCTGACCTTGTCGGACCCCGGGCTCGGCGTCCGCGTCGCCGGGGCGGGTCTGCTCGCGCAGGCTGCCTGGCTGGCGCACTACGACGTCGCTCGCCGTACGATCCGGATGGTAGGCCTCACCCGCTACATGGCAGTCGCATTGCTCGCCGCCTACTGGTGGCTCGCGGTGGCCGGGGCGCTCTGGCTCTGGGCCGGGGAACTCCCGCCGGCCGGCTCCACCTATGACGCGATGGTGCACACCATCTTCCTCGGCTTCGTCTTCTCGATGGTCTTCGCGCACGCGCCGGTGATCGTGCCCGCGGTGCTGGGCGTCGCCCTGCCGTACCGGCGGGCGATGTATGCCCCGCTGGCGCTCCTGCATGCCGGGCTCGCCCTGCGGCTGTTCGGCGACCTGCAAGGGGACGTCGCGATCTGGCAGTGGGGCGGAGGGCTGGACGAGGCCGCGATCCTGGCCTTCATCGGCCTTGCCGCCTGGAGCGCGATGAAAGCCCGGCGGCCTCGGCTCGGGGCCGGCGGTCTGGAACCACGACAGAGCGGGGCATCGCCCCGACCGGCCGCCGGGGCACCGGGCCCGCAGCCGCCCAGACGTGGACATATCCGATCCAGGTGAGCGTCGCCAGCACCACGTGCACCCAGACGATCTCGGTCGGGAGGGCGAGCGCGTACTGGGTGATGCCGACCACACCCTGCGCCGCCAGCAGCAGGCAGACGAAGGTGAGGGTGACGACGACCTCGGCGCTCGCGCCGCGCCGGCGTGAGAGCCACCAGGCGCCGACGGTCGCCAGACCGAGGACGGTGACGATGAGGCCGTGCGCGGCGACGAGCGCGGCCAGGGTCGCATCGCCCCACCAGCCGATCCGGTGAACCATCTGGCCCGTCCCCGAGGCGCCCGCGTGAGGGCCCGCGGCCGTCGCCGCACTGCCGAGCACGATCACCACGGCCGCCCAGCCGACGAGCACCCGAAGGCCGAGAACCGTGGCTCGATCGCCACCGGAAAGCCCGATCTCCTCGGGCTCCAGGCGCGAGCGTCGCCACAACTCGAAGGCGGCGATGAGGATGAGCATCGAGATCCAATAGTGCGCCATCACCCAGACCGGCGCGAGTTTGTAGAGGACCGACTCGCCGCCGACGATCGCCTGGACGAGCACGCCGAACGGCAGTAGCGCGGCAAGCAGCCGGAGATCCCTCCGTGGCGGTCGCAAGGGACGTCGCAGGTAGGCGCCGACCCAGGCGGCAAGAGCGGCCGCGGAGACCAAGACGATGAAGACGCGGTTGCCGAACTCGATCAGCGAGTAGCTCTTCAATGGCGGATGGAACGAGGAGGTCGTGCACCTCGGCCAACTGGAGCAGCCGAGTCCCGAGCCCGTGAGCCGGACGGCGGCACCGGTGAAGACGACCACGGTCAGCGTCACCAGGGCGGCGAGGGCGACCTTTTCGTAGGTGGCCGCGCCGATCGACCAGCGCTCGCGTCGACCGACGAGCCCGCCCGATCGCGATGCACCGATCACGCGCCAGGCGAGACGGAAACCCGCCCTCCCACGACCGTAGGCGCCCCGTCGAGGGCGTCGAGGGCGCGGCTCACCGACGTCGAGACGCAGGTGAGCATCGGGGTTTCGCGCTCGGTGTACTCGCTCGACTCGGTCGGCCGCAGGTCGCTCACCAGTTCGAGGAATTCGCCCGGGTCGTCGCCCTCGAAGCAGACCACGAACTCCTGGTCGTCGATCCCGTAGGAGTAGGTCGTGTTGATCGTGATCTCCGGGTACCTGCGGCCGATCTCGATGTGGCTTTTCATGATCCGACCGCGCTCGGCGGGCTCGAGGCCGTACCAGCGGCGCTGCTTCACCATCGGATAGAGGAAGAGGTACTTGCGGTCGGAGACGCAGATCTCGGGCCTTGCCTTCTCCTCCGAGTAGGGCGACTTTTTCGTCATCGAGAGGAACGAGTAGGGCGTCTCGCACCACTTCGCCAGGCCCGACTGGCCGAGCACGACGTGGAAGGTGTGGATGTCCTCCAGGTTGGCGCTCTGGCTGAGCAGCACCAGGTCGACGTCGCCACGCGTTCCTATGGTTGAGTAGGCGCGCAGCGACCGGTCGATGCCGAAGTCCTCGCAGGCGGCGAGGAACTCCTGCTTGTCGGCGGCGCGCAGGTCGGCGGGATTCCGGCGCCAGGCAGGGTCAACCTTGAAGAAGCTGAATTTGGCGAACGTGCGGTCATTCATCGAAAGCCCACCCGGCATCCAGGGCGCGGTGTGTTTTTCACAGGGTACATGTGCAAAAATAGGAGAGTAATGGATCTACCGAGCAACGGCGACGACGTACTGACCCAGCGCACCCGTGCGCGGATGTTCTCCTGGCTCGCCGAGCACCGGGGACCCGCGAGCACCGAGGAACTCGCCGCCGCGGTCGGGTTGCACCCGAACGGAGTGAGACGTCACCTCGAGCGGATGCAGGAAGCGGGGCTGGTCGAGCGCAGCCGCAGCACGGGCCGGCGGGGTCGGCCCGGGGACCTCTGGGCGATCGCCGCCGATGCGGATCCTGGCGGGGAGCGTCCCAGCGGCTATACCGATCTCGCCCGTTGGTTGGCCCGCGCCATCCCGCCGGGCCGCAACCGCCTGCGGGAAGTCGAGAAGGCCGGGAGGGAAATCGGCCGGGAGCTCGCGCCGAGCGGTCCACAGGACGATCCCACCGAGGGCTTCCGCCAAGCGCTTGCCTCGCTCGGCTTCCGGCCCGCCCTCGAACCCAAGGCCGAAGGCGGCTTCGTCTGCAGGCTCGAAAACTGCCCTTACAAGGAGTCGGTCCGCGAGAACCAGCCCATCGTCTGCGCCTTGCACAAGGGCATCACCAGCGGCCTCCTGGCGGAATTCCTCCCGGAGGCCCGCCTGGTCGGCTTCGAACCGCACGACCCCGACGTCGCCGGCTGCATCGCCAGCGTCTCGGGATCGATCGACGGTGACGACTGACCCCTCCGCTGTCGTCGCCGGCCCGTTGCCGCAAGGGCGTCGCTGCCGGCATCGGCCGGTACCACGCCGCGACGGTGACCTGCGTCCGACCGACGTGGTCGGATCCTTCTTCGTCTGCGGCATCGCCTTCCTGCTCGCCGCCGCCCTCGCCGGTCTGATCCAGACCGTCTCGCCCTGGCCGTGGGGAAGCTGGCTGGCGCTGCACCTGGCCTTCGTCGGCGGTGTCTCCCAGCTCGTCCTCGGGGCCAGTCAGTTCTTTGTCGGAGCGTTCCTCGCCACCGACCCGCCCCCACGTCCGCTGGTCCGCGCCGAGCTGCTGCTCTGGAACCTCGGCGCGATTCTCCTCGCCGTCGCCGTGCCCGCGACCGCCGGCGCGGCGATCTGGCTCGCCGTCGGCTGCCTGGTCTTCTCGCTCGGGCTGTGGAGCGTCTCGATAGGGCTGATGTGGCGCCGTTCACTGCGCCGGACGGTCTGGGCGATCGGCTGGTACAGCAGCGGTGCGCTCTTCCTCGGCTTCGGTGTGATAGCCGGTTCCCTGCTTGCGCACGCCGTGCCGTGGAGCCACGGCGATCTACTCGCCGCCCACATGTCACTGAATCTCGCAGGCTGGTTCGGTGGCGCGATCGTCGGCACCATGCACACGTTCTACCCCTCATTGACCCAGACCCAGCTGCGCTTCCCGCGCCTGCAGGGACTCACGTTCGCCGCCTGGACGGCAGGCGTGGTGGCGCTGGCGATCGGCTACACCTGGGGCGTCGACCCCCTGGCCGTCGCCGGCTGGCTCCTGCTCTGCCTGGGCGCCGTGGGGTTGCTCGCGAACGTCGCGGCATGCCTGCGCGGTGCGAGCGGGCCTCTGTCGCTGGCCGCCCGGATCGTCGGGGCCGCCCAGCCGTTCTTGCTCGCCGCGTTGCTCATCGCCACGATCTCGGCCGTGGACGGCGGACCCGAGCAGGCGCTCACCGGGACCTCACGCGCCGTCGTCGGCACGCTCCTGGTCGCCGGCTGGATCGGCCTCACCGTCCTCGGCTCACTGTTGCACCTGCTGGCGGTGGTGATCCGCGTCCGGGGCGGCTTTGCCGCCCCGATGCCGGTCGCGAGGCCTCGGCTCGACGGCGCGATCGCGGCGCTGGCGATGACGGCGATCGCAGCGCTGTCTCTCGCCCAGGGAACCGGCATCGGCGGTCTGCACGGCCCCGCAGGCCTGCTGCTGCTCGCCGTCTACCTGGTCCTCGGGACGCGCGTCGCGCAACTCGCAGGCCGCGTCATCGTCTGCGCCCGTCCCAGCATCTGATGAGGAAGCCATGAAGCAAGCCGAGGCCCTCCGGCCACTCTCCCGCGACCGACGAGTTCCTGGCCTTCTGGAACCTCCATGGCAGCCGTCACTTCGGGATCGAGGAGGAGGTGCTGCTGCCGGGCCGGGCGGCCTACGGCGAGGTCGACCATGACGGCGTCGCGCGGATGCTCGAGGAGCACCTGGCGATCCGCCGCGAGGTGCTACGACTCCAGGCGGGCGAACTTTCGATCGGAGAGATCCACCTGCTCGGGAACCTCCTGCACGACCACGTCCGGTTCGAGGAGCGGGTGCTGTTCGTGGCGGCCGAAGAGGCGCTCGACGCGGTCTCCCTCGCCCGTCTGGCGACCGCGATAGAGGCGGCAGAGCCCGACCCTTGATCGCGAGCACGTCTGCCTTCATGGTATTTTCACATCCTTAGTGTCCAAAAGATGTCGAGACCCGGAGGAGTCGGAATGGCCTACGTGATCACCGAGCCGTGCATCGGCACCAAGGACAATTCCTGCGTCGAGGTCTGTCCGGTCGACTGCATCCATCCGACCCCCGACGAGGGGGGCTACGAGGCAGCGGAGATGCTCTTCATCGATCCCGACGAGTGCATCGACTGCGACGCCTGCGTCGAGGCCTGCCCGGTCGACGCGATCTTCGCCGAGGACTCGGTCCCGGCTGAATGGGCCCATTACATCGATCGCAACGCCGCGTATTACCGACAGGGCAGGTAGATGCCTCCGCTCGCCGCGTCGGTCCCACTGGTCGCCGTGAGCGCTGTCGCCTCGGCGGTCTGGATCGGAGGCCTCGTGGCGATCTTCATTGTCGCCCGGGTCGCGTCCGCGACACTCGACCAGGAACAGCGGATCAGCTTCTTCCGCGCCCTCGGCCGCACCTACGGGATCGTCGGCGGCGTGGCGCTCCTCGTCGCACTCGCCGGCGGCGCGGTCCTGCTCGACGGCCACCCCTGGGATGTCCTCTTGATCGCCACGGCGATCGTCGCGGGAGCGTTGGTGGCGGCGACCATCGCCGGGATCGCGCAGGCACGGGCGATGACGCGCCTTCGCCGACGTGCCATTTCCGGGCCGACCCTGCTGCGAGAGCAGGTCCGTCGCGGTGCCGTCATCGCGGCGACCCTACGCGGTCTGATCGCCCTGCTCACGCTGACCCTCGTCGTACTGGGCTCGGCCTTGGTCGCCTAGCGTGGACGAGAGCACGCACTCCCATCGGCCAAATCGCCTCCTATGGGGCGGTTGAGGTGGCGGCGGCCGACATGACCCGCGAGGAGTGGGTCCGCGCGTTCTGCGCCGAGCTTGGGGTCGCCGCGCCGACGCCGGAGGAGGAAGCGGCGCTGCTCGGACTGGCGGCGATCGCCGCGCACGACTCGGAGCGGCCCGCCGCCCCGCTCGCCTGCTGGGCCGCAGGTCGGACGGGACGGTCCGCCGACGAAATCCGCGACATCGCCCGCGAGATCAATCCCGTCTAGTCCGCTTGCCGCTCGGTCCGCCCGTCAGAGATGCCAGCCTCAGCGACTGTCCGAGCGAGCTCGGTTGGCGATAATTACATTCAGAGTGTGTAAAATGGATATCGACATGGTCGTCACCAGTCCTGACAGCATCAACCCTGGCTCGCTGATCACCGAGGACGCGAGGAGAGAAGCTCCTCCTGCGCGCCTGCCTATCTGTTGTCAGGCTTGGGTCGCCGAGTCCCGTCACGTCCTACGCCATCCACGGCAGCAGCGACCGAGTTCCCGCACGCCCGGAGACGCCGATGCCGAGACTCCAGACTCCGGCGAGGAGCCGGATCTGCGAACCGAAGGAGTCTCATGAGCACGATGCTTACCGTCTGTTCTTCGCAGGATCTGGCCGCCGGGGCGATGCGCCTGACCAGGTGGAAAGACCAGGAGATCCTCATCGCCAATTGCGACGGTGTCTTCCACGCGATGGAGGATCGCTGCTCCCACGATGACGGCCCACTTCACGAGGGCAGGCTCGACTCCGCGGCCTGCACCGTCGAATGCCCGCGCCACGGTTCGATCTTTGACCTGGGCAGCGGGCGACCGCTTTGTCTCCCGGCCTATAAGCCGGTCGCCACCTTCCCGGTTCGCCTGGAGAGCGGCGTGATCAAGATCGAGGTCGACTGAGGGGACGGGACATCAGCGCGATGCGTAGCGCCGGCGGTAGAGGATGTAGGGCCTGCCGATGTACTGCAGCGGGATGCTCCACGCGTGGACGAGGCGACTGAAGGGGAAGAGCGCCCAGAAGGCCCAGGCGACGATCGCGTGCACCTGGTAGACCAGCGGCGCCCCCGCGGCCGCTTCCACGTCGGGGTCGAGGTAGAAGATCGAACGCCACCAGTCGGCGATCGAGGAGCGGTAGTTGTACGGGTCGGCGGTGAAGAGGGTGTGGCTGAAGGTCATCCAGCAGCCCATCAGGATCAGCACCGTGAGCAGGAAGTAGGTGACCATGTCGATGCGGGTGGTCGTCTGCCTGACCCTCGGGCTGGTGGTGCGTCGATAGAGGAGGCCGAGGAAGCCGACCAGCGTCACCAGTCCGGCGATCCCGCCGGCGATCCCCGCGATCCAGCGGTAGAAGCCCTCCGAGATCCCGATCGAGGAGGTCAGCGATTCCGGGATGCAGAGCCCGAGCACGTGGCCGCCGACCGCCGCCAGGGCCCCGTAGTGGAAGGCGGGACTCGCCCAGCCGAGCACGCTGCGGTCGAGCAGCTGGGTCGAGCGACTGGTCCAGGCGAACTGGTCCCGCCGGTAGCGCCACCAGTGGCCGACCACGAAGGAGGTGATCGCCACGTAGGGCAGGATGATCCAGAGCAGCACTTCCCCCGCGTTCATCGGCGCGCCTCCGCGCTCGGCATCACCTCGGGCGGCGCGAACGGCTCTAATCCGACCAGCTCCTGGGGCGGGCCGGCCGCGGCCAGCCGACCGACCCTCACCCGCTCGGCCGCCGAGGGCGCGCCGACCGTGTGGCAGACGGCGTCCAACACGTCCGCGTAGGGGCTGGCCAGGTCGCGCAGGCTGAGCCGGACCAGCTCCAGCGCGGCGCGGTTCTCGCGCAGCACGATCTCCCCGCGGCCGTCGGGCGCGGCGGCGGCGAACTCGAGCATCACCGGCAGGTAGTCGGGCAGCTCGGTGCCCTCGAGCGGCAGGCCGGCGGCCCGGTAGAGCCGCTTCAGCCGCACCAGGGCGCTGCCCCGCTCGCGCTTGTCGCCGTCCGAGTAGAAGGTGAGGTAGAGGCCCGAGCGCTTGTTCAGGTCGATCGTCTCGACGTAGTGCTGGGCGACGGCGAGCGGATCGGTCCCGCCCCACCAGTCGAGGAAACGCCCCAGCGCCGTGACCGCAGGGGAACCGGGCAGCTGGTCGAGTGCCGCGGCGAGCTCCTCGCGAGCAGCGAGGAGCTCCTCGTCGGGATAGGAGAGGAGCAGCGAGCAGAGCCTGTAGGTGGTCGCCGCGCTCTCGCGGCGCCGGCCTCGCAGAGCCATCAGCCCTGCCCCCCCTCCCGGCGCCGACCGCCGGCCATCTTCACCAGGTCGAGATCGACCCGGCCGGGGTCGCCTTCGAGCATGAAACCCTCCGTGTCGGCCTCGGGCGACGCGACCGCGCCGCAGTTCCCCGGCCCGCCCTCGAAGTCGAGACCGCAGGCGCCCTGCTGTTCCATCAGCCGCTCGCCCAGCTCGGTGTGGGCCTGCGGGATCACGTAGCGGTCCTCGTACTTGGCGATCGCCAGCAGTCGGTACATGTCCTCGACGTCCTCGACGCTCATCCCGACCTGGGCCGGCATCGTCTCGTCGTGCTCGCCGAGCACCTCGCGCTTGCGCATGTGCCCGCGCATCGCCGCGAGGCGGCGGAGGACGCCGCGGATCCGCTCCGCGTCACCCGCCGTAAGCAGATTCGCGAGGTAGTCGACCGGGATCCGCATCGAGTCGATCGCCGGGAAGACCTCGTCGGGATCGGCCTCGTAGCCGTCCTCTTCGAGCGCGCTGACGATCGGCGAGAGCGGCGGCACGTACCAGACCATCGGCAGCGTGCGGAACTCCGGATGCAGCGGCAGCGCCACTTCATAGCGATGGGCGAGCGCGTAGACCGGCGAGCGACGCGCCGCCTCGAGCCAGTCATCGGGGATTCCTTCGGCTGCCGCTCGCTCCCGCACCTCCGGGTCCTCGGGATCGAGGAAGACGTCGTGCTGGGCGTCGAGCAGATCGTGCTCGTCGGGGACCGACGCCGCCGCCTCGACCCGGTCGGCGTCATAGAGCACGAGGCCGATGTAGCGGATGCGCCCGACGCAGGTCTCCGAGCAGATCGTCGGCAGCCCGGCCTCGATCCGCGGGTAACAGAGCGTGCACTTCTCCGCCTTGCCGGTCTTGTGGTTGAAGTACACCTTCTTGTACGGACAGCCGGAGACGCAGAAGCGCCAGCCGCGGCACTTCTCCTGGTCGACGAGCACGATCCCGTCCTCCTCGCGCTTGTACATCGCCCCCGAGGGGCAGGAGGCGACGCAGGAGGGGTTCAGGCAGTGCTCGCAGATCCGCGGCAGGTAGAACATGAACGCCTGCTCATAGGTCGCCTTCACCTGCTCCTGGATCCCATCGGTGAGCGGGT
The DNA here is from genome assembly GCA_018268675.1 of Actinomycetota bacterium. Taxonomy (GTDB): domain Bacteria; phylum Actinomycetota; class Thermoleophilia; order Solirubrobacterales; family 70-9; genus VAYN01. The sequence continues at coordinate 204,153 of JAFDWB010000084.1, forward strand.
CCTGATGGATGCGCTCCGGGGCGCCGGCGAGGTTGTCGTCCCAGTTGGGCCCCCACTGGATCTCGTCGAGCTGCCCGCCGGTCAGCTGCGAGCGGGCGCGGGCGACCGGGTCGTGTTTCGAGAGCGGTGCGGTGATCAGCTTCTCGTAGTCGTAGGTCCAGGGCTCGTAGTAGTCGTCGATCTCCGGCAGGTCGGGGTTGGAGAAGATCGAGAGCAGCTTCTTCACCCTGCCGCCCGCCTTCAGGCGGAGTCGGCCCTTGCGGTCGAGCTCCCAGCCGCCCTTCCACTGCTCCTGGTCCTCCCACCGTTTCGGGTAGCCGACTCCCGGCTTGGTCTCGACGTCGTTGAACCACATGTACTCGGCACCGGGTCGGTTCGTCCAGACCTGCTTGCAGGTGACCGAGCAGGTGTGGCAGCCGATGCACTTGTCGAGGTTCATCACCATCCCGACCTGTGCCTTGATCTTCACTCGAACACCACCTCCGCCTCGCGCTTGCGTATCACCGTGATCTCGTCGCGCTGGGATCCGGTCGGGCCGTAGTAGTTGAAGCCGAAGGAGAGCTGCGCGTAGCCGCCGATGAAGTGGGTCGGCTTCATCACGATCCGGGTCAGCGAGTTGTCGGTGCCGCCGCGCTTGCCTTCGATCTCGGTCAGCGGCACGTTCAGGTGGCGGTCCTTGGCGTGGTACATCAGGCAGGTCCCCTCGGGGATCCGGTGGGAGACCGTCGCCCGGCAGGAGACGACGCCGTTGCGGTTATAGGCCTCGACCCAGTCGTTGTCGTGGATGTCCAGGGACTCGGCATCCTCGCGGCTGATCCAGAGCATGCCGCCACCCCGGAACAGGGTCAGCATGTGGAGATTGTCCTGGTACTCGGAATGGATCGACCACTTCGAGTGGGGCGTCAGGTAGCGCAGGGTCAGCTCTTTGCGCCCGGAGCCGTCGGCGGCCCCCTGGTCACCGAAGATCGCCCGGTGGTGCAACGGCGGTCGGTAGACCGGCAGCCCCTCGCCCAGCTCGAGCATCCAGGCGTGGTCGAGGTAGAGGTGCATCCGCCCGGAGAGCGTGTGCCAGGGCTTCTCGCGCTCGACGTTCATCGTGAACGGCGCGTAGCGGCGACCGTGCGCCTCGATCCCCGACCACTCCGGCGAGGTGATCACCGTGCGCGGCTGCACCCGCGCGTCGGCGAGGGTGATGCGGTCGCCGGCGCGGCCGGCCGCGAGGTCGGCGAGCTCGACGCCGGTGGTCTCCTCCAGCGCGCGGAAGCCCTCGACCGCGAGGCGGCCGTTGGTGGTCCCCGAGAGGGCGAGGATCGCCTCGCAGGCCTGCTCCACCCGCGCCAGCGACGGCCGGCCGTCGGCGACGCCGCCGCGCACCGCGCCGTTCGTGGCGACCAGCTCGGCCACCTCCTCCTCGGCGACCCAGCTCGCCCCCTTGACCGCCGTGCCCTGCTGCTCCACCAACGGGCCGAGCGCCCGCCACTTCTCGGCGACCTTCGGGTAGTCGCGCTCGACCACGATCAGCTTCGGCATCGTGCGGCCGGGGACCGGCTCGCACTCCCCCGCCTTCCAGTCGCGGACCTCGCCCATGGGCTGGGCGATCTCGTCGGCGGTGTCGTGCAGGAGCGGTGCGGCGATGACGTCGCGGCGGACGCCGAGGTGCTTCTCGGCGAGCTCGGAGAACCGCTCGGCGATCCGCGAGAAGGCGTCCCAGTCGGTCTTCGACTCCCAGGGCGGCGGCACCGCCTGGTTGAAGGTGTGGACGAAGGGGTGCAGGTCGGTGCTCGAGAGGTCGACCTTCTCGTACCAGGTGGCGGCCGGCAGGACGACGTCGGAGAAGAGCGCGTTGCTCGTCATCCGGAAGTCGATCGTGGTCAGCAGGTCGAGCTTGCCCTGTGGCGCCTCCTCGCGCCAGGCGACCTCGCTCGGGCGCAGCTCGGGCGGGGACTCCTCGGCGCGGACCGCATCGTCGGTGGTGCCGAGCAGGTGCTTGAGGAAGTACTCGTGGCCCTTGCCCGAGGAGCCGAGCAGGTTCGAGCGCCAGACCGTCATCACCTTGGGGTGGTTGTCGGGGGCGTCGGGGTCCTCGCAGGCGAAGTTCAACCGCCCTTCCTTCAGCTCGCGGACCACGTACTCGGCCGGATCGAGGCCGGCCCGTTCGGCCTCCTCGACGAGGTCGAGGCTGGAGCGGTCGAAGCTCGGATAGGACGGCAACCAGCCGAGCCGTGCACCGAGCGCGTTGACGTCGGCGATGTGCCTGCCCTTGAGGAGTCCGCGACCGAGCGGCGAGGCGAGGTCCTCGGGACGATGGCGCTCGTAGCGCCACTGGTCGGTCGCGAGGTAGAAGAACGGCGTGCCCGACTGGTGGCGCGGCGGCCGCGTCCAGTCGAGGGCGAAGGCGATCGTCTGCCAGCCCGCCAGCGGGCGGACCTTCTCCTGACCGACGTAGTGGGCCCAGCCACCGCCGTTCACCCCCTCGCAGCCGCAGAGCTGGACCAGGGCGAGAAAGGTCCGGTAGACCTGATCGGAGTGGAACCAGTGGTTGGTCCCGGCGCCCATCGCGATCATCGAGCGCCCCTCGGTGACCTCCGCGTTGCGGGCGAACTCGCGCGCCACCCGAGCCACCAGCTTGGCGTCGACGCCGGTGATCGGCTCCTGCCAGGCCGGCGTGCAGGGTTGCGGATCGTCGTAGTCCTTCGGCCATTCGCCCGGCAGGCCCTCGCGGCCGACGCCGTAATGGGCGAGGCTGAGATCGAGGACCGTCGTGACGAGGTGCCCGCCGACGCGCCGCACCGGGACGCCTCGGCGCACCGATCCCCCGCCCTCTCCGTCGCCGACGTCGAAGCGGGGCAGGTCGATCGCGACGCGCTCCTCCGCCCCGTCGATCAGGGTCAGCAGGGGCTCGACCCCCTCCAGCTTCAGGTTCCACTGCCCGGGCTCCCCGTAGCGGTGTCCCACCGACCCCTTGGGCACCACCGGCTCACCGCTGCGCCCGTCGATCAGGACCGGCTTCCACTCGCCGTTCTCCTCCTGGCCGCCGGGGAGGTCGGAGGCCCGCAGCAACCGGTCGGGGACGTAGGCGCCGTCGTGCTCGCGCAGGGTGACCAGCAGCGGCAGATCCGTGAAGCGCCGCGCGTAGTCGGTGAAGTAGGGCGTCTCGCGATCGACGTAGAACTCCTTCAGGATCACGTGGCCCATCGCCATCGCCATCGCCCCGTCGGAGCCCGCCTCCGCCGCCAGCCAATGGTCGGCGAACTTGGTGTGCTCGGCGTAGTCGGGCGAGACGACGACCACCTTCTGGCCGCGGTAGCGGGCCTCGGTCATGAAGTGGGCGTCGGGGGTGCGGGTGGTCGGCAGGTTGGTGCCCCAGATCAAGAGGTAGCCGGCGTTCCACCAGTCGCCCGACTCGGGCACGTCGGTCTGATCACCGAAGGACTGCGGCGAGGATGGCGGCAGGTCCGCGTACCAGTCATAGAAGGAGAGGATCGTGCCGCCGATCAGCGAGAGGAAGCGGGTGCCGGCCGCATAGGAGGCCATCGACATCGCCGGGATCGGGGAGAAGCCGACGACGCGGTCGGGGCCGTGGCGCCTGATCGTGTGCACATGCGCGGCGGCGATCAGCTCGACCACCTCGTCCCAGCTCGCCCGGACGAAGCCGCCTTTGCCCCGCTGGCGCTTGTAGGTGCGGGTCTTCTCCGGGTCGTCGACGATCTCGGCCCAGGCCTCGACCGGGTCGCCGAGGCGGTCGCGGGCCTCGCGGAACATCTCCAGCAGGCTGCCCCGCACGTAGGGGTACTTGACCCGCAGCGGCGAGTAGGTGTACCAGGAGAAGGAGGCGCCGCGGGGACACCCGCGCGGCTCGTAGTCGGGCATGTCGGCCCCCGGCGAGGGATAGTCGACCGCCTGGGACTCCCAGGTGATCAGGCCGTCCTTGACGTAGACGTTCCAGGAGCAAGAGCCGGTGCAGTTGACGCCGTGGGTCGAGCGGACCACCTTGTCGTGGGACCAGCGACCGCGGTAGGAGCGCTCCCAGTCGCGGTCCTTGGCGACGAGCTGACTCCAGTGCTCCTCGGAGACAGGCCCGCGCCGCAGGAAGCGGTGCGCCTCGAGCAGCGGATTCAGGCGATCCGACAAGGTGGGTCGATTCCTATCACAGGCACCCGGCCATCGCGTTATTTCTTACAGGCGCAGTGTTTGAAAGGGCCACCGCGGTGGGGGATCCGGGTAGGATGGGCGCGCAGGCGCCAGATCGGTCGACGGGGGTCGGCCCAGGTGCCTTCGATACCGGCACCGACCGAAGGAGAGACCGTGAAGAGCTGGGAGCTGAATGCCTTGGATCTCAAGCCACGGCTGCCGGAGATCCTCTCTTCCAGCGATGCCGCGCGCGCGATCGCGCTCAACCTGGCCGCCGGTGAGAGTCTCGCCGAGCATGAGGTCCATGAGCGGGCCTGGTTGGTCGTCCTCGACGGAGAGATCGAGGTCATCGGCGCCGGCACGACCACCGCCGGGGGTTGCGGCCTCTTGGTCGAGTTCGAGCCCAGAGAACGTCACGAAGTCGTCGCCGTGAGCGACGCCCGCCTGCTGCTCCTACTTACCCCCTGGCCCGGTGACGGGCACCCCGGCGCGATGACGATCCAGGAGAAGCTCTACAGCCGCCGGCACGCAGCCAAGCGCTCGGCGTGAAGGGGTCCTCCCTTCGAAGCGACAGGCCGTCCGGTACTATTTCTCACACTACGTGTAGTTAAATTCGCAGTGGCATCGCGGCTGAGCGATGCACGACGCGGCGCCGGTTTGCCCCGAGTGGGCGCTACGTCCCCTCCCTGACCCGGCCGACGGAAGGAGACCGTGAACAGCTCGGCAACCGACGGACTCTTCGACCCGCGCGCGGGTCGCGACGGCTGTGGGCTCGGCTTCGTCGCCCGCCTACGTCCCGGCCCCTGTCACGAGGTGGTCGCCCGCGGCCTGACCGTGTTGGATCGGATGGAGCACCGCGGCGCCGAGGGTGCCGACCCAGAGACCGGCGACGGCGCCGGGATCCTGCTCCAGGTCCCCGACCACCTGTACCGCGAGGAGGTGGGGTGGGAGCTGCCCGCGCCGGGCCGCTACGGCGTCGCGATGTGCTTCCTGCCGCGCGACGAGGACGAGCGGGGCCGGCAGCGAGCGCGACTGGAGGACATCGTCGTCGGCGCGGGCCGGCAGGTTCTCGGCTGGCGCGACGTGCCGGTCGACCTCGACCACACCGGCACCGTGGCGCGCGGCTGCGCGCCCCACGTCGCCCAGCTGTTCGTCGCCGACCGCGCGGGCGCCGCCGACCAGGACGCTTTCGAGCGCAAGCTCTACGCGATCCGCCGCGCCTTCGAGCACGACGCCGGCGCGGACGTCGCGGTGGTCTCATGCTCCTCGCGCACTGTCGTCTACAAGGGGATGCTGACCGCCCCCCAGCTGGCGGGCTTCTACCCGGAGCTGCGCGACGAGCGACTGCGCAGCCAGGTGGCGCTCGTGCACTCGCGGTTCTCGACCAACACCTTCCCGAGCTGGGAGCTGGCCCACCCGTACCGCGTGCTCGCCCACAACGGCGAGATCAACACGCTGATGGGGAATCGCAACTGGATGCGGGCGCGCGAACCCCAGCTCGGCTCCGAGCTGCTGGGCGAGGACCTCGAGCAGCTGAAGCCGCTGGTCAGCCGCGAGGGCTCGGACTCGGTCACGCTCGACAACGCGCTGGAGCTGCTGACGATGGCCGGGCGCTCCTTCCCCGAGGCGCTGATGACGATGGTGCCCGAGGCGACCGCCGGACGGGACGGGCTGGGGGCGGAGGTGCAGGACTTCTACGACTACCACGCCTGCGTGATGGAGCCCTGGGATGGGCCGGCGGCGATCGCCTTCAGCGACGGGCGCGTCGTCGGCGCGATGCTCGACCGCAACGGGCTGCGCCCGGCACGCTGGCTGACGACCGAGGACGGATACGTGGTACTCGCGTCTGAGGCCGGGGTGCTGCCCGTCGCGCCGCAGATGGTGACCCGCAAGGGTCGCCTCGCCCCGGGCGAGATCATCCTCGTCGACCTTGAGCGGGGGCGGCTTCTGGAGGATGCCGAGATCAAGGAGCAGGTCGCCCGCGAGCGCCCTTACGGTCGCTGGCATCGAGAGGGGATCGTCGACCTCGACGAGCTCCCCGAGCCCGACCCTCCCCCGCGCCCCGACCGGGCGATGGCGCACGCGCTGCGACTTGCCTTCGGCTACACCCAGGAGGACCTGCGGGTGCTGCTGGAGCCGATGGCGATGAGCGGCGCCGAGCCGATCGGCTCGATGGGAAACGACCTCGCCCTGGCCGCGCTCTCCGATCGCGAGCCGCTGCTCTTCTCCTACTTCAAGCAGCTCTTCGCGCAGGTGACCAACCCGCCCATCGACCCCCTGCGCGAGCAGGTGGTGATGAGCCTGACGACGCGGATCGGGCCGCGACGCAACCTGCTCGAGGCATCGCCCAAGCACTGCCGGCAGTTGCGGACCGGGCAGCCGGTGCTGCGCGATGGCGAGCTGGCGCGGCTGCGCGGGCTCGAGGGCAGGGGCTTCCCGACGGCCACGCTCGACGTCACCTGGCCGGGCGCCGAGGGCGCCGCCGGGATGGAGGCGGCGCTGGCGCGGGTCTGCGCCGCGGCCGAGGAGGCCGTCGCGGCGGGGGCGGCGATACTCGTCCTCTCTGATCGCGCCGCCGGACGGGAACGGGTCGCGATCCCCTCGCTGCTGGCGCTGGCGGGCGTCCACCACCACCTGATCCGTGCCGGGACTCGGATGTCCACCGAGCTGATCGTCGAGTCGGCCGAGCCGCGCGAGGTCCACCACGTGGCGGCGCTAATCGGCTACGGCGCCGCGGCGGTCAACCCATACCTGGCGCTCGCCACCGTCGCCGAGCTCGCCGAGCGGGGCCACCTGGGGGAGGAGGTCGAACCCGAGGAGGCCGAACGGCGGCTCGTCAAGGCGTTCGACAAGGGGCTACTGAAGGTGATCTCGCGGATGGGGATCGCCACGATCCACTCCTACCAGGGCGCCCAGATCTTCGAGGCGGTCGGGCTCGAGCGGGATCTGGTCGAGCGCCACTTCACCGGCACCGCCTCGCGGATCGGCGGTGTCGGCCTCGGCGTCCTGGCCGCCGAGGCGGTCGGCCGCCACAACCGCAGCTACGCGACGACGCCGGAGCTGGGGCTGCTGCCGGTCGGCGGCGTCTACCAATGGCGGCGTCAGGGGGAGCGCCACATCTGGAACCCGGCTACCGTCGCCAAGCTGCAGCAGGCGAGCGGCCTGCTCGACGGCGACGGCAGCCACTCCTACGAGGAATACGCGCGGCTCGTCAACGAGGAGGCGGCGCGGGGCGGCACCCTGCGCGGGCTGCTGGCGCTGCGCGAGGACCGCGAGCCGATCCCGCTGGAGACCGTCGAGCCGGCGGCCGAGATCGTCAAGCGCTTCTCGACCGGCGCGATGAGCCTCGGCTCGATCTCGCCCGAGTCCCACGAGGCGCTGGCGGTGGCGATGAACCGGCTCGGCGGCAAGTCCAACACCGGGGAGGGCGGCGAGGATCCCGGGCGCTTCGGCGACGAGCGCCGCTCGGCGATCAAGCAGGTTGCCTCGGGCCGTTTCGGTGTGACGATCGACTACCTCGTCAACGCCGACCAGCTGCAGATCAAGATCGCCCAGGGGGCGAAGCCCGGCGAGGGAGGCCAGTTGCCGGGACCGAAGGTCTCCGAGTACATCGCCTCGCTGCGCCACTCGACCCCCGGCGTCGGCCTGATCTCGCCGCCGCCCCACCACGACATCTACTCGATCGAGGACTTGAAGCAGCTGATCTACGACCTGCGCTGCGCCAACCCGGACGCGAGCGTCTCGGTCAAGCTGGTCGCCGAGGTCGGCGTCGGCACGGTCGCCGCGGGAGTCGCCAAGGCGGGCGCAGACCACGTCACGATCGCCGGCCACGACGGCGGCACCGGCGCCTCGCCGCAGTCCTCGATCCAGCAGGTCGGCGTACCGTGGGAGATCGGCCTCGCCGAGACTCAGCAGACGCTGGCCGGCAACAATCTGCGGGCGCGGATCGCGGTCCAGGCCGACGGGCAGCTGAAGACCGGCCGCGACGTCGTCGTCGCGGCGCTGCTGGGCGCCGACGAGTTCGGCTTCGCGACCGCGCCGCTGATCGCGATGGGCTGCATCATGATGCGGGTCTGCCACCTCAACACCTGCCCGGTCGGGATCGCCACCCAGAACCCGGAGCTGCGGCGGCGCTTCCGGGGCAGCCCCGACCACGTGGTCGAGTACTTCGTCGGCGTCGCCGAGGAGGCCCGGCATCTGATGGCCGGGCTCGGCGTGGCGCGCTTCGAGGACCTGATCGGGCGAGCCGACCTGCTCGAGATGGACGCCGCGCTCGACCACTGGAAGGCGCGACGGGTCGACCTCTCCGCCCTGCTCGCCGTCCCCGACCCCGCCGACGAGCGGCCGCGACGCCGCCTGCACGGCCCGCCGGCGGCGCTCGACGCCGCCCTCGACCGGGAGCTGATCGAGGCGGCGGAGCCCGCGCTCGAGCGCGGTGAGCCGGTGCGTCTCCGGCGGCCGGTTGCCAACGTCGACCGCACCGTCGGTGGCCTCCTCTCGGGGGAGATCGCCCGCCGCCGCGGCGCCTCCGGGCTGCCCGAGGGGACGCTCGAGATCGGGCTCGAGGGCTCGGCCGGACAGTCGTTCGGCGCCTGGCTCGCCCCCGGCGTCGTCCTCGACCTGGAGGGCGACGCGAACGACTACGCCGGGAAGGGGCTCTCCGGCGGCGTGATCGCGATCCACCCGCCGCGCGCGGCGGTCTTCGTCGGCGAGCGCAACGTGATCGTCGGCAACACCGTCCTCTACGGGGCGACCGGCGGGCGCGCCTTCTTCGCCGGGCTGGCAGGCGAGCGCTTCGCGGTCCGCAACTCCGGCGCGCTGGCGGTGGTCGAGGGGGTCGGCGACCACGGCTGCGAGTACATGACCGGCGGCCGCGTGGTCGTCCTCGGCCCCACCGGCCGCAACTTCGCCGCCGGGATGAGCGGCGGCATCGCCTACGTCCTCGACGAGGACGGCCGCTTCCCGGGCCTCTGCAACCAGGAGCTGGTCGGACTGGAGGCGGTGGGGCCTGGCGAGGACGACGAGTTGCGGACGCTGGTCGCCGAGCACGGGCGGCGCACCGGCTCGCGCCTGGCGGGGCGGCTGCTGGAGGCCTGGGCCGAGGCCCTGCCACGCTTCGTCAAGGTGATGCCGAGCGATTACAAGCGGGCGCTGGAGGAGATTGCGCAGAAGGCCGAGCGGGTCTCGCCCGGAGGCGAGATCTCTCCGCCGGTGCCGCAGGAGGCCGGCCGTGGGTGAGATCGGCGGCTTCCTGCGCGTCCACCGGGTCGGCTTCGACAAACGCGACGCAGCGACCCGCACCGGCGACTACGAGCACTACTTCGAGACCCAGCCCGACGCCGAGTTGCGCGAGCAGGGGGCGCGCTGCATGGATTGCGGGGTGCCGTTCTGCCACCTCGGCTGCCCGCTCGGCAACCTGATCCCCGACTGGAACGACCAAGTCTATCGCGGCCGTTGGCGGGAGGCGATCGACCAGCTCCACAACACCAACAACTTCCCGGAGTTCACCGGCCGGATCTGCCCGGCGCCCTGCGAGTCGGCCTGCGTGCTGGCGATCAACGACGACGCGGTGACGATCCAGCAGCTCGAGCTGGGGATCGTCGAGCACGCCTTCCGCGCGGGCTGGATCGTGCCCGAACCGCCGGCCACGCGCAGCGGCCGCAGCGTCGCCGTGATCGGCTCCGGGCCGGCCGGCTTGGCGGCCGCGGCCGAGCTCAACAAGCGAGGACATAGGGTCACCGTGTTCGAGCGCGACGAGGGGGTTGGTGGGCTGATGCGCTTCGGCGTCCCCGACTCCAAGCTCGAGAAGTGGGTGATCGATCGGCGCGCGCGACTGCTCGAGGCCGAGGGCGTCGTCTTCGAATGCGGCGTCGAGGTGGGCCGCGACGTCGGCGCCGAGGAGCTGCGGGGGCGCTTCGACGCGTTGGTGCTGGCGACCGGCTCGCGGGTCGGGCGGCGGCTTGAGATCCCCGGCAGCGAGCTGGCGGGCGTCCATCAGGCGATGGACTACCTCTATCAGCGCAATCGTGCGGCCGCCCGCGCCAAGGGCGAAGAGCCCTGGGCGGGGGCCCCGGACCCCGGCGAGGAGATCAGCGCCGCCGGCCGCCATCTGGTCGTGATCGGCGGCGGCGACACCGGCATGGACTGCCTCTCCAACGCGGGCCGCGAGGGGGCGCTGAGCGCGACCGCGCTCGACACGTATGCCGAGATCCCCGCCGCGGGCCGCTACCCGAGCACCCCCTGGCCACTGCAGGCCAAACGCACCCCGACCACCTACGCGCTCGAAGAGGGCGGCGAGCGCCGCTGGGGCACCCAGGCGCTGCGCCTGGAGGGGATGGAGGACCGCGTCGCCCGCGTCCACGCGGTCGGCGTGCGCGGCACCTCGACCTCCGACGCCGCGCCGGTGCCGGGGACCGAGTTCAGCCTGCCGGCCGACCTGGTCCTGGTGGCGATCGGCTTCTCCCATCTCGAGCACGAGGGACCGCCGGCCGAACTGGGCGTCGCCCTCGACGGCCGCGGCAACATCAAGGCGGGCACCTACGCGACCTCCGTCGACGGCGTCTTCGCGGCCGGCGATGCCCGCCGCGGCCAGTCCCTGATCGTCTGGGCGATCGCCGAGGGCCGTCGCTGCGCCCGCGTCGTCGACCGCTGGCTGGGCGGCGAGGGCGGGCCGCTGCCGCTCGGCGCCGAGACGCCCGGCGTCCCCGGCGAGACGGGCATCCTGCCCTCCGCCTGACCGCCGCCCCGCCGACCCCGCTCCGCGCCGATCGGCAGCGAGCTCGCCCTCAGCGACGCTCTCCTGCTTCACGTCTGAGCAGGCCTCGCCCTCTCGATTGGCATGCGGAGCTCGACGCCCCGACGGGCAGGTGCAGAAACTCGGCCTGAAGCCGACGCCGCAGTTCGGTGGCACTCTGCTCCGCGACCGCAAGTTCCTCCCTGCGGGTTAGCATCACGACATCGGTCGCGGGATAGGTTCGCAGCTCGTCCTCGACCGCCTGGACGATGTCGCCATCCCCTACCGTCGCCGTCGCCTCCAGGCCGGCGCCGACCAGACCGGCGAGCGAGATCACGCAGTTACGCTGGGCGACCGTACGGGCGGCCCGATCGGAGCACCAGCGGTCGAGAACCCGCTCGCGGACGGGGACCAGTAGCCGCAACTCCCCGGGGGCCTGGTCGAGATCGAGGTCGCCGGAGAGCTCGGCGATCTGCGCGAGCGCCTGCGGATCCTCGATCGCGTCGCGACTGATCAGAAGGATGTGGTGGCGAAGGTCGCGCAACGGCGCCGGAACGATCGGGCCCCGCGGCGCCGCGCGCGCCGCCATGAAGACGATCGCCGCGGCGGCGAGGGCACCGATCGGCAGACCGAGTCCCGGGCCCCCGATATAGAACGCCCCTACGATCGCGATCGAGACGGTGACGACTATCGCCGGCGGCTGCCAGGTCGCCAAAGCGGGTTCCCCGGCGCGGTCTCCGACGTGGTCGGCGGACTTGGCGCCGTTCGCCATCAGCTGCGCTCCGGCGGGACGTCCCCCGTCGCCTTGCTCGGGATCGAGGCGCCCGAGGCGCCGGCCGCGACCTTGGCCGGGCGAATCTCGGGCTCCTTCATCAACGCATGCACCGCGCCGGGGACGCCGAACTCATAAGGCCCGCCGACCACTCGCGGGATGCGGTCGAAGTCGAAGCGCGGCGGCGGCGAGGAGACCTGCCACTCGATCGTCCTCGCCCGCCAGGGGTTCCCGCCGGCCTTCGGGCCGAATCGCCATGAGACGATCATGTTGTAGAGGAACACGAGCTGGGCGGCGCCGAGCATGAACGCGAAGCAGCTGATCAGCAGGTTCCAGTTGCCGAACTGGCTCGCGTAGTCGGCGACCCGTCGCGGCATCCCGTCCATCCCGATCCAGTGCATCGGGACGAACGTCCCCCAGGTCCCGATCAGGGTCAGCCAGAAGTGGATCCGACCAAGCCTCTCATCGTACATCCGACCGGTGATCTTCGGGAACCAGTAGTAGATCCCGGCGAAGATCGTGAAGACCGATCCCGCGAACAGGACGAAGTGGATGTGGGCGACGATGAAGTAGGTGTCGGTGACGTGGATGTCGATCGGAACCAAGGCGATCATCACCCCGCTGATTCCGCCGAGGATGAAACTGCAGATGAAGCCGAGCGCGAAGAGCATCGAGGTCGAGCGCAGGTGGATCTTGCCGAAGAAGAGCGTCCCCACCCACGAGAAGATCTTGATTCCGGTCGGGATCGCGATCAGCACCGAGGTCAGCATCATCGGGACCCGCAGCCAGCTGAACATGCCCGCGACGAGCATGTGGTGAGCCCAGACCGAGTAGCTGAGGATGATGATCGCGATCAACGAGAGCGACATCAGCCGGTAGCCGAAGATCGCTTTGCGAGCGTTGGTCGAGATCACCTCGCTGATGATCCCGAAGCCGGGGATGATCATGATGTAGACGGCAGGGTGTGAGTAGAACCAGAAGATGTGCTGGTAGCTGATGACGTTCCCGCCAGCACCGAACTCGAAGAAGTTGGTGTGGAGGATGCGGTCGAGCAGGACCATGAACTGGACCCCGGCAAGGAAGGGGGTCGCGGCGACGACGAGTAATGAGGTGGCGAGGTTGGCCCAGACCAGCAGCGGCATCCGCCAGAAGGTCATCCCCGGCGCCCGCATCGTGATGATCGTGACCAGGAAGTTGAGCGCCGCGAGGATCGAGGAGAAGCCCGCGAACTGGAGTCCGACGTTGAAGAAGCTCTGCCCGAGCGGCGCCCCGGTCGAGAGCGGCGCGTAGCCGGTCCAGCCCGCGTCGAAGGAGCCCCCCGGGAGGAGGAAGCTCGAGAGGAAGATCACCCCGGCCAGCGGCAGCAGCCAGAAGCTGAGCGCGTTGAGCCGCGGGAAGGCCATGTCGGGGGCGCCCAGCATCAGTGGCAGGACGTAGTTGGCGATCCCGGCGAAGACCGGGATCACGAAGAGGAAGATCATGATCGCGGCGTGCGTCGAGAACAGGGAGTTGTAGGTACCGGCGCCGACTATCTGCGTACCCGGCTGGGCGAGCTCGGCACGGATCACCATCGCGATCAGCCCACCTACGAAGAAGAAGAAGAAGGTGGTGACGATGTACTGGATGCCGATCACCTTGTGGTCGGTGTTGAAGGTGAAGTAGTCGCGCCAGGTCGCGGCGCCGTGGTCCGCGTGATCGTCGGCGCGTGACGGCATCCCGAACGCCCACCGCAGCCAATAGTCGAAGGCGCCGAACCCGAGCAGGAACCCGAGCGGGGCGGTGAAGAGCGGCACGACGATGTGCGGATAGCCGGTCTGTTCGGTCTGCCAGACCCCGAGCCCGGAGATCGCCCGCAGACCTACGACCAAGGCAACGCCGAAGGCCGCCCCGATGATCGCCCCGGCGATCCCCCGCAGCCACTTGTGTAGTAGCTCCTCGCGGGAGACACCGAATCCGGGGGTTTCAAGATCGCCCGCGGCGCTGCCGGTCGCCGGCCGTGATCCCTGGAGCGTGCTGTCCGCCATCAAACGTCCAATCGGTTCTTTTTCACACTTACGTTGGGTAAATTAGCACGGCGCTCGCACGCTCGCCCCTCCTCCACCGGCCGGCCGGTGGAGGAGCTGGATAGGAACACCCATTGCCGTACGGCCGCCGGTGACGGAGACTCAGATGCATGAGCCAGATCGCAGTCCGCTGTCATCCCTACGCGCCGCTCGCGACCGATGAAGTGCAGAAGTGGTTGACCGCAGAGGTCGGTCGGCTGCGCGAGGACGCTCCCGAGGCGGCGATCCGCCTGCTGCGCCTGAGTCAGGCCGGCCCAGAAGGTGAGATCGGGGTCGGCTGGCAGATCGAGCTCGGCGTCACCCTGCCCGAGGCGCCGCTGGACCAGCAGAGCCTTTCCCACCTGCTCGGGGATCTGCGCCTGCTTGGTCTCCAGCCATCGGTTCTCCGCGTCCAGGACTCGAACGGGTAGACACATGCGCGACCCCCGCACTCCAGCCCTTCCTTCCGACGCGAAGGTCGCCCCAGACCAGGAGACGGCGATTCCGAAATCGACGCGTGTGGACGAGGCCGGGCCGGACTCCTTTCCGGCCAGCGACCCCCCGGCAGTCTGGACCTGGGAAGTCGAGAGCAAACCGCAGGCACCGGAGGCGCCCTGAGCATGACGGTGCTCGCCCTGACCGCCGGTCCCGCTCACGATCCCGCGTTACCGACCCTGCGAACCATCACTCGCTGTTGTCCGGAGTCGGCTTCGAGCGCGGCCAACGCACTACGCGCCGCGGCCTTGAGGTCACTGCCGTCCGGGCTATAGAGAGGACCGCTCCCGTCGGTCAACAGGATGTTCGTCTTGGCCGCTCCCTGAGGGCTGATCGGCAGATGGCCCCGCATCCGGTAGGCCAGCCTCTCCAAGGCGGGCGCGGCGTCGCGGACCGCCTGGGTCCGCACCGGGACCTGGGCCGTATGGCGCGCGGGACGCTCTGCTTGGCGCCGGGCCCGGTCGATGCCGGAAGCCATCCTCAGGCGTGACTCCCGGGACAGCAGGATCTGTGCGCGCTCGCGAAGCAGCGGATCGCTATCCGGCCTCACGCCTGCCGCCAGTTCCTGGTCGAGACGAGCCCGACCGAACTGGGCTCGCATGAGGCGAAGGCGGCGGCGCACGCGGCTAGATGCGGCGGAGAGGCCGGGGAGGGTGGGCCTGGATTGCTGGGGGGCCTGATACATCTGATCGAACCTCCTGACTCGTGGGGAGGCCCATCACGGGCCATCACCTCAAGCATCGATCGCCTCGGCGACCACGGCCATGGGTGTTTAGGCCCAAGTTTCTACGCGGCCCGCGTACGGCCTCAGGGCTCCACGAGGCCCCGCCTGATCGCGTAACGGGTCAGCTCGACCCGATTGCGCATTCCCAGCTTCTCGAGCATGTTGGCCCGGTGGCGGTCGACCGTCTTCTTGCTGATCACCAGAAGCTCGGCTATCTCCTCGCTGGTATGACCCTCGGCGATCAGCTTCACCACTTCAAGCTCGCGAGGAGTGAGGGGATCCTCCGGGACCGTCTCCCCTCGCCGCGCGCCGTCGAGATAGTCCCGGACCAGCGTCGTCAAAGCAGCGGGGTATAGAAAGGGCTCTCCGCGCATCGTCGCCCTGCAGGCCTCGAGCAGATCGCGGTTGGCGACCGACTTCAACACGTAGCCGGACGCGCCCGCCTTCAGCGCTTCGAACAGATACTGCTCGTTCTCGTGCATCGAAAGCATGAGGATCCTCAGCTCGGGCCGCCTGCGACTGATCTCCCTCGCGGCCTGGAGACCGGTCATCACCGGCATCGATACATCGAGGATCGCCAGGTTGGGCTCTCCCCTCAGTGCGAGCTTGACCGCCTCGGCGCCATCGCCGGCTTCGGCGACGACCTCGATGTCCGGGGCCGCGTTCAGCACCATCCGCAGGCCCTCGCGCACGACCACGTGGTCGTCGGCGAGCAGGACCTTCGTCTTAAGCGGGACCGGCATCCGCCCCCTCCAATGGAAGCTCGAGGCGGACCGTCGTACCCTGGCCGGGCCGCGAGGTGATTTCCAGCGTCCCGTGGACCAGCCGTGCCCGTTCGCGCATTCCACTGATACCGGCCGTGTGCACGGGGAGGTCGGCCGGTAGACCATGACCGTCGTCGACGACCGAGAGGGTGAGATTTTGGCCTTCGACGCCCAGGGCGACCGTCGCCAGCGAGGCCCCGGAGTGGCGGATGACGTTGGTCAGGCTCTCCTGGGCCACGCGATAGATGACCAGCTCCAATTCCGGCGCGAGATCGGGCGGTCTTTCGAGTCGTCGCTCGATGCGCAGGTCTCCTTGAGAGGCAAGACGTGAGCAGAGCGAGATCAGCGCGTTGACCAGGCCGAGGTCGTCGAGAGCCTCAGGCCTCAGCTCGCGGGCGATGCGGCGTACTTCGTCGAGGCTGCCACGGACGGTATCGGCGATTCGGCGCAGGTCGTCAGGGGAGTCATGTCCGGTGTCGGCGGCGTGCTCTATCTGGATCGCCGCCGCGGTCAGCGTCTGTCCGATCTCGTCATGCAGCTCGGCGGCCAGCCGCCGGCGCTCGCCCTCCTGTGCGGCGAGCGCGACCCTGACGCTCTCACGTCGCTCATGCTCTAGTCGGTCGAGCATCTCGTTGAAGGCGTCGGTGAAAGCGCCGACGTCGGGGCCGTAGGGGCCGATGTCGACGATCCGCTCTCCGGGTTTGTCGGGATCGATCTTTCCTATCGACGCGGTCAGTCTCCTAACCGGAGCAAGGACCCGTCTCAGAACCCAGAGGTTGGCCAAGAGCATCAGGACCAGTCCACCGACCACGATCGCCAACTGCCCGAGCGCGATCGGAGCGTGGATGGTCACCGGCGTCACGGCAAGCGCCACCGCGGCCACGACCATGATCAAGGCGCTGGCGGAAAAGGCCCGCCAGAGGAGCGGAAGACGCTTGTCAGGCGCGGATCGCGGGGGAACGGGGCCGGAGACCACCGCGCCGGGGCGCGGGTCGATGCCCTTGGTCACGGCCGGATCGTCGACGATTGCATCAGACCAACTGTCCTCGGTCGGCCGGTGGGGGTCAATGGGCATCGCAACCCATGGTGCCGATCTCCTGGGCGAGGAAGATCGGGTCATGCCCGCTTCTCAAACCCGCACCGACCTCTGCGATCTCCCGGCGGGCGATGCAGTGTCGCGTGCCCACCCCCTGATCCTCTGCTACGACGGCTCCGAGGGTGCGAAGCGTGCGATCGGACACGCGGGCGCCCTCTTCTCCGGTGGCCATGCCCTGGTCCTGACCGTGTGGCGATCGACCACCAGCCTTGGCAGCGTGGGTTGGTCGGGGGCGATGGTGATGCCCAACTTCGCGGAACTCGACGACGCGGCGTTCGAAGCGGGGGCGAGCAGAGCCGCAGAGGGTGCCTCGCTGGCGCGCCGCGCGGGCCTCGAGGCCGAGCCGCTCACGGTCGAGGCCGACGGACCGGTCTGGGAGGCGATCGTCGAGACCGCCGACCACCGGCAGGCGGCGGTGATCGTCCTGGGCTCGAGGGGCTTGACCGGGCTGCGCTCGATCCTGCTGGGGAGCGTCTCCGGAACGGTTGTCCATCAGGCTCACCGCCCGACGTTGGTGATCCACGGGTCCGTCGGTTAGACCCGGCCGGCGCCCGCGCCGAACCGGCGCGTCAGACAGGTGCCCACCATTCATGGCGAGAGCCCGCCGTCCTTTCCCGTTTTGGACGACGGGCACCTCGACACCGCGCCCGAGTCACGACACGGCTTCAGTCCGGGTTCGCCGCCTCAGAGGCTTATACGGAATCCGGGCGGGTCGTACTTGCTCGCCAGTCGGGCCAGGGTGAGGGCACCCAGCATCAACCCGAAGTCGCGCAGGGCGATGTCGTAGTAGCCGGAGTAGGTCAGCAGGTCGATGACGATGCCCGCCAGCCAGGCGGCGACGACGTAGGCGCCGTAGCGCGGCTTCAGGGCGACGGCGATGCCGGCGATGATCTCGATCACGCCCACCAGGTGCATCGCGGTCGAGGCGCTCCCGGGAATGATGTCGTTGATCCAGGGGGCCAGGTAGGACTCCCAGTCGACCATGATGTTGAAGAACTTGTCGAGGCCGAAGAGGATCGGTGCGACGGTGAAGGCGATCCGCAAGAGCAGGAAGGCCTGGTAGGCAGGGTCGCCCTTGAGGCGTTCGCCGAACGTCGTCGAAGTCAGGCCGACTTCGCGCGGGTCGAGGGTCGCGGTGCTGGACATGGGACCTCCTTACGTAGGTGATTGCTGGCTGTCCCTGTCTTCGCGTCTCGCGGTCGCCGAGTCTTACCGTTCGCGGCGATCAGGTCCGCTTTTGACGCGTCCTCGCGAGACCGAGGTAAGGATCGAACGGCGGCGGTCGCTAACAATGCATGGCGTCAGCGACGATGACGATGCCGATCGAGACTCCTGCCGAAGATTCTGCCGCGCGAGGCGAGGACGACTCGCGACGGTGGCTGCAGCGGCTCGGCGCGAGCGGACCGAGGCGGGACGCTGCCGTCGTCGAGCTGCACGGGCTGCTCTTGAAGGCGGCCCGCTTCGAGATCGATCGCCGCCGGGCCTCCCTCCCCCACCTGCGCGGCGACGATCTGGAGGACATCGCACAGCAGAGCGCCGACGATGCGCTCTTTGCGGTGTTGTCGAAGCTCGGGGATTTTCGCGGCGAAGCACGATTCACGACCTGGGCCTACAAGTTCGCCTTGCTCGAGGCTTCGGTGAAGGTTCGGCGCCGCGCCTGGCAGGGCCGCGAGACCCCGCTCGCCGAAGATGCCTGGGCGGTGCTTGCCGACACCGCCGGCCGCACCGCCACTGCACGTGCCGAAGACACCGAGCTGTTCGGGGCGCTGCGCGAGGAGATCGAGGGTTCCCTCACCGAGCACCAGCGTGAGGTACTCGTGGCCGTGACGCTGAACGACGTTCCGATCGATGTCCTGGCCGAGCGGTTGGAGACCACGCGCGGTGCCCTCTACAAGACCTTGCACGACGCCCGGCGCAGGCTGCGAACCGCGCTCGCCGGACGTGGCTTCAGGATCGAAGGAATCCGAGAGGAGGCGCCATGAACGACCGCGACAAGAGCAAGGCGCCGGAGCGCGAGGCGGTGCTGGCCCGACTTCTCGGGCCCGACGGACCCGAGCTCGGCTGTGAGGAGTGTTTCGCCGAGCTGGACCGCTATGTCGAGCTGGACCTCGCCGGTTCGGATCCGGACGGAAACGTGCCGGGGATGCGGGCCCACCTCGAGGGCTGCCCAGCTTGCGCGGAGGACTTCCGCAGTCTGAAGGCGCTGCTCGAGGAGACCGACTAGCGGGCTGACGGTGGCCTCAACTCGCGACACCGGCTACCTGCCGTTGCGTGAGTATGCGGCGATCGGCGACGGGCGCACGTTGGGGTTCGTCGCGAGCGATGGATCGCTCGAGTGGCTCTGCCTGCCTGATCTCGACTCGCCCAGCATCTTCGCCACGGTTCTCGACTTGGAGAGAGGCGGCAGCTTCAGCTTCGCGCCTGAGCCGCCGTTCGAGACGGAGCGCCGCTACCTGCCTGACACCAATGTGCTGGAGACCACCTTCAGGACCGCGACCGGGTCGGTGCGGGTGACGGACGCGATGTTGCTGCCGGACGGCGGCCTGGTACCGGCCCGAGAGCTTGCCCGACGGGTCGAGGGACTCTCCGGCCAGGTGTCGATGAATTGGCGGGTCGAGCCGCGATTTCGCTATGGGAGGAGGACGCCTCGGATGGGACGCCGCGGAGGGACGCCGGTGGCGACGGCCGGAGGCGACGCACTCGCCGTATCGAGCTGGGCGGCCGGCGCTCCCGCCATCGCGGACGGGTCGATCAGTGGCAGCTTCATCGCAACCGCTGGAGCCGACGCGTTGGTGGTCCTGGGTAGCGCACACCAGGAACCGCTGGTCCTCCCGTCCCGCTCCGAAGCGGAATCCCGCCTGTCCTCGACGATTTCCTTCTGGCGTGCGTGGGCGGTCGGTCGGACCTACGTGGGACCCTGGCGGGACGCGGTGATCCGCAGCGCCTTGGTCCTCAAGCTGCTGATCCATTCGCCTTCGGGAGCCATAGCGGCGGCGGGGACGGCATCGCTGCCCGAGCAGATCGGCGGCGAGCGCAACTGGGACTACCGATTCTGCTGGGTCCGTGACTCGGCGCTCACCCTTCACGCCTTGATGCGGCTCGGCTGTCCGCAGGAGGGCGAGTCCTATTTCTGGTGGTTGCTCCATGCCTCGCAACTGACCCATCCCCGCCTGCGGGTTCTCTACCGTCTCAACGGCAGTGAGCGGACGCCCGAGTCGACGCTTCCGCTTGGTGGCTATCGCAACTCTGCGCCGGTCCGGATCGGCAACGCCGCCGGCGGCCAGGAGCAGCTTGATGTCTACGGCGACCTGATGCAGACCGCCTGGCTGTATGCCGCCGCGACAGGCCGACTCGACTCAGATACCGCCCGCCGGTTGGTGGAGATCGCCGACCTGGTCTGTGAGATCTGGCGGCGGCCCGACAGCGGTATCTGGGAGGTGCGCAGCAGGCCCCTTCACTTCACGCACTCCAAGATCATGTGCTGGATCGCCCTCGACCGGGCCGTGCGCCTGGCCGAGGGCGGCCTGATCCCGTCCGCGCACGCGAGCAGATGGAGCGCGGAGGCCGAGGAGGTCAGGAGGTTCATAGAGGAGAGCTGCTGGTCGGAGGAGGCCGGCAGCTACATGCGATCGGCCGGTGGCCGCGATCTCGACGCCAGCCTGTTGCTCGGCGCCTTGATGGGCTATCCGAGCGAACGCGATCCCGGGCTCAACGCCACGATCTCGGCCCTGAGGCGCGACCTCGGCTCCGGCCCGCTGCTGGATCGCTACAGCGGCGAGGACGGCGTCGAGGGGAAAGAGGGCGCCTTCCTCTGCTGCTCGTTCTGGCTCGCCGACGCGCTCGCCCGGGCCGGTCGCGTCGTCGAGGCGACCGAGCTGATGGAGCAACTGATCGGGCTGGCCAACGATGTCGGGCTCTACGCCGAGGAGATCGATCAAGGAAGCAGCGCATTCCTCGGCAACCTCCCCCAGGGGCTCGTCCACCTGGCTCTGATAAACGCCGCGGTCTCGATCGGAGAGGTCCAGCGACGATGAGCGTCTGGGGAGCCCTGGCCGGAGGTTTCGTCGGGACGCTGGTCCTGACCACGGCGCTCAGCACCGCCGGCGAGTTCGGGGTGACGCGGATGGACCTGCCATTCCTGCTCGGGACCATCGTGTCCTCCGATCGCTCGCGGGCGAAGGCGCTGGGCTACGCGATGCATTTCGCCGCCGGGCTGCTTTTCGCCTTGGTCTACCTCGGGATCTTCGCGGCGATCGGTCACAGCGGCTGGCTTTTGGGGGCGCTGTTCGGCCTCGTCCACGGGCTCTTCGCCGGCACCGCCTTGGTCACCGTCCTCCTCCCGATGATTCACCCCCGGATGGGCACCCCCTTCAGCGCCGCAGCTGATCGACCGCTCTTGGAGGCGCCGGGGTTCATGATGCTGAACTACGGTCGTCGGACTCCGCTGGCGACGGTCGTCGCGCACATGGCCTACGGCACGATCGTCGGCGGTTTCATCTCACTCGCCTCCTGAGGCCGCGACGACGAGATGGGTGCGTCAGGCGTCGACCTCGTTCACCACGGCGAGCCTCCTCTCGATGCAGGCGAGGAGTTGGCGGTAGGAGTCGCAAAAGGACCGCACGCCCTCTCGTTCGAGCTCGTCGGTGATCGCCGTGAGGTCGATCCCCGCGCTCGCGACGTCGGCGAGGGCCTGGGCGGCGCCCGGCGGATCGACGGCGAGGGTCTCGGCGACCTCTCCGTGGTCGGCGAAGGCACGCAGCGTCGCCTCGGGCATCGTGTTGATCACCCCGGGACCGATCAGCTCGGCGACATAGAGGACGTCGGAGTAGGCGGGGTCCTTGGTCCCGGTACTCGCCCACAGCGGCCGCTGGGGACGGGCGCCGAGCTCTGCCAAGCGCTCCCACTCGCGGCCGGAGAACTTCGCGAGATAGCGCTGGTAGGCGACGCGGGCACCGGCGATAGCCACCCGGCCGCGCAATGGCGAGTTCTCCGCGAGCCGGGCGTCGACCTTGGTGTCGATGCGCGAGAGGAAGAACGACGCAGCCGAGGCGATCCCGGTGAGCGGCTGGTTTTCACCTGCCCGGGCCCTCAGCCCGCGCAGGTAGGCGTCGGCCACATCCTCGTAGCGATCGACCGCGAACAGCAGCGTCACGTTGACGTTGATCCCGCGGCGCGTCAGCTCCTCGATGGCCGCGAGGCCCGCGCGCGTGGCGGGAACCTTGATCATCACGTTGGGCTGGTCGAGGCGCTGCCAGAGATCCGTCGCCTGGTCGATGGTGGCCTCCGCGTCGTCGGCGAGATCCGGCGTGCACTCGAAGGAGATGAAGCCGTCCCGACCCTCGCTTGCGTCGTAGGCGGGGCGCAGCTGCCGGGCGGCCACGCGAACGTCGTCAAGCGCCAGTAAGAAGAACAACTCCTGCGGATCACCGCCCTCCGCGGGATCCAGGCGCCGCAACTGCTCGTCGTAGAGGTCCGAGCCGGTGATCGCCTTGGCGAAGATCGTCGGGTTCGACGTCGCCCCGGTGACACTGCAATCGCGGATCAGGTCGGTGAACTCGCCGCTCTCCAGCAGGTGTCTCGAGAGCGTGTCGAGCCAGATCGAGACCCCTGCGTCGTGCAGGCGGGCGAGGTTCGGGCTGGCGGGCATCTTCGCCTCCTCAGCCTCGACCCGCGACGGCGGGGGCCAGCGAGTCGAGCGGCGTATCGGGGTCGGCCAACGTGGCCACGTCGATGATCTGGCGGGAGCCGATCAGGGACCGGATCTGATCGTTGACGTCCCAGACGTTTACGTTCATCCCTGCGGCGACACGCCCGTCGCGCAGCCAGAAGGCGATGAACTCACCGCTCGCCTGGTGACCGCGGAAGACGACCTCGTCCCAACGGGGCGCATAGCCGGAGTACTCCATGCCGACCTCGTACTGATCGGAGAAGAAGTAGGGGATGTGTTCGTAGCGGACCGTTTCGCCGAGCATCGCCCGCGCGGCCGCGGGCCCCTGGGTGAGGGCATTGGACCAATGCTCGACGCGAACCTGTCCGCCGTAGAAGGGATGCCAGGCACATGCCACATCGCCCGCGGCGAACACCCCCGGAGCCGTGGTCTGCAGCCCTTCGTCGACCAGGATGCCGTTCTCGAGCGCCAGGCCCGCGTCCCTGGCGAGCTCCGTGCGCGGGACGACCCCGACCCCGACCACGGCCAGATCGCACTCGATCTCCCGGCCGCCGCTGGTGTGCACTCGACGAAGGGTTCCATCTCCCTCGAAAGACTCGACACGCTCACCGAGGACCAGATCGACGCCCTGTCGGGCGTGCAGATCGCGATAGAAGGCACCGATCTCGGGACCGAAGATGCGTTCGTTGGGCAGGGCGGTCGGGTCGATCATGGTGACCTCGTGGCCGGTCTGACGGGCCGATGCCGCAAACTCGCTGCCGATCCAGCCGGCTCCGACCACGGCGACGCGCCCGCCGCCGTCGAGTCGGTCCTGCAGCAGGTCACAGTCGGCAAGGGTCCTGAGGTAGTGGATTCCGTCCAGCTCGGCACCGGGGACCCGCAACCGTCGCGGCTCCGCGCCGGTCGCGAGGAGCAGCCGGTCGTAGTCGAGCTCGCTTCCGTCGGGCAAGGTGACGGTCGCCGCGACCGGATCGATCGCGGTGACGGTCGTGTCCGTCAACAACGAGATCCCGCGCTCGGCGTAAAAGTTCTCCTCATGGACGTAGGTCGACCCGCGATCTGACTCACCCCGCAAGTAGTCCTTGGTCAGCGGCGGCCGTTCATATGGCCGCTCAGCCTCCGCGCCGATCAATACCAGCCGCCCGTCGAATCCTCGCTCGCGCAGCTCCTCGGCCGCCTTGGCGCCGGCCAGACTCGCGCCGACGATGATGAAGGTCTGCTTCTTGCCCATCGCGCACAC
This sequence comes from Actinomycetota bacterium, assembly GCA_018268675.1. Taxonomy (GTDB): domain Bacteria; phylum Actinomycetota; class Thermoleophilia; order Solirubrobacterales; family 70-9; genus VAYN01. The sequence goes on from JAFDWB010000084.1 coordinate 227,818, forward strand.
CGCCTCTCCAGGTCATGCTCTGAACGTCTTTGGTCTGGGTCCAGCCGGTTAGCGTCGGATCGGGCCTTCGTCTTACCTCAGACCCGAGATCCATGGGGAGAACGCGCGCCTTGCTGGGACGAGATGGGCATTCGTGCCCATGGCCCGACGAGCGGTGGACCACGACCCTGTCGTCATGATCACGGCCACTGATCGCAACTCTCACCCATCGAACGGGCTCGGGGTGCGGGGCGCGATCGACGCCGAGTCCCAGGCCTGGCTCGATCGGTTGACGCCGGGGAGCGAGGACCTCGAGGCGGGGATCGAGGATCTGCACGCCCTTCTTCTCAGAGCCGCCCGGTTCGAGGTCGGCCGTCGCCGCGCGGCGCTCCCTCACCTGTGGGGGGACGACTTCGACGACCTCGCCCAACAGAGCGCCGACGACGCCCTCCTCGCAGTTCTTCGCAAGCTCGAGGACTTCCGCGGCCAGAGCCACTTCACGACCTGGGCCTACAAGTTCGCGCTGCTGGAGGCCGCGGCGACGGTCCGCTCTCGTGCCTGGCAGGGACGGGAGGTACCGACCGAACCCGACTGGTGGACTCGGTGCGCCGCACGCGGTCCGACCGCCCAGGAGGATCTCGAGATGAAGGACCTGCTCGCCGCCCTGAAGGCCGCGATGGCGACCGAGCTCACCGCTCGTCAGCGCGAGGTTCTCGTCGCGGTGGCGCTGAACGACGTCCCGATCGATGTCCTGGCGACCCGGATGGGCCGGACCCGGGGGGCGGTCTACAAGACCCTCCACGACGCCCGGCGAAAGCTCCGGACAGCCGTCGCGGCGCGGGAGGGTGCTCTTGGGCGATGCCCTCCGCCCGAAGGCCAGATCGTGCCCTCGCGCGCCGGGGAGCCTGCCCCTGGCGGGCGACGAGGACGCGGCCGACGGAGCCTCAGGGCGGGCACGGTCATCGCGACCCCGTCGGCGATCGACGAGATCTTGAGGCTTCGCGCCAGGTACCACCTGGTCGCCCTGCGCCACACCGAGGAGCGCGGTGCTTCCCGCTCGGTGTGTGAGGCGAAACTGCCGGCAGGATTCAACGATCTACAACTCGGCGAGATCGGCGGCGTCCCATTCCTGATCGATGCCGATCGGTACAAGGGTTGGGGTTGCCCCGACCTCGTCGTCGACCTGCCCCAGGGCGGCGGTGGATCAGCGGCCGACGATGCTGCCGACAGGGTCACGCTCACGCTCCGGTCCTCCCGCTGACCTCCCGGCCCTGAGCCGTCGACCTGAGCGGCGAGGGACGAAGGGGGCGTCGAAATGGGGGTTTGGGCCCATGGTCCACGGCGCTCCCGGCGGCGAGGATCGGTCATATGAACACCACCGCTGAGACGCAGATCGTCCCCGACCATCCGAACGGCCCGCGTGCCGATCTCCCCGGAGTCCCGCGCCGCACCATCATCACCCGCGATGGCGAGCGGATCCTGCGCGCCGAGCTCGAGCGCCTCCGGTGCGAGCTCGGGGGCGGCATGGCCGAACGCCTGCGAGAGGCACGCGGGTTCGGTGCCCCGGCGGACAATGACGAGTATCTCCAGATCCAGGAGGAGGAGGTCGTCATGGCCGTCCGCGCCGCCCGCCTCGATGAGTTGTTGCAGAGCGCCGAGGTGGTCGACGAGGGTCCGCTCGACGGTAGGGCGGCGGTCGGCACCATCGTCGACGTCAAGGACGTCGAGAGCGGCGAACTCGCCGAACACGAGCTGGTCGGCGGCCACGAGGGGCCACGGGCGAATGCCGCCTCTGCCGCCTCGCCGATCGGCGAGGCTCTGATCGGTCGAACCGTGGGTGCCATCGTCGACGTGCACCTGCCCAAGGGTCGGAGACGGCGTCTTCAGATCCTTCGAATCCGATCCGCGCCGCCGACCGACTGCCTCCAAGGTCATCGACCGGAGGCGACCGGCCCGATCCCGGAGTGAAAGGAGCCACGATGTTCGAGAACGTGATCGTAGGAGTCGACGGTAGGAGCGGAGGCCGCGACGCCGCCGCGCTGGCCCGGCGCCTCCTGGATCCCCACGGACGGCTCACCCTGGTCCATGTCCACCTGGAAACCACCGCCGTCGTCGTCCATGAATTCGACTCCTCGGCCCGGGAGGAGGCCCAGAGGCTGCTGCAGAGCGAACGGGAAGCAGTCGGTGGAGAAGCGGAAATCGCGCATGCCGGCGGAACCTCGGTGGCCGTGGGGTTGCATCGATTCGCCGAAGAACACAACTCCGATCTCCTCGTCGTCGGTGCCTCCCGCCGTGGCTTCGTCGGCCGGGTCCTGGCAGGTGACGACGCCCGTTCCTCGCTGCAAGGCGCCCCCTGCGCGGTAGCGGTTTCCCCTTCGGGATATGCCGACTCTCCAAACCCGATCGAGGTCATCGGCGTGGGATACGACGATTCGGCCGAGAGCCAAGGTGCGCTCGCGAGTGCAGGCGATCTGGCCGGCGGCACCGAAGCCGAGCTACACGCCTTGATCCTCGTCGCGAGGATCCGGTTCGATGGCTCGCTCACCCCGATGAATGGCGTCATGGGGACCGACCCGCGCCTCACGGGGATCGCGCGCCGGCTGAGTCGACTCGATCGTGTAAGGGTGCGGCCGGCCTATGGGGTGCCCGTGGAGGAGCTCCGATCCTTCGGCAGCGAAGTGGACCTGCTGGTGCTCGGATCCGGCAGGCCAAAACCGGAAGGGCAGGTGGTTCTCGACCGGACGTCCAAGAGCCTCACTCGCTCTCCCGACTGCCCCGTGTTGGTCCTTCCTTCAGTCTCGGCCGACGACCGCGGTGGCCGTGCCTCGGTGGCGACCTTCTGATGAGGCGTCGGAGTCTCGCCTTTTCAAGGTACGAGCTGGCCTAGGCTTTTACCCATCATGATTGTGTAAAGTCGTGGCGAGACCGAATCCTGATCGGAATCAAGGCAATAGCGACAGAAGACTCCTGGAGGCCGTGATGAACTACGCCAAGGACGTGCTGGTGGACACCGACTGGGTCGCCGAGCACCTGGACGACGATTCGATCCGGATCGTCGAGGTCGACGAGGACCCCGCCCTTTACGCAAAGGGCCACATCCCTGGCGCTATCGGCTTCGACTGGAAGGCGGACCTCCAAGACCAGGTCGAACGTAACTTCCTCGGCCCGGAGGCCTTCGGCGGGCTGATGGGGAGCCGCGGCATCTCCAACGACCACACCGTGGTCCTCTACGGCGACCGCAACAACTGGTTTGCCGCCTACACGTACTGGTACTTCCGACATTACGGGCACGACAAGGTGAAGCTGATCGACGGCCCGCGCGAAAAGTGGGTCGCGGAGGGACGCGAGACGGTCGCCGATGTCCCGTCCTATCCGGCGGCGACTTTTGCCATCCACTCCAAGGACTGCTCGATCCGCGCCTTCCGCGACGAGGTAGCGGCTGCGCTCGGCACGGCCACGCACCTGGTCGACGTGCGCAGCCCGCAGGAGTTCGCCGGCGAAGTGATATCGCCCGCGGGCTATGAGCAGGAGGGGGCCCAACGCGGTGGCCACATTCCTGGCGCCGCATCGGTCCCCTGGTCCCAGGCGGTGGAAGAGGACGGGACCTTCAAATCGGCCGACGAGTTGCGCGATCTGTACACCGCGAAGGGCGTGATCTCCGGTGACGACCCGATCATCGCCTACTGCCGGATCGGCGAGCGCTCGGCCCACACCTGGTTCGTTTTGCACGAGCTGCTCGGCGAGGAGAACGTCAAGAACTACGACGGTTCCTGGACGGAGTGGGGAAACCTGGTCGGTGCGCCGATCGAGAAGGGCGCCTAGAGCCTGTGCCTCGATTCAAGGTCATCTGTCGTGCGAACTTCAACGAAGAGGTCAGCGCCAGACTTGACGAGCAGGGGCTGTACTGGTTCACGGGCGGTCGGGTGGAGACCGGATCGGGCCCGCGCCGCCGGCACCACCTCGAGATCGAAGCCCCGGACCGCGAGGAAGCCTTGAAGGCGATCCGCAAGGCCGTCGAGGACGCCGGCGGAGACGCCGGCGACCTCCACGTCGTCTAGGGCCGGCCGAAGGCCACTCAAATCGATCAAGGAGAAGTGATCTGTTGGCACGCACCGCCCTCCTGGGCCTACCCCGAATCGGACCCGACCGCGAGCTGAAGTTCGCCCTCGAGGCCTGCTGGGCCGGACACACCGTCGAGGCCGAACTGGCGGAGACCGCCCGCGGGCTCCGCGCGGCGAACTGGAAGCTCGCCACCGCAGCCGGGATCGACGTCATCCCCTGCGGGGATTTCAGCCTCTACGACCACGTTCTCGACACCGCCTGGGCGCTCGGCGCAATCCCGTCGCGCTTCGGCGCCCTCGACCGCGAAAGCGTCGCGGACTATTTCGTTCTCGCTCGAGGGACCGCCGATGAGCGACCACTCGAGATGACCAAGTGGTTCGACACCAACTACCACTACTTGGTGCCTGAGCTGGAGCCCGACATGCGCTTCGAGCCGCGGGCCGACCACTGGACGGGTCCGCTGCGCGAGGCCGCCGAGCTGGGCGTCCAGGCGCGCCCTGTGGTCCTCGGCCCGCTCAGCCTCTTGCTGCTCTCGAAGGGACTCGCCCGCCCGCTCGACCTCCTCGAGGATCTCGTCCCCGCCTACGCGGGGCTGCTCAACGCGCTGAGCGCAGCGGGTGCGACCGAGATTCAGATCGACGAGCCATGCCTGGCGCTCGACCGCGCGCCGTGGGAGCTCGTCGCCTTCGCGAATGCGTGGCGGGCGCTCACCGACGCCGCCGGCGGGACCGAGCTCTGCCTCGCCACCTACTTCGCCAGTCTCGACCCAGACGTCCTCGAGCGCCTCGCCACCCTGGCGCCGGCCGAGCTCCACCTCGACCTGGTCCGCGCGCCCGGGCAACTCGGCCCGGCGCTTGAGGCCTTCGCCGACACTCCGACGAGGCTCTCGCTGGGCGTCATCGACGGCCGCAACGTCTGGATCGCCGACCCCGACCTGGCCCTCGACCGGATCGACGCGGCGATCACCGCACTCGGCTCCGAGCGGGTGACGATCGCGCCGTCCTGCTCGCTGTTGCACGTCCCGTACGAGGCGGCCCGCGAGGAGGGGATCGAACGGGAGGTCCGTCCATGGCTCGCCTTCTGCGTCGAGAAGCTCGAGGAGCTGAGAACCCTGGTCACGGCAGTCGGATCGGACGCCGACCGCGAGGAGGTGCTCGCTGACGGACGCGCGATCGTCTCGGCCCGGCGCACCTCGAGTCAGACCAACGAGCCGGCGGTGCGCGAGCGCGTCGGCGCGCTGTCGGTGGCTGACTACGACCGGCCGTCGCCATTCGAGGAGCGGCGGCCACTGCAGGCGGAACGTCTCGGCCTGCCCGAGCTGCCGACCACGACGATCGGCTCCTATCCGCAGACCGAGGCGATCCGCACCGCCCGGCGCGAGCTGCGCGAAGGCAAGCTCGACAGGTCCTCCTACCTCCAGTTCATCCGCTCCCAGGTCGACGAGGTGGTCGCCTTCCAGGAGGAGCTCGGCCTCGACGTATTCGTCCACGGCGAGCCTGAGCGCAACGACATGGTCGAGTACTTCGGCCAGCAGCTCGCCGGCTTCGCCTTCTCGGCCCACGGCTGGGTGCAGTCCTACGGCAGCCGCTGCGTGAAGCCGCCCATCCTCTTCGGCGACGTCTCACGTCCGACCGCGATGACCGTCGACTGGTGGCGCTACGCGCAGTCGCGCACCGCGAAGCCCATGAAGGGCATGCTGACCGGCCCCGTGACGATCTTGCAGTGGTCGTTCGTCCGCGATGATCAGCCGCGTTCGGAGACCTGCACGCAGATCGCGCTGGCGATCCAGGACGAGGTACTCGACCTCGAGGCGGCGGGCGCACCTATCGTCCAGGTCGACGAGGCAGCGCTGCGCGAGGGGCTGCCGCTGCGAGCCGCCGAGCGCGACGACTACGTGCGGTGGGCGGTCGACTGCTTCCGCCTGGCGACCGCCCCGGCCCGGCCGGACACCCAGATCCACACTCACATGTGCTATTCGGAGTTCAACGAGATGATCGAGCACATCATCCGACTCGACGCCGACGTGCTGTCGATCGAGGCCTCTCGCTCCCGGATGGACGTGCTCGACGCGTTCACCGACGGCGTCACCTACCCGAACGAGATCGGGCCGGGCATCTACGACATCCACTCGCCGCGGGTGCCTTCGATCGAGGAGATCGAGGGGCTGCTCGAACTGGCCGAGCGGCGGATCGGCCGCGATCGACTCTGGGTCAATCCCGACTGCGGCTTGAAGACGCGCACGTGGAAAGAGGTACGCCCGGCCTTGGAAAACATGGTCGCCGCTGCCGAGCGGCGGCGGGCAGCAGTCGCAGTTTGACGCGGGGACGGCCTGCGTGAAGCCGTCCGGCATCGGACCGACGGGCCTAAATAGGTCGTAACGCGATACTTTTTCACGGGATGACCCCACCTCGCCCCCGCGACCTGAACCACCTCGGCGATTTCGCCGTGGTCCCTCGGATTCTCGCGATCGCCGGGCTCGCATTGCCGATCGGGGCACTCAGTGCCGGCGTGGCCTGGTGCCTGCTACGTCTGATCGGCCTGATCACCAACCTCGTCTTCTACCAACGCCTCGGGACCGCCCTGGTGGCGCCCGGGGAAGGCCACCACTCCCCCCTTCTGATCCTCCTCGCGCCGATCTGCGGAGGGCTCGCGGTCGGCCTGATGGCGCGCTTCGGCACGGAGAAGATCCGCGGCCATGGGATTCCGGAGGCAATCGAGGCAATCCTGGTCTCCGGCAGCAAGGTGCAGCCACGTGTTGCCTTTTTGAAGCCGATCGCCTCGGCAGTGACGATCGGCACGGGGGGACCTTTCGGGGCCGAGGGCCCGATCATCATGACTGGGGGCGCTCTCGGCTCGATCTGGGCGCAGTTCCTCCACCTCACCGCCGATGAGCGAAAGACCCTCCTGGTCGCCGGCGCCGCGGCGGGGATGGCGGCCACGTTCAACGCCCCGCTCGCATCGGTCCTGCTGGCGGTCGAGCTACTCCTCTTCGAGTGGCGGCCGCGAAGCTTCATCCCGGTCGTGGCCGCGGTGGCGGTCGCGACGATCGTACGGGTGCCGCTACTCGGGGGCGGCGCGATCTTCCCGATGCCCCCCGGCACGCTTCACCTCGATGCCGCCGTCTACGGTCTTTGCGTTGCCTCGGGCATCGCCGCCGGGCTCCTCGCCCTACTCGCGACCACCCTCGTCTATCTGTCCGAGGACACCTTCCAACGCCTGCCGCTCCACTGGATGTGGTGGCCCGCCATCGGCGGCGTCATCATCGGCGTCGGCGGTCTGATCGTCCCGCAGGCTCTGGGAGTCGGCTACAACGTGATCGAATCGGAGCTGAACGGGACGATCACGACCGACCTGATCGTCGGCATCCTCATCGTCAAGACGCTGATCTGGTCGCTCTCCCTGGGCTCGGGAACCTCGGGCGGCGTGCTCGCGCCCATGCTGATGATCGGCGGCGCCTTCGGCGGCCTCGAGGCGGCCATCTTCCCCCACGTCGGCACCGGATTCTGGCCCCTGGTGGGCCTGGCCGGGGTGCTCGGCGGGGTCATGCGCTCGCCTCTGACCGGGGTCGTCTTCGCCTTGGAGCTGACCCACCGCTATGAAGCCCTGCTGCCCCTGCTGATCGGGGCCACGGTCGCCTACGCGGTGTCGATCCTCATCCTTCGGCGCTCTGTCCTGACCGAGAAGATCGCCCGCCGGGGCCTGCACCTGACCCGCGAATACAGCGTCGATCCGCTCGAGGTGCTGTTCGTGGGCGACGTGATGAGCACCGTCTTCAGTCCCTCGGGAGGTTCAGCGGAGACGGTCGTCGCCCATGTGGACGACACCCTGCGGCACGTCGCCTACGTGATGGCCGAGCACGGCGTGACCGATCTCCCCGTGGTGGACCGTGAGGATCACACCGAGGTCGTCGGGACGATCACGCTGGAGCAGCTTCTCCAAGGGCGTCTGCGCGACCTCCAGGAGGAACGCCACAGCGAACGCGTCCTGCGGCCTGGTGACATGATCGGCCTAGGCCGGGCCACCGCGACGAAGGAGACCGTCCGATAGATGACACCGATGTCGGATGACGACTACGCGAATCTGCTGGAGTTCCGGTCAGCCCTACGGCGATTCCTACATTGGAGCGAGGAACAGGCCCGCGGCGAGGGGCTGGCGCCGAGCCAACACCAGCTCCTGCTCGCCGTGAAAGGCCACCGCGGTCCCGACGGACCGACGGTCGGGGAGGTCGCCGGGTATCTCGCGGTTCGTCATCACAGTGTCGTGGGACTCATCGACCGGGCCGAGAAGTCCGGCCTTGTCCGACGCGTCCAGGATTCCGACGACCACCGGGTCATCCGACTGCAACTGACCGCGACAGGGGATGAACTGATCAAGCGGCTGTCGCAGGTGCATCTGGAAGAGCTCCGTCGCTTCCGCGCGTTCCCGCTGCCCACGTCCTGACGCAACATCGAGAGGCACCGGCCGCCGTACCAGGACCCATGACGCGCTCATTCGAATATATCGTGTTACGATGTTTCAGATGAGCACGGGGTGCCATGACCACTGCATCGAGGCCGACCTCCGAACAGTGGCACCGTCCACCTCACCGTCGGTATCGCCTCGGCGATCCTCGTCACCGTGAAGACCAAGACCAAGGTCGTGATCGGCCTCGGCTCCTACCTGGCCATCGCGATCGCCCTGCTTCTGGTCTTCGGAAGCGACGGCAAGAACGAAGAGTTCAAGCCGCAGAACGAGTTCAAGCTTCCGGCCTGGGTTCACCTGAAGATCGGGCCGATCGACCTGTCGATCAATCGCGCGGTCTTCTATCTGACGCTGGCCAGTGTGCTGACGATCGTGACCATGGCATGGATTGCGAGAAAGATGCAGGAGCGGCCGAACCGTACGCAGGCCGCTGTCGAGATCGCCTACGAACTCGCCAAGAACAACATCACCCGCGACAACATGCCGAGCGACGTGGCGACCCGTTGGTTCCCGTTCATCGGCGCCCTCTTCTTTTTTCTCCTGTTCTCGAACCTGGTCGGCTACCTGCCGTTGCCTACCAACACCGGGGAGCACTTCAATGTCCTCGGCCTCGAAATCCCGACCTTCGCGGTCTACGCGGCGACGGCGAACATCTCGGTCCCGATCGTCCTCACCCTGGTGGTCTGGGTCAGCTACCACGTCGAAGGCGTCCGGGCGAAGGGGTTTGTCCCCTACCTGAAGAGCTGGCTGCCGCCGGGCCTGGAGAACATGAGCCCGATTGGCCGCGGCGCGATCTTCGTGATCGAGGTCGTCTCCCACTTCGTGCGCCTGATCAGCCTCTCCGTCCGACTCTTCGCCAACATCCTGGCCGGCCACCTGCTGCTCCTCTTCATGGGTGGTGGGCTCGCCGTTCTGCTGGGGATCGCCGCTTTGGGCGCGGTCACCTTCCCGCTCGCCTTCGTCTTCTTCATCTTCGAGGTCGCCCTCGTGGGCACGCTGCAGGCGTTCATCTTCGCGACTCTCAGTGCTATCTACATCGGCGCGGCCGCCTCTGACGCCCACTGACAGCCTGAAAAGCGAGGCATCTCAACTGATGGTCGAGTTGCTCGTCACCGTCTCGCTCAGGGAGGCCATGCGGGTCCGAGGTGGCAACGAGGACAAGATGCGTGCGATATTCGTGGGGCAGGTGGAAGGTGGACTACAACCGCTCACTGCTCGAGAACCTAGGCATCGAGGTCGACGCTGCCGACCTCGCGTCGATGCCTCGGTCAAGGTCGGAACGACCGTGCTCGCCGGCGGCAAGGCCACCGAGTAGAAGGGCGCCTGGCAGGGCCCGTGGCGTCATTCGTGGGGTCAAACGCCGCCCAACACCCCCGAACAGAGCCGATCGGCATGGACCTTGATTTCGCTGTACAAGCTGGAATCCGCTCTGCACTGGGACCTGCGCGGCATACGTGCGACGCTTCACACGCGAGAGGTCGCTGGTTCGAAACCACCCGTGCCCATCCCGGATGCCCCATCCGCAGTCGGTACGGCGCCGCCCGACCGGGCGTTCACTAGAGCCCCAGCTCACCGAGGCCCGGATGGTCGGCAGGTCGTGGGCCGGGGCGGTCCCAGTGGAACCGCCGCTCCGACTCTTCGATCGCGACGTCGTTGATGCTGGCGTGCCGTTCCGACATCAGCCCTTCGCCGGTGAACTGCCAGTTCTCGTTGCCGTAGGCGCGGAACCACTGGCCCGCCTCGGAGTGCCACTCGTAGGCGAAGCGGACGGCGATGCGGTCCTCGGTGAAGGCCCAGAGCTCCTTGATCAGCCGGTAGTCGTGCTCCCGTTCCCACTTCTGGGTGAGGAAGGCCACGATCTCGTCGTGCCCGGTGATGAACCGCGAGCGGTTGCGCCAACGACTGTCGGGCGTATAGGCCTTCGCACAGCGCTCCGGGTCGCAGGAGTTCCAGGCGTCCTCGGCGGCGCGGATCTTCTCGATCGCGCCCTCCCGGGTGAACGGCGGCAACGGCGGTCGTGGGGTCATCGGCGGGCTCGCTTTCGGTGGTGTCGGACGTTTGCGAGATCCTGGCGTCCTGGATGAGCAGCTACCCCGTTTCGGAGACGGGCAGCCGCGGCTCCTCCTCGGCTGGTCAGATTCGGCCCCCCGAAAGCTCCCCGACTGGTTTCCGCCTCAGGGTGCTAGGACGTTTTGGGACACAGCCGGTGGCCCAAGGTCCTGCAATAGACAACGAGGTCCCGGTCGGCTGGAATGGCGTTGTGAAGCCAAAGACGCGTAACGGGAGCGACGGGACTCGAACCCGCGAAAGAAACCTAGGGATTGAGATTCGGGAGTAGTCGGGAGGCTGATCGCAGACTGCGGCTAAGTCCTATTTCGACGATTCGGCCGTCAGGTTGTTCGGACGGGTGGAATCTGCGCGGCCCAAAATGACCATGGCCATTAGCTGAAGCCTCTCCCGTCACCCCACACGCGCGGACCCACTCAACGAAACTGTTATGCGGCGGGCACGCCACCGCCAGGCTTCCCGGCCGATTTGAGGAATCGTGATCCTCGCGGATGTATGGCTCCAGAGCCGCCCTTGAGCGGTTCTCCGCCGCGATCGGAGCGCACAGCGACGATCTCCGCCAACACCGAGACCGCGACCTCCTCGGGCGTCGCCGCGCCGATGTCGAGACCGCAGGGCGCGTGGATTCGGTCTAGTTCCCAGGCCTCCACCCCGCACTCACCGAGCCGCCGCGCGCGATCGGCTGTCGTCTTCCGCGAGCCGAGCGCCCCGATGTAGCCAGCCTCGGTGGCCAGCGCGCCGATCAGGGCCGGCTGGTCGAACTTCGGGTCGTGGGTGAAGACGAGCACCGCGTCGCGGGGGCCGAGGCGGATCCGCTCGAAGGCCTCTTCGGGCCAGGCGCGCACGGTCGTGGCGGCACCTTGGAAGCGCGGTGTCTCGATGAAGGGGCGCCGCGGGTCGGCGATCGTCACCTCGTAGCCGAGCTCGGAGGCCAGGCGGGCGAGGGCAGCCGAGAAATCGACGGCGCCGAAGATGAGCATCTTCGGCGGCGGCGCGAAGGAGGAGACGTGCACCGCCACCTCGGCGCCGAGCGCGGCGCCGTCGGGGCCGTAGCGACGGACCCCGGTATGGCCTTGGGCGAGCATCCCTTCGGCGTCGCGGGCGACCGAGTGGTCGAGCAGTTCGGGCCCGCCAAAGCCGCCGAGGACCGTGCGGTCGATGACCGCCAGCTTCCGGCCGGCCTGCGGGCCGTCAAGCAGGGTGGCGATCGCCACCGGCCGCCCGGCGGCGACCGCGTCGAACGCCTCGGTCTGCTCGCCGAAGAGCTCATGGACGAAGATCTGGACGCCACCGCCGCAGGTCAGACCGACCGAACCGGCGAGCTCGTCGGAGATCCCGTATCTGACCGTCCGGGCGGGGCCGCCGGCGAGGACGGCCTGCGCCTCGCCGACCACCGCCGTCTCGACGCAGCCGCCGGTGATCGAGCCTTCGATCGCGCCGTCGTCGGCGATCAGCATCAGGGCGCCCGCCTCGAGCGGCGCCGACCCCTCGATCTCGACCAACAACGCGGCGACCACGCGGCGCCCGTCGCGCAGCCACTCGCTCGCGGTGGCAGCGGTGCGACGGGCCGTGGTCATTTCGTCTCGCGGTGGCGCGTCACCGGTCACCCCAGAAATGGTGCCTGATCCGCGGCGGCCGTGCGACCCATCGAATCAGAGCCGGGCGGCGGAGGTCCGGCGCTGGAGCACCGATGCCCGGTAGCGTTTGCCGCGGGCGGTCCGCGGGACGATGAAGTAGTCGTAGAAGGCGACCAGTGCCACCACCCCGAACCAGACGTACGACGGCGCCGGATATTCCTTCAGCACGCCGTAGGCCATCAGGATCGAGGCGACCAACAGGGCGATCGCCAGCGCCGTGCCGAAGCGCGCCACCACCGGTCGCTCGAGTTGCTTGTTGCGGCGCATGCCAAGGAAGCAGAGGGCGACGACCGCGTAGAGCGTCACCGCCCAGGCGCTCACCAGGTGGACGATGAATTCGTACCCGGTCCAGTAGGCGCCGGCGAGTGCGAGTGCGATCAGGAAGAGGATCGCCACCCAGGGAACCGCCCCGCGGGTCGAGTAGCGGCCGAAGACACGGGGGATCGCGCCCTGGTGGGCGTAGGTGGCGATCGTCTTCCCCATCGTCATGAAGTAGACGTTGAAGGTGGTCGCGTTGCCGATGATCACGAAGATGAAGGCGAGTACGTAGAGGAGATTTTTCCCGTACGTGACTTCGACGAAGCTGACCGGTGGGACGGCGAATTCGAACAGTTCGCCGATCGGGAACACACCCATGATCCCGATGCCGACGACGAACTCGAGGAAGAAGAGCTGGATCAGCCCGAGCGGCATGCCGACGTCACGCGAGCGTTTGAAGTTGTCCCAGTCGTCCACCAGGATCGCCTGCGCCTCGAGGGCGCCTGCCATCAGGGCGATCCAGAGGCCGGCGATGGTGGCGACGCCGATTACGCCCGGGGCGCTCACCTGAGCCCAGTTTTCCGACCAGACCGAGGAGTTGAAGTGGGTCCAGATGAGGATCCCGAGGAGGACGTTCAACACCAGCATGATGCTGACCAGCGTCGCCTGCAGCTTCGCCGTGATCTGGAACCCGGCCAGGTTGACGATCGCCAGCGGGCCGATCAGGACGAGCGGCCAGATGTGCTTGTCGACCCCCGGCGCGACACCCTGGAGAAAGGCCGTGGCGACCGCGAACTCGAGCCACATGAACGCAGCGTAGACGGGAACGAACAGTATGAAATAGGAGGTTCCGAGGGAGAACAGACCGGCCTCGCGACTCCATGACTGGATCCAGCCGGCCTCCGGGACCGCGGTGACGATCTCGCGGTAGAGCCACCAGGCGACGAGGACGATCACCGCGGCGATGCCGAAGCCGATCAGCCCCCACATCAGGCCATAGATGCTGGCGATGTAGACGATGAACCCCCAGGTCAGCATCGCCAGGAACTCGCCCGACCCGATCGTCGAGACGTCGAACCAGGTCAGCTTCTTCTCGCCGATCAGCTCGATGTCGTCGTGAGCCGGTGCCTCGTCGATCGTCGCCATGCGGCCATCCTCTCCCCGTTCGGTTTTGCGGTAACCCCAGATCAGCTTGCTTGATCGGGCGGCCTGCCGGCTGCGGGGTTTCGCCGAAACCGGCTGCGGGTTTCCCCGGCTCGCCGATCAGCCGCGCATCCGCTCGGCCGCCAGCAGCGCCGCGTCGACGATGCTCTGGTAGCCGGTGCAGCGGCAGAGGTTGCCGCGCAGCGCCTCGCGCACTTCCGCCTCGGTCGGATCGGGAACGCGGGCGAGGAACTCCTTCAGCGTCAGCAGCATCCCCGCCGTGCAGTACCCGCATTGGAGCGCGCCGCGCTCGTGGAAGGCCTGCTGGAGCGGGTGCAGGGAGCCCTCGTCGACACCGCGGGCGCTGAGCGGCACGTAGGTCCCGACCGAGCCCTCGGTGGTCGGATCCTCGATCGTCGTGGTGTCGCCCGTCGCCAGGCCCTCGACGGTCTCGACCTCGCGTCCGTCGGCCTGCGCGGCGAGCACGTTGCACGACTTCACGACCTGGCCGTCGAGGAGGACGCTGCAGCAACCGCAGCGCGCTTCGAGGCAGCCGTTGCGCGCTCCGGTCAGGCCGGCGACGTCGCGGACGAACTCGAGCAGGAGGGTGCGCTCGTCGACCTCGCCGGCGACCGGCCTGCCGTTGATCGTGATCTCAACCTTCATCGCGAGCCTCCTCGAGTGCGCGGCGGACGAGCGCAGGCAGGAGGCTCCGCCGGTACTCCCTGCCGAAGCGGGCGCCACCGAGCTCCGGGACGACCTCCGCCGCGAGCCGCTCGCCGAGCTTCTCCGCCTCGACCTCGCCGATCGGCCGCCCGATCAACCAGGTCTCGCATCCGTAGGCCCGGCTCGGCCTCTTCACCGCTCCGCCGACGACGATGCGGCAGCACTCGACCCGGCTTTCGCCGTCGACCCGGACCGCCAGGGCGACCGAGGACAAGGCGGCATCGTGGGCTCGCATCCCCTGCTTGGCGAAGCCCCACCTCCAGGACCCGGCCGGATCGGGAACGACGATCGCGCTGAGCAGCTCCCCCTGCTCGAGCGCCGTCTGCTTGACGCCGCGGAAGAACTCGTGCGCCGCGACCCGGCGCGTGCCGCTCGCCCCGGCGACCTCGAAGCCGGCGTCGACGACGGTCAGCGCGACCGGGATGTCGAACGCCGGTTCGGCCTGGCAGGCGGCCCCGCCGACGGTCGCCATCGTCCGCACCGCGCGGTCGGCGATGTTGGCGATCACCCGGGTGAGGAAGCCCGTCACCGCGGATCGCGAGGCGATCGCGGCAAACGCCTCGCCGTCGGCGATCGCCCGGTAGGTGACAGTCGGCCCGACCCGGATCTCACCGTGTCCGCCGGAGACCGCGCCGAGCGCCTCGACGCCGGCCAGGCTGACCAGCCGGGCCGGCGCCCGTTCGCGGCTCTTCAATTCGAGTAGGAGACTCTGCCCGCCCGCGATCGGCGCGGTCTCCTCGGGCCGCTCGGCGACCGCCTCCAAGGCCTCCTCGAGCCCGGCCGGGGTGAGGTATTCGAAGGGCCGCATCAGTCGATCAATTCGAGGTCGTCGAATTCCTCCGGTTCGGGCCACTCGGTCGGCCCGTCGTAGTCCGGCATGTCCCGCGGGTAGACGATCGGCGCGCCGCGGCGCTCGCTCTCGACCAGGGCGCGCTTGACGTCGTCGGGCATGATCGGCAAGGAGCAGAAGCGGACGCCGGTCGCCGCCTGGAGGGCATTGGCGATCGTCGCCGCGACCGGCGCGGTGGCGCTCTCCCCGGCGCCCTTCTGGCCGCCCGGGATCACCGTCGAGGGAGCCGGGACCTCGATCGTCGGGTGCAGGGAGGGAAGGTCGGCGGCCGAGGGCGCGAAGTATTCCTTGAAGCCGGCGTTGGCGACGGCGCCGTCCTCGCCCCAGCGCACCTCCTCGCCGAAGACCATCGCGTAGCCGTGCAGGAACGCCCCCTGGTGCTGGCCCTCGACGATCAGCGGGTTGATGATCACCCCGGTGTCGTGCGCCATCACGTAGTCGAGGACCCGCCAGCGACCGGTCTCGCGGTCGACCTCGACCCGCGCCGCGTGGGCCGCGGCACTGTAGGTGGGGCTGAGGTTGCCGGTGCCGTCGCTGCGTTCGCGCTCGGTCGGCGTGTCATAGGTGGCCTGGGCCTGGATCGGACCGGGCTCGAAGCCCTCCGGCAGCTGGTGGGTCGCGTAGGCGGCGAGCAGCACCAGGTTCTGGATGAAGAGGCCGGTGCCGGGCATGCCGACGAAGCGCACCCGGTCCTCGGCGACCTCGAGCTCCTCCGGCGCGGTTTCGAGGATGTGCGCCGCCAGTTCGATCAGCTTGGCCCGAACCCGCTCCGCCGCCATCCTCGCCGCCGTCCCGAGGATCGCGCCCCCGCGGCTGCCCCACGTACCGAGGCTGAAGGGACACGTCTCCGTGTCGGAGCTGGTGACGCGCACCTTCTCGACCCCGACCCCGAGGGCATCGGCGACCACCTGCGCGACCGTCGTCCCATGGCCCTGCCCGTGCGGGGAATCGCCGGAGAAGACGCTCACCGTGCCGTCGGTCTCGAGCACGATCCTGACGCTCGCCAGGTCGCTGTCGAGCGAGGGGTGACGGGCGCTCGTGTACTTCATGCAGACCGCGAAGCCGACCCCGACGTCCTCCGCCTCGCTGCGGTCGATCGCCTCGGCGGCCCGTTCCAGGCAGCGGTCGATGCTGGTGCTGTCGACCCGTTGGCCGAGCGGCGTCACGGTCGGGCAGTCGTCGCCGTGGAGGACGTTGCGGAGCCGCACCTCGACCGGGTCGAGGCCGAGCTCCGTGGCGGCCATGTCGACGAGCTGCTCCTTGGCGAAGATCGCCTCGGGAACGCCGAAGCCCCGCACCGGCCCGGCCGGGCCGGTGTTGGTGTGCACCGCGAAGCCGTCGACGTGGATGTTGGGAATCGCGTAGGGGAGCATCCCGATCTGGGTGCCGATGCGAAGGATCTGGTTGCCCCAGGCGGAGACGCCGCCACAGGCGAAGATGACGCGCTCGCCGTAGGCGGTGATCGTCCCGTCGGCGCGCATCGCCAGCTCCGCGTAGCGCACCTGGCGACCGCGGCCGGGCACGGTTTCGAACACCTCACGCCGGCTGAGCACACAGCGCACCGGCCGCCCGGTGCGGATCGAGGCGACCGCCGTAATCACCTCCCAGGGGAAGACGTCGCCCTTGGAGCCGAAGCCGCCGCCGACGAAGGGGGCGACGACGCGGACCTGGGTGCGCGGGAGATGGAGCGCCTTCGAGAGCCCGTCGCGCAGCGGATGGACCATCTGGGTCGCCGAATGGAAAGTGAGCTTGCCGCTCGACGGGTTGTAGTCGGCCAGGCACGCGTGGGGCTCGAGCGCGGCCGCGCCCGAGCAGCCGGTGGTGAAGCGGGCGCGGACCACCACGTCGGCTTCGTCGCGGGCGAATTCGAAGTCGCCGACGCGGATTCTGTAGGAGGCGTCGTAGGCGTTGCCGACGCCGCCCTCGTAGTCGACGCCGTCCTGGATCACGGGAGCGTCCGGCTGCATCGCCTGCTCGGGATCGACCAACGGCTCGAGCGGCTCGTAATCGACCTCGATCGCCTCGATCGCGTCCTCGGCCTGCCATTTCGTCTCGGCCACGGCGACCGCGACCTCCTGGCCCTGGTACACGGCCTTGTCGCGGGCGAAGGCGATGCGGTCGCCGGTGAGGATGTCCTGGGTCAGGTCTCCCCACGGCTCGACGCTGCGCTCGACGTCGGCGCCGCAGAAGACGTCGACGACCCCCGGCAGCCGGCGCGCGGGCTCGAGATCGATGCGCCTGATCCGCGCGTGGGCGTGAGGGCTGCGCAGGATGCGGGCGTGCAGCAGCCCGGCCGGCCGCATGTCGTCGACGAAGACCGCGGTCCCGGTCAGCAGCGCCAGGTCCTCGCGCCGAGGCAGCGAGCGGCCGATCAGGCTCTCGCCGGTTGCGCGATCGGCGGCGACGCTCAACTCACCAGGTGAGGTATGAGATTGCCGCGAGCATCCGGCGCCGCTCGGTCTCGTTGCCACGAATCTTGATCCGCCCGGCGATCGCCTCGATCGCGGCGGTCGTCTCCTCGAAGTAGATCTTCTCCTGCGTCCCGGCGGCCATCACGACCAGGATCCGCGCCTGGGCCGGCTTGCCGTGCTCGATGCTCACGACCCGGCCCTCGTCGATCATCACGGTGAAGTCGGCGCCCAGGTCGGGCACGCGGACCACCACCGGCCAGTCGCGCCACTTGGCCAGGGTCTTCAGCACCGACTCGTTGACGTTCCACTTTTCCTCGTAGTAGCCGGACAGCAGCGCCAACATGTACTCGGGCGACATCTCGTCCGCCTTCTGCAGCCGACCGTTCTCGTCTTTTGCAAATTCGCTCACGGTGGTCATCTCTCTCCCATCCCCAGGCTCATCTAAGCACTGGAAGGGGCGCCCGAAAAACGGACTTCCCCCTTGGTCTTGGCGGGTTTTCCCGACTCCGACCGAAGTCGGTTCAATCGTATTCCACGGCCCGGGGGCGCTCCGCCGACGGCGAGCCTTCCATCGCCGCCAGGACCGCCGCGGTCCGCACCGCGTCCGCCACCGGCGCGATCCCGGCCTCGCCGGCCACAGCCCGGCACAGCTCATGCGCGCCGAGGACCTTGAGGTCGTCGTATCCCATCGGTAGGCCCGGCGCGGGCTGGAAGGCGGCGTAGCCGGGAAAGGAGCCGTCCGCGTGCCGCCGCGTCCACCCGCTCGGGGCCGCGGACGGCCTGCCGGCGACGCGCAGCTCGTTGAGGCGATCGAAGCGCCAGGAGAGGGCCCCGTCGCTGCCGGTCAGCTCGATCGAGATCTCCGAACGCCTGCCCGGGGCGACCCGGCTCGCTTCCAGCTGCCCGGTCGCGCCACCGGCGAAGCGGGCGACGGCGACTACCTGATCCTCGTTCTCGACCGGGATCATGCGGCCCGGGTCGTCGGGCGCCGGCCGCTCCGGGACGACGGTTGTGCAGGTCGCTCCGACGGCGACGATCTCCCCGACCAGGAACCGCGACAGGTCGACCAGATGGGCCATCAGGTCGCCGAGGGCACCCGAGCCGGCCAGGTCCCGTCGGAAGCGCCAGCCGTGCGGCGCGGCCGGATCGGCGGCGTAATCGGTGAGGAAGGCGGCGCGGACCGAGTGGATCTCGCCGAGCTCGCCGGCGGCGACGATCTCCCGCGCGCGGCGGATGCAGGGAGCGAAGCGGAGGTCGAAGCCGACCACCGTCGCCACCCCCGCGGCAGCCACGGCCGCGGCGATCGCCCTGGCGTCGGCGAGGTCGCGACCGGCCGGCTTCTCGAGCCATATGTGCCTGCCCGCCGTCGCCGCGGCGACGGCGACCTCGCGATGGAGCCAGTTCGGCGTCGCGATGCTGACCGCGTCGACACGCTGGTCGGCGATCACCTCCTGCCAGGCCTCGACCGCTCGCCGGTAGCCGAGCGCCGAGGCCGCCGCGCGGAGGTCGGGGTCGACCTCGGCGACGACCTCGAGCCGGGGAACCGGCGCTTCGGGAAAGTGATGGGGAAGCCGTTGGTAGGCCTCGGTATGGCGCCTGCCCATCCAGCCGAAGCCGACCAGGCCGATCGCGAGCTCGGTCATCAGATCAGCTGCCCGGCGGGCCGGATCACGAGCTCGCCGAGGCTGGCACGGGCCGGCTGCCCGAGCGCGAAGGCGACCGCCGCGGCGACGTCCGCCGGATCCAGCATCGGCTCCTCGAGCCCGTCCGGCTGCAGCGCCGTGTCGACCCGGCCGGGCTGGATCACGGTGACCCCGACGCCGCGCGCGGCGAGCTCGGGCCGCAGCGACTCGGCCAGGCCGCTGACCGCCCACTTGGTCGCCGAGTAGAAGCTGCCGGGGATCGCGACCCGGCCGACCACCGAGCCGATCAGGACCAGCCGGCCGCCGCTCCGCGCGAGTGTCGGCGCACAGGCCCGGGCGGTGAAGGCGACCCCGAGGACGTTGGTCCGCAGCATCTCCAGCCACTCCCGGGGCGTGTCCTCGCCGTCCAGGAGCGGCGCGCCGATCTCGCTGCCGGCGCCGGCGATCGCCACGTCGATCCGGCCGAACCGATCGAGCGCGGCGTCACGCAGCCGCTGCTGCTGGTCCCACTCGCCGACGTCGCAGGCGACCGCCAGCACCTGTGCGCCGCCGCCGAGGCGGTCGGCGACCTCACCGAGCCGGTCGGCCGAGCGGCCCGCTAGGACCAGGGCGTAACCGCGTCCGGCCAGCTCCGCCGCGATCGCGGCGCCGATCCCGCCGCCCGCGCCGGTCAGGACCGCGACCCGATCAGCGGCCGTAGAGCTCATAGCCGTCGCTCGCGGTCGAGGCGGCGCCCAGGTAGGCGAAGGCGACGGTGGCGGTCGACTCTCCGGAGTTCGCCAGCCCGTGCCATTCGTCGCGCGGGATGAAGGTCGATTCACCCTGCCCGAGGGGCCGCGCCCAGCCGCCCTCGCCGATCAGCCGGCAACCGTCGCCGTCGAGCACGTACATCACCTCGGCCGCCGCACGGTGGCGGTGGATGTCGTGGCGGCCACCGGGGGCGAACCTGGAGACGCCGAGGAGGATGCTCTCCGACCCGGCGCCGTCGGCACCCACGGCCAGGGTCGAACGGACCCCGACGAAGCCGAGGCCGGCGCCGAGCTCGACGCTCGGCAGCTCGCGCCAGGAGACCGGGCCGAACGGCGGCCGGGACGGAGGGATCTCCGCGGCGGGCGCCGCCGGCGCGGCGACCACCAGGAGGCGCGCCGGCGTGGCTCCGATGTTCAGGAACTCGTAGGGCGCGCGGGGTGGCAGGAAGAGGACGGCCGAGGCACTGAAAGGCAGGGGGATCGGGCCGGAGGTCTCGGCGCCGGTCCCTTCCAGGACGAAGATCACCCGCTCGCCCGCGCTCTGATCGCCGACCACCTCGCCCGGGGCGACCTCGAGCTCGCTCAGCGGTACCGCCGCCGCGGTGCTTCCCACTGCCAGATCCATCCTTCCAGCCTAGCCGGGGCGTTCCGCGGTGTATGGCGGAAAACCCGCTGCGCCGCCGCGGGATTACCGCATCTCGACCGCTGATCGGCGGGCGTACTGTTGTAAGGGCAAGATCGAGCCGAAGCCGTACGGAGGAGGGCCAGATGTCCGTTGAGTCGACCCATGATTACGAGGCGCTCGTCCGGCCGGAGGAGGGCGAGGTCAGCCGCCGTATCTTCGCCGATCCGGAGGTCCACGCCGAGGAGCTCGAGCGGATCTTCGCCCGCTCCTGGCTCTTCGTCGCCCATGCCTCGGAGATCCCGTCCGCGGGCGACTACGTGACCCGTCTCTCCGGCACCGACCCGGTCGTCGTCACCCGCACCGAGGACGACCAGATCCGCGTCTTCCACAACTCCTGCCGCCACCGCGGCATGCAGGTCTGCCGGGTCGACCGCGGCAACACCGCCCACTTCCGCTGCCCCTACCACGGCTGGACCTACAAGAACGACGGCCGGCTGATCGGCGTGCCCGCCCACAAATACGCCTACGGCGAGCTCGACCGCTCGCGGCTCGGCCTGCTCGAACCCCCTCACGTGCGGGTGCTGCACGGGCTCGTCTTCGTCAACTGGGATCCCGACGCGCCCTCGCTCGAGGACTACCTCGGCGACATGCTCTGGTATCTGGAGATCCTCTTCGCCCGCACCGAGCAGGGCATCGAGGTGGTCGGCTCGCCGCAGCGCTCGCTGACGGCGATGAACTGGAAGCTCGGCGCCGACAACTTCTCCGGCGACGGCTACCACGTGGCGATGACCCACCGCCACGCGCTCGAGCTGGAGCTCTTCGGCGGCGGCACGATGTTGGGCCACACGATCGTCTGCGAGGGCGGCCACACGGTCCGCTTCCAGAACTTCCCTCCCCAGATCCCGCTGCCGCACCACCTCGCCCTGCCCGACGAGGTGATGGAGTCGATGCGCCGCACCCTCGACCCGGATCAGCTCGACGCGATCGACGCGATCACCGTGATGCACGGCAACGTCTTCCCCAACTTCTCCTTCGTCGATGCGATCTTCACCACCACCGGCGACCCCGACATCCCGCCCGTCTCCTTCCAGAACATCCGCCTCTGGCAGCCGGCGTCGGCCGACGAGACCGAGCTCTGGTCCTGGGTGACGATGGCGAAGGAGACTCCGGATTGGTGGCGGGACGCCAGCCTCGAGACCTTCGTCCGCAGCCACGGCATCGCCGGCACCTTCGACCAGGACGACATCGAGGTGTGGACCAACATCACCGCCGCCAACCGCGGCCCGATCGCCCGGCGCCAGACCTTCAACTACGAGATCGGCCTGCGCAACCCGCGGCCCGACCCCGACTGGATCGGCCCTGGGACCGCCTACGCGGCCGACTACAACGAGGCCAACCAGCGCGCCTTCTACAGCACCTGGCGCGGCTACATGCAGAGCCGCACTGGAGTGAAGGCGTGAGCGCCGAGGCCACCGGCCAGGCCGTCGACCCGGCGCTCCACCTGGAGCTCAGCGCCTTCCTCTTCCGCGAGGCCAGGCTGCTCGACGAAGGTCGCTTCGAGGACTGGCTGGCCCTGCTCGCCGAGGACATCGCCTACGAGATGCCGCTGACCTTGACCCGCGAGCGCAGCGAGTCCGAGCGCGTGCACGACCCGCGGATGGGCTATTTCTCCGAGAACATCCACTCGCTGCGGACCCGCGTGGCGCGCCTGCGCACCGACTACGCCTGGGCCGAGGACCCGCCCACCCGGACCCGCCACCTGCTCTCGAACCTCGAGGCGCGCGAGCTCGAGGACGGTCGCTACGAGGTGCGCTCGGCCTTCGTCGTCTACGCCAGCCGCGGCAACCAGACCGGCTGGGACCAGTTCGTCGGCGGCCGCCGGGACACGATCGAGCGGGTCGAGGAGGGGCTGCTGCTGACCCGCCGGCTGCTCCTGCTGGACCAGGCAATGCTCGGCGCCAACAGCATCAGCATCTTCCTATGAGCGGCGAGGAGATCACCGCCGCCTCGGAGTGGATCGAGATCGGAAACGAGTTCGCCGCCGTCCAGGTGCGCAAGGTCCTGACCCGCAACGGTGCCCGCCTCGAGGTGCGCTCGCCGAAGCGCGAGCTGAGCGTGCTGCTCGACGCCACCGTGCTCGACGGCCTCACCTGGCAGACGGCGGAGTCGCTGTCGCTGATGATGAAGGAGCCGCTCGAGCCGCTGCGACCCGATTCCGACTGAGCCGGGCGTGGTCGGCCTCCGGCGGTGAGCCGGGCGTGGTCGGCCTCCGGCGGCCCCGGCTCAGCGGGCGATCGCGGCGTACTGAAGGTCGAGGTACTCCTCGATCCCCTCGCCGCCGCCCTCGCGCCCGTAGCCCGATGCCTTGACGCCGCCGAACGGCGCGGCCGGGTTGGAGACGAGGCCGCGATTCACCCCCACCATCCCGGTCTGCAGCTTCTCGAGGGTGCCGAGCGCGCGATCGAGGTCGCGGGTGTAGAGGTAGGCGACGAGGCCGTACTCGGTGCGGTTGGCGGCCACGATCGCCTCCTCCGGGTCGTCGAACCCGAGGACCGGCGCGACCGGGCCGAAGATCTCCTCGTCGAGCAGGCGCGCCGACGGGGGAACCTCATCCAGCACCGTCGGGGCGAAGAAATGCCCGGGCCCGTCGATCGCGCCGCCCCCGGTCAGCACCTCGGCGCCGAGCCCGACGGCATCGTCAACCAGCTCCGCCACCTTGGCGCGCTGGGTCGCATCGATCAGCGGGCCGACCTCGACCCCCTCCTCGTAGCCGGGGCCGACGCGCATCGCCCGGATCTTCGCCGTGAGCTTCTCGCCGAACTCGGCGCGCACCGAGTTCGCCACGTGGAAGCGGTTGGCCGCCGTGCAGGCCTCGCCGCCGTTGCGCATCTTCGCCAGCACCGCGCCTTCGACCGCAGCGTCGACGTCGGCATCGGCGAAGACGATGAACGGCGCGTTGCCGCCGAGCTCCATCGAGAGCCGGAGCAGCTGCTCGGAAGCCTGGCCGGCCAGCACCCGGCCGACCTCGGTCGAACCGGTGAAGGAGAGCTTGCGCGCCCGGCCGTCGCGGATCAGCGGCTCCATCACCGCCCCCGATTCGGAGGTGACGACGACGTTCAGGACGCCCGCCGGGAGGCCCGCGCGCTCGAGCACGTCGGCCAGCGCCAGCATCGAGAGCGGCGTCTGCGAGGCGGGCTTGACGACCATCGTGCAGCCGGCGGCGATCGCCGGGCCGATCTTGCGGGCGCCCATCGCCAGGGGGAAGTTCCACGGCGTGATTAGCAGGCAGGGGCCGACCGGACGACGCGAGACCAGGAGGCGCGAGCCGCCGTCCGGGGCGAGCGCGTAATCGCCGCCGATCCGTACCGCCTCCTCGGAGAACCAGAGCAGGAAATCGGCGGCGTAGGAGACCTCGCCGAGCGACTCCGCCAGCGGCTTACCCATCTCCAGGGTCATCAGGCGGGCGAGCTCCTCGCGGCGGGCGACGACCTCCTCGTAGGCGCGGCGCAGGATCTCGCCCCGCCGGCGCGGTGCCCAGCGGGCCCACTCCGCCTGCGCCTCCGCCGCCGCCGCGAGCGCCGCGACGCCGTCGCCAGGGGGAGCGTCGGCGACGCGGCAGAGCTCGCGGCCGGTGGCGGGATCTTCGACGCCGAGCTCGCGGCCCCCGGCGGCCGCCCGCCACTCGCCACCGATCAGGAGCAGCTTCGGGACCGCCGCGACCGCCGCCTCGATGGCGGCGACGCTCGACCGAGACCCGCGCAGAGAGCTGCTCACCCCGGCAGCATCGGGTGCCGGGCGACCTGCCGACATCAGGACTTCCCGCTCCCGGGGCCGGGATTTCCCGCTCGCGTCGGGCCTCGGACCCTCCGTACAATTTCGGAGGGTCGATGACTTCCTACCCGCACACGGGGCTGGACGAGATGATCGAGCAGCGCTACCGCAGCCTGATCTCCCTTGCCAGCGGCCTGACCACGGTGTCGGATTGGACGCAACTCGCCTTCTGCCTCTCCCACGCGCTCGGCACCGAGTCACCGGTGCGGATCTGGGCGATGCTCCCGGACGGGCCGCAGGAGATCGTCCGCTATCCGGGCGACCAGGTCCTGCCCCTGCGCGAGGCGCGGACGCTGCGCCAGGCGGGCGGCCGCGAGGAGCCGCTGGCGACCGACGACGGCTTCCTGCTGATGCCGTTGCGCTCGGTCGGCAGCGCCGTCGCGATCGCCGAAATCCCGCTCGACGAGGATCTCGACACCGAGCTCGCCCGTCATGCGGCGCCGCTCGTGGCCTCGCGGGCGGTCGCCCTGCTGGCCAGCGGCTCGGCCGGGCTGGTGCTCGCCCCGAGCTCCGACGAGGAGGACCTGGCGGGGACGATCTCGACCTTCGCCGAGCAAGCCCGGCGGCTGCTCGACCACGACCGCCTCAGCGCCTACCTGGTGACCGAGGACGGCAAGGCGGTCGAGCGCTTCGCCGTCGCCACCTCCCCCACCCTCCCCGGCGAGGGGGTGATCCTCCCGTTCGCCGAATTCGGCCTCCGCCACATCCTGCTGACCAACCGGGCGCTGGTCTCGGAGGACCTCGGCCAGGACCCACGGATCGTCGGCCGCGAGGACCGGGTGATCGCCCAGGCCGGCTTCCACGGCCTCCTGAGCGTGCCGCTGCGCCTCAACGGCCGCCCCTTCGGGGTGCTCAACTTCGTCAGCCGCACCTCCGGCTTCTACCGTGAGGAAGACGCCCCGATCGCCCAGCAGATCGCCGACCAGGCAAGTGTCTTCTTCGATCACATGCGGCGGCAACGGAGTGCCCGCGCCTGGGCCCGTCACGCGGTCGTGGAGCGCGAGCGCGAGCGGCTGGCCAGGGAACTGCACGACACGCTCACCCGGGCTTTGCCGGACATCGCCCGGGGGGCACATGGGCTCGCCGCGGACCTCGAGGGCGAGGACGCACGGAGCGCCGAGGACATCGCCGAACAGGCCGAGACGGCCCTGCGCGAGACCCGGCGCGCGCTCGCCGACCTGCTGCCGCCGGCGCTTGAGTCGCAGAACCTCGAGGAGACGATCAAGGTCGAGCTCTCGCTGCTGCGCGAGAACGCCGGGGTGGCGGCCGAGCTCGAGCTGACCGGCGACACGGACGCCCTGCCGCTGGGGGTGAGACGGGCGATCTACCGGATCGTCCAGGAGGCGCTCAGCAACATCCGCCTCCACTCGGGGGCCAGCCGGGTCGACCTCAGCCTGCAGGTCGACGACGACCTGAAGCTGACGATCCACGACGACGGCAAGGGCCTCGAGCCGAGGAAGCCAGGCGCCGGCCTCGGCCTCCGCTTCATGACCGAGCGGGCGCGGGCGCTCGGCGGGATCCTGGCGATCGAGGGCGCGCCCGGCGAAGGGACCACACTGACCCTCGAACTGACCGACGTCCGCCAGTTGGCCGAAAGCCCGAGCATCGACGCCGGACGGCCGCTGCACGCCGAGGGTGGAGTGAGCCGGCGGATCTTCCTGATCGAGAGCCACCCGCTACTGCTCGCAGGGCTTACCCAGATCTTCGAGGAGCAGTCGGACATGCGGGTGGTCGGCAAGAGCAGGCGGGGGCGCGAGGCCCACCGCCATGTCTCGCGCCTGCGCCCCGACATCGTCCTGCTCGATGCCGACCGCAACGGCGCCGAGATCACCTCGCTGACCCGCGAGCTGAAGCTCGCCTCGCCGACCAGCGAGATCCTCGTCCTCTCCGACTATCACCAAGGCGACACCGAAGCGCTGCTCGACGCGGGCGCCGGCGACGTCATCGACAAGGACCTGCCGCGGGCCGAGTTCATCGAGCGGATCCGCGCCACCGGCCGCCCCGGCGGCGACGAGCCGGGCGTCGAGGTGCAGACGAGCAAGGTCCTGCCCGGGCTCACCCTCTCCTCGCGCGAGCGCGCCGTCCTCGGCCTGGTTGCCGCCGGCCAGACCAACGCCGAGATCGGCAAATCGCTCTTCCTGGCGACGAAGACGATCGAGCGCCACGTCGCCACCGTGATCGAGAAGCTCGGCGCGACCAACCGCGCCCACGCCGCCGCCCTCGCGGTCACCCACCGCCTGGTCCGCCTCGACGAGCCGATCGGCACTGACAAACCCCAATAGGCGACGAGCTCAGCCGGCCGCCAGACGGGCGCGAACGTACGCGGGATCGGCGACCTCACGGCCGGCGGCCGCAGCCAGCTCAACCGCGCGGTGGACGAATTGGGCGTTCGAATCGGCGAGCACGCCCTTCGACCAGAAGACGTTGTCCTCGAAGCCGACCCGGAGGTTGCCGCCGAGCGCCAGGGCCGCCAGGCTGAGAGGCAGTTGGGAGGAGCCGATCCCGATCGCCTGCCAGGCCGAGCCGGCGGGCAGCATCGCCCGCAGGGCAGGGAGCAGCGCCGGGTCGCCGGGCATCCCGCCGCGCACCCCCATCACGAAGCTGAACTGCAGCGGTTCGGAGATCAGGCCCTCGCGGACGAGGTCGAGGCAGAGGCGGACGTGGCCGAAGTCGTAGACCTCGAGCTCGGGCCGGATCCCCCGCTCCTTCATCCGCTCGGCGAGCTCGTGGACGAACTCGGGCGGGTTGTGGAAAGTGGCGCCGGCGAAAGTCATCGAGGCCGGGTTCAAGGTCGCCATCGGCACCGAGTAGAGGTCGTTGTCGACGACAGCGACCCGGTCGGCCACCGGGACGCTGAGGCCAACCCCGGTCGACGCCTGGACGACGATGTCGCAGCGCTGCTCGATCTCGCCGACGATCGCCGCGTAGACCGCCGGATCGGCGGTCGGCTCGCCGCGCTCGTCGCGGGCGTGGATGTGGGCGACCGCGGCCCCGGCCTCGGCCGCCTCGGCGACCGCGACGGCGATCTCCCGCGGGGTCAGCGGGACGCCCGGATGCTGCTCGCGGGTCGTCAGCGGGCCGGTCGGGGCGACGGTGACGATTACCGGCGCGGCGCTCAAGTGCCGCGCCCGGTTCCGACCACGGCGATCGCATCGATCTCGACCAGCAGGTCCGGGAGCATCAGGCCGGAGACCTCGAGCAGGGTACTTACCGGGTAGGGCGCCGTCAGATAACGGGCCCGAACCGGCGCCAGCTCGGCGTAGAAGTCTATCTCGGTGACGTAGGTGGTGATCTTGACGACGTCGTCGAAGCCGGCCCCGGCGGCGGCCAAGGCGCGGCCGATGTTCTCCATCACCTGCTCGGTCTGGGCGGCGACGTCGCCGACCCCGACCACCTCGCCGGCCTCGTCGAGGGCGATCGTGCCGCCGATGAAGACGAGCTCACCGGGCGGCGTCGTGGTGACCAGGGAGTAGGGGCCGAGCGGGGCGGCGAGGCCGGCGGGTTCGGGCGCGCGCTTCATACGTGCAGTCGACCACCCGCCGCACACCGGGGCCATCGGGGCAGCCCGCGCTCGGCGCGGGTTTTCCCGCCACTTCTCAGATCGACTTCAACGCCTCGATCGGCGTGATCTCCTCGACTCCGCCGGAGCGCGAGGCGGCGAGGTAGGCCGCGTAGGCGATCGCCAGGTCCTGCTCGACGCTGCCGATCGACTTGTAGACGACCCGGCGACCATCCGAGCCGGGGGGCCGGCAGAGAAAATCACCGAGCGCGACGGCCGAGTCGGGGTCGAAGCCAGCCTCGCGGGCGGCGAGCAGGTCACCGGACTCCTCAAGGGCATCGGGGGTGTCGACGATCACCGTCCCGGCCTCGGCGATCACCTGCCCGTCGAGCTCACGCTGGCCGGGCAAGGTCGAGCTGACCGAGCTGACATAACGGACCGAGGCGGGCAGGTCGGCGGCGGCGAGCGCCACGGCCCCCCGCGTCTGGGTTGCGCAGAGCGCCATCCGGGCGCCCGCGAGCGCCGCCGCCGCCGAGGGCGCCGCGGTCAGCTCGAATCCCAACTCGGCCCTGAGCTGATCGGCATAGCGTTCGCGGCTGGCCGCGGTCGGGCTGAAGACCCGCACCGACTCGATCGCGCAGACCGAGGCCAGCGCCCGCAGTCCGTCCTGGGCCTGCAGGCCCGAACCGATCACCCCGACCTGGAGCGGTGCCTCGCCCCACTGGTGGGCCGCGGCGGCCGCGGCGGCGGCACTCGTCCGCACCACGGTCAGGTGGTTGGCATCGAGCAGGGCCAGCGGCTCGCCGCTGCCGAGGCGGTAGAGCGCGCAGAGGTAACGTACGCCGACCCCGGGGACGAGGGCGAACGCCTTGAACCCGAGGACGTCGAGGGCCGGCAGCGTGCCGCTCATCACCCGCAACCAGCCGTCGCCAAACTTCGCCGTGGAGCGCTCCGCGACCCCGTCCTCGGCACCTCCCCCGGCGATCCCCTCGCGGACCACCTCGACGGCGTCCGGGAAACGGACCAGACCACGGACGTCGGCGTCGCGGATCAGCAGGGTCATGCCGGATTGCGGCCGACCAGAAAGGCCTCGTCGGGATCTTCGGTCACCGGCAGACCGGAGGCGACCGCGGCGGCGCGCAGTGTCGCCATCTGGCGATCGTTGATGCGGTGGTGGGGGCTGCGGATCGGACCGCCGTTGAAGCCATGCAGCCAGCCCTGGTACTTCCAGACCAGGCGGTGGACGAGGTTGGTCCCGCGGATCGCCTCGCCGATCACCTCCGCATCGGCCTGGCGGATCGGGTGGAGGCGCCAGTAGATCTCCATCGCCTCCTCGTACCGCCCCGCCTCGAGCAGGCCGTAGTAACGAGGAACCTCGCCCGCCATCGCCTCGTAGTTCGAGGTTCCCATCCACTGCATGCCGTAGTTGCGCTGCCAGACCGGGGCGTTGGCCTCGATCGGGTCGGTGACGACCAGGCGCTCGCGGTAGCGCTCGAAGATCTGCGCGATGCCGGCGACCCCGGGGGTGCCGATCTCGGTCTTCACGGCCATGATGCTCGGCACCTCGTCGATCAGCCGGCCGATCAGGTCGGGCGAGAAGTCGCTCGGGTGGAGGCGACGGAAGTTCCAGAGGAACATCGCGAAGACGATCGCGCCGAGGCCCGAGCTCTCCGCGAGCGTCCTGGTGTACTCGAAGACCTCGTTCTCGCTGGTCGGGTAGAAGGTGAGCGGATAGGAGACCAGCAACCCGTCGACGCCGGCCGCCGCCGAGTACCGTGCGAGCTCGATGTTGTCGGCGAGGGTCGCCAGCGAGGCGTGGGCGATCGTCTGCAGCTCGCCATTCGCCTCGTCGACGACGATGTCGGTCAGCTGCTTCAGCTCCTCGAAGGTCGTCCCGCACTCGCTGACGATCAGCACCCCGGTCATCCCGAGCTTCTTCTCCAACGCCACGTCGGCGCGGATCGCCTGCTCGTTCAGGCCCCGCAGGTCGGCGGTGAAGGTGGGCAGCAGACATCCGCAGTGTCCGCGCAGGTTCTCGAGCGCCCATTCGCGCGCCCCATCCGCTCCGTAGTCAGGCATTGCCGCCACCGTCCTCTCCGCGTCGTTCGTAGGTCAGCCCGCGCACCCCAAGGCCGCCGTCGCTGGCGATCACTTCGCCGGTCACCGCCGGGGCGCGATCGCCGGCGAGCAACAGATAGAGCGCCGCATGATCCTCCGGCTCCGCCGCCAATCGCAGCGGCGTGACCGCTTCGAGCCGCGATTCCGAGTCGGCACGATCACCGAACTGGAGGGTGCGGCCGGCGAGCCCGGCCAACGCGTCGGCGACCCGGAGGCCGGTGATCGTGCCTCCTGGGGCGACGCCGTTGACCCGCACGTCCGGGGCCATCTCATGAGCGAGCTGGCGCACCACCCCGACGACGGCGTGCTTTGACGCGGTGTAGATGACGCCGCCCCCGGACCCGGCGTGGAACCCGGCATTGGAGACGGTGAAGACCATCGAGCCGCGCCGCTCGCGTAGCTGCGGCGCCGCTGCCCGCGCGGCGAGGAGGTAGCCCAGCACATTCACCTCGAGGATCTCGGCGAAACCGGCCCGCAAGGTCGGCGCATCCATGTCCTCCAGGGCGACCGATCCGTCGAACACCCCGGCGTTGCCGACCAGCACGTCGAGGCCGCCGAAACAGTCGATCGCGGCCGCCACGGCCTCGTCGTGAGCGCCCGGATCGCGGACGTCGCCGACCACCGAGACCACTGCGTCCGGGTACAGGCCGGAGAGCTCGGACAGCGATCCGGGCGAGCGGTCGAAGGCGACGACGCGGGCGCCTTCGGACAAGAACAGGCCGGCGACCGCACGACCGATCCCGGACCCGGCACCGGTGACGAGCACGACACGGTCGTGAAGCTGGCGCTCGGGCAAGCTAGACCCCACCGGCGACGCGCGCGTCTCGGCACCGACTGGCGGTCAGCATCGCCGGCGGGATGCTCTCGCGCCAGACGTCGAATTCCATCTTGGACCCGATCCTAGGGGGCGCGGCGGGGTCGATCTCGGCCATGTCGGTGTTGACCTCGACCCGGTTGCCCTCGGGGTCCTTCAGGTAGATGAAGACATTGTTGCCGTTCACGTGGCGACCGATCGAACAGTCGAGGACGATCCCCATCCCGGCCGCCAGATCGGCGACCCGAACGAGGTCCTCGACCGCCGGGACTGCGAAGCAGAAGTGGTTCAGCCCCGGAACGTCGCCGTCGTCGCTGGCGAAGAAGGCGACGTCGTGGTGGCGGTGCCCGGCACGGAGGAAGGCGTTGAACCAGTTCGAGCCGTCGGGCCGGATCGACTCCGACAGCCGCAGGCCGAGCACCCCGATCAGGAACTCGGCGGTGACCTGGACGTCGCCGCAGTTGAGCGTGATGTGCTCGAGCGGCACCGGCCCGGCGCCTTGGTGATGGGGGGCGGGGATCGACGCGGTCGGCCGGAAGGCCTGCCGGTCGGACTCGAGGACGAGCTCGACCGCGTGACCGGAGGGCAGCGCGAAGGCGATCCCCGCCTCGATCCCGGGCTCGCTCCCGGCCGCCAGGTTCGACGCGTCGACGCCGGCCGCCGCCAGGCGCTTCCCTGCCTCCACCAACGCCGCGGCGTCGCGGACCGCGAAGGCGAAGTGGTCCACCCCCGGCTCACCGGCCTCGAGGGAGAGGTCGAAGCCGCCCTTCGTGCCACCCGACAGGTAGAGCGTCTCGCCCCGCCGCTCGACCTCCACGACGCCGAACAGGCCGCCGTAGAAGTCGAGCATGCGCGCGCTGTCGGAGACGCCGAGCGCGACGTGGCTGAGTCGGGTGATCACGAGGCGTAGAGCTCCTCGGGCCGCCTGAACAGCTGCTCGCCGCCCGGGTGGACCTCACCGGGCCCAAGGCCCCGGGCGCGGTCGTCCTTGGCCCGCAGAGCCGCCCGCAGCGCCTCGGTCGCGGCCTCGTCGACCGCGTAGTCGAGCGAGTCGGCGTCGCGACACTCGATCGCCACGCCGTAGACGTCGCGCGCCTTCTCCAGCGACAGCAGCTCTTCGATCACGTCGTCGAGCACCGACTCGACCTTGCGATCCCAGGGCAGCCCGTAGCCGCCGCCACCGTTGGAGGAGAAGTGGAGCCGATCGCCGGCTTTGAGGATCGCCTTGCTGGCGAACATCCCCAGATTCTTCTCCTTCGGCGTGTCGATGTTGAGGACGACCCGGTTCGGACCGCCGTTGGTGCCGCCGGCGAGGCCGAACGGACCGACCCGCTCGCGGTCACCGAGGACGACCAGCTCGGTGTCGCCCCAGGCGGTGAAGCTGCGCGAGATCCCGAAGCCGCCGCGGAACTCGCCGTCGCCGCAGGAATCGATCACCGCCTCCGCCTCGTCGTAGTACATCGGGTACCAGCGCTCGAGCACCTCGTTCGGCTGGTTCGAGGCCCCTCCGATGAAGATCATCATGTAGAAGGAGTTGCCGTCGGCGTAGGTGCGGGCGCCCTGCCCGCCCTCGAGCCACATGTAGGAGACGAACGGCTGGCCGGTGGTCGGGTGGACGCCGCCGGTGCAGAAGTTCTGCAGGTTGACGGTCGCGGCGTGGACGCGGCGCGGTTCGACGTGCTGCAGCGCCTGGCCCCAGCAGGCCATCGTGATCGCGTCGACCTTCTCGTAGGCGCCTGAGCAGTAGCCGGTCACCGGGGTCGGTTCTTCGACATCGACGCAGGTCCCCTTCTTGGAGACGATGTTGATCGAGCGGACGACACCATGGTTGAGCGGCGCCAGCTCCGGGAAGCAGTGCATCGTCCCGTCGTAGGTGGCGGAGAGGAGCGCCGGACGGGCAAAGCCCCAGGAAGCGATCGGGGCCGGTCCGGAGTCGCTCCAGTCGATCGTCACCTGGTCGCCCTCGATCGTCATCTTGGCGTGGACCCGGATCATCGGTTCGCCCTCGCGGCCGAGGTCACGGTCGCCGAAGTCCTCGAACTCGTACTCGCCGTCCGCGAGTTTCGAGACCCAGGCACGGAACAGCCGCTCGGAGTGGTCCATGGTGTCCTCGAAGCCGTCCTTGACGACCTCGGCGCCGAACTTCTCGACGTAGCCGAGCAGCCGCCGTTCGACCAGCTTGCCCGCCTCGTACTGGGCGAAGATCTCCGCCACCCGCTCCTTCGGCACCCGGATGTTCATCCCGACCAGGTCCCAGATCGCCTGCACCGGCTCGTCGTTCTCGTAGAGCTTCAGGGGCGGCATGCGCAGACCCTCGGCGTAGCATTCGGTCGCGTGCGGGTTGAACGTCCCGTGCATCGGCCCACCGACGTCCGGCCAATGACAGAGGGCGATGCCGAAGGCGAAGAGCTCGCCGTCGTGGAAGATCGGCCGCATGATCTTGACGTCGTTCTGGTGCGTGCCGCCGGTGTAGGGGTCGTTGAAGATGTAGACGTCGCCGGGCTTGAACTCGGGGACGGTCTTGACCAGATGCTGCACCGAGGACTCGAAGGTCCCCATGTGTGGGGCCTGGTCGCGCTGGCCGTGCGAGATCAGTCGCCCGTCAGGGGTGAGGACCGAGACCGAGTAGTCATGGCCCTCGGTGATCGTCGGAGCGTAGGAGACCCGCTCGATCAGTGCGCTCGCCTCGTTGCACATCGAGCGGAATGCGTTGCGCAGGACGGCGAACGTGATCGGGTCGTTACGGGTGGCGGTGTCGGTTTGTGCCGTGCTCATGTCCTAGTGACCTTTCTGTTTAAGTCAGTTCGTGGTCAGTTCGCCGGTTTGACGGTGATGACGAGGTTCAGGTACTCGTCGACGGTCGCGGTCGCACCCGGCGGCACGAGGACCGTCGTCTCGTCGTGGTCGATCACCGCCGGCCCGTTCACCTCCGCTCCACTTCGGAGTTTGGCCCGGGCGTAGATCGAGGTCGACTGGTGATCGCCGACCTCCGCGAAGTAGACGTCGCGGCTGCCGACCAGCGCCTCGGCGGCATCCCCGGTCTCCTCCGGGACGCGGACGTCGGCAGGGTCGGTGATGCCGATCGCGGCGACCCGGGCGTTGACGATCTCGACCTGCGAGACGCCCTCCTCGAGCCGATAGCCGAACTCCCGCTCGTACTGGTCGTTGTAGCGGGCGACGATCGTCTGCAGATCCTCCGCGGAGGCGGGCACCGCGTCGAGGGTCAGGTTCAGGTACGGGGTCTGCCCGTAGTAGCGGACGTCGATCGACAACTCGAGCGTGCGGCGCTCCTCGGGGACCTTCTCGGCCTCCAGGACCTGGTCGGCTTCCTCGAGCAATTGCGCGTACTTGACGCCGAGGTCGTCGAGGTCGACCTCGCGGGCCTGGGTCAGGACCGGGCGGACGAAGTCGTGGCGGAGGTCGACGGAGAGGATGCCGACCGCCGAGGTCAGGCCCGCCGCGAGCGGGACGACCACCGACTTCATCTGCAGCTCGCGGGCGATCTCGACCGCGTGCAGCGGCCCGGCGCCGCCACCGGCGACGAGTGCGTAGTCGCGCGGGTCGTAGCCCCGCTCGACCGAGATCAGGCGGGCCGCCGTGATCATGCTGTCGTTGGCGATCCGGATGATCCCGTCGGCCGCCTCGGGGGTCGAGAGCCCGAGCTGCTCGCCGATCTTGGCGATCGCCTGCTCGGCCAGGTCGACGTCGATCTTAACGTCGCCGCCGAGGTAGGTCTCGGGATTGAGCCGGCCGAGGTAGAGCTGGGCGTCGGTGACGGTCGGCTCCTCGTTGCCCTTGCCGAGGCAGGCCGGGCCGGGATCGGCGCCAGCGCTCTGCGGCCCGGTCCGCAACGAGCCGCCCTCGTCGACCCAGGCGATCGTGCCGCCGCCGGCGCCGATCGCGACCAGGTCGATCGCCGGGAAGAGGATCGGGATGTTCCAGTCGACCCGCCACTCGGACGCGATCGAGGGGACGCCTTTCTCGACCAGCGAGAGGTCGGCGCTGGTGCCGCCCATGTCGAAGGTGATGACGTTCTCGAAGCCGGCCAGTTCACCGACCCGCTTGCCGCCGATCACTCCACCGGCGGGACCCGAGTGGCAGATCCGCGCCGGCACCTCGCGCGCCGCCCGGGCGCTCATGATCCCGCCGCCGGAGTGGGTGACGAAGACCTCGCCCGGGTAACCCCAGTCGCGCAGGGCGGCGCCCAGGCCGTCCAGGTAGCGACCGATCACCGGCGCCAGGTAGGCGTTGGCGGCGACCGTCGAGGTGCGCTCGAACTCGCGCAGCTCGGGTAGCACCTCGGCCGAGGTACAGACGAAGACATCCTCGCCGAGCTCCTCTTCGAGGATCTCCTTGGTGCGCCGCTCATGGTCTTCGTTGACGAAGGAGTTGAGGTAGGCGACGG
Source organism: Actinomycetota bacterium (assembly GCA_018268675.1). GTDB lineage: Bacteria > Actinomycetota > Thermoleophilia > Solirubrobacterales > 70-9 > VAYN01. The sequence continues at coordinate 263,096 of JAFDWB010000084.1, forward strand.
CGACCGACTCGATCTCACGGGCGCGGAACTTGCGGGCCGCGACCCGGACGTCGTCCTCGTTCAGAGGGGTCATCACCTTCCCGAGGTAATCGACTCGCTCGCCGACCTCGAGGATGTGGCGCCGCGGGACCAGGGCCGGCGACGGGTCCCAGTTGGAGTTGAAAAGGTCGGGGCGGTTGGCGCGGCCGGCGCCCAGCACGTCGCGCATTCCCCTGGTGGTGACCAGCCCGGCCTTGGCGCCGCGGCGCTGGATGATCGCGTTGGTGGCGATCGTCGAGCCGTGCTTGAAGGCACCGACGTCGGCGGCGGCGATACCGGCCTTGTCGAGCGCGTTCATCACGCCCTCGATGAACCGCGGCGGGGTCGAGGGCACCTTTACGGTCTGGATCTGGCGTTCCTCGGCGTCGTAGGCCACCAGGTCGGTGAAGGTGCCACCGATGTCGACTGAAACGGTCAGATTGCGCAACTGAGTTCCTTCCTCGAAAGTTCGTCGGACCTGGCGTCAGGCCCCTGAAGCCCACTGTCGAGTCCAATACCAGCGGCGCCGCGGGCCTCCGGCATCGGTGTAATGACGGTCGTTGGCACGGGTTTTCCCGCATCCACCGTGAGCCGCCGGGCGGGCCGCACGCCGCCCGGCGCTCCCTTTCGGCGCGTCTGCGCTACGCCGCCGCGGCGAGGCGTCGGCCGACCACATCCCAATCGACCACGTTCCACCACGCCTGGAGATAGTCGGGGCGACGGTTTTGGTAGCGCAGGTAGTAGGCGTGCTCCCAGACGTCGTTGCCGAGCAGCGGCGTCTGGCCGAGCTCCAGCGGGCTGTCCTGATTGGCGGTGCTGGTCACGGTCAGCTCGCCGCCGTCGAGGACCAGCCAGGCCCAACCGGAGCCGAAGCGGGCGACTCCTGCTGCCTCGAAGCATTCCTTGAAGCTCTCGAAGGATCCGAAGACAGACTCGATCCGGCTGCCGATCTCGCCGCGCGGCTCGCCGCCGCCGTCGGGGCTCATCGACTCCCAGAAAAGGGTGTGGTTGAGATGGCCACCGGCGTTGTTGCGGACCGCCCCCTGCTTCTCGTCCGGCAAGGCGGAGAGGCTGACGATGACCTCCTCCACGTTCGCCCCCGCCAGATCGGTGTCGGCGAGGGCGGCGTTGGCTTTGTCGACGTAGGCCTGGTGGTGCTTGTCGTGGTGGAGGTGCATCGTCTGCTCGTCGATGTGCGGCTCGAGCGCGTCGTAGGGATAGGGCAACGGCGGCACGGTGAAAGACATGGATCGACTCCCTTGCTGGACGTTTCATGGTCGGGTCGAAGATCGCGCAGGGAAGTGATCGCGGCTGGCGGAAAGCCCGCGACGACCGGCGGGGATTCACTCGCCGTGGCAGCCTCGCCGCAGTTACTTTCGGCAGACCAGAGGTCTGGACGCCCCCTCGAAAATGCATAAGCAATCGATATCGATTGCTTATGCTACGGTCCAATTCGATGGAAAATGCGGAGGAGATCGCGGCAGCACTTCGCCAGATCGCCGGCGGGTTCGGTCGACTCGCCGCAGCGATCAGCGGCGACGCGCCGCCCACCAACCAACGGATGCTCGACCTGATGCGCGAGTGGGGCGACCGTGGACTCAGTCGCGAGGAGGCAAGCAGCCTCTTTCGTCGCCATGGCTTCTCCCCGCAGACCGCGGGCGGCTGGTCGAGAGGCGGGTGGATCGAGCTGCGAGACGATGATCGCCGGCACCTGGCCGAGCGCTCTCGCCGCTGGATGGCCGAGCAGGACACAGAAGCCGCGGGCGATGGCTGATCCGTTCACAGTCGAGGTCGTTGCTCGCAGCTACGAGATCGACTCGAACCGCCATGTCGCGGGAGTCGTGCTCCTCCAGTACGCACAGCACGCGCGCTGGGAGTGCATGAGCCAGGCGGGCATCAGCGCGAGCGCCTGCGCCCAGGTCGGGCTGGCGCCGGGGAGCCTGGAAGAGCGGATCGCCTTTCGGCGCGAGCTGCTGGCCGGCGAAGCCGTTGAGATCTCCTGCGAGTTCCGCTGGTCGACCGGCAAATCCTTCACGGTCGCGCAAGAGCTACGTCACTCCGACGGCGGGCTGATCGCCGAGGTCGAGAACGTCGGCGGCCTGATGGACCTCGAGCAACGGCGCCTCGTCAGCGATCCGGGGGGACGTTTCGCCGAGATCGCCTCCTCCCCTGCCCTGCTGGGGCTCTGACCACCATCATCACCTGATGACCTCCGACCGGCAAGAGGCGTCGGAGCAGATCGCCTCCGTTGTCCTAGCCGCCGGCGCCGGGCGGCGCTTCGGTGGCCGCAAGCAGTCTGGCGACGCTGCGTGGCCGGCCGCTGCTCGAGCACGCGCTGACGGCAGCCGTGGAAGGCCCAGCCGATGCGATCGTCGTCGTGCTCGGCGCCGACGCCGAGGAGATCGAGCGCGGAGTCGAGCTCGGCGACGCGACGGTGGTCCGCTGCGCCAACTGGGAATGCGGCCCGGGCGCCTCGCTCCGTGCTGGCTTGGCGGCGCTCGATCCCGACATCACGGCGGCGCTGGTGACACTCGGCGACGAGCCCTTCCTGCCGCCGGCGGCGGCATGGAGGCTGCTCGCCGCGCGCCGCCACGGGATCACCGCGCTACGCGCGACCTACTCCGGCCGCCCCGGCCATCCGGTCCTGATCGAGCGGTCGCTCTTCGCGACGCTGGCCGCCACCCCCGATGCGCGGCCTATGGCACTGTTGGGCGAGGCCGGAATGGAGAGCGTGGAGTGCGGTGACCTCGGCGATCCAGGTGACGTCGACACTCCGGAGCAACTGAGGTGGCTGGAGGATCTCCGCGTAACGGAACAGCCGCCACGAAACTCCGCTGCGGGGACTAGCTCGTCGTGATCAGTCAAACATTGGGTCCCGGTAGCGAGGAGCCCGCCCTCAGATCTTGACGCCGTAGATACGGCTCTTAACTTCAGTCGATCCCGACGAACAGCTCTGCCGGCGGGACCTCAAGCCCTTCCGCGATCTTGAAGATCGTCGGGAGCGTGGGCATCCGGTCTCCAGACTCGATGCGGGCGACAGCCGTCTGATGGAGCCCGGAGCTCCAGCCGAGCTGCTCCTGGGTCAGCCCCTTGCGCTCACGGATGCGAGCGACGTTCGCAGCGAAGATTGCTCGCGAGGAGTCCAGGGGCGCGGCCATCGCCGGACATTCGCCCGCGATGCGCTTCCACTACCTGCCAATACGTCATAAAGTTGCTAGCTTCCTGATCGCTTGGGAGATCTGGAGCGAGGGGGCGTCATGGACAGTGAGCAGCGACGACGGCGGGCCGAAGATCATCCGATGCGCGAGGGGATCCTCGATGCGCTCGACGGAGGGGCGGAACTGACGACCCGCGATCTGCTCCGGGAGATCCCCGGCATCGTGTCGGATGGAGCGGCGCTGGGACAGGTCGGCTACCACTGCGAGGTGCTCGACCGAGCCGGCCTTATCGAGCGGATCGGCGGCGTCTGGGGGCGCCGCTGAGCGGCGAGACCAGGTTCGCCGACCATGGGCTTCGCGGCGATCCGATCCCTCGAACTGGGCGCTGATTTCTCCTTGCTGTCGATTGTCGGATTCGTCACACAAGGGGGGCCACTTTCCCGGCTTCTCCCTCTGTAAAGGAAATGGAACCTTTACGACATCGGCGACTCGGGGGGCCACTTCGCGTCCTCGCGGCCCTTTCAGGCCGAAACGCGATGACCGAGACGACGCATCGACACCCCGATCCGGACAGGCCGGTACCCGACCCGCACAACTGCCTAGGCGCGTCTGTAGCCATCCCCGCCGCGCCGAGGTACCACCTCCCCATGCTCCTTCGCGCCGACCCCGACCTTGCCGATCGCCCCGACCCCGAACGGCAAGGTCGGGGTGCCGACTTTCGGCGGCCGGACGCCGATTCCCGGCCATCGTCCCGCGCCCGACTCTCTATACCCCCGGCAGCAATGCCAATGACGACGGATCGCTCTCCATCCTCGTTCTCTCGCCACACGGCTCGCACCGCACCGCCCTCGCTGCCCGCTATCGCCTCCGCGCTGGCTACACATCGCTGCTCCCTCGACCTCGGCGCCGGCGACACCGCGACTTCCTACCGCCGCGCAATCTGCGCCCCGGCACCCCACCGACATCATCATGCGGCGAACAGCGCCGCGCCCACGGACATGCCGCCGACCACGCGCCCGCAGAAGGGGACGGCACGGTGAGCGGGGCGAAGGCGGCGGCGAGGCGCGACCCTGCGCCCTCGCGCGCGAAGGCGCCGACGCTGTCGGACCTCGACCTGCGCATCCTCTCGCTGCTCTCCCGGCACCGGGTCGTGACCCAGAACCAGCTCGCCGCGGTCACACCGCAGACGCCGATCCGCACCCTCCGGTACCGCTGCTCCCGGCTCGCCGGTCAAGGACTGCTCGGCCGCACCCGTCCGTACCGCGAACGCGGCTCGGCGCCGAACCACCTCTGGCCAACCCGAAAGGGGGAGGCCCTCGCCTGCGGCGGGCCGCCGCCGCGCGGCGGCGAGCGCCGCGAGCCCAACCCGCTCTTCCTCGCCCACACCGCCGGCCTCACCGAGGTCTGGGTGGCGCTGGTGACGACCCTGCCGGATGGCGCTCGGCTCGTGCGGTTCGGGCGCGAGGCCGACGCCCGCGAGCCGTTCGCCGTCGCGGCGACCCGCAGGGAGCGGGCGATCGCCCCCGACGCCCTGGTCGAGATCACCGACTCCGACGGCCGGGCGCTCCTCGCCTTCGTCGAGCTCGACATGGGGACGATGTCGCACCGACGCCTCGGGCAGAAGGCTTCGGGCTACGGCGACTACGCGAAGGCCGAGGCGTGGAGGGACCGCCATCCGTTCTGCCCTGCCCTCCTCTTCATCACCACGACCGAGCCCCGCGCCCGCTCCTTCCTCGCGGCGATGCGTAAGGAGGCGGGAAAGGACTCGCTGCTCCTCACCTGCGCCTGCGATCTGGCGCGGCACCTCGACCGCATCGCCGCCGGACCCCGCTGGCTGCACGACCCCGAGAAGAACCACGCCGTCGACCTGCTCGCCGTCCTACGGGAGGCCCGTAGACCCTTCGATGAGGATGAGGAGCGAGAGGAGGCGGAGCACCAGAAGGAAGAGGTGGAACGGGAGCGGTTGACGTCGGATCCCGACGCTCTGCGCCACCACCTGCGCCGCTGGTGGGGGAGCGAGCCACGGCTCGGCGACCTGGACGAGGCGGTCGCCGGTGCGCTCGCGATCACGCTCGGGCGCACCGACCCTCCGGCGGATGCCGAGCGGCGAGCCCTGCTCGCCCTCGGCACGATGCTCGGAGACCCGCTCCGGCCGCTGCCGCCGGAGGAGGAGCCGACCGCGAGACAACGGCGCGCCTTCGCCGACCTCGTCGACCACCACAGGGACGAGCAGCTCCGCCGGATCGCAGAGCTGGCGCTGCACCACGGCGACGGGCCGGCTCTCCGTGGGTCGCGGCGGCGGGTCTCCGGTGGCGGCCTCCTGTCCTCTTCCGAAGTGTCCTGGCTCGACGCGAAGGTCGCGGACGACGAGCGCTCCCGCGAGGAGCAGGAGCGCCTCGCAACCTCCTACCTCGCCTGGCGCGAGCGGGAGGCGAGGCGGCTGGCGAAGGCCCAGGGGATCGTCGCCCGCCTCGGCACCCGATCGGAGGACTTCTTCGGCGAGGTCGACCGGCGCTCGCTGCGGCTCTGTCGGGCCTGCGGGGAGATCGCCTACCCCGACCCCGCCCGGGCGCGGGAGGAGCGCAGGCGGCCCGATGTCGCCCACCGCTGTCACTTCTGCGGCGGCGCGGCCCTGGCCGGGATAGACGGCGAGCCGCGGCCTTGATCTCCATGAGCGGCGGGCCAAGGTCGCGCCGGGCCGGCCAGGAGGCCTTGAGATCCTCGGCTCCCCGAGCTAGACGTATCGATGCGGCCGCGCGAACCCGGGCGCCGGGCGTGCGGCGACGGAACGTACGACAAGGAGGCGGAGATGGCGAAGAGGGCGGCCTGCATCCCGAGGTCGAGGCATTCGCAGCCTGGTTCTGCGACTGGTGGTTGCGACGCGGGAGGGGAGATGACGGGCGCGACTGAGGCCCGGCGGCCCCGGGCCGCCGCCTATGTGCGCGAGTCGACCGAGGAGCAGGGGCAGGGCTTCTCGCCCGACGCCCAGCGCGAGGCGATCCGGCGCTTCGCGGAGGAGAACAAACTGGATCTGATGGCCGAGTACTCGGACTTCCACTCCGGCTGGAAGAAGGCCGACGCCCGCCCCCACTTCCAGCGACTGATGGCCGACGCGGCCGAGCGCCGCTTCGATGTGGTCCTCGTTTACCACACCTCCCGCTTCGCCCGGAATCAGGCCGAGTCGCGCCGCTACAAGCAGCTCCTGCGCGAGCGGCTCGGCATCCGGGTCGTCTCCGTCACCCAGCCGCTCGGCGAGGACCCGACCGATCCTTCCGCCTTCCTCGCCGAGTCGATCCACGAGATGTTCGATGAGTACTACTCGGTCTCGCTCTCATTCTGGACCCGCACCGGGCTGCGCGAGAAGGCCCGCCAGGGCCACCTCGTCGGCAACCTGCCCTGGGGCTATGCGCGCGACGCCGACTCCGGCATCGCCGTCCCCGATCCGGTGCGGGCGCCTCTCGTCCGGGAACTCTTCGAGCGCTACGCGACCGGGCAGGAGTCCGATCGATCGACGGCCGCCTGGCTTAACGCCAAGGGTGCCCGCACCGCCCGCGGCCGGGCCTTCGGCAAGGACACGGTGCGCGACATGCTGCTGAACTCCGCCTACTGCGGCTACGTCGGCGGCCTGCGGAGCAAGGACCGCTCGATCAGGGGACTGCACGAGCCGCTCGTCACCGAGGCGCTCTTCGACCGCGTCCAGGAGGTGAGATCCTGGCGGACGCGGGTCGTCAAGCCCGGTCGACCCTCCGAGGAGTACCTGCTGCGCAAGCTCCTCTACTGCGAGCGCTGCGGCGCCCGGATGCACGGGAACAGGGGCTCGAGCGGAAAGATCCGCCGCTACCACTGCTCGACCCGCCGCCACGGCGACGGCTGCGATCAGCCGCTTGCCCATGCCGAACCGCTGGAGGCGCAGATCGTCGACTGGCTGCGCGGTTTCCAGCCCGACGCCCAGTTGCGGACCGTCGTCCTGGCCACGCTGCGGCAGACGGCAGCGCAGGCGAACGGCGGCGCCTCCCGGCGGCGGGACCTCGACGGCCAGCTCGAGAGACTGCGGGATCTCTACGTGATGGGGGACGTGACCAAGGACGAATACACGTTGCGGCGGCAGGCGCTGGAGGAAGAGCTGGAGCGGATCGGCCCGCCCCTCGACCCGCAGCTGGACCGGGCGGAGGCGATCCTCCGGGGCTTCTCGAAGTTCTGGGATGCGGAGCCGAAGCCGGCCGAGCGTCGCAAGCTGATCGCATCGCTCTTCGACCGTGTCTGGGAGGACGCGGGGGAAATCGTCGCCGTCAGGCCGCGCGAGCCGTTCCTGCGCTACTTCAAGGCCGCCGAGAGCCTGACCGGGGCGGGCGGCGCCGAGGCAGGTTTCAATAGCGGGAGCGACGGGACTCGAACCCGCGACCTCCGGCGTGACAGGCCGGCGCTCTAACCAGCTGAGCTACGCCCCCGAGTGGGACTCGGACGGGCCGAGGGGGCCCGGGAGGGAAAAGCTAGCGGATCAGGGGATGGGAGCGGGTTCGGGGGCGCGGTCGGGGTGGGCCAGCTCGGGGACGGCGGTGGGGGCTTTGGCGAGGGCGACCTCTTCGAGGAGGGAGCGGAGGGCGGCGATGCGGTCGGGACCGAAGGCGTCCGCCCAGTCCTGTTCGAGCTGGGCGAAGAGGGCGAAGCCGATGCGCTGGGCCTCCTGGCCCTTCGGGGTGAGGCGGATGAGCTTGGCGCGCTTGTCGGTGGGGTCGGGGTAACGCTCCAGGTAGCCGAGGCGGGCGAGGTCGTCGACGATCTCCCCCAGCGACTGCTTGGTGAGGCCGGCGAGGGCGGCGAGGTCGGTGAGGCGCATGCCGTCGCCGTGGACGAAGCGGAAGACGCAGCCGTGGGTCGGGCGCACGTCGGTGATCCCCGCCTCCTCCAACAGCTTGCGGAAGTCGACGAACATCGCGTCGACGGCGAGGTCGAGGAGCGCGGGGAGGGTGACGCGGGAGACGTCGCCGCCGACGCGGACGAGGTCCTGCGCGGGACGGACTTTCTTGGGTTCCATTGCGGTGCGGTCCAATTCGGGGGTCGGGGTGCGTCGTCTTTGAGAAGCGAGCCTGACAAATTTAACAACAGGTAGTCAGGGAACCTGATAAGGTCGCCGCACGACTTGGTCAGGGAGTCTGACAAGGCTTCCTTACGAATTGTAACCGACGCGAAGGAGTTGGCGGAAATGGCCGCGACCCAGCCCAACAGGAAGTGGTGGACGCTCGGCGCGGTCTGCGTCGCCACCTTCATGCTCTTGCTCGACATCACCGTCGTGAATACCGCGCTGCCGAAGATTCAGCAGGACCTCGGGGGCAGCTTCTCCGATCTCCAGTGGGTGATCGACGCCTACGCGCTCTCGCTCGCGGCGCTCGTGCTGACCGCGGGATCGCTCGCCGACCGGCTCGGTCGCCGCCGGGTCTTCGTCGCGGGGCTGGCGATCTTCTCCGCCGCCTCGCTGCTCTGCGCGCTCGCCCCCGACCCGACCTTCCTCAACCTCGCCCGCGGCCTGCAGGGGATCGGCGGGGCGATCATGTTCGCCGTCAGCCTCGCGCTGGTGGCCCAGGAGTTCCCCAGCGGCCCCGAGCGGGGCATGGCGATGGGCATCTACGGCGCCTCGATCGGCGTCTCCGTCGCCGTCGGCCCGCTGATCGGCGGCGTCCTCACCGACGGCCTCGGCTGGCAATCGGTCTTCCTCGTCAACGTGCCGGTCGGGATCGCGACGATCGCGATCACCTATTGGAAGCTGCGCGAGTCGCGTGACCCGAACGCCTCGCGGATCGACTGGGGCGGCGTCGTCACCTTCTCCGGCGCGCTGCTGGTGCTGGTCCTGGCGCTGGTGCGCGGCAACGACGCGGGCTGGGGCAGCCCGACGATCGTCTCGCTGCTGGCCGGCGCGGCGGTGCTGATGGCGGCGTTCATCGCGATCGAGCGCCGCGTCGCCGAGCCGATGCTCCCCCTCGGCCTCTTCCGGCGGCGCGCCTTCACCGGGGTCCAGCTCGCCGCCTTCGCCGTCTCGGCCTCGATGTTCTCGCTGTTCCTCTACCTGACCCTCTACCTGCAGAACTTTCTCGGCTACTCGGCGATCGACGCCGGCCTGCGCTACCTGCCGATCACGGTGGGCGCCTTCGTCCTCGCGCCGATCTCGGGGATGGCGCTGGCCAAGATCCACGCGCGCTACCTGATGGCCGGCGGCCTCGGGCTGACCGGCGCGGGCCTGCTGCTGATGGGCGGGCTGACGATGAGCTCGGGCTGGACCGCGCTGCTGGCCGGCTTCATCGTCGCCGGGGTCGGGATCGGGCTGCTGAACCCGGTGATCGCCGACGTCGCCCTGAGCGTCGTCCCGAAAGAGAAGAGCGGCATGGCGGCCGGGATCAACGACACCTTCCGCCAGGTGGGCGTCGCGGTCGGCACCGCGGCGTGGGGAGCGATCTTCCTCGGCACCGGCGCGACGAAGGTGGAGTCGCTGGCGGGCGGGGCGGTCAGCCACGACCAGGCCCGGGGACTGGTGGAAGCGACCTCCTCGGGGGCGCTGCCGCAGGCGCTCCGCGCGGTCCCGGCGAACGCGCGCGACGCGGTGCGGAGCGCGGCCGAACAGGGCTTCCTCCACGGGCTGAACGAGATCCTCCTGCTCGGCGGCGTCCTCTGCCTGGTCGGGACCGGCTTCGCCCTCTGGCTGGTGCGCGAGCGGGACATCGACCGCGGCGGCGCCCTCGAGGCGGTCGAGACGGCCGAGGCCGACGCCCCGCTCGACGCCGAGCCCGTCCCGGCCCGCGGCTGACCCCGGGCCCCGCGTGCTTCCGAGCTTTTCGGCCACATATGGCGGGAAAGCTCGGAAGCTGACCGCGGCCCCGGGCTCCGCCGGGCTAGGCTGCGGCGCATGCGACTGGTCACCTACGACGCGGGGGACGGCGGGCGGGCCGGGATGCTCGTCGACGGGCGCGTGGTCGACGCCTGGGCGGCGCTCGGCGAGCCGCACCGGGGGAGCCTTCGCGAGCTGATCGCGCACGGGCGGATCGACGACCTGCGGGCGCGGATCGGCGACACCGGCGCACCCTCCCACCCGCTCTCCGCGGTCCGCCTCCTGCCGCCGATCCCTGACCCGGAGAAGATCGTCTGCATCGGCCTGAACTACGCCAAACATGCGGCGGAGGGCCGGCAGGAGATTCCGGAGAGCCCGACGATCTTCGGCAAGTACCGCAACGCGCTCGTCGCCGACGGTGCGACGGTGCGCCTCCCCGACGCGAGCCGCAAAGTCGACTACGAGGCCGAGGTCGCCTTCGTCGTGGGACGGCGGGCCGCCTCCGTCGCCGAGGCCGACGCGCTCGACTTCGTCGCCGGCTACACCCTCTTCAACGACCTCTCCGCCCGCGACCTCCAGTTCGCCACCCCGCAGTGGATGGCGGGCAAGGTCTTCGACGGCTCGGCGCCCTGCGGTCCGGCCCTGGTGACCCCGGACGAGGCCGGGCCCGCCGACGCGATCGAGATCGAACTGACCCTGAACGGCGAGCGCATGCAGGGCGACTCGACCGCCGACCTGATCTTCGGCATCGCCCGGCTGGTCTCCCACCTCTCCGGGCTGATGACGCTCGAGCCCGGCGACATCGTCGCCACCGGCACCCCGGCCGGCGTCGGCGGCGCCCGCGAACCGCGCGTCTGGCTCGGCGACGGCGACGAGCTGGTGGTCAGCTCGCCGACCCTTGGCCGGCTGACGACGAAGATCGCCCGGTAGCCAGCCGGGCGGGACGGGGCGCTCGGGGGCAGGCCGGCCGGCGCGCCTGGCCTGCGCCGGCATAGGGGAGCCCCGGCCTTGCGGTGTTGGTCATGCGCGCATCGCCTGCATAACCAACACGTCGACGAGGACCTCCGGTGAGTTCGCACTTATCTACAACTGTTGTGGCCAACTGCGAACTCACCGGCGTGGCGGGCGGCAGCCGGCACGGGCCGCGAGGCCCGCGGGTCAGCGCGAGCGCGGGAGGAGCTCGTCGCGCACCGCGGGGAGCGTTGCGGAGAGGGGCTTGTGGGGGCCCGTCCTGTGGGCCTGGGTGCCGAACGCGCTGCCGCTCGCGCCGCGGCGGGTCAGGGAGCTGACGATTGGGCTCGAGCTCGACCATTCGACCTTGAAGGGCGTGTAGTTGACGAGCTGCGCCCAGGTTTCGCTGCCGAGCTGGCCGTCCGGGGTCAGGCCGTGAGCTTCCTGGAAAGCGCGCACGGCGCGGCGGGTCGCGGCTTCGAAGATGCCGTTCACTTCGACTTCGTCGCCCGCCGTGATCAGGTGCTCCTGCGCCCAGACGACGAGGTCGCCTTTCGAGCCGGTCCGCAGCAACGGGTATTCGACCGCCGGGGTGAAGGTCGGCAGCTTCTGCCACCCCTGTCGCGCCCCGAGCGCCTGCCACTCGGGCACGCTCGTCTCCTGCCAGTCCCACCAGCTCGGCACCGTGCCGTAGCTCGCCGAGTACCGACGGAAGAGGCGCAGCGCTTCCCGGCTCGGCCCGCTGTAGGTCTGTCCGACCGGGAACACGGGCCGCCCCCACACCCGGTTGTAGAGGTAGGTGTGGGCGAAGACTTCGCCGACCGAGGTGCCGATGTCCTTCCAGTACATCTGCGGCTGGTTGACGGTCGCGCCGCCCGGCCCGAGGAACACCGAGTACGGGAACGCCGGGTGGTAGTCGACATAAGGGAAGCCGGCGAGCGAGAGCGGGAAGCCCGCGCCGGCCATCGCGCGGAAGGTCCGCAGGTAGAGGTCCGCGGAGGCGTATTTGCCTTCGTACTGGGCCTCGGCGTCGATCGCCAGGCAGTCGGCGCCCGCTCGGACCGCGGCGGCGGCGACCCGCGCTTCCGCCTCCGGCGCTTCGCCGTAGACGAATTGCCAGGCGCAGACCTTGAGCCCGCCGTGATGGAGCTGGGCGACCAGCGAGCCGTTGAACTGGGCCCAGCGGGTCGTCCCGTCACCCTCCTTGACGTAGACGGTGCCGATGTGGTGGCGATGGGCGGTGGCGATGATCGCCGGGATGCTGCCGCCCTGGGACTGGTCGACGTACCAGATCCACATCCCCTGACGGGCGAACGGCGAGTGCCTCCCGACGCCCGAGTTTTCGAACATCCCGGCGCCGCCGGTTTCCGCCGCCGCCGAGGCCGGGAGCGCGAGCAGGGCGACGAGGACGAGCGCACCGAGAGCCCGACGGGCGCGCGCGCACGGGCCGACCCGGCCCACGCGGGGCCGACGGACGGGGTTGTCGGGGTACCTCACTGTTCCACGGAACACACTCGAAGCTGCCTAAGATCCCACCTTCCTACCCGGGAAAGTCCAGTGCACCACCTCCGGCCGAATCGCAAGATCCCGTGCGCCCTCGGCGCGCTCCTCCTCACCGCGGCGGCGCTGCTCGCGATCGCGCCGGGCGCCGGCGCGGCGCGGGCGCCGCTGATCACCGGCGCCTCGGTCGTCCAGAAGGGGCAGGACCTGATCCTCACCGTGACCACCGCGAAGCCCGAGCCGCTCGCGCAGCTCCAGCCGCGGCCCGACACCCGGCGCGCCTCGGCGGCGTACCTCTGCTTCGGCTTCGCGGCGGCGAAGAGCGGCGCGGAGACGCGCCTCTGCCTCGGCGGCCCGAAGGCCCGCACCCGCGCCGGCCTGGTCACCGTCGACGCCGCCGAAAGGCCGCTGACCCGGGCGAGCGTCGCGGCCACGCTGCGGCGCCCGAACCCGGAGAAGCTCGTCCTCTCGGTGCGCGCCGGACCGACCCACCCGACCGGCCTTCTCCCCGGCCGCTATCGCTGGCGCGTCCTCGCCGCGAGCGGCGCCTGCGCGGTCCGCCGCGACTGCGCCGCCACCTACCCGCCGACCGGCGCGAGCGCCTTCCGCCTCCGCCCCGTGCGCGCCGTCGGCTGTACCGGCGGAAGCGCCGAACTGGTCACCGAAGCGGCAACCGAACGGAAGGTCGTCGCCCTCACCTTCGACGACGGGCCCAGCGAATACACCGCGGGCTTCCTCAAGGTCCTGCGGGAAAAGGACGTGCCCGCGACCTTCTTCGAGATCGGCCAGGAGATGCTCGGCCGCGAAGCGACGATGCGTCAGATCCTCGCCGAAGGCGACGAGATCGGCGACCACACGATGAACCACGTCGAATACCCCGGCTACGGGCAGATCGCCGGCGCGGCGGAACGGATCAAGCAGTACACCGGCTTCACCCCCTGCCTCTTCCGGCCGCCCGGCGGCGCCTTGAACGCGAGCGTCATCGCCACCGCCGGCTCGCTCGGGATGAAGACGATCACCTGGAACGTCGACCCGCGCGACTGGTCGCTGCCCGGCACCGCCGCGATCTACTCGAACATCGTCGCCAACGCGAAACCGGGGGCGATCATCCTGATGCACGACGGCGGCGGTCCCCGCAACGAGACCCTCGCGGCACTCCCCCAGATCATCGACACCCTGCGCGCAAGGGGATACGGCTTCGAGACCGTCACCGAACTCCTCGGCGACCAGATGATCTACCACCCCTACGGCTGACGCCTCGACCCCCGGTCGGGGGGAAAAACACTGTTCCGGTCGCGACGGAAAACGTAGGCTTTGTGACATGAACCGGACTCGTCCCAAAGCCGCCGTCGACCGTGGCAAAGGGGCCGAGGTGCGGCGGTGATGGACGCGGCGGCGCGGGCCGCCGTCGGCGCCGTCCTCTCCCGCACCAGGGGCGGCGAGATCGAGGTGGTCGAGGGCGGCAGAAGCCGCGTCTACGGCGAGCCGAGCGACCTCCACGCCACCGTCCGCATCAACGACCCGGCCGCCTGGCGCGGACCGCTGCACGGCTCGGTCGGCCTCGGCGAGGGTTACGTCGAGGGCCACTGGGAGACCGACGACCTCGTCGCGCTGATCCAGATCGCCGCCCGCAGCCTCACCAACCAACACCGCGGGGTCAGCGCCGCCGTCGCCAAGACCCGCGGCGCCCTGCACCGCCTCCGCGGCCTCGTCCCCGAGAACACCCGCGGCGGCGCCCGCGCCAACATCAGCGCCCACTACGACCTCGGCAACGACCTCTTCGCCTCCTTCCTCGACCCGACGATGATGTACTCGTGCGCCTACTTCCCGCGCGAGGGCGCCGACCTCGAGGAGGCGCAGCTGGCGAAGCTCGACCGCATCTGCGAGCGCCTGCGGCTCGGCCCCGACACCCACCTGCTGGAGATCGGCACCGGCTGGGGCGGGATGGCGATCCACGCCGCGCGCACCACCGGCTGCCGGGTGACGACGACGACGATCTCCCGCGCCCAGCACGAGCTGGCGAGCGCGCGGGTGCGGGCGGCGGGGCTCGAGGACCGGATCACGATCCTGCTCCAGGACTACCGCGACCTCGACGGCACCTACGACCGGCTGGTCAGCGTGGAGATGATCGAGGCGGTCGGCTGGCAGTACTTCGACGAGTACTTCCGCACCTGCGACCGGCTGCTCGCCGACGACGGGCTCTTCCTGCTGCAGGCGATCACGGTCGACGACCGGCTCTACGAGATGGAGAAGGCCTCACGGAGCTTCGCCAACACTCACGTCTTTCCCGGCGGCTGTCTGCCGTCACTGCAACGGATCAGCGACGCGATCGGGACCGTCACGCAGATGCGCGAGATCTGGCTCGAGGACATCACCGCCCACTACCCGCCCACCCTGGCCGACTGGCGCGAGCGCTTCTTCGCCGCCTGGGAGCGGCTGCGGGCGCAGGGCTACGACGAGCGCTTCCGCCGCCTCTGGGACTACTACCTGAGCAGCTCCGAGGCGGGTTTCCGCGAGCGCCGCATCGGCGACGTCCAGGTGCTGTTCGCCAAACCGTCGTTCCGCTGAGCCCGGCCCGGTAGGTTCGGCGTGCCCGTCACCAGCAGAGGAGGAGCAGCGTGATCGTCGAGAGGACCGAGAACCCGCAGTGGCTGTCGAACGCCTACCTGGTCGCCGACCCGGAGCGCGGCACCGGCGTGTTGATCGACGGCAACGAAGACGTCGACCCCCTGATCGACCGCGCCGAGGCCGACGGCATCACGATCACGCACTTCCTCGTCACCCACCCGCACCCCGACCACGTCGCCGGGATCGCGGCGGCGCGCGAGCGGCTCGGCGGGCCTCCCCTGGTCGCCCACGCGGAGACCGCGGCGGAGCTCGACGAGGACGTCGCGGTGATCATGGGCGACGGGGACAAGCTCGACGCGAACGGGATCGAGATCGAGGCGATCTACACCCCCGGCCACGCGCCCGGCCACCTCGCCTTCCTGATCGACGGCACCGACGTCTTCACCGCCGACGTCCTCTTCAAGGGCACGGTGGGCGGCTGCGCGTCGCCAGGGGCGGCTGGCTTCGAGGCTCTCAAAGGCTCGGTGATGCGCCTCATGGAGCTGCCCCCGGAGACCCGCGTCCACCCCGGCCACAAGGAGCCGACGACGATCGGCGAGCAGTGGTCCGACAACCCGTTCGTCCGCATCTGGCGGGGGCTCGACGCGACCGGCGAGGAGCAGGTGACGGTCTGGGACCGGCCGGCGACGCTGAAGCTCTGGGCGCCCGACTACGACGGCGGCAACAAGGCCTGGATCGTCTTCGGCGACTCCGGCGAAGAGACGATCGTCGGCGGCTCCCAGGTCGTCCGCGGATGAGCCAACCTTTAGCCCTCTAGTACGAATCTGGACGGATATCCATTGCCGGTTGGACCGAGGTTGTCCACTATTCGGTAAGTGGAATCTGTCCAGGAATTCTTCTTCAACTGGTATCCGGTTTTCGGCGTCGTCTTCATGGCGATGCTGCTGTTCATCTTCCTGCGCCTGATGCGCTCGACGGTCGGCTCGACCAAGCCGGAAACGGTGAAGGCGTCGCGTGGCCGGCCGGTCGCCTGGGACGAGGTGCAGGGCGTCGACGCGGCCAAGGACGAGCTGATGGACGTGGCCGAGTGGCTGCGCGAACCGGATCGCTTCGGCGCGCTCGGCGCGAAGGCGCCGCGCGGCGTCCTCCTCTACGGCCCGCCCGGGACCGGCAAGACGATGCTCGCCCGCGCGGTCGCCGCCCAGGCCGGAGTTGACTTCTTCGCCGCCTCGGGCTCGAGCTTCGTCGAGATGTTCGTCGGCCGCGGCGCCGCCCGCATCCGCCGGCTCTTCAAGGAGGCGCGCAAGTCGGGGCGCGCGGTGATCTTCATCGACGAGCTCGACGCGGTCGGCGGCCACCGCTCCGGCGGGGGTGGCGACGGCGGGACCAGCGAGCGCGAGCAGGCGCTGAACCAGCTGCTGGTCGAGCTCGACGGCTTCGAGAAGGAGAGCGGCACGGTGATCGTCCTCGCCGCCTCCAACAACGTCGACAAGCTCGACAAGGCGCTGCTGCGGCCGGGGCGCTTCGACCGCCAGGTGCTGGTGGCGCCGCCCGACCGCGACGGCCGCGAGGCGATCCTCCGCGCCCACGCCGAAGGCAAGCCGCTCGCCACCGACCTCGACCTCGCCGACGTCGCCCGCAAGACGACCGGGATGACCGGCGCCCAGCTCGCCAACGCGCTGAACGAGGCGGCGATCATCGCCGGGCGCGCGGGCCACGCCGAGATCCACCGCGGCGAAGTCGACGAGGCGCTCCTGCGCCAGTCGGTCGGCGCCCAGCAGGCGCGCCGGCTGAGCCTCAAGGCGCGCCGCATCGTCGCCTACCACGAGGCGGGCCACGCGCTCTGTCGCAAGTTGCTCGGCCTCGACCCGCCGGAGATCCTCTCGATCGTGCCGCGCGGTCCGGCGCTCGGCTTCGTCGCCCACTCGCCGCAGGAAGACAGCTACCTGAAGTCCCGCGACGAACTGGTCGACGAGGTGGTGACGCTGCTCGGCGGGCGCGCGGCCGAGGAAGAGGTGTTCGGCGAGTCCTACTCGGGGGCGGTCGACGACCTGGCGCGGGTGCACCGCGTCTGCAAGCAGATGGTCGGCGAGTTCGGGATGGGGGTCGAGCTCGACCGCGACGGCCCGCCGCCGATCGCGATGCCGACCGGGGACTACGCGCTCTCCGACTCGACCCGGCGCGACGTCGACCTCGCCTCGATGACCCTCGCCCGCGAGGCCCATCGGCGCGCCCGCGCCCTCCTCGCGGCCAACCGCCAATGCCTCGACGACCTCGCCGAGACCGCGCTCGAGCGCGAGACCCTCTCCCGCGAGGAGCTCGACGAGGTCTTCGCCCGCCACCCGCTCCGCGGCCTGGTCGCCCAGCGAGGCTCCTCCGCGGCGATGGTCGCCGTGTCGCGCGCCCCGCGCACCGATCCGTAGCACTCCGCGCGTCAACATAGGGGCGTGGCGGGAGTGGAGCCGAGGTGGTGGTCGATGCGGGCGGCGCAGAATCTGAAGCCCGCCACCTACCGGTGTCCTTTCTGTGGGAAGCACCTCGCCTCGATGTCGGAGCACGTGTTGATCGCGCCGGAGGACGACCGCTCGAAGCGCCGCCACGCGCACATGGAGTGCGTGCAGCAGGCACGGGCGGCGGGGAGGCTGCCGACGCGGGACGAGTGGCTCGCGGCCGAGCGCGGGCCGCGACCGTCGCTCGGCGCACGCTTGCGCGCGCGTCTCGGGGGTAGGAAGCTCGACACATGACACGACTCCGCCTGCTCCTCCCACTCGCCCTTGTCCTCTGCGCCCTCGCCGCCGCGCTCGCCGCCTCGGCCGGCGCCGCCGCCAACCCGGTCCTCGGATCGAAGGCCTTCGCGGCGCCCTACGGCAAAGGCTTCGGCACCGCCGAACCCACCGAAATCTTCAACGGCGGCGACCCCAGCGGCCTGGTCACCAAGATCAAGTGGACCGGCTGGGGCAACCCGAGCGCGATCGGCTACGGCCTCAACCCGATCTTCAAACCGCACGGCGGCTACTACCCCAAGCCGGCCCGGATCGAGCTCCGCGCCACGAAGCTCGGCCACTGCGGGTCCACCGCCGCCTACACCCGGCTCGAAGCCCGCGTCCCGAAGCGCCCCGGCGGCAAGCTCGGCAAGTGGTTTTCCTGGGCGGGGGCGAAGACGTTGTGCAAGGCGGGGTTCTAGTTCGAGTTCGAGGCCGGGGCGGCCGTCCGAGGTGGTCACGGGCGCCTCATGGGGGTCCTGGCAGGCTGTGACCCCCATGAGGCGCCCGTGACGTGAGGGGTGCGTGGGGAAGAGGGCACGGGATCGTGACGAAGATGCCGGGGACGTCACACTTCCGTGCCCTTTCAAGGCCGAGATCGAGGCCCCGGAGCTCGCTGCAGCGACAGGTGTCGTCCCGGCGACACCTGTCGCTGCAGCGCGTATCGGACGCCTGAAGAAGGCGGGAGGAAGGGTGACGGACCTCCCTTTCCCCGGCCGACCCCCGTCAGCTGTTCTTTTTGCCGGACTGGTCGGCATAAGGAACAGCTGGAGGGAGAGACGTCCTGGAGGCGACGGCGAGGTACCACTTCGGTGACGGTCCCGTGGCGCTCCCGTCACACCCTCGCGACCCTTCCCCTCTCCCCGCAC
This sequence comes from Actinomycetota bacterium, assembly GCA_018268675.1. Classification (GTDB taxonomy): domain Bacteria; phylum Actinomycetota; class Thermoleophilia; order Solirubrobacterales; family 70-9; genus VAYN01. The sequence continues at coordinate 281,739 of JAFDWB010000084.1, forward strand.
CCTCGGCCGTCTCGGCCACTGCCACAGCCTGCCCGGGCCGTGGACGAGACGGCCGCGTCCCTTGACCTTCGGGCGCCAGCTTCCCCCCTACCGCGCCGCGATCACCCGGTCCGCCCAGCGCCGCGCGCGAGTTGGGACGAGGCGACCGAGTGGGCCGCGGTGGTCGGCGACCCAGCGGTAGGCGTGTTCGGTCGCCCGGGGCGTGCGGGCGAGGAGCGCGGCGGGGCGCCGACCGCGCGGTAGGAGGGCGAGCGCCGGGGCGAGGGCGGCGCCGGCGCTGGTGCGGACGCCGGTGTCGTCGACCAGGTGCCAGGAGGCGTTCCGCTGCTCGGGCGTGAGGTCGGCGAGGAGACGATCGGCCTCCGGCGTCCCGAGCGGCAGCAGGCGCAGCGCCCCGCGACGGTCGCCCCGCAGGAGCACCGCGAGGCACCAGCGGCAGAGGCCGCATTCGTCGTCGTAGATGACCGTCGCCACCCGCCGAGCGTAGCCGTCTGGAGATTCATACTTGCGCTAGTTATTAGTCGCTGCTAAGTTCATCTTAGTCGCCGCTACTAACTACGAAGGGATCGGCATGGAAATGGAAGAGAGAGGGCGGATCTGGACCTTGATCCTGGTCTCCGTGGGCCTCTTCATGGTGGTTCTCGACAACCTGGTCGTGAACGTCGCGCTGCCCAGCATCCACAACGACTTCGGCGCCTCGGTGCAGGCGCTCGAGTGGACCGTCAACGCCTACGTGCTCGCCTACGGGGTGCTGCTGCTGACCGGCGCCGCGCTCGGCGACCGCTTCGGCCGCAGGCGGATGTTCGTCACCGGCATCTCCCTCTTCACCGCCGCCTCGGCGGGCGCGGCGCTCGCGCCGAGCGCCGACCTCCTGATCGCGGCGCGCGCCCTCCAGGGCGTCGGCGCGGCGATCGTCACGCCGCTCACCCTGACCCTCCTCGCGGGCGCCTTCCCGCCCGAAAAACGGGGCCTCGCGCTCGGCGTCTGGTCGGGCATCAGCGGCATCGCGGTGGCGATCGGGCCGCTCGTCGGCGGCGCCGTGATCGAGCTCGCCGACTGGCACTGGATCTTCTGGATCAACGTCCCGATCGGCCTCCTCCTCGCCCCGATCGCCGCCCGCCGGCTGGACGAGAGCTACGGCCCGAAGGCCCCGCTCGACCTCCCCGGCCTCGGCCTCGCCTCGACCGGCCTCTTCGGCCTGGTCTACGGCCTGGTCCGCGCCCAGACGATCGGCTGGACCTCCCCCGAGGTGCTGATCAGCCTCGCCGCCGGCCTCGCGCTGATCGCCGCCTTCGTCCGCCAGGAGCTGCGCGCCGAGGCGCCGATGCTGCCGATGCAGTTCTTCGCCAAGCGCAGCTTCGCGGTCACCAACGTGGTCTCGATGTCGATGTACTTCGGCATGTTCGGCTCGATCTTCTTCCTCAGCCAGTTCATGCAGAACGTGCTCGGCAACTCGCCGCTCCAGGCGGGGCTCAAGCTCCTGGTCTGGACCGGGGCGACGATGGTGGTCGCGCCGATCGCGGGCGTGCTCTCCGAACGGCTCGGCCCGCGGCCGTTCATGGTCGCCGGCATCTCGCTGCAGGGCGCGGCGCTCGCCTGGCTCGCGCTCACCGCCTCGACCACGGTCAGCTACGTGACGATGATCCCCGCCTTCGTCGCCGCCGGCGCCGGCATGGCGCTGGTCTTCGCCCCCTCGGCGAGCGCGATCCTCAACTCGGTCCGCGTCGACCAGGCGGGCCAGGCGTCCGGCGCCACCAACGCGATCCGCGAGCTCGGCGGCACCTTCGGCATCGCCGTCCTCGCCACCGTGTTCAGCGGCGCCGGCGGCTACACCTCGCCGCAGGCGTTCGTCGACGGCATGGTCCCGGCGCTCTGGGTCGGGGTCGCGGTGCTCGCCTTCGGCGCCCTGGTCGCCGCCGCGCTGCCCTTCGGCGGCAAGGCGACCGCGGGCGAGGTGGAGGAATTCGCGGCGGCCGAGGAGGAGCGCCACGAGGTCCGCGGCGCCGGCCCCTCGCATCCCCTCCCCGCGGCGAACTAAGATCGAAGCGGTGGCGGCGAGTACCAAAACGGAGCCTCGCAGGCGCGTCCCGGCAGCCGAGCGCCGGGACGCGCTGATCGAGGCCGCCGTCCACCACTTCGCCCATGGTGGCCTGCAGGGGACGAAAGTCGCCTCGATCGCCGCCGACGTCGGCGTCGCCCAGCCCTACGTCTTCAGCCTCTTCCCGACCAAGCGCGACCTCTTCCTCGCCGCGGTCGGCCGCTGCTTCGGCAAGATCGACGCGTTCTTCGAGGCCGCCGCCGCGGAGTACGACCGCAACGGCCCGGCCGAGCCCGACGAAGACAAGCTGAAGGCGATCGGCCGCTCCTACATGGGCGCGATCGGCGACAACCCGGACCTGCTCCTGCTCCAGCTCCAGGCCTACGCGGCCTGCGGCGACGATGCCGAGATCCAGACCTTCGTCCGGGTCGAGTACGCGCGCCTGGTCGGGCTGATCCGCGACATCTCCGGGGTCGACGACGACGAACGCCTCGACGGCTTCTTCCAGGCCGGCATGTGGTGCAACGTCGCCGCCGCGCTGGGCATCGAGGACTTCTCGGTCGGCTCAGGCTGGGTGCAGGAGTCGCTCGCCGGGGTCGACGACCAGCCCGCGGGCGCGTAGCACCGGCAGCAGCCCCTCGCCGACCCGGTAGGCCTCCTCCAGGTGGGGGTAGCCGGAGAAGATGAACTCCTCGATGCCGAGGTCGTGGTACTCGGCGACGCGGTCGGCGACTTCCTCGTGGGAGCCGACGAGCGCGGTGCCGGCGCCGCCGCGCACGAGGCCGATCCCGGCCCAGAGGTTCGGCGCCACCTCGAGGTGGTCGGTGCGGCCGCCGTGCAGCGCGGTCATCCGCCGCTGGCCCTCCGATTCGGAGACCCGCTGGATCGACTGGGCGGCGGCGATCTGCTCCGCGGAGAGCCCGGCGAGCATCCGGTCGGCGACCGCCCAGGCCTCCTCGGCGGTGTCGCGGGCGATCACGTGGAGGCGGATGCCGAAGCCGAGCTCCCGCCCCTCGCGGTCGGCCGCCTCGCGCGCCGCGTCGAGCTTCGCCGCCACCGCCGCGGGCGGCTCGCCCCAGGTGAGGAAGACGTCGGCCCGCCGGGCCGCGACCGCGAGGGCCGCGGCGGAGCTGCCGTCCAGGTAGACCGTCGGCCAGGCGGGCGGGTCGAGCAGCCGGGCACCCTCGATCTCGTACCACTCGCCGGAGAAGTCGACCTCCTCGCCGCTCCACAGCTCCCGCACGATCGCCAGGAACTCGTCGGCGCGCGCGTAGCGGGAGTCCTTGCCGATGGTGTCGCCGTAGCGGCGCTGCTCGATCGCGTCACCGCCGACCACCACGTTCAGCAGCAGCCGGCCGCCCGAGACCCGCTGGTAGGTCGCCGCCGCCTGGGCCGCCAGGGTCGGCGACTGGAGGCCGGGACGGAAGGCGACCAGGAACTTGAAGGTGCGGGTGAGCTGGGTCAGCGCCGCGGTGATCACCCAGGCCTCCTCGCACCAGGAGCTGGTCGGGGTGAGCGCCGCCTCGAAGCCGAGCGCCTCGGCGGCGCGCGCCACCTGCGCCATGTAGTCGATGTCGCCCTTGCGCGCGGTCGTCGACGCCGCGTCGATCCGCGCCCCGTGCGCGCCGACCGCGTTGCCGAGGCTGAGGTCGGTGCGAGAGTCGCCGTTGGTCGGCAGGAACCAGTGCAGTCGGACCGCCATCGTCGCCTCTCAGAAGAACCAGTTGGGCGGCAGCGGCGTGCCGTTCAGAGCGCCGTCGCCGATCGCCTGGGACTTGTGCAGGAGCGGGTTGTGGGTGGAGAGGGTGCGGACGTTGCGCCAGTGGCGGTCGAGGTTGCGCTCCCGCTTGGTCGCCGAGGCGCCGCCGAGGTCGAAGACGCGCGCCGTCGCCGCCAGCGCGATCTGGTCGACGACCACCTTGGCCTGGGCGGCCTCGAGCGCCGCGCGGTCGGCGAGGTCGGGGTCCGGCTCGCCGTCGACCACCGAGTCGGCCTCGGCGTCCTGGGCCTCCGCCGCCCGCAGCACGGTGGCCTCGGCCGCGTAGGCGGCGCTGACGATCTCCCCCACCACCTCCTGCAGCAGCGGGTCGTCGGCCGGCCGCGCGGCGGCGTGCGCGAAGGGGCGCCCCTCGCGGCTCCGGACGAGGGCGATCGCGTCGTCGGCCGCGTTGCGGGTCGCGCCCGCGATCACCGCGGTGATGTAGAGCTGCAGGACGCCGAAGCGCCGCACCGGACCGTCCGCCGGCAGCGGGCGCTCGACCAGCACCTCACCGGGCTCCACCGCGACTTGCTCGAGCCGCGTCGTCCCGGTGCCGGTGAGGCTCTGGCCGAGCCCGTCCCAGTCATCCTCGAGGACGACCCCTTCCCGATCCGCGGGGACGACCACGCTGACCAGCCTCTCGTCGTCGTCGAGCGCGATGTAGAGGAGCGCGTCGGCGTAGAGGCTGCCGGTCGAGTAGTACTTGACCCCGTTCAGGCGCAGGACGCCCGCGGCGTCGCGGCGCAGCGTGGTCCCGAACTTTTCCGCCCCGACCTGGTGGCTGCCGAGCTCGGTCGCGGCGCCGGCGACGAAGGTCCCGGCGGCGGCCTCGCGCAGCCAGTGCTCGCGCTGCCCGGGATCGGTCGAGCGCAGCATCTGCTCGACGAAGGCGAAGTGCGAGCGCAGGATGTGGGCGACGTTGGAGTCGACCGCGGCGAGCGCCATCACCAGCCGGAACGTCTCCCGCAGGGAGGTCCCGGCGCCGCCGTGGTCCCGCGGCACCCGCAGCGCCCCGAAGCGGGCGGCGCGCAGCAGGTCGATCTGGGCGTAGGGGGCGATCCGGTCGCGCTCGCGCACGGCGGACCCGGCGCCGATCTCCTCCAGCAGCGCCGCCAGCTGCGGCGAGCCTGGCGCGAGGAGGACGGCGGGGTCGGTGCGGTCGAGGGTGGGCGAGATGCTCATGCGGGGGCTCCCGCGGGGTGGCGGCGGTGGCGTGCCGCCCGGTGGGTGTCGGGCAGGCGCGAGCCGCGCCCGAAGAACTTGTCGCGCAGCGTCCCCTCCTCGTAGGTGGTGCGGTAGCGACCGCGCCGCTGCAGCTCGGGGACGACCAGGTCGACGAAGTCGACGTAGCTCTGCTGGGTGACGACGTGGTTGAGGTTGATCCCGTCGGCGCCGGTGGTGTCGATCCAGTCTTCGATCTGGTCGGCGACCGCGGCCGGGTCGCCGGTCGCGCTGGGGCCGTCGGCGCCGAAGCCGAGCCCCTCGACGAAGTCGCGGACGGTCCAGCGGCCGTCGCCGAAGATCTCGTTGGTCGACTGCATCGCCTCGTTGGGCACGTGGCGCAGCGGCTCGTCGAGGTCGTAGGGCTCCAGGTCGTACCCGAGCCAGCCGGACCAGAGGACGAGCGTCCCCTCCGGGTCGATCAGGGCGCGGTAGCGCTCACGCTTCTCCTCCGCCTCCGCCGCGCTCGGCGCGACGACCACGGAGAAGCTGCTGAAGACGCGGATGTCGTGCGGGTCGCGGCCGGCGTCGACCAGCCGGCCCCGCAGGTCGTCGACATTCGCGCGGAGGATCTCCGGCCGTGGCGCGCCCATGAAGACCGCCTCGGCGTGCTCGGCGGCGAACCGCTTGCCGCGGTTGGACTGCCCCGCCTGGTAGAGCAGCGGCGTGCGCTGCGGCGAGGGCTCGGAGAGGTGGATGCCGGGGACCTTGAAGTAGGTACCGTCGTGCTCGATCGGGTGGACCTTCTCCGGGTCGGCGTAGAGGTTCCGCGCCGGGTCGGCGACGACCGCGTCGTCCTCCCACGACCCCTCCCACAGCTTGTAGAGCACCTCCATGTACTCGTCGGCGATGTCGTAGCGGTTGTCGTGGCGGACCTGCGCGTCGAGGCCTATGTTGCGGGCGCCGCTCTCCAGGTAGGAGGTGACGATGTTCCAGCCGACCCGCCCCTTGGTCAGGTGGTCGAGCGTCGACATCCGGCGGGCGAACGTGTAGGGGTGCTCGAAGGAGGTCGAGGCGGTGATCCCGAAGCCGAGGTGCTCGGTGACCGCGGCCATCGCCGGCACGACCAGCGCCGGGTCGTTCACCGGCACCTGGGCGCCGCCCCGCAGGGCGCCGTCGGGGGAGCCGCCGAAGACGTCGTAGACGCCGAGCACGTCGGCGATGAAGATCCCGTCCATCAACCCGCGCTCGCAGGTGCGCGCGAGGTCCGTCCAGTAGGCGAGGTCCTTGTACTCGGAGGCGCGGCTCTCCGGGTCGCGCCAGGTGCCCGCCACCAGGTGGGTCGGGCAGTTCATGTCGAAGGCGTTGACGCGGATCTGGCGCGGCGCGGTCATGCCGGCACCGCCTTCCGCTCGGGCTCGGCTCGCTCGAGGCGTGGAAGGGCCGCCAGCAGGTTGCGGGTGTACTCGGCCTGGGGCGAGTTGAAGATCTGCTCGGCGGTGCCCGACTCGACCACGCGTCCGTCCTTCATCACCAGCACCCGGTCGGAGACGTGGTGGATGACGCCGAGGTCGTGCGAGATGAACAGGTAGGCGACGTTCAACTCCGACTGCAGGTCGGCGAGCAGGTCGAGCACCTGCGCCTGGATCGAGACGTCGAGCGCCGAGACCGGCTCGTCGCAGACGATCAGTTCCGGCTGCGGGGCGAGGGCGCGGGCGATCGCGATCCGCTGGCGCTGGCCGCCGGAGAGCTGCAGCGGCCGGCGGTCGAGCAGGTCGGCGCCGATCCCGACGTGGCCGAGCAGCTCCTTGACCCGCTTCAGCCGCGCCTGCTTGCCGTCGTGGTCCTCCTCGGCGATCGCGTCGTCGACGATCCGGCGCACCGTCCAGCGCGGGTCGAAGGAGCTGAGCGGATCCTGGTAGACGACCGATACCCGGCGGCGGCGCTGCCGCCGGTCGCGCTCCTTCAGCGTCGTCCAGGGCTTGCCACGGAGGGTCACGTTGCCGCTGTCGGGGTCGACCAGGGCGAGGATGATGCGCGCGGTCGTGGTCTTGCCGGAGCCCGACTCGCCGACGATCCCGAGCGTCTCGCCGGGGCGGATCTCGAGCGAGACGTCGTCGACGGCGGTGCGGGTGCGGCCGTCGGGGCCCCGATATGCCTTGACCAGGTGCTCGGCGGTGATGATCGGCGAGCGGCCGGCGAGGGCCGGAACCTGCGGGTCGCCCGCCGGGATGTAGGCGCCGGCGACGCGCGGCGCCAGCCGCGTGCCCTTCGAGTGGGCCGCGGGGACGGCGTCGAGGAGGGCGCGCGTGTAGGGATGCCGGGGCGAGCGGAGGATCCGCTCGACCGGGCCCTGCTCGACGATCTCGCCCAAGCGCATCACCGCGACCTCGTCGGCGAGGCGGGAGACCACGGCGAGGTCGTGGCTGATCAGGATCAGCCCGCGGCCCCGCTCCTTGGTCCGCTCGAGCAGCGCCAGGATCTGGGCCTGGACGGTGACGTCGAGCGCCGTGGTCGGCTCGTCGGCGATCAGCAGCGGCGGGTCGAGCGCGATCGCCGCGGCGATCAGCGCCCGCTGGCGCAGGCCGCCGGAGAGCTCGTGCGGGAGCTGGCGCGCGCGCAGCTCCGGCTCCGGCACGCCGACCTCGGTCAGCAGGTCGATCACCCGCCGGCGCCGCTCGGAGCGCTCGCCCCGGTCGTGGATGCGGAGCGGCTCGGCGATCTCCGCGCCGACCTTGCGCAGGGGGTCGAGCGAGACCAGCGCGTCCTGGAGGACGAAGCCGATCTCGGCGCCGCGCACGGCGCGCCAGCCGCGGTCGGAGAGCCCGAGCAGGGAGCGGCCGTTCAGCTCCAGCCGATCGGCCTCGACCTGCGAGCGGTCCCCGGTCAGCCCGACCAGGGTGCGGGCGGTGACCGTCTTGCCGGAACCCGACTCGCCGACGATCGCCAGGCAGCGCCCGGGCTCGAGCGAGAAGGAGATGCCATGGACGACCTCCTCGACCTGGCCACGCGACCCGAAACCGACCCTCAGGTTCTCGACCTGTAGCAGCGGGGCGTCCGTCGGCCTCGACTCGATCTTGCTCATCAGTACGTCTCTCCTTCTATGCGTCGTTGCAGGTAGCGGCCGATGCAGCTGGCGGCGAGGGTGGTGGCGACGATCGCCGCCCCGGGGAAGAACTCCAGCCACCAGGCCGTCTGGATGTAGTCCTTGCCGGCGTCGAGCATCGCCCCCCACTCCGGCGCCGGCGGGGCGACGCCGAGGCCGAGGAAGCTGAGCGCCGAGGCCCAGACGATCGACTGGCCGACCCCGAGCGTCGCCAGCACGACCAGCGGCCGGAACGCGTTGGGGAGGATGTTCCTGAACAGCGTCCGCGAGGGCTTGTGGCCCAGCGCTCGCGAGGCGATCACGTAATCGGCGCCTTTCACCTGCAGCACCTGCGCGCGGATCATGCGCGCGTACCCGGGCGCCGAGGCGATCCCGACCGCGATGATCTGGGTCGAGACGCCGGAGCCGAAGATCGCCACCAGGAAGAGCGCGAACAACAGCAGCGGGAACGAGAACAGCACCTCGAGCAGGCGGCTGATCACCCCGTCGACCCACTTGCCGCCGAGCCCGGCGGCAACACCGAGGAGAGCCGCGACGCCGAGGCCGACCGCGGTGGCGCCGATGCCGATCAGGATCGACTCGCGGGCGCCGTAGATCACCCGCGTGTAGACGCTGCGGCCGGACTGATCGGTGCCGAACGGGAATTCGAGCGATGGCGCCTGCAGGCTGTGCCCGAGGTTCACCTGCAGCGGATCCCCTTTGGTGAGCAGCGAGGGGGCGATCGCCGCGATCAGGATGAACAGCAGGAACACCGCGGAGAGGACGACGGCCGGCCGCAGGCCGCGGACGCGGGAGAGGACCCGGCCGCGAACGGGGGACGGCGCGCCGGGGAGCGGCAGCCCGCCGACGGTCGGGTCGATCGCCGTCGCCATCACACCACCTCCTTGCGCGTCCGCAGTCGCGGATCGACGATCACGTAGAGCAGGTCGACCACGAGGTTGACCACGACGTAGATCAGCGCGACCAACATCGTGATGCCCACCACCACCGGGAGGTCCTGGTTGGAGACGGCGTTCACGAGCACCTGCCCGAGCCCGGGCCGGGCATAGATGACTTCGACCAGGACGGCCCCGGAGATCGTCGCGCCGATCGCCCAGCCGGTCAGGGTGATCCCCGGCAGCAGCGCGTGTCGGAGCACGTGCCTGCGGCGGACTTCGCCCTCGCTGGCGCCGCGGGCGCGGGCCGAGATCGCGAACGGCTGCTTCAGCCCGCGCTCGAATTCGTCGCGCGTCACCTGGCCGAGAAAGCCCGCGAGCGGCAGGGCGAGCGTGAGCGCGGGCAGGAACAGCGCGCTCGCCGAGGTGCCGCCGGTGACCGGGAAGACGCCGAGTTCGAAGGCGAAGACGACGAGCAGCACCAGCCCCAGCCAGTAGGGCGGGACGCCCGCGAAGAACGCCTCGAAGCCGGCTCCCATCGATGATCGGACCCTCCCCTTGCCGGCGGTGAAGAGGGTGATCGGCACCGATATCAACCACGCCAGCAAGGTCGAGACGAAGACCAACACCAGGGTCGGCCCGACCTGTTCCTTGATCAAGGAGGTGACCGGCTGCTTGTACTGATAGGAGGTGCCGAGGTCACCGGTCGCGAGGTTGCCGATGAACCGTCCGTAGCGCTGCACGATCGGGTCGTTCAGGCCGTACTTCTCTTCCGTTTCTTCGATCACCGCCTGCGGCGGGCGGGCGCCGGCGCCGCCGAGGATGGCAAGCGCCTTGTTGCCCGGTGAGAGTTCCTGCATGGCGAAGCAGAGCGTCGCCGCGGCCCAGAGGACGAGGATCGCGCCGAGGGCCTTGTAGACGGCCGTGCGCCACGGGACGCGGCGCCGGGGGGGCGCCTCCAGCGCCCCCCCATGGGTGATCGATGGCGTCGTGCTCATGGTCAGCCTTCCAGCCAGGCGTCGCTGAGGACCGGCTCGCCCTCGGATGGCTCGATCCAGACGCCTTTGAGCTTGTCGCTGATGCCGAGCAGGGTCTGCTCCGGATACATCGGAACCCAGTACGCGTTTTCGGCGATGATCTGCTGCGCCTTGTCGTAGAGGACTTCCTGCTTGGAGCGGTCCGTCGTCGCGGCCGCCGCAAGCAACACGTGGTCGAGTTCCGGATTTTTGACTTTGACCTGATTGGCGAACGGTTCGTTATAGGTCTCTGAGCTGGCGACGATGTACATGCACATCGGCGTCGGGCAGTTCCAGTACGTCGGCTGGGCGTCGTAGTCGGCGGGAATGTTGGACTGTTCGTTCTCTTCCGCTTCCGGCTCGGGGACCAGCTTCATGTCGAAACCGGCTTCCTTCACGGCGGCCTGGATGTTCTGGTACAAGGTCAACTCGGCCGGCGGGGTGGTACCGGTATTCGAGTTGTAGATGAATTTCACCGTGAGCTTCTTGCCGTTCTTTTCACGGACGCCTTCGGCTCCTTCCTTCCAACCCGCTTCGTCGAGCAGCTTCGCCGCTTTCGCGACGCTGTGCGGGTAGAGGTTGGCGTACTTCGGCGTGTAGAACGGGGTGCCGGAGCTGATCGCGCTGGTCGCCACCGGATAGGAGCCCTGGTAGGCGCTTTCGACCGCCGCCGGGGCGTTGGCCGCATAGCTGAACGCCTGGCGGACCTTCAGGTCGTTGAACGGCGGTTCGCTGTTGTCGAGGACGATGTAGTGGCCGATCCCGGCGTGGACGAACTGCTGCACTTCGATGTTCGGGTCGGATTTGGCCGCGGCGAAGTCCTCTGGCGGGATGCCGAAGATCGCCTGCGCTTCGCCGCTCTGCAGCGCCTGCCAGCGGACCGAGGGATCGGAGATGAATCGCCAGGTGATGCCGTCGAGATAGGCCGGGCCCTGGTTGTTGGCGTCCGCCGGAGGCGAGTTGTAGTTCGGGTTGCGGACCAGGTCGATCTGCTGGCCTTTCTTCCAGTCCTTGACGATGAACGGCCCGGTGCCGACCGGCGACACGCAGTTCTGCTTGATCCCGCGCGCCATCGCCTTCGGTGACTCCATGCCGAAGAAGGCCTGGGCGAGGACGTCGAGGAACGGCGAGTAGGGTCGTTTCAGGTCGACGCGCACCGTGTATTTGTTGAGGACGTCGACGCCCTTGTAGATCGGCAGCAGGTAGACGAGGTTCGTCGATGACTGCGTTTCGGGTTTGAGGGTCTGGACGAAGTTCGCCTTGACCGCTTCGGCGTCGAACGGCGTGCCGTCGGTGAAGTTCACGCCCTTCTTCAGATAGAACGTGTACTGCAGGCCGTCGGGGGAGATCGTCCATTTTTCGGCCAGCCACGGCACCACCGTCCCGTTCGGCTGCATCGAGACGAGCGAGTCGAGGTACTGCCGCGCGACATAGGTCTGCGGCATGTCGCCGAAGTTGTGCGGGTCGAGGCAGGTCGGTTCCCGATCCGTGGCGTAGACGAGGGTCCCGCCTTTGACCGGAGTGCCTTCCACCTTCTTGGCGCCGGCGCCGACGCCGACGACCGCCGTCGTGTTGGCGGAGGCCGCGGTGGACTCGCCGCCACCGCAGGCGCTCAGGCCTACCGTCAGCGCCGCGAGGGCGGCGAACACGGCGAGGGCCATGAGGCGCGATTTCAAGCTCGGTTTCATCGTTGGTGGATCTCCTGGGTCCTAGGGGGCGATCAGTTGACGGGGTTGACGGTCGGTGGGTCGAAGCGGCACGAGAGTGCGGTTTTCTCGCCGCCGAGGAGGGGCAGCGCGAGCACGCACGGGAGCGCCAGGAAGGCGATCCCGGTGCCGTCGCCGACCGCCCCGGCGAGGGCGCCACAGAGCAGCGAGCCGCCGCCGAGGCCGACGCTCCAGGCGATCACGCTGACCGCCGAGGCTTCCGCCGGTGAGCGGCCGAGGTGCCGCGCCCAATCGGACAGCAGGGCGGTCCCGAGCGGCCAGAGGACGGCGACCACCGATCCGGTCAGCGCGACCGCCATCGCGGTCAGCGGAATCGAGCCGGCGAAGCCGACGGCGAAGAGGAGGGGCGCCGCGGCGAGGAGTGCGACCCGGATCGGCACCACCCGTCCGACCCGGTCGGAGACGTGGCCGACGGCGGGCGAGATCAGCACCTCGCCGAAGGCGGAGAGGACGAAGGCGGCGGCGATCAGGACGACGCCCGCGCCGAGGTCGGCGAGGCGCAGCGGGCCGATCGTCGAGACCGCGCCGAGCACGGCACCGCAGACGAGGACCACGCCGGCCGGGCGGGCCAGCCCGGCGTCGAGGTGACGACCGTGCGGCGCGGGGGCGCCCTCGACGCGCTCACCCGGGAGCTCCCCGGCCCGGTGGAGGGCGAAGGCGAGCGCGAATGCTCCGACGCCGAGCGCGACCAGGGTCGCCTCGATGCCGATCACACCACTGGCCGCGGCGAACCCCGGACCGGCAAGCGACCCGGCGCCCGCCGCCGCCCCGGCCAGGCCGAGCGCGGCGCCGCGGCGCTCCGGCGCCACCGCAACCTGCATCCGCGCGAGCCCGGCGCACCAGACCAGCGCCGCGCTGGCGCCCTGGACGAGCCGGCAGGCGACCAGCACCGGGTAGGAGTCGGTCAGGCCGAAGACGATCGCGGCGGCGCCGAGGCCGGCCAGCCCGATCGTCATCACCGGGCCGGGCCCCTGCGCGTTGACCAGGCGGGCGGCGGGAAGGGCCACCAGCACGGTCCCCGCCGGGTGGGCGGCGAACAGCAGCGCGACTTCGAGATGGCCGAGCGAGAGCAGCTGCCGGTAGTGCGGCAGGAGCGGCGCGATCACCGCGTAGAAGGTGGCGTCCGCGAACATCGCCGCGGTCACCAGGGCGATCACCGCCCTGGCCCCCCGGGGAGAGATCCGGGGGGCCAGTCTTGGGGTGGGGAGGGCGATCTGGGGGGTCATCGCGGAGCGAAAGTAGATTAAGTTGACCAGCTAAGACAAGAAAGGGAGGAAGCTGTACCTGAATGGGGAAATCAGGGGCGTCGATCAGGCAGCTTCGAGGCCGAGGCCGCGGCCGAGGACCAACTCCGCGCGCCGCGCCGCCTCGGTCCGGTTGCGCACGCCGAGCTTCCGGTAGAGGGCGGTGGCGCCCTTCTTGATGCTGTCGGGCCCGAGGTGCAGGCGCTCGGCGATCTCGCGGTTGGTGGCACCGGTCGCCAGCAGCATCAGGATCTCCCGCTCGCGCTCGCTCAGGTCGAGGTCGTCGGTCGGCGGCGCCTCGCGCGGGGCGAGGGGCTCACCGCCGATCACCACGGTGCGCACGGTGTCGACGAGGTCGGCGGAGGAGACACCCGCGGGCAGGAAGCCGACCGCGCCGAGGGCGGCGGGCGGAGCGCCCGGCGATGTGCGGCAGCGCGAGATGAGCAGGATCTGGACGCCCGGATGGGCCTCCCGGATCGCCGCCGTGATCGAGCCCGCGAAGGGGCCGGTCTGGGAGATGTCGAGGATCGCCACGTCGGGCCGGTGCCGGCGGGTCAGCGCCACCGATTCCTCGCTCCCCTCGGCGAGCAGGCACCGTTCGATCCACGGCTGCTCCTCGAGCAGCGCCGCCAGCCCGATCCGCGAGGGCGCGTGCGCGTCGATCACGATCGCCCGCACCGATGCGTCCGGCAGCGCCTCGGCCGCGATCCGCAACACGGGGTCAGGCGGCACGGTCATCCTCCTCGATGCTCGAGGTGGTGGGCGAGGCCGATGACGATCTCGTGGTCGCCGGCCGGGTGGATCGCCTCGACCTCGCAGGCGACCGTCGCCAGCGCCCCGGGCAGGACCGGCACGCCGAGCTCGTGGTCCTCGAAGAAGCGGTCGGAGTGGTGGCGCTGCTCGGCGGCGAGGACGTTGACCGCGAAGCGGCCCGCGGCGCGGATCGCCGCCAGGGTCTCGGAGGTGCGCGCCAGGCAGGCGAGCAGGAGCGGCGGGTCGAGCGAGACCGAGGAGATCGCGTCGGCGGTCGTGCCGACCGGCGCCCCGGCCGGGTCGCGGGCGGTGACGATCGAGACGCCGGTGGCGAAGTCGCCCACCACCTCGCGCATCAGGCGGCCGGCCTCGGTGGCCCGCGCCGCGGCGGCGGGCGCGGCGGCGCGGCGGCGGGCGACGACGTCGGAGACGGCGAGGATCGCGACCCCGTGGCGGGCGGCGAAGAGATCGAGGTCCTCGCCCGCGGCCATGCGACCGTCGTCGCGCATCACCTGGCAGAGGACGACGGCGCCGCGCAGGCGCGCCCCGGCGGCGAGGTCGACGGCCGCCTCGATCCGGCCCGCCCGCTCCAGCACGCCGCCGGGGCGCGCGCGCAGGGGGAAGACGTGGCCGGGCTGGACGAGGTCACCGGGGCCGCTCGCCGGATCGACCGCGACCGCGATCGTGCGGGCGCGGTCGGCGGCCGAGATGCCGGTGGTGACACCCTCGCGGGCCTCGATCGAGACCATCGCCGAGTCGCCGAGCGAGGAGCGGTTGCCGCGCGGGCCGATCTGCTCCAGCCCGAGCCGCTCGCAGCGCTCCGCCGGCAGCGCCAGGCAGACCAGGCCGCGCGCCTCGATCGACATGAAGTTGATCGCCTCGGCGTCGGCGAACTCGGCGCCGATCAGGAGGTCGCCCTCTCCCCCGCGCTCGCGGTCGTCGCGGAGGAGGACCATGCGGCGGGCGGCGAGCTCGTCGGCCGCCGCGGCGACCGGGCCCGGCGCGGGCGTGGGGTCGCGGACCAGGCCCGGGTGGCCCATCAGGCCGCCTCCCACTCGGAGGCGGTGGCGGCGGCGTGCAGGGCGGTCGGCTCCGGCAGCGCGGCACGTTCCCCCGCGGCGACGATCTGGCGCGCCACGGCGCCGGAGTGGTCGCGGATCTCGGTGATCCCGATCGCCTCCCACTCGACCCCCTTGCGCAGGGCGCCGACCGCGAAGAGGCGCTCCGAGGGGGTGCCGTCGGCGGCGAGCAGGGCGCCGCCCGGGGAGACGTCGAGCCCGAGGCCGAGCTCGTCGGCGCGCGCCGCGCCCGCCGCGAGGAGGCCGGCCAGGACCGGCGGCGCCTGGCGGCGCAGGTCGGTCCCGGCGCCGCTGCAGTTGATCACCCGATCGACCTCGACCTGGCCGAGGTCGTGGGCCCCGGGGGTGCGCAGGAAGACCCGCACGCGGGCGCCGTGCGGCTCCAGCGAGACGATCGAGTTCGCCTCGACGACGATCCGCCCGGACGCCTGATGCGCCTCGAAGCGGTCGGCGACCGCGGGCGCCATGCGGAACCGGTGGACGTCCCAGAGGCGGTGGTGCTCGGCGAGGAAACGCCGCCGCTCCTCCAGGTCGAGCGCCTTCCAGAGCGCCGGCGTCACCGGCCGCATCGAGTCGATCACGTCGCGCCAGTCGTCGCCCTGGCGGGAGACCCGGCAGATCTGGGCGAAGATCGCCGCGACGATCGGCTCGAGGCGGCCGGTCTCGGTCGGGAGGTGGAAGCGACGCAGGTTGGTCAGGGTGCGGCGGTGGCGGCGCGGCACGAGGCCGTGGCGGGAGACCGCCCGTACCCGCGGCCCGTTCTCCCCCGCGCAGAGGGTCAGCGCGACGTCGACCATCGAGAGGCCGGTGCCGACGACCAGCACCTGGCGGTCGCGGTGCGCATCCTCGAGCGCCCCCGCCTCCCACGGGTCGGCGACGTAGACGCCGGAGGCCTTCAGCTCGGCCGGCACCGGGATCGGGTCGCCGGCCTCGAGCGGCCCGAGCGCCAACACCACGCGGTCGGCCTCGATCCGCTCGCCGTCGGCGAGGGTCAGTTCGAGCGGTGCGGCGGCGGCGCCGTGGTGGGCGACGATCGCCGTCACCTCGCCGCGACGGCGACGCAGCCGGGCGTCCGACTCGCGCTCGGCTCGCACCAGCAGGTCGCGGATGTAGGCGGCGAAGAGCCCGCGCGGCAGGAACGCTTCCTCGGCCACCGGTTCGCCGCGATCGGCGAGCCACTCGTGGAAGTGCTCGGGGCGGCCGGCGACCGCGCCCATCCGCACGGCGGGGACGTTCAACAGGTGGAGTGGGTCGGCGGTGCGGTAGGCGACGCCTGCGCCGAAGCTGCCGGTGCGGTCGATCAGGTCGATCTCGAGGGCGCCCCGCGCACGCGGCTCGCGCAGCAGGTGGATCGCGGCGACCGCCCCGGCCGCCCCGCCGCCGACGATCGCGACGCGCTCGGTCGGGCCGCTCACCGCTCCGCCCCCACCGCGAAGGGGACCGCCGTACCCTCGCGCCCGCCCGCGAACGCGAGCTCGGCCGCCCCCGGCGCCCGCCACAGCCCGCGCCGCTCGAGCAGCGGCAGGACGCCCTCGCCGACCCAGTAGAGCTCCTCCAGGTGGGGGTAGCCGGAGAGGACGAACTCCTCGATCCCGGCCTCGGCGTACTCCTCGATCCGCGCGGCGACCTCGGCGTGGGAGCCGACCAGCGCGGTCCCGGCGCCACCGCGGCCGAGCCCCACCCCGGCCCAGAGGTTGGGGTAGACCTCGAGCCCGTCGCGGGAGCCGCCGTGCAGGTCGAGCATCCGCCGCTGGCCCTCCGACTCGGACTCCCGCAGGCGCGCCTGGACCTGGGCGATGGTCGCCGCCGGGACCGAGGCGAGCAGGCGCTCGGCCTCGGCCCAGGCGGCGGCCGCGGTGTCGCGGGAGATCGTGTGGAGGCGGATGCCGAAGCGCACCTCGCGGCCCCGCTCGGCGGCCGCGGCGGCGACCCGGTCGATCTTCTCGGCGACCGCGGCGGGCGGCTCGCCCCAGGTCAGGTAGACGTCGGCGTGGGCGGCGGCGACCTCGATCCCGGCGGGCGAGGAGCCGCCGAAGTAGATCCCCGGCCGCGGGTCGGGGAGGCGGTGGATCCTCGCCCCCTCGACCCGCAGGTGCTCGCCCGCGTGGTCGACCGTCTCGCCCTCCCAGAGGCGGCCGACGATCGCCAGGAACTCGCCGGTGCGAACGTAGCGCTCCTCCTTGCCGAGGAAGTCGCCGAAGGCGCGCTGTTCGCCGCCGTCCCCGCCGGTCACCACGTTCAGCAGCAGGCGCCCGCGCGAGTGCCACTGGAAGGTCGCCGCCATCTGCGCGGCGAGGGTCGGGGAGACGAGGCCGGGGCGGAAGGCGACCAGGAACTTCAGCCGCTCGGAGGTCTCGCAGAGCATCGCGGTCACCACCCAGGCGTCGTCGCACCAGCCGCCGGTCGGGGTCAGCGCGGCCTCGAAGCCGAGGTCCTCGGCGGCGCTCGCGATCCGCGAGAGATAGGCGATCGAGGGCTCCCGCAGACCACCCGCGATCCCGGCCGGGGGCGCCTCGCCGGTCTCGATCAGGCCACGACCGTCCCCCTGCGTGGGCAGGAACCAGTGGAAGCGCAGGTCACTCACGCCCCCGCCCCCGCAAGGCTCCGGCCGAGGTCGCGGTAGGAGGCGCCGGGATGGCGGTCGGGGAGGCGCGGGCCCTCGCCGAAGAGCTTCTCCCGCAGCGTGCCCGGGGGGTACTCGGTGGGCGCGACGCCGCGCCGCCGCAGCTCCGGCATCAGGTGCTCGACCAGGTCCTCGAAGGTGCCCGGGGTGATCGCGTAGGCGAGGTTGAAGCCGTCGACGTCGGCGTAGTCGATCCACTCCTGCATGTGGTCGGCGACTTCGGCGGGCGAGCCGACGACGCGCGGGCCGAGCCCGCCGACGACGCCCCAGCGGGCGATGTCGCGGACGGTCCACTCGCCGCCCTCGGGGTCGGCCTGCTGGAAGGCGGCGACGGCGGAGTGGATCGCGTTCGACTCCACCTCGCCGATCGGGTCGTCGAGGTCGTAGCGGGAGAGGTCGACGCCCATCCAACCGGAGAAGAGGGTCAGCGCGGCCTCGTCGTCGCCGTAGCGCTCGAGGTCGTCGTGCTTGGCCCACGCCTTCGCCTTGGTCTCGTCGACGATCGCCGTCAACAGGTTGTAGATGCGGGCGTCGTAGGGGTCGCGGCCGACCTCGCGCATGCGCCGGCGGATGTCGCCGACGGTCTCCTTGAGGATCTCCTTGGTCGGCGCGGCGGTGAAGATCGCCTCCGCATGCTCGGCGGCGAACTGGCGGCCGCGGGCCGAGGCGCCCGCCTGGTAGATGACCGGGGAGCGCTGAGGCGAGGGCTCGCAGAGGTGGATGCCGGGGACCTTGAAGAACTCGCCCTCGTGCTCGATCCCGTGCACCTTCGCCGGGTCGGTGAAGATGCCCGCGGCGCGGTCGCGGAGGACGGCGTCGTCCTCCCAGCTGCCCTCCCAGAGCTTGTAACAGACCTCGAGGTACTCGTCGGCGACGTCGTAGCGGTTGTCGTGGGTGAGCTGGGCCGCCGCGCCGAGGTTGCGGGCGCCGCTGTCGAGGTAGGAGGTGACGACGTTCCAGCCGACCCGGCCGTCGGTGAGATGGTCGAGCGTCGACATCCGGCGCGCGAAGGGGTAGGGGTGCTCGAAGGAGATCGAGGCGGTGAGACCGAAGCCGAGGCCCTCGGTGACCGCGGCCATCGCCGAGATCAGCATCGCCGGGTCGTTGACGGGGACCTGGGTGGCGTGGCGCACGGTCGCGTCGCGGCCGCCGCCATAGACGTCGTAGATGCCGAGCACGTCGGCGATGAAGAGGCCGTCGAAGCGCCCCCGCTCGAGCAGCTGGGCGAGGTCGGTCCAGTAGGAGAGCTTGCGATAGTCCCAGGCGCGGTCCTCGGGATGGCGCCAGAGGCCGGGCGACTGGTGGGCCACACAGTTCATGTCGAAGGCGTTGAGGCGGATCGGTCGGGGCATGGTCCTGCTATTCCTTAGTAAGTTGATCGACAAAGCACGCTTAGTGCGATGGGGATGATGCAGCCACGCTTCGGGCCCTGTCAAATCGGACTTTCGGGTAGCCCTATAGTCTTTCCTTACCTAGTCGGTCAACTTTAGTGAAATAGGTTCACAGGTCCGCCCCGGAGGCCGGTCCGCCGATGCGCATCCAACAACTCGAATACGCCACCGCCGTCGCCCGCTTCGGCTCCTTCCGCCGCGCGGCCGAGGCGCTCCACATCTCCCAGCCGGCGCTGAGCGAGAACGTGCGCCGCCTGGAGCGGGAGCTCGGGGTGGAGATCCTCGACCGGCGGCGCTCCGGGGCGACGGTAGGCGAGCACGGCCGCGAGCTCCTCCCCCACATGCTGGCCGTGATCGAGGCGGCCGACAGCCTGAAGCGGGCCGCCGACGAGAGCCGGGCGCTCTCCCGCACGGTCCGGGTCGGCACCGTGACCGCGGCGACGGTGCCGCTGCTGGCGCCGACGATCCATGCCTTCCGCGAGACCCACGCCTCGACCCAGGTGGAGATCCTGAGCGCCCAGCAGGGGGCGATCCACCGGGCGCTGCTGGAGGGCTCGATGGACCTTGGGCTGGTCAACTACCTGGAGGGCGACGACATACCGCCGGAGTTCGAGTCGACCGAGCTGCTGCGCGGCCGGCCGGTGGTCTGCCTGCGACCCGACGACGAGCTGGCGAACGGCGGCGCGGTGCGCACCGCGGACCTCTGGGATCGCCCTCTGATCGCGATGCGCCCGGGCTACGTCATGCACCGCTACGTCACCCGCCTCCTCGACGGCCGCGATCCGACCCCCTCCTACTCCGCCGACGGTGCCGAGATGGGCAAGCTGATGGTCGCCGCCGGCCTCGGCATCGCCCTCCTCCCCGACTACTCCGTGATCGGCGACCCGCTCGAGCGCAGCGGCGAGATCACCCACCGCCCCCTGGAGGACGACGGCGCCGGCGTCCTCCTCGTCCTGCAGCGCCGCCGCTCGACCCCGGCCCACAACGCGGTCTCCGACCTCCACGATTTGTTCGTGGCCGAAGCGGAGCGAGCGCGGGACCGAGGAAGCTGACGCCGGCCGCGCCCTTATCGTCCCCGCGGTGACCCGCCTCACCCTCGTCGACCTCTTCGCCGGCTGCGGGGGGATGACGCGGGGGTTCGAGGACTCGGGGGCGTTCCGGTCGGTGTTCGCGGTCGAGTTCGATCGCGACGCGGCGGCGACGTATGCGGTCAATTTCGGCGACCACGTGGCGTGCGGGCCGATCGAGGACGTTGCTGCGTTCCCCGGCGCGGACGTGGTGATCGGGGGGCCGCCGTGCCAAGGGTTCTCGCCGCTCAACCGGGGGGCGGTGGGGTTCGAGCGCCGGGGGCTATGGCGGGAGTACCTGCGGGCCTTGGAGGCCATCGGGCCGCGCGCCTTCGTGATGGAGAACGTCCCCGAGCTGCTGCGGAGCGCCGAGTACGCGGAGTTCAGGCGCCGCGCCGAGGCGCTCGGCTTCGAGGTCGAGGGCGAGATCCTGAACGCCGCCGACTTCGGCGTCCCCCAACGCCGCCGCCGCGCCATCGTCCTCGGCCTCCGCGACCTCGGCGCGCGCCGCGTCCCCTGGCCGACGCCGACCCACGCCGACCCGACGCTTGTCCTCGATACGAAGACAAGCGTCGACGGGGTGGGAGGCTGGGTGACGTTTCGTGAGGCGGTCGTCGGGCTTTCGTTGCAGCCTGACGGGAGGCGGTGGCATCGGCCCAGGCGGCCGCGGCCGGAGAGCGTGCGGCGCTACAAGGCGGTGCCTCGCGACGGCGGGGATCGGTTCGCGATGCAGCGGAACCTCGACCGGGCCGGCCTCGGGCACCTGGTGCCGCGTTGCTGGCGGGAGAAGCCGACCGGGACGACCGACGTCTTCGGCCGGCTCTGGTGGGACCGCCCGGCGCTGACGATTCGGACCGAGTTCTACAAGCCCGAGAAAGGGCGCTACCTCCACCCCTCCGCCCACCGCCCGATCACGGTGCGCGAGGCGGCGCGGCTGATGAGCTTCCCGGACGACTTCGCCCTGCCGGAGGACCAGGCGATGTCGAGCGTCGCCCGCCAGGTCGGCAACGCGGTGCCGCCGCTGCTCGCCCGCCGCATCGCCGAGTCGCTCGCCGCCTCACTTGCGGCGGGCGATCCCGCCTTGGCCACGGCCGCCTAGGGACTCGCGCACCGCCGCCTCGACCCGGTCGGCGGCGTCGGCGATCCCCTCGTGCTCCCAGACCCGCACCACGGTCCAGCCCGCGACTGCGAGGAGGTCGTTGACGGTGGCGTCGCGCTCCCGGTTGCGGGCGAGCTTGTCCTGCCAGAAGGCTTCGTTCGCGCGCGGCATCGTGCCGTGCTCGGGACAGGAGTGCCAGAAGCACCCGTCGACGTACACGGCGACCTTCGCCGGGCCGAAGACGAGGTCGGCGCGGCTCGGCACGCCTTTCATCGGCCGCCGGTCGACCCGGTAGCGCAGGCCGCGCCGGTGCAGCTCGGAGCGCAGTTCGAGCTCCGGCGCCGTGTCCCGCCTCCGCACCCGCGACATCCGCTCGCTGACGCCGACCGAGGAGGGCGTCATCGGCGGTCGGGCGCGGCGGGCCACGGCCCGACTCTAGTCGCGCCCCGCGCTCACCCGCGCGGCCGCGCCCGGCGCTCAGCCTCCGGGGAAGGCGATGACCTGGTCGTTCAGCGGCAGCTCGTCGCGCCGCGCGCCGACCCCCTTGCGGGCGATCTTCGCCACTTCGCCCGCTTCGACCCCTTCCAGGTTCGTCAGTTCGCCTTCGACCGAGAAGCTCGAGAACCGGTACGGCATCCCGTTGGAGGCGAGCGCGTGCGGGCTGTCCATGACGTGGAAGTGAAGGTGCGGGGCGCTCGAGTTGCCGCTGTTGCCGAGCAGCCCGAGGACCTGGCCGACCGCCACCCTCTGCCCCACCTTGACCCGCACCGACCCCGGCTCGAGGTGTGCGTAGAAGGCGTAGTGGCCGCCGCCGAAGGCGACGATGACGTGGTTGCCGCCCGCGCGTTCGGCGGTGATCGCGGGCGGCAACGCGCCCGCCGGCGTGTTGGGGATGTCGTCGACGACCCCCACCACCTTGCCCGCGGTCGCCGAGAGCACTTCGTCGCCGAAGTACGGGTAGCTGGAGAGCTGGTCGAGCGGGCCCTCGAAGAGGCGGCCGAGCGGGTCGATCTGGACGAAGTCGATCGCGAAGCGCTCCGCCACGTGGGGCGCGCCGTTGACCGGCAGCACGGTCCCCCGGTGGGAGGTGAAGGCCGAGCAGCAGCCGTTGGCGACGACCCACCCGGGGCCGCGCAGCGGCGGCGCGATGACGACAGCTTCGCGGCGCGTCACCTTGACCGGCGCCAGTTCGTAGGCGGTCGCGACGGCGGCCTGCCGCGGCTGCATCGTCAGCGCGATCCGGTGGGTCAGCCGCGCCGGGACCTTCGCGTCGCGCGCGAGGCTGACGTCCATCACCACGTAGGCGCCCTGGCCCGGTTTCAGCTTGACCGAGTGGGTCGACTGGCCGTAGGGCTGCATCACCGCTTCGAGCGACGGGCCGGCGAGCTTCTCGACCACCTTGCCGCCGGCCAGCGCCTCGAGGCTGCGCACGGTGACGGTCGATTCGCTGCGGTTGATCAGCTGCAGCTCGTAGGCGAGTTCGCGGCGCCCGTTGCCGGCGAGGACCGGTTCGGGCGAGGCGATCCCGTTGCCGACGACCGGGGTCAGCACTTCGTGCGGTGCCCCGGCCGCACCGGGGACGACCGCCACCAGCAGGGCGGCGAGCGCGGCGAGGAGCCCGATCGGGAGGGGGCGGCAGGACAAGGGGCGCGCACTTTACGGAGCGACGACCGGCGGCGGCACCCGATCTGGACGGATGGTCGCCGAATTTCGGCGCCCGCCCCGCCGCCCTCAGCCGGGCTTGCCCGCCCCCCCGGCGAGGCGCTCGACCTGGGCGCCGCCGATCTCCCCGGTCAGCTCGAGGAAGGCGACGATCGTCTCCAGCTCTGCCGCGGTGAAGCGCGCCGCCAGGCGCCGCTGCCACTCGGCGGCGATCGGCCCCCAGATCGACTCGGCGCGGGCGCGGAACTCCGGCGTCACCGCGACGCGCACGCGCCGCCGGTCGGCGGGATCGGGGGCGCGGCGGGCGAACCCGGCGCCTTCGAGGCGGTCGAGCGCGCCGGTCACGGCCCCGGTCGTCACCCCCACCGCGCGCGCCAGCTCGCCCGCGGTGAGCCCGCCCGCGTTCTCGATCGCATTGAGGAAGCGCAGGTCCATCGCCGAGATCCCGAGGCGCCGCGCGGCCAGCTCTTCGATCGCGCCGTCCTGGGTACCGGCAGCGCGGAACGCCGCGATCAGGCGCGCGACCAGCTCGCTCTTCGACGCTCTCCTGGAGGGTTTGGCGACCATTCTCTTAGCTGCTAAGATACTCACGTACTAAGTTACTTGCCGAAGCGTGATCTTACGCCCCGGCGCGAACGGAAGGACAGCGAGATGAGCACCGACAGCACCGCGGCCTCGAAGCTCGACTGGCGCCTGGAGCTGATCCAGGTCCCGGTCGCCGACATCGACCGGGCGAAGGCCTTCTACGTCCAGGCGGGCTTCCTCGCCGAACACGACCACCAGGTGAGCGACGAGCTCCGCTTCGTCCAGCTGACCCCGCCCGGCTCCGCCTGCTCGATCGCGCTGACCAGCGGCGCCCACGGGATGGCGCCCGGCTCGCTCGAGGGCCTGCAGCTCGTCGTCACCGACGTCGACACGGCGCGCGAGGAGCTGCTCGCCCGCGGGATCGAGGTCGGCGAGGTCCAGGAGTTCCCCTGGGGGCGCTTCGTCTTCTTCGCCGACCCCGACGGCAACCGCTGGGCGGTCCAGCAGGTCGGCTAGCGCTACTTGACGAAGAGCACGATCGCGACGATGACGCCGACCGTCACCACGATCCAGCGCAGCGCCTCGTCGGGGACGCGGCGGCCGTAGCGGGCGCCGATCTGGGCGCCGACGGTCGAGCTGACGGCGAGCAGCGCGGCGGCCTCCCAGGCGACGTGGGCGACGATCACGAAGAGGATCGCGGCGACCCCGTTGGTGATCCCGGCCATCAGGTTCTTCAGCCCGTTCAGCCGTTGCAGGCGGTCGGCGATGAGGAAGCGCAGCGCGGCGAGCAGGATCACCCCCTGCGCGGCGCCGAAGTAGCCGCCGTAGACGCCGACCGCGAAGCCGACGGCGAGGAGCGCCAGCTTGCGATGGTGGCTGAGCGAGCCGTGGCTCAGCTTCGGTTTCGGGCGCGCCACCATCAGCGCGCAGGCGAGCAGGATCAGGATCGGGACGACCGCTTCGAAGACGCCTTCGGGCAGGGTCAGCAGCAGGACGCCGCCGGTGATCGCCCCGAGCACCGACCCGGTGCCGCCGTGCAAGATCCGCTCGCGCTGCCCCTCGAGCTCGCGCCGATACCCCCAGGCCGCGCTGATGCTGCCGGAGACGAGGCCGACCGTGTTGGAGACGTTGGCCGTGACCGGCGCGTACCCCACCGCCAGCAGCACCGGGTAGGTGAGCAGCGAGCCGGAGCCGACGATCGCGTTGATGCCGCCCGCGGTGAAGCCGGCGGCGAGCACGGCGAGGGCCTGGAGCAGGTTCATCAGCCCGCCAGTCTCCCCGAAGCACGAGAGCGGAGCGCACAGTCCCCCGCGCCCCCGATGTTGATGGGCCGAAAACCTCTCTATTTCAGCGGTTTTCGGCCCATCAACCGTGAGGGTCGCCTTCGACCACCTCGGCGACGGCGCCGGTCGCCAGCGCCTTGCGGCCGAGGCGGGTCGGGGTGTAGTCGAGGCCGTCTGCCGTAGCGTGCACCTGGGGACGGACGAGCGCCGCGTGCTCCAGCGCCTGCATCCCCTCGGCGACGAGCCGCTCCAGGCGACCGCCGAGGCGCTCGTCCGCGCCGCGGCCCGAGCCCTCCGGCGCCATCGCGCCCGCCAGCCCGGCGATCGTCGCCCCGGCCCCGCCCGACCCGCCGACGGTCACTTCCTCCTCCGGGTCCTCCCACTCGGCCCCCGGCCCGAACGCCCTGCCCATCACCTCGGCCGCGAGCATCGGCAGCGGTAGCCGGTCGAGCCGCTCGATCTCGGCTTCCAACGCGTCCGCCTCCGCGCTCCGGTCGACCCTACCGCCGAACAGCGCCATCCCCGCCTTCCTTTCCTTCGTCGAAGCCACCGCCCGACGGCGGTGCGCGGGCAAGCATAGGTACGAAGGCGGACCGGGCGCGGTTCGGTCATGTCGGCGGCACGAAACGCCGCGCCGCCAGATCACCGCGGTGAGCGCGGCGACGCGCTGGAATATCTCGGCGAGCCATCCGATCGCCCCCTTCGAGACCCGTAGTGCTGCGCCGCCGCAGTGACGATCGGCGCAAAGGCGAGCCAGAGGATCTACCTCGCCGCGAGGAACTGGGACGACCTCCCTTCTCTCCAACCCGACCCCCTCCAGCTGTTCCTTATGGCCGATATACCGGCATAAGGAACAGCTGGACGGGAAGCGCCTCCTGGGGTTAGACAGGCTGTCTAGTTGCGACGATGCTTTCGCCGACGATCGTGACGGCGCGGGCGAGCTGCTCGTCGGAGATCGTGAAGGGGGGTGCGAGGCAGAGGATGTCGTCGAGGAGGCCGCGGGTGAGGAGGCCGCGGTCGCGGGCCTGGTCGGCGACCTGGCGGCCACGGGTGAGGTCCTTGGGGAAGCGGGCGCGGGTCTGCTTGTCGGCGACCAGCTCGATCCCGACCATCAGGCCGGCCTGGCGGATCTCGCCGACCTCGGGGAGGTCGGACAGGGGCTCGAGGAGGCCGGCGAGGGTCGCCGTCGCCTCCTCGACGCGGTCGAGGATCCCCTCCGCCTCGATCGCGGCGATGTTCGCGAGGCCGACCGCGCAGGCCACCGGGTGGCCGGAGTGGGTGAAGCCGTGCATGAGGAAGCCGGGCTCGGCGGCGGGGTCGCGCAGCTCGTCCCAGAGCTGGTCGGAGACAAGCACGCCGCCGAGCGGGACGTAGCCGCTGCTCACCCCCTTGGCGAAGGTGAGGAGGTCGGGGGTGACCTCCTGGGCGCCGGACGCGAACCAGCTGCCGGTGCGGCCGAAGCCGGTGATCACCTCGTCGACGATCAGCAGCACCTCGTGGCGGTCGCAGACCTCGCGCACCGCCCGCAGGTACCCCGGCGGCGGCACGATCACTCCCCCCGAACCGAAGACCGGCTCCACGACCACGGCCGCCACGCGGTCGCCGCCGACCTCGCGGATTCGGCTCTCCAGAGCACTTCCCGTGCACACCGGACAGGTCTCCGGGTCGCACGGCACGCCCGCGTCGCAGCGGTAGGTGTAGGGGGCGGAGACCTCGACGATCTGTGGCGCTTCGGGGCCGAAGTCGCCGTGGTAGGGGTCGAGCCGCGTCGCCGTCGTGGTCACCCCGGCGAGCCCGTGGTAGCCGCGATCGTGGGCGATCACGACCGCCTTCTCGGGGCGCCCGTCGCGGACCCAGTGGCGGCGGGCGAGCTTGATCGCGGTCTCGTTGGCCTCGCTGCCGCCGGAGACGAAGAAGACGCCGCCGAGCCCGGGCGGGGCGAGGTCGACGATCCGCTCCGCCAGTTCGATCGCCGGCGGCGAGGACACCCCGCCGAAGGTGGCGACGTAGGCGACCGTCGCCATCTGCCGGCGCGCCGCCTCGACCAGGTCCGCCCGACCATGCCCGAGGTTCACCGTCCAGAGGCCGGCCGAGCCGTCGAGGATGCGGCGGCCGCGCTCGTCGATCAGCTCGCAGCCCTCGGCGGCGACGATCACGAGGGGCGCTGTCGCGGCGAGCCGCGAGTGGTCCGTCAGCGGATGGACCAGATTGGCGAGATCGGTCTCCGCGTAGCTCGAAGAGGTGCTTGGCGTCGCTTTGCTCATGGCCCCCGCGCGGGCGATCGCGACAGTGCTGTCGGCGGTCGCCCCGCGGCCACGAACGCTATCGAAACTAGACAGTCTGTTCAACTATTGCCGAGGGCGCCGCGGCCCAGCGGGCTCTCCGGCGCCTCGTCCGGATCGACCCGGCAGATCGAGTACCAGTGGAGCAGCGCCAGCTGGTGCGCGGCCTCGTCGATCTGCTCCGGCCCGGCGGCGACATCGAAGGAGGAGAGGACCGACTCGATCATCGCGTAGGCGGCCCGCACCCCGAACTCGAGGTCGATGTCCTCGCGGATCAGCCCGGCCGCGTCGTCGGCAGCGTGGACGGCGAGGATCCAGCCGAGCATCGCGTCGTCGGCGGCCCGGTTCGCCTGGTCCCAGCCGCTGCCGCGCGAGTTGCGGGCGACCGCGACCAGCGGCCGCAGGTCGGCGTTCTCGACCCGCCAGGCGAGCGCCTCGCGGACCATCTCCTGGATCAGGTCGAAAGAGGTCTGCCCCGGCCGCGCGTTGGCGCGCAATCGTTGCGCGATCCGCGCGTACCCGGTCATGTAGTCGGCGATGATCGCGGCGAGGATGTCCTGCTTGTCGTCGAAGTTGTTGTAGATCGTCGCGCGCACCACGCCCGCCGCCTTGGCGATGTCGCCGACCGACACCTCGGCGTAGCCGCGCCGGACGAACAGCTTGCGGCTCGCCTCGAGGATCTTGGTGCGGGCTTTCGGCTGGCCCCTGCGCGGCCGGGTCAAGCCGACCCGCCGTGCTCGCTGTTGCGCTGCCGCGTCACCTGGGCGAGGTTAGTCGCAATTCAGACGGATTCCGCACATCGCTCAGCCGACCTCTTCGGGCAGCTCGTACCAACGCTTGCGCTCGCCGATCCGGGCGCGCATCTTCCAGCCGCGGCTCTTCGGCGCCTCCTCGAGTCGCCCGCGCAGCCGCTCCAGTCGCGCCGCGACCAGCTCACCCCGCTCGAAGCCGGGCAGTCCCCGGGCGAACTCCTCCGCCCGCTCGGCCACCATGCCGAGCGTCCGCCAGAGCCCCCAGTCGGCACCGGCGAGATCGGCCAGGTAGGCGACGTCGACGCCGCTCTCGTCCTCGGCGAGGTCATGGTCGGCGAGGATCGCGCAGATGTCGACCAGGTCCTTCTCGTTGGTCTCCACCACCTGCAGCTTCATCAGCAGCAGGTCGGCCAGGGACAGGGTCCGGGCGCTGACCTCGAGCCGCGGCCGGAAGTCGATCCGGTGGCAGAGCTGCGCCTGGTCGACGAAAACGTCGAGCTGGCGCCCGTTGACCGGGTCCCAGAAGAAGAGCCGGCTCGAACCGTGGAGGGCGTTGAACTCGCGGTCGGGCTCGTACCCGAGCGACTCGAGCAGCGCCGCGCTCGCGTCCCGCCCGCCGCCGAGCGTGACCACGTCGATGTCTTTGTAGACGCGGGCCAGCGGGGGCGTCGCCGCCGCGGGGCAGCGCAGGGCGACGGCGACGCCGCCGGTCAGCCGCAGGGGGACACCCTGGGCCGCGGCGGCGTCGGCGACCCGCCCTCCCTCGCGGACGGGATCGGCTTGTGGCTGCTCACTCAGGTGGGATCTCCGCCGCCAGCTTGTCGACGTCGACACCCTGGCGCAGACGGGCGAAACGGGCGATGAAGAAGGTCGCCAACGCGGCCGCGAGGATGATCGCGCAGTCACGGAAGAAGTGACTCTTTTCGATCCCAAGTTCGGGGTAGTGCATGTAGATGAAGAAGAGGCCGCCGAGCAGGAGGACGGTGAGCCCGCCCGCGAGCGCGACGATCGGCACCCCGGCCACCCTCCTCGTGGTCGCCGAGGCTTCCCACACCTCCGGCTTGCGGTAGGGCAACAACACCGCGGCGATCCCGATCAGGATCATCGTGATCAGCTGCAGCACCACCGCCTCATAGAGCACGCTGAGGAACCCGGAGCCGTTGGTGACCGCCCAGTAGAGGACGAGGATGCTGACGATCACGACCAGCCCGATCGCCCAGTTCGGGGCGTGGGTTTTCGGCGACACCCGGGCGAAGCGCGTGGGCAGCAGGCCGTCGAGCGCCCAGGCGAACACGGTGCGGACCGCGATCGTGATGTTCGGCAGCACCAACAGTGGATAGGCGACGGCGAAGGTGATGAAGAGCCACCACGCGAGCAGGGTGCTGCCACCCGCGATCGAGGTCAGGAACGTGTAGTAGGGAGGCGCTGCGAAGGGGTAGGCTTCGCTGCCGCCGAGGGCGTTCACCGCGACGAAGAATTCGTGGCCGAACTTCCAGAAGAAGACGATCGAGAGCAGCACCGCGATCCCGATGTGGATGAAGGAGGCGGTGCCCATGATCTTCATCTGCGTGGTGTCTTTGGCCCGCCTGATCTCACCCGAGATGTAGATCGAGAGCCAGCTGTAGATCGAGAGGCCGGCGATCGCGGCGAAGGTCGGCCAGGTGTTGTTGAGGCTGAAGGCGGGAGACGTGTCGATGCCTTCTTTCGCCGCCGCTTTGATCAGCGCGTGGTAGGAGTCCGCTTCGCCGGTGATCGGGTTGGCGAACTGGTTGAAGCTGTTGACGAAGCCGCTCTGGGACTTGAACAGCAGGACGACGAACACGGTGAAGAGGCCGAGCATCATGATCACCCAGAGCGAGTTCATGATCCGCGTCGTCCAGCGCCAGCCGCCCGCCAGCAGGGCGGCGGAGATCAGGATCACCACGGTGCCGATCCCGAACTGCCAGCCTTCCTTGGTGACCAGATCGTTCCCCGCCGTCACCAGTGAGTTGTGGCCGCTGACCAGCCCCACCGCGGTGAGCGAGGGGCCGAGCGCGACGGTGACGAAGGCGAAGGCGGTGAAGGCGATCGAGAGGACGACGCCCGAGACCCAGAAGAACGAGGAGATCAGCCCGATCACCGGGTGGGTGATCCGCCCGACCAACACATAGTCGCCGCCGCTGCGCGGGATCGCCGACGAGAACAGCCCGTAACAGACACACAGGACCAGGGCGACGCCGAAGGCCATCGCGAAGCCGAGCCAGATCGAGCCGCCGGGGTATACCCCGAGGACGAAGAACACCGAGACCGCGAGCAGGATCGCGGTCGGCTGGCCCGCCATGTTGAAGACGAAGGTGGAGAACGGCGAGACTTCTCGCACCAGGCCGGTCGCTTTGCGGGCGAACATGCCCTGCGAGCTTGCGTGGGCCGCACCCTCTGCACTCAGGTCACTCATTCACCGCTCCTCTCCGGACAGGAATCCGATTCACCCCGACACCAGGTACTGATTGACGACGCGATCCGGCTCCAGGTGGATGAGGCAGCCGTCCAGGTGACCACTGCCGTAGTCGGAGCCGGGATTGATGGCGACGGTGCGCCCGATCTTGGTCACGCCCTTGCTCTCGTGGATGTGACCGTGAAGGCTGAGCAGGGGCTGGGTCTCCTCGATGATCTGGCGCACCGCCTTGCTGCCGGTGGCGATCTCGTGCGGGCGCCCGCCCTTGGTCACGTACCGCAGCTCCTCGTCCACCTCGAAGGCGGTGTCGAGGCTCGAGTCGTACGGCGGCACGTGGATGTTGAAGATCGCCCGCCCGGGGCTCTCCAGCTGGTCGGTCAGGACCTTCAGGCGGGTGTAGATCTCGTCCTCGTCGAGCTCCCGCGGGGTCTTCCACGGAGTGTGGTTGGCGTAGCCGAAGGAGACCATCTCGTGCGGGCCGACCTGGCGGATCGCCTCGTCGCAGTCGTCGACCGAGGTGCCCGCTGCGAGGATCGCGTCGACGGTCCAGGGGTCGTCGTTGCCGGGGATCACGTAGGCGATCGCGTCGGTGCCGGCGAGCCGCTCGTCGGCGAACTCGACCCACAGCCGCAGCTCGTCGAGGAGGGCCTTCTCGAAGGCCGCTTCGCGGCGGCGCGCGTCGGAGCGGAGCTGCTCGGCCTCCTCGGGGTCGACCACCAGGTGGTACATCCCGTTGGTCGAGATCGCCCGTTGGATCTGGTCGAGCTCCTCGGCGGTCCGCGCCTGGCGCACTTCGCCGATCACCTCGGCCGTGTAGGTGCCGTCGGCGCCCTTGACGATCGGGATCAGCGCCTTGCCGGTGAGGTCACCGCCCATCACCAGCGCCTGCGCCGGGTAGTGGGCGGCGGCGTTGACGAACTTCTTCCAGCAGACCCGCGATCCGTGCACGTCTCCGGCGTAGAAGATGGCCAGCGGCTGATCGCGCCGGCGGCGGTTGAACATTGACTCCCCGATCTCTCCGAGCTTCTGGAACCCGGCGCGACCTTAGCATTACTTGGTCACTGTGTCTAGTTTTTGTCCAACTCTCTTTCGAGGACCTCGAGGGCGAGGTCGGAGTCGAGCTCGGCGAGCAGCCCGGCGGCGGCAATCACGTAGTCGCCGTCGACGCTGACGGTGGGATCGACCGGGGTCAGCGAGCGCGGCTCGCGGCGGGCCAGCGCCTCGAGCAGGATCTCGCGGCCATCGGAGCGGTGGGCGAAGACGCCGCCGGTGCCGATCACGTGGCGGATCTCGCGCAGGTCCGGCCCGTCGACCGCCAGGGTCGGCGGCCCCTTCGGGCTCACCGTGAGCACCATCGTCCCGCAGTGGCGCTCCAGGGCGTGGGCGACGCAGCCGACCGCGAGCAGGCGATCGAGCCGCGCCTCGGCGGCGGTGGCCGGGATCCAGGCGGGGTGGCGGCCACGGTCGCCGACCTCCGCGTCGAGGTCGGCGACCGCTCCATCCTCGCCGAGCCGCGCGGCGATCCAGCGCCGGTCGGCGTCGAGGGCGCCCGCCGCGCCCGCGCGCATCCCGAGATCGCCCTCGACCGTGCGCAGGGTCAGCGGCGTCGGCAGCAGCGGCTCCTCGATCCCCGGCGTCGCCGCCTGCGCCGCGCGGCTCGAGTGGACGTCGGTGGTGGCGCCGCCGACGTCGACCACGGCGATGCCGCCGGCGCCGGCGCGGCGCCCGGTCCCGAGCGCGAGCAGACGGGTGGCGGCGAGGACGGCTTCGGGCGTCGGCATCCGCACCATCGCGGCGAAGCGGCGGTCGGCACTCATCCGCTTGCCGCCGATGACGTGCTCGAGGAAGGCGCGCGAGATCGCCGCCCGGGCGCCCTCGATCTCGAGCCGGCCGAGCTGCGGCATCACGTTGTCGGCGATCTCCACCCCGCCCCCGGCCCCGGCGAGGATCGCGCCCGCCCCCTCGGCGACCTCGCGGTTGCAGGCGACGACGAAGCGCGCCTCGAGCCCCGCCGCGGCGAGGGTGCGCGCGTTCGCCAGCACCAGCTCGCCCTGGCCGCCGTCGGTGCCGCCGGCGAAGAGGACGATCTCCGGCGCCGCCGCCCGCAACTCCGCCACCGCGGCCGCGCCGAGCCTGCCCGAGAGGACCGCGCCGACCCGCGCTCCGGCGTTCAGCGCCGCCTGGCGCGCCGCCGCCGCGGTCAGGTCGGCGACCAGCCCGACCGCCGCCACCCGCAGGCCGCCGCCGGCGCTCGAGACCGCGAGCTCCGCCTGCGGCGCGCCCGCCGCCCCGGCCCGCGCGAGCGCCGCCGCCAGCGCCGCCTCGTAGCCCTCGATCACGTCGGTGGCGATCGAGGTCGGGGCCTCCGCCCGCGCCACCAGCCGCCGCGCCCCGCGGTCGACCAGGGCGACCTTGGTGTAGGTGCTGCCGAAGTCGGCGAGCGCGACCAGGCCCACGGCCAGTGCCGGCGCTAGGCCGGGACCCCGCCGCCGCGGTGCTCGACCAGCGCCTCGACCAGGCGGTCGATCGTCCCCGGGGTCCGGATCCCGCCCGCGTTCAGGTCGGCGCGCACGTCGATCGGGATCTCCGAGCCCTCGACGTCCTCGTTCAGCACCCCGCCCATGAAGACCGGGACCGCGCCCGCGTCGGCTGCCGCCAGCTCGCTCATCAGCCGCTCGCCGAAGGAGCGGGCGACGCCGTTGTGGGTGGTGACGACGACCGCGTCGGCGTCGGTCTCGATCACCGCCTTGACGATGTCCTCGGGGTCGCGGTTGATGCCGAAGTCGATCACCTCGGTGCCCGCCGCGGCAAGCGTCGAGGCGAGCAGGAACTCGGCGAATTCGTGCACGTCGGTGGAGCTGACGAGCACCTTCATCCCGCGGATCGCGTCCTCGGTCCCCCGCCGGGAGAGCTCGGCCAGGAGCTCCTCGCGCCGGCGCATCGTGCTCTTCACCAGGTCGGTCTGGAGGACCGGGCGGCGGCCGCGCGGGAAGGCCTCGTCGGGCTCGCCGGCGCCGAAGAGCTGCTCGCAGCGGTCGGCCCCGAGGCGCTTCAGCACGAGCAGCAGGCGGGCCGGGTCGGCGGTGTCGATCCCCGCCCCGGCGAGCCCCTGGAGCGCCGCCTCGAAGAACGCCCGCCCGCCGACGACGAGCCGGTCGCGCATCGCCTCGATCTGGCCCCAGTCGACGACCGGGTCGACCATCGGCACGTATTCCTCGAGCCGCCGGCTGATCGTCTGCACGGTCGCCACCTCCTCCCAGGTGGGGATGCGCTCGGTCTCGGTCACCGGCACCGCGATCGGCGCGCCGCCGAGCCGGTAGCGGCGGTCGACCATCTTCATGAAGAGGACGTCGGCGCCGACCACCGCCATGTTCGAGTCGAAGTCGGGCGTGTTGCCGATCGTGTCCCCCTGGACGAAGCCCGCCGGGACACCGTCGGGGTTGACCGCGTGGAGGGCCAGGGTGACCGCCGACTTGACCACCGGGTCCTGGGTGAGGCCGCCCCAGGAGCAGGAGTAGGCGGCGCCGATCAGCTGTTCGGAGATGTGGCGCTCGAGCATCGACCAGCCGACGTAGTTGGCATAGTCGTGGAAGACGCCGGGGTAGCCGTCCTCGAGGTAGGTGTCGAAGCAGACGCCCTCGGATTTGAAGGCGGCGAGGGTGCCGGCGGCCTCGAGCACGGCCATCGTCTGGGCGACCTCGTCGTCCCAGTAGGGCCAGCGCCAGGAGTACTGCGAGAGGACGCCGATGTGGGTGATCCCGACCTGCAGCGCGTCGACCGCGTTTTCGACCGAGCCGGGCCCGCCGATCGTGTTGTCGGCGGCCTCCGGCTGGATCGGCGCGGTGTTGGCGAGCTCGTGCCAGTCCTGCTCGGTCCAGAGGGCGGGGCCGGTCTCCTGCGGCGCCTCGGCGCGGGTCGCTTTCGGCAGGCCCATGCGGCGCTCGGCGATCAGGTTGAAGCGGTCGGGCGGGCGGACGCCGCGGGAGAGCGCGTCTTCGTAGATGCGGCCGATCGCCTCGCGGGTGTCCGGCCAGTTGGCGAGGCCGATGTTCATGCAGGTGCAGTCGAAGCCCTCGGCGCGGGCGCGCTCGCGCCACTCGCGCTCGGACTCGACCCCGTTCTCGCGGCAGAAGAGCGAGCGGCCACGCTCGATTCCGGCGGCGCGCGCCTTGCCCGCCTCGACCGCCTCGCGGCCGTCGGGCAGGTCGGCCGGCAGCAGGGCGCCGAGGTCGACCTCGATCGCGGGCGTGCTCACCGTTCCCTCACCCGTCCAGGATCCAGCCGCCGCTGACCTCGAGCACCTGGCCGGTGGTGTAGGCGCCGCCGTCGGAGGCGAGGTAGAGGACGGTTTCGGCGATCTCCTCGGGCATGCCCATGCGGCCGAGCGGGGTCATCGCGAGCGCCTCGTCGACGTGCTCCTTCGGGATCCCCCAATCGCCCTCCCAGTTGGCGGCGATCGGGCCGGGGGCGACGGCGTTGACGCGGATGTCCGGGGCGAGGTCGCGGGCGAGCGCCGAGGTGAAGGCGCGGACGCCGCCCTTCGCGGCGCTGTAGGTGACGGCGACCGAGTTGACCACGTTCTCCTGGTTCGTGCCGTTGCCGTAGGAGCCGGAGAAGTTGACGATCGCGCCGCCGCCGTCCTCGCGCAGGTGCGGCACGGCGGCCTGGCAGACGCGGAAGGTGCCGATCAGGTCGACGTCGAGGAGCTTGGCAAAGGCCTCTTCGTCGGAGTCGGCGAAGCGGACCGCGTCGGCGGGGTCGATCCGGCCGGCCGCGTTGACGAGGACGTCGAGGCGGCCGTGGCGCTCGAGGGTCGCGGCGACGAAGGCGTCGACCGAGGCGCGGTCGGTGACCTCCAGGCGGGAGGCATGGCCGGTACCGCCCGCGGCCTCGATCGCGGCGAGGGTCTCGGCGGCGGCGTCGGCCGAGCTGCGGTAGCCGATCGCGACCTTGGCGCCCTCGGCGCCGAGCGCGCGGGCCACGGCTCCGCCCAGGGCGCCGCCCGCGCCGGTCACGATCGCCACCTTCCCCTCGAACCGCCGGCCGTTGTTCCACTGCTCCATGCGACCTCGTTCCCTCGTTGACGAAACCCGGCGGCGAGTCTAGGACCTAATGGACACTTTGTCCAGTTATTGCGGGGACCTGCCCCGCGCCGCCTACGGCGCGGCGCGGATCAGCTTCTTGTTGACGAACTCGTCGGCGCCGTAGCGGCCGAGCTCGCGGCCGAAGCCGGAGCGCTTGAAGCCGCCGAAGGGGAGCTCCGCGCTGTCGGCGCCGACGATGTTGACGTAGACCATGCCCGCTTCGATCTGGTCGGCGACGCGGTCGGCCTGGGACTTGTCGGTGGTCATCAGGTAGGAGCCGAGGCCGAAGGACGTGTCGTTGGCGAGCGCCACCGCCTCCTCCTCGGAGCCGACCTTGTACACCTGCGCAACCGGGCCGAAGAACTCTTCCTGGGAGGCCTCGTCGCCGGGCTTGATCCCGGTGAGGATCGTCGGTTCGAAGTAGTTCCCGTCGCGCTTGCCGCCGGTGAGGACTTCGGCGCCGCCCGCGATCGCGCGGTTCACCTGGTCCTCGAGCCGGTCGGCGGCGAGCTTCGAGGAGAGCGGGCCCATCGCCGTGTCCGCCGCGGCGGGGTCGCCCGGCTTCGCCGCCTCGAGCTGCTGCTTGAAGGAGGCGACGAAGTCGTCGTAGTACTCCTCGGTGACGATGAACCGCTTCGCCGCGTTGCAGGCCTGGCCGGCGTTCTCGAGGCGCGCCGCGGCGGCCTGCTCGGCGACCGCGTCGACGTCGTCGGTGGCGAGCAAGATGAAGGGGTCGGAGCCGCCCAGCTCGAGCACGACCTTCTTCAGGTTGCGGCCCGCGATCTCGGCGACCGCGGCGCCCGCGCGCTCGGAGCCGGTGACGGAGACGCCGTGGACGCGCGGATCGCCGATCACCCACTCGACCTGGTCATTGGTCGCGTAGATGTTCTGGTAGGTCCCGGCGGGGAAGCCCGCGTCGTCGAAGATCTGCTGGATCGCCGCGGAGGATTCCGGGCACTGGGGCGCGTGCTTCAGCAGGATCGGGTTGCCGATCACCAGGTTCGGCCCGGCGAAGCGCGCCACCTGGTAGTAGGGGTAGTTCCACGGCATGATCCCCAGCAGGGTGCCGAAGGGGCTGCGGCGGACGATCGCGGTGCCGTCGCCGCCGAAGTGGCGGACCGGTTCGTCGGCCATCATCTCGTCGGCGTAGTCGGCGTAGAAGGCGTAGATTTCGACACAGAAGTCGACCTCGCCGAGGGCCTGCTCGACCGGCTTGCCCATCTCGCGGACGATGATGTCGGCGAGGTCCTCGCGCCGCTCGCCGTGCAGCTCGCCGACCTTCTTCATCAGCGCCGCGCGCTCGGCGAGGCTGCTCGACCGGGTCCAGGTCTTGTAGGCGTCGTCGGCCCGGCCGATCGCCGCACGCAACTCGTCGTCGGTGATCGTCGGGAACTCCTTGATCGTCTCTCCGGTGGCGGGATTGACTACGGCGTAATCGCTCATCTGGCTTCCTCGCGGCTGAAGTTGGTGGATGTCGTCGGCCCGTTCCCGATGGGCAGCTACCCGGATCGGGGCCTCCGAAAGAACTTATCCGGTCAGCGCCGTCGACCCCCGCCGATTTGGACAGCCCGCGCCGGATCGCGACTCCACCGCGACCAAGGGGCCGTGGTGGAGCCGCGCTCCGGGGGTCGATTGCGCCGCGCCCGTCCGACGCCGGTCTGTAACGGATCGGGGTGCCCCGGTCTTCCGGTGTTCCTTACTTGCACATATGGCAAGTAAGGAACACCGCAGGGGCCGGCCACGGGACCGACCATCTAGGGTCGGCGGCTTGAGCCGCGCCTTCGTCCTCGCCCAGATCAGCGACCCGCACCTGGGCGAGCGCCCGCGCGACGGGGTCAAGCCGAAGCGCTGCCTGCGGGCGGTGGTCGATGCGCTCGGGCGGCTGCCGAATCGGCCCGACGCGGTGCTCGTGTCCGGGGACCTCGCCGAGCATGGGAAGGCGAAGGAGTACCGGCTCGCGATCGAGTTGGTCGGGCGGCTCGGGGTGCCGATCCACGCCCTGCCCGGCAACCACGACGACCGCGCCACGATGCGGGCCGCCTTCGGGATCCCCGGCAGCGGCGACGCGCCGATCGACTACGCGGTCGACCTCGGGCCGCTGCGGCTGGTCGTCATCGACTCGACCATCCCCGGCGAGATCCGCGGCGGCTTCGAGCCCGAGCAGCTCGCCCGCCTCGAGGCGAACCTCGCCGCCGACCCCGAGCGCCCGACGATCGTCGCCACCCACCACCCCCCACTCCCCACCGGGATGGCCGACTGGGACGCCGTCAACCTCCCGCCGTCCGAGCGCCGCGCCCTCGCCGACGTCGTCGCCGGTCACCCCCAGGTCAAGGCGATCGTCGGCGGCCATCTCCACCGCGTCGCCGCCTCGGCCCTCGCCGGCCGCCCCGTCCTCGCCGCCCCCAGCGCCTACCTCCAGGCTCGCCCCGACTTCGCCGCCGAAACCGTCTCCCTCTACGCCAGCGCCCCCGGCTTCGCCCTCCACGTGCTCCGCGGCGAGGACCTCTCGACCCAGGTCGAGGTCATCCACCTCTAGCCTGCGCCGATGGCGCGGCTACCGAAAGGGCGGGAGACCAACCTGACGCCGGAGGCGATCGTCGCGGAGGCGCTGCGGCAGTTCGACGAGGGCGCGGGCGAGCCGACGATCCGCAGCCTCGCCGCCGGGCTCGGGGCGGGGCCGTCGGCGATCTACCACCACTTCCCTTCGCGGGCGGCGATCGTCCAGCGAGCGGTCGAGCGGGTATGGGGCGAGGCGCTGGCGAACCTGGTCGAGCTGATCCCGCGGCCACTCGAGGCCGAGCCGCGCGAGGTGTTGGTCGCCTGCGGCCTCGCCAGCCGGCGCGCCTGGCTCACCCATTTCCGGCTCTGCCCGTACCTGGCGGCGAGCCCCGAAGGCGACGACTTCACCAGCGAGGCGCTGGGGGCGATGGCGGCGCTGTTCGAGGGCCTCGGCCTGGAAGGGGACGAGGCGGCCGCCGCCTTCTACGCCTACGGCACCTTCATGCTCGGCTCGATCCTCTTCGCCGCGACCCGGCTGATCGCCAACGAGCAGCTCGCCGAGCGCGGCAGGAGGGGCGCCGTGCGCACCGAGCACTCCGAGGCGATGGCGCGCCGCTCCGGCGCGGCGACGCGGCGCTCGCTCGACCACGTGATCGCGGTCTCGGTGACCGACCCCGCCGAGGACGAGGAGCTCTTCGTCGGCGCCCTGCGCGGCCTGGTCGAGGGGCTGGGACCGTAGGCGGCCGGCCGAGGCTCCTCGCCCCGACCGACCGCCCGGCGCCCGCGGTCGCTACTTGGCGGCGACCTTGTAGATGCTGCCGGTCAGATCGCCGACGTAGATGCTCCCGGCGTTCACGCCGAGCGCGATGACCGGAGCGGCGAAGCCGGTGAGGAACGGCTGCGGCTGGCCGCGCTCCGACATTTCCACCACTTCGGGCCCTTTGCCGGTGCCGCCGAACAGGGAGACGTAGAGCGTCTTGCCGATCGACCCGATGCCCATCGGCGAGGCGTGGGGCGGCAGGTAGATCGCCGGTTCGTCGAACCCTTCGCACTGCTTCTTCTGCTTCGGCAGGATCCAGGTGCAGGTCGGGAACCCGTAGTCCTGGCCCGGCTTGGCGACGACGATCTCGTCGTTCGGCGCCTTGCCCTTGTCCTGCCCGAGGACGGTGACGTAGGGGTACTTCGAGCCCTGCGGGAAGGCCAGCTGGAACGGCTGGCGCAGCCCCTTCGCCACGACCTTGAACTTCTTCCCGGCCGCGGTCATCGAGACGACCGCCTGCGAGGGCTTGAACGGGTCCTCCGAGTGGTCGTACTTCGGGTTCAGCGCGAGCCCCGCGTAGAGGCGCCCGTCGGGACCGAAGGCGAGCCCGTTGAAGCCGGGGAAGCCCTTCTTCTTGCTCGCGTAGATCGTCTTTTCGGCGCTGAAGGCGGCGCCGTTCCACCCGCTGAGGGCGACGATGGTGGGGCCGGTCGAAACGTACAGTTTGTTCGACTTCCAAGCGAGGCCGAAGACGATCGGCGGGGTGTTCGGGACTTTGGTCGCGGTGCCGCCGGCCAGCGTGAAGAGGCCGCCGGGGCCACCGCTCTGCTCATTCGGGCCGGAGCCCGCGAAGACGGTCGAGCCGGTGAACGCGAAGGCGGTCGGCGTCGGTACCCCGGTGCCGACGACTTCCACGGTTTTGCCGTTGGTGGCCTTGGGAAGCGGCGGGCCGGCGGCGCCACTCGTGGCGACGACGAAAGCGGACGCGATCAAGGCAAGCAGGACTGCGCCAAACCAGCGCGGACGAGACATGTGACTCCTTTGTGTAGGGACGTAGACGGTGGGAAGGTAACCGGTCAGGCGAGGACGCGGTCGACCAGCAGCTCGATGTAGCGGTCCTCGTCGGGGAAGGGGAAGCCCGGCATCGCCGAGGCGACCGCGGCGCGACCGTGCAGCGCCATCCAGAGCACCACGCCGAGGTCGAAGGCGTCGGCCTCGGGGACCCCGCAGCGGCGGACGACCCCGACCAGACTCTCGAAGACGTCCATGCCGACCTTCGGCTCGTCGTCGTCTTCGTCGGCCTCGGGGGTGATCTGGCGCTGGAAGAGGACGGCGTAGTGACCGGGGCGCTCGCGGGCGAAGCGCAGGTAGGCGTGGCCCATCGCGGCGAGCTGGTCGCGCGGCTCGCCGCCGGCGTCCGGCCCGGCCGCGCACATCGCCGCGCCGAGCTCGGCGAAGCACTCTTCGCTGACCGCGCGGAAGAGCTGCTCGCGGCTCTCGAAGTGGAGGTAGATCGCGGTCGGGCTGACGCCGGCGCGGCGGGCGATCCCGCGGACCGAGACGCGCTCCGGGTGCTCGCTCTCGGCCAGTAGCTCGGTGGCGGCCTCGAGCAGCGTCGCGCGCAGCTTCTCGCCCTCGCCGCGGGGATTTCGTCCCCGGATCTTCAAATCTGAGTTGACATTGTTCATTTACAGTGTAAACCTACCTCCCCGAACGGTCGCCTGCAAGCCCCGAAGGAGCCTCCGAATGTCCCAGCGCCTCGCAAGCATCGCAACTGCCCACCCCAAGCGCCTCGGCCTCCTCGCCGCCGCGGTGTTCCTGGTCGTCGCCGTGATCGGCAGTGGCGCGCCGGGCAGCTTCGACGTCCCGCGGGCGTTCGTCGACCCGGGATCGGACTCGACCCACGCGCGCAATCAGATCGAAGCGGCGAGCGGGGAAAGCGCCGAACCGGCGGTGATCGCGCTGGTCGACGCGGCGCCGGGGAGCGCCAAGGTTGCGAGCGTGGCGAAGACGCTCGAAGCCGACCCGGGCGTCGCCACCGTCACCCGGCCGGCGCCGGGCACGCCGCTGGTCTCGCGCGACGGCACGAGCAGCATCGTCGCCGCCACGATCAACGCCACGGCCACCGAAAAGGCGGTCGCCGAACGGATCATGGCCGACTTCAGGGGCGATCCCGGCGTGCAGCTCGGCGGCAACGCGATCGCCTTCACCCAGGTCTCCGAACAGGCGACGACCGACCTCGCGACCGCCGAGCTGATCGCCTTCCCGCTCCTCTTCCTGCTCACCTTCCTCTTCTTCCGCGGGGTCGCCGCGCTGCTGCCGTTGGCGGTCGGGGCGACGACGGTCCTCGGCGCCTTCGCCGTCCTGCGCGCCGTCAACCTGGGGCTCGCGATCTCCCCCTTCGCGCTCAACCTCGTGATCGGCATGGGGCTCGGGCTGGCGGTCGACTACAGCCTGCTCTCGGTCTCGCGCTTCCGCGAGGAGATGGGGCGCGGCGCGGCGCCGCCGGACGCGCTGGCGGCGACGCTGCGGAACGCCGGCCACACCGTGCTCTTCAGCGCGGTCACGGTGGCGGCGGCGCTCGCCTGCCTCTGCGTCTTCCCACAGCGGTTCCTGATCTCGATGGGGATCGGCGGCATCGTCGTCGCCCTGGTCGCGGCGGCGGCGACCTTCCTCGTCCTGCCGCCACTGCTGATCCTGATGGCGCCCCGACTCGGCAAGGTGACGCCGAAGCCCGACGGGACCGGGCGCTGGTACCGGCTGGCGAAGTGGGTGATGCGGCGGCCGGCGGTGGTCGCGATCGGCGCCGCGGCGCTGATGTGCGTGCTGGCGGCGCCGACGCTGGGGCTCAACTGGACCGGCGTCGACGCGACCTCGCTGCCGAGCAGCCAGAGCGCCCGCACCGTCTTCGAAACCACGCAGCGGGAGTTCCCGGAAGCGGACGGGAGCCCGTTCTTCGTCGCCGTCGAGGCGCCCGCGAGCGCCGGGGCGCGGGTAGCCGGGTACGCCGGGGCGCTCGGCGAAGTCGAAGGGGTCAAGGAGAGCGGCCGGCCCGCCTATCTCGGCAGCGGGGTCTGGCGGGTCACCGTCGATGCGCCGGGCGCGCCCAGCTCCGACGCCTCGCAGCGCGCGGTCGGGGAGCTCCGCTCCGTCCCCGCCCCGTTCCCGGCGCTGGTCGGCGGCGGCGCGGCCGAACTGAAGGACTCCCAGGCGGCGGTCACCGCGTCGGTCGGCCTCGCCCTCGCCCTGCTCGTCATCCTCACCTGCACCGCGCTCTGGTTGATGACCGGCTCGGTGATCCTGCCGGTCAAGGCGCTGCTGATGAACTTCCTCACTCTGGCGGCGGCGACCGGCATCGTCGTCTTCGTCTTCCAGGAAGGGCACCTCGCGGGGCTCTTCGGCACCGAAGCGCAGGGCGGGATCGAGCAGACCGACTACCTCGTGATGGCGGCGATCGTCTTCGGCCTCTCCACCGATTACGGCGTCTTCCTGCTCACCCGGATCAAGGAAGGCCGCGACCGCGGCGCCGCCGACGAGGAGGCGATCGCCCACGGCCTCGAGCGGACCGGCTCCGTGGTCAGCGCCGCCGCCGTGCTCCTCGCGATCGCCCTCGGCGCCTTCGTCACCTCCGGCATGGTCTTCCTCAAGGAGCTCGGCCTCGGCGCCGGCATGGCCGTCCTCCTCGACGCCTTCGTCGTCCGCGCCCTCCTCGTCCCCAGCCTGATGGCCCTCCTCGGCCGCGCCAACTGGTGGTCCCCGCGCCCCCTGCGCCGGCTCCACGAACGCGTCGGCCCGGCCCTCGGCGCCGCAGAGGTCCCCTCGAGCCCGGCGTAACCGGGGACCGCCAGCATGGGGACACCGTCCGCCTAGGACCTCTGCGGCGGCTCGGAGATCGTCGGGTCCCACCGGCGAACATACTTGCGGTGTCGATGTCCGATCCAGGGTCCACCCAGTCAGACGGCGCGCAGCCGGCCGCCGAGCCCGCCGGCACTCCCCCGCCGAGCGCCGGGCGCACCGCATGGGCGCGCAACCTGGCGACCCCGGTGCGGGACTTCCTCGGCACCGAGACCGGCTCGGCGCTGGCCCTAGTCGGCGCGGTGGTCGTCGCCCTGCTGTGGGCGAACGTCGACTTCGGCAGCTACAGCGAACTGTGGTCGACCCACCTCCGGGTGCAGGTCGGCGCGCACGGGATCGACAACGAGCTGCGCGTGTGGGTGAACGAGGGGCTGATGACGCTCTTCTTCCTCGTCGTCGGGCTGGAGGCGAAGCGGGAGATCGACCTCGGCGAGCTGCGCGAGCACAACCGGCTCTGGTACCCGGCGCTGGCGGCGCTGGGCGGGATCGCGGGGGCGGTCGGCATCTACCTCCTCTTCAACGCGGGCGGGCCGGGGGGCGGCGGCTGGGGGGTGGCGATGTCGACCGACACGGCGCTGGCGCTCGGCGTCCTCGCCTTGGTCACGCCGACCGGCTCCACCCGCCTGCGCGTCTTCCTTCTCACCCTCGTCGTCTTCGACGACCTCGCCGCGCTGGTGATCATCGTCGTCGCCTACACCACCTCGATCGACGTCGTCGCCCTCGCCGTCGCCGCCGGCCTCTTCGCGATCCTCGGCCTGCTGCGCTTCCTGCCGACGGCGCGCGGGCCGATCGCGGTCGTCGTCGGCACCGGGATCTGGGTGGCGCTGTACGAGTCGGGGATCGACCCGGTGATCGCGGGGCTCGCGATCGGGCTGGTGACGAGCGCCTACCCGCCCTCGCGCCACGAGCTCGAGCGCGCCACCGACCTCACGCGCGAGTTCCGCGAGCAGCCGACCGCGGGGGGCGCGCTCACCGCGCGGCGCAGCCTCGCCCAGGCGATCTCGCCGAACGAGCGCATCCAGTACGCGCTCCACCCGTGGACGAGCTACGTGATCGTGCCGCTGTTCGCGCTCGCCAACGCGGGCGTCCACATCACCGGCGGGCTCCTCTCGGAAGCGATCGCCTCGCCGATCACGATCGGGATCGTCGTCGCCTACGTGGTCGGCAAGCCGCTCGGCATCTTCGTCGCGCCGTGGCTGGCGACGCGGGCGGCGGTGCGCAAGCTGGTCGGCGGCGGCAAGCTGACGATCACCTGGCCGGGGCTGCTCGGCACCGGTACCGCGGCCGGGGTCGGCTTCACCGTCTCCTTCCTGATCGCCAGCCTCGCCTTCTCCGGCGGGCAGCTCGACCAGGCGAAGCTCGGCGTGCTCGCCGCCTCCCTCATCTCGCCGCTGGTCGCCTTCGCGGTGTTCCGCGGGACGCGGGCGCTGATCCCGACCTCGAAGCGGCTCGAACAGCTGCGCCGCACCGCCGAGTCGATCATCGACCTCTCCGACGATGTCGACCCCGAGCGCGACCACATCCGCGGCGACCCCGACGGCGCCGTCACCCTGGTCGAGTACGCGGACTTCGAGTGCCCCTACTGCGGGCGCGCCGAGCCGACGGTGCGCGAGCTGCTCGACCTGCACCACGGGGTCGGCCTGCGCTACGTCTTCCGCCACCTGCCGCTGCAGGACGTCCACCCGCACGCCCAGCTGGCGGCGGAGGCGAGCGAGGCGGCGGCCGCGCAGGACGCCTTCTGGCCGATGCACGACACGCTGATGGCCCACCAGGGGGAGCTCGACCTCGACGACGTGCACCGTTATGCCGAAGAGCTCGAGCTCGACGCCGACCGGCTCGAAGAGGAGGTGCGCAAGCGGGTGTACCTCGAGCGCGTGTCCGAGGACGTGTCGAGCGCGGACGCCTCCGGCGTATCGGGCACGCCGACGTTCTTCATCAACGGGCGGCGCCACCAGGGCGTCTACGACATCGACGCGCTGACCAAGGCGATCAACCGCGCCCGCATCCTCGCCGAGGCCGAAGCGAAGGCG
The DNA here is from genome assembly GCA_018268675.1 of Actinomycetota bacterium. Lineage (GTDB taxonomy): Bacteria > Actinomycetota > Thermoleophilia > Solirubrobacterales > 70-9 > VAYN01. Next base: position 325,843 of record JAFDWB010000084.1, read on the forward strand.
CTGGCGGAGAAGCGGCGGCGGAAGGAAGAGGAGCGGGCACGCGAGGCGGCGGGGCGGCCGTGATGGCGGGCTGGGACGACGTCGAGGCGATCGCGGGCGCCCTGCCGGAGGTCGCCGAGGAACCGATGCACGGCACGCGCGCCTGGAAGGTGCGCAAGAAGCTCTTCGTCTGGGAGCGGCCGCTGCGGGCGAAGGAAGTCGAGGCCCTGGGCGGCTTCGAGCCGCACGGCGCCGCCCCGGCGGGCGAGATCCTCGGCGTCCGGGTACCGGACCTGGAGGCGAAGACGGCGCTGCTCGAGAGCGAACCGGAGATCTACTTCACCACCCCCCACTTCGAGGGCCACCCGAGCGTCCTCGTCCGCCTCGAGCGCATCCCCCGCGCGGACCTCGAGGAAGCGATCGTCGAAGCGTGGCTCTCGCGAGCGCCCAAGCGCGTCGCCGCCGCGTACCTGGCGGAGCGGGGCGAGTAGGAACCGGGACCCGGGAAGCCGGCGCCCGAGGAAAAGGACGCTTGGCGCCATATGCGTCGAGCGCCGGGGGCTTGCCACCAGCGGATCGCGGTCAGCTGTGCGGATTACTGATCAGTGCGATGAGCGGCTATTCGCAGCTCGGGCGCCGACCCTTCGGCAGTTCGCGGACCGTGCCGTGGGGGTCGACGCTGATGCCCAGCGGCCCGGCGGTCGAGGGGGTGGGGGCGACCTTGCCGTCGACCAGGAGGCGGACCGAGTCGTTGCCGAAGGCGGCGGTGTAGGAGCCCGAGTGGAACGGGCCGGCCGGTTCCCCGGGCAGCAGGGTGACGCCGTTGACCAACCGCTTCCCCTGCGCGTCGAGGACGCAGGCCCACACTTCCGCGGTCGGGTCGATCCGCAGGGCGACGGTGGTCGGGTGCCCGGCGCCTCGCGCGCCCGCCTTGGCGCCGCCGTGCTTCCGTCCCGCGACCGCGCCGCCCTTGGCGCCCGCCTTCGCGCCGCCGCCCGTCGCTTCTCCGGTCCCGCCGCCGCCCGAGGCGAGCAGCACGATCGCGACCACGACCGCGGCGAGGAAGACCGCCGCTCCGGCCCACGCGTAGACCGCCTGGCGCCGGCGGCGACGGCGCAGCGCCTCGGCCCGCCGCGAGGTCGTCCGCGCGAACGGCGAGGTCGGCGCCCCTCCCCGGCCGGCCCCGCCCTCCCGGCGCCGGTACTGCTCGACCAGCGGCTCCGGCGCGACGTCGAGGAACTGCGCGTACTTGCGGATGAAGGAGCGCACGTAGAACTCCTCCGGCAGCACCCCCCAGTCTTCGGCCTCGATCGCGCGCAGGTAGCGGACGCGGATCCCGGTGGCGGCCTCGACGTCCTCGAGATCGACCGCCCGTCTGATCCGCGCCTCGGACAGGGTGTCGCCAATTACACCCACAGGGCCATTGTGCAGGTCTCGCGGCGGTCATGTGGAGACTTACTCGGGCATAGACCGACTAACCCTCCGCAGCCGTCGCCCCAGGCCGATGCCGAGCGCGGCCAGGGGACAGCGAGAGGCCCTCGTCGGAGACGCCGCGCACCCGGGTCATCGGCGAGGGCAGCAGCCAGAGGACGCCCGCGAGACCGCCGACCGCGGCGATCCACATCGTCGGGCGCAGGCCGATCGCGCCCGCGAGCAGCCCGCCCGCGAGCGCGCCGATCGGCCTGATGCCCCAGTTGACGAAGAGGATCGCGCCCCAGACACGGGAGCGGAGCTCGTCCGGGATCAGCGCCGCCTGCAGCGCGCCGAGGCCGACGTCGAGGACCATCACGCCGATCCCGGAGAGGAACTCGGCCGCCGTCAGCAGGGCCATCGAGACCGCGGGCGGGCCGTCGGCGATCGGCACCAGGACCAGCGGCAGCGGCGCGAGGACGAAGGCGAGGACGAGCGCCCGGCCGAGGCCGATCCGCTCGCCGAGGCGCTTGGCGATCGCCGACCCGAGCACGCTGCCGAGCGCGCCGACCCCGAGCGCGATGCCGATCGCCCCCGAGCCGAGGTGGAGCTCGCGCGTGGCGAAGAGGACGACCAGCGCCCAGAAGGCGGTGTTGAAGGCGTTGAAGGTGGCGGTGCCGAGGAGCGAGGCCCGCAGCAGCGGGGTGCGGCGGATGAAGCGGGCGCCGACCGCGAGGCCGCCCGAGTCGGGCGCGGCGGCGGGCGGCTCGGGGACGTCGACGCGGCGGACGAAGAGCGCCGAGAAGAGAAAGCTGACGCCGTCGACCGCGATCGCGATCGGGGCGGTCAGCGCCGCGACGAGGAGACCGCCGAGCGTCTTGCCGCCGACGATCGCGACCGAGCCGCTGCCGATCAGCAGCGAGCTGGCTTCGACGTAGTCGCGGGGGCGGACCAGGGAGGTGAAGACCGTCGCTTCGGAGACTTTGAAGAGGACGCCGAGGGTGCCGGTGAGGAAGGCGACCGCGTAGAGCACCGGCAGGGTCAGGGCGCCGAGGGCGACGGCCACCGGCAGCGCGAGGAGGAGGGCGGCGCGGCCGAGGTCGGCGCCGATCAGGAGCGCGCGGCGGCTGGCGCGGCGGTCGACCCAGGCACCGAGGTGGAAGGCGAAGAGGAGGCTCGGCGCCATCTCGGCGGCGGCCAGGAGGCCCATCTGGCGGGCGTCGGCGTGGAGGGTGAGGATGGCGAGCAGGGGGATCGCGAGGAGCGCGATCTGGTCTCCGAACAGCGAGATCGTCTGCCCCGTCCAGTAGTCGCGGAAGGGGCGGTTCACCCGCAGCAGCGTCGGGACCCGGCGGCGCATCAGGGGGGCGGCGGCTCGTCGGCGATCGGGAAGCCGAGCTGGACAAGGGTGGCGACGCGGGCGCCCTCGGGCTGGGCCTCGGGGCGCCCTACCCGTTCCATATAAGGGGCGAGGAGCGCGCCGATCTGCCGGTCGAGGTCTTCGAGCTCGGCGGGCGTCACCGCGATCATCCGGTCGCCGACGATCGCCGCGTCCGACCACTCGCGGGTCTCCTCGCGGCGCCGGTCCACCCAGCCCAGCGCCTCCTCGAACCAACGCTCGACGACGACCCGCGTGAGAAGGTCCCCCGCCTCATCGACCTCCTCACTCGGGCCGCGCGCCGCCCATTCGTGGCCGTTCGCGGTCGCCTGCCACGGACGCTCCCGACCTCGCCCGCCCCCCGCTTCCTCCACCAGCCCCCACTTCGCCAGCGACCGCAGGTGAAACGAGCAGCCGGCCGGGCTCTCCCCGATCCGCTCCCCCGCCTGCGTCGCCGTCAACGGCCCGAGCCGACGCAACAGCGAGATCAGCTTCAGCCGGGTCGGATGAGCGACGGCGCGCAGCGCCCGCGGGTCGGTGAGCTGGACAACCCCCTCTGGCACGGTCTCGAAAGATAGCTTTCGAAAGGGTTCTTTTCAAGCGGAGCGTGGGACCCCCTCCGCGGAACCGTGACTTCTCCCGCCTTCCGTCACATCTCACCCTCCACAGGACGCCGCCGGCCGCCGTCCCTCACCCCACCACTCAGCGGCGCTTCACGCCTGCCCGGGCGTTCGGGGCCAGGGCTGCGTCCTTGACGGGGGCGTCGCCGAGGGCCTCGTCGATCGCCGCGAGGAGGTCCGGCGAGAGGTCGATGGCGGAGGCGGCGGCGTTGGCGTGGACCTGCTCGGGGCGGGAGGCGCCGACGATCGCGGCGGCGACCTCGGGGCGGCGGAGAACCCAGGCGAGGGCCAGTTGGACCAAGGTCAGGCCGGCCTCGTCGGCGAGCGGGCGGAGGCGGTCCACGGCCTCGAGGTTGGCGTCGGTCATCAGGCGGCCGATGAAGCCGCTCATCGAGTCGCTGGCGGCGCGGGAGTCGGGGGGCGGCGCCTCGCCGGGGCGGTACTTGCCGGTGAGCAGGCCCTGGGCGAGCGGCGACCAGACGATCTGCGAGATCCCGTTCGCCGCGCTCAGCGGGAAGACCTCGGCCTCGGGCGCTTGCCAGAGCATCGAGTACTGCGGCTGGGAGGAGACGAAGAGGTCGGGGCCGGCGATCTCGAGGGCCGCCTCGATCTGCTCCGGCGTCCACTCGCTGAAGCCGAGGTAGCGCGCCTTGCCCGCGGCGACGACCTGCTGGAGCGCCTCGATCGTCTCCTCGATCGCCACGTCGGGGTCGAAGCGGTGCGCCTGGTAGAGGTCGACGTGGTCGGTCTGGAGGCGGGCGAGCGAGGCGTCGATCTGCTTCGCGATCTGGGCCGCGGAGAGGCCGCGGTCGTCCGGGTCATCCGACATCTGTCCCCAGACCTTGGTCGCGAGGATGTAGGAGTCCCGTGGGCGTTTGGAGAGGATTTCTCCCCAGGCGGCCTCGGCGGCGCCGCGGCCGTAGACGTTGGCGGTGTCGAAGAAGTTGATCCCGGCCTCGAAGGCGGCTTCGGTGCAGGCGCGGGTCTGGTCGAGCTCGACCCCGCCTGAGTAGGTCAGCCAGGCTCCGAGGGCGATCTCCGACACCTCGAGGTCCGAGCTGCCGAGCTGGCGATAGCGCATGTGACTCCTTTCGCGAAAGGTTTACCCGCCGGGCGCGCTCAGTAGCCGACCGGGTGGCGGACGACGAAGCCCTTCGGGTAGGGCGGTTCGGCGTGCCAGCGGGGGCCGGTTTCCCCGGCGAGGTCGCCGCCGGTGTCCCAGCGGAGGCCGGCCACGACCATGTAGACGTGTTCCTTGTTCGCGTAGATCGTGATCCAGGTGCCGGGACCCGGTTCCCCCCAGGTCATGAAGGACCCGGAGACGAGCGGCGATTCGAGCAGCTTGGCGCCGTGCAGCGCGAAGGAGACGGCGCCGGAGCAGTCGTAGCCGGTCGAGGTCCAGCTCAGGTGGCCGCCTCCCCATACGTAGGGGGTGGTGCGGATCCGGTTGGCGGCGGCGATCACGCGCTTGACCGCGAGCGGCGCCGAGGCGGGGGCGACGGCGCGCTGCCCGCGCAGAACCGCGAGCGCGCCGGGGACGGTCGGGCCGCTCGGCGAGGGCACCGGGATGCCGCTCGGTTCGCTCACCGCCGGGACCGCGGATTCCGCCGCGGAGACCGGGATCGAGGGCGTTTCGACGGTTTCGCCCGAGTAGGAGGAGGAGATGCCGCCGGGTTCGGAGCGGGCCGCGGCGTGCGCCGCCGGGGCCAGGGCGAGCGCCGCCGTCGCCAGGCAGGCGAGCGCGAAACTCCACGCCGCGATGCGGGTTTGCGGGGTTCGTGCAGGAATTCGCCACAGCAGAGTCACCAGACGGTGATCGGGCGCTCGCGGGCGAGCGTCGAATCTTGCACGTCGACGCCCAAACGCGAATTCCTCCTTCCCACCAGGTAAAAACTTCGACCGTGCGCCGCCTCGCCCTCCTGCTCGCCCTCACGGCCGCCCTCTTCGGGGCCGTCGGCGTGGGCGCGGCCCAGGCCTCGCCCTGGACGCTGACCGGCCTCAACCTCGGCCCCGGCGAAACGATCTACGGGATGAGCTGCGAAGCGAGCGGCTCCTGCATCGGGGTCGGTCAGGAAGGCGTGGTGATCCAGTCGACCGCACCGACCGGGGGCGCCGCCGCCTGGACGGTCGGCCACGTCACCCTCGGCGGCGAACTCCGCGGCAACCTGCGCGGCATCTCCTGCCCCTCGGCCACGCTTTGCGTCGCGGTCGACTTCAGCGGCGGGGTCTGGACGACCACCGACCCCGGCGCGGGCGCCGCCTCGTGGACGCCGACGAAGATCCCGAAGGCGAAGTCGCTCTGGGGGATCTCCTGCCAGTCGCCGACCCAGTGCGTGCTGGTCGGCAGCTCCGGCCTCGTCGTCACCTCGAGCAACCCGACCGGGGGCGCCACCGCCTGGACGCGGACGACGCTGGCGGGCGAACCGCCGCTGCGCTCGGTCAGCTGCACCGGCAACCTCTGCGTGGCGAGCGCCTTCAACGGGGAAATCTTGACCACCCTGGCGCCCGCCGGCGGCGCCGCTGCCTGGACCTCGGCCGGGCAGCCCGCCGGGGAAACGCCGCTGCTCGGCGCGAGCTGCCTCAGCGAAACGCTCTGCACGGTCGGCGGCCTAGGCAAGGTGCTGGTCTCGACCGAACCGACCAAAGGCGCCGCCGCCTGGCCGGCGACGGCGCTGCCGAACCGCTTCCAGATCCTCGCCACCGACTGCCCGCAGGCCAGCCTCTGCGTCCTCGCCAGCAACAACGGCGAAATGACCGCGTCGACAAACCCCCTCGGCGGCCCGACGACCTGGCTCACCGAACACCTGATCAAGGGAGTCACCAACGCCCTCTTCGGCCTCTCCTGCCCGAGCGAATTCCTCTGCGTCGCGGCGGGCAAGTTCGGCCAGATCCTCACCTCGACCCAGCCCGGGGCGACCGGTCAGCCGGAACCGCCGCCACCCCCGCCGCCGCCGTCGACGCTTCTGATGCACGCGCCGCCGAAGGTCATCCACCTCGGCGTCCACACCCCCGCCCCCACCGTCTCGTTCCGCTTCACGGCCCAGGGCGTCGGCCCGTTCTGGTTCCGCTGCAAGCTCGACTCGCGGCCCGGCACCGTCTGCTCGGCGCCGAGCAGACGCCGGGTGGGCGTCGGCAACCACGCCTTCCGCGTCCGCGCCTTCGGCCCCGGCGGTGGCGCCGCCACCCAGATCGTCTACCGCTTCCGCGTCCTGCGCGCGAAGCCGAAGCCCAGGTCGAAGCCGAAGTCGAAGCCGGCGAAGAAGCCCGGCCGCACGGCCTGACCAGGGCCCGGCCGGCTAGCGCCCTTCGCCGCCGACCTGGGTCGTCACTTTCACGCTCCCGCCCGAGACCTTCGCGGCCTTCACACCGAAGGTCAGCGTTCCCGGTCGCAGGTGGGACACCTTCAACACCGTGAAGGTGCTGCTCTGCGCCGCGGTGGTCACCTTCAGCTTCGTCGGCTTGACCCGCTTGGGGCGGGAGAGGGCGACGACCTGGCCATGGGATTTGATCCGCAGGCCGGTGAGCTTGAAGGCATCACCGGGGTTCGCCCAGGTGAGGGTGACGCGGAGGACGTGGGTCTTGGGACCGATCGTGATGGTGTGGGTCGCGGTCTGGCCCTGGGAGAGTTCGTCGGTGAACTGGCGCGGCGGGGTCTGGCAGGTGAGCGCGGCGCCGATGCCGTTGACGACGGCCTGCAGCTGGCTCGCGTCTTCGAGGTAGAAGACCTTGCCCCCGGTATCGGCGGCGATTTTCTTCAGGCGCGCCTTGTCGGCGGGGGCGGTGAGGCCCGAGCCGAAGCCGATCACATAGGTCGGCACGTTGTGCACGAGGTGCGCTTCGTTGTAGGTGCCTTCGTTGTGCCCGCCGTCGGTGAGGAAGATGCGCGCCTGGGAGGTCGGGTTGTCGGCGTCGGCCTTGGCGAAGGCCGCGTTGTAGTCGGTCGCCCCGTTGTCGGCGTTGATGTTCGCGCTCAGCGCCGCTTCCATCGCCGCCGAGTTCGGCTGGATCGGCTCCGGCGGGAACAGCGTGTTGGCCGCGGGGATGCCTTCGAAGACGCCGGGGATCCCTTCGATCCCGGAGCCGAACTCGACCGCGCCGAGCGTCGTCGAGTGCGGCAGGGTCTGGATCAGCAGGTCCATCGCCTGCACGCGCAGCTTGTTGGGGTCGGTCACGGACATCGAGCCGGAGTCGTCGATGATCGCCTCGATGTTGGTGGCGGGCGCGCACGCGGCGGAGCCGGTCGCGGGCGGCGCCGCGGACGCGATGTCGGCGATGAAGGCGGCCGCGAGCAGGGCGACCAGGCCGATCGCGATAAGTGCCTTGCGCATGATTCCTCCCCGTGAGTGGGTGACGAGACGATGGACGACGCTTGTCCTCGATACGAGGACAAGCGTCGGTTGCCCAGCCTATCCGCCGGCCGGGGATCGCGGACGTTTAGCCGAGGCGGCGATTTCTCGGGCTGCTACAGTTAACCAAGTGGTTAACAGTTCGTTCAAGGCGTTGTCCCACCCGATCCGCCGCCAGATCGTCGAACGGCTGGCGGCCGGCCCCGCCACGGTCGGCGAAGTGACCGGCGACTTCGGCGTCTCCAAGCCCGCGATCTCCAAGCACCTGAAGGTGCTCGAGGAGTCGGGCGTGGTCACCCGCGTCGTCGACGGCCGCACCCACGTGCTGTCTCTGCGGACCGAGGCGCTCGACGAGGCGACCGAGTGGATGGTCCGCCAGCGCGAGATCTGGACCCGCCTGTTCGACGTCGTCGAAGATCATCTGAAGGAGGAGAGCAAGCGATGAACCTGCCACCCGTCGTATCGGCCGAGGAGTGGAGCGCCGCGCGCGAGAAGCTCCTGGTCAAAGAGAAGGAAGTGACCCGCGCGCGTGACGCGCTTGCCGCCGAACGCCGGCGGATGCCGCGCCAGGCCGTGACCAAGGAATATCGATTCGAGGGGCCCGACGGGCCGCTGAGCCTGCTCGACCTCTTCGAGGGGCGCCGGCAGCTCGTCCTCTACCGCTTCTTCTTCGAGCCCGGCGTCCTCGGCTGGCCGGAGCGCGGCTGCCGCGGCTGCTCCTTCGGCGCCGACCAGGTCGCCCACCTCGCCCACCTGCACGCTCGCGACACCACCTTCGCCTGGGCTTCCCGGGCGCCGCAGGAGGACATCGCCCGCTACCGCGATCACATGGGCTGGGAAGTTCCCTGGTACACGATCACCGACGACTGGGACCTCGACTTCGGCGTCGACGAATGGCACGGGACCAACGCCTTCATCCGCGAGGGCGACGACGTCTTCCGCACCTACTTCGTCGACAAGCGCGGCGACGAGCAGCTCGGCAGCACCTGGAGCTACCTCGACATCACCGCGCTCGGGCGCCAGGAGATGTGGGAGGACTCGCCCGAGGGCTACCCGCAGACCCAGGCGTATGCGTGGTGGAACTACCACGACAAATACGAGGATGGCGACGAATTCACGCACGCCCTCTCGGTGGCGACGGCCGGGCAGCGGGGCAAGACCAGTGCCTGAGGGGACCGGCACCGAGACGCTGCTGATCGAGCGCACCTTCCAGGCGCCGCCCGACGCGGTCTTCGACGCCTGGACCAACACCGAGGTGCTGCGCCGCTGGTTCCACGCGGACCGCGACTGGGACACGACCGAGGCCGAGGTCGACGTGCGCGTCGGGGGCGTCGTCCGGCTCGCGATGCGGAACACCGACAACGGCGAGGTCTACGGCGCGACCGGCGAGTACACCGAGGTCGACCCGCCGACCCGGCTCGCCTTCACCTGGAGCTGGGACGACGGCGCCCGGGACACGCTGATCGAGATCGACTTCGAGCCGGTCGGCGAGGGCGCGACGCGCGTCCGCTTCACCCACAGCGGCCTCCCCGACGAGCCGTCCAAGGTCAACCACGAAGGCGGCTGGGGTAGGTGCTTCGACAACCTCGACGAGGCGCTCGCCGAGGCGGGGGCGGGGCGCGCGGGATGACCCCGTTCGCCCACATCGCCGGGATCCCGGTCGAGGAGACGGCGCTCGGCTTCGGCCCGATGCTGCTCGCCGCGGGCGGCCTGGTGACGCTGAAGATGCGCGAGCGCTGGGGGCGGCTGCGGCGCCGGCGGGGCGGCGGGGCGATGGCGGGCGCGCGCGCGCGCCGGACGCCCCGTTGACCGGCGGGGCGCGGCGCCGTAATCTCCCGGCGTGCTCCGCCGCCCCGCCTTCGCCCTCCTCGCGCTCGCGTCGCTGCTGGTCGCGGTGAGCGCGGTCGGGGTCGCAAGCGGCGCGGCGCCGAAGAAGGTCTACGTCGAGAGCGACGTCGTCGGCCAGGAACTGGTCTACCGTCCGCACTCGATCGGGCTCGCCGCCGACGGCACCTTCGCCCTCACCGGGATCAAGTACTCGAGCTACGGCGGCCCGACCGCCACCGCGACCTCGCGCGCCTACGTCCGTGGCTGCACGCCGAACTGCGCCGAAGGCAAGGTCTACCGCCCCACCGCCCGCCTGCGCCTCGAAAGCCTGGCCCAGTGCCGCGGCAAGACGATCTACTCGAAGCTCCACTACACCCTCCAAGGATCGCTCCCCGCGGGCTTCCGCCGCCAGGGCACCGAGGAACTGGTCCCGCTCGGCCCGAAGGGCTGCTGAGCGCCTTCGAGAGGCCCTCAGGCCCGCCGCGCCGGGAAAACGACCTACGGCGCGGCTACGGTCCCGGGATGACAAGTCCGCATGGGAAAGCGGAGTACCGAGAGGTTCGGAGGTGATCGATGGCACTCGTAGGCAAGGATGAGTTGATCCGTGACGTCGCCGAGAGAAGCGGGCTCGGCGTGGGCGACGCGAAGCGCGCGGTGGAGGCGACGCTCAAGGCAATCGAGGATCAGATGGGCGCAGGCAACGAAGTGAGGCTGACCGGCTTCGGCAAGTTCTCGGTCTCACACCGCGAGGCCCGCATGGGCCGCAACCCCCAGACCGGCGAGACGATGCAGATCGCCGCGAAGACGGTGCCGAGGTTCAGCGCGGGCGCCGAGCTGAAGAAGGCGGTCGAGTAGCGCGGCCGCCGCGCCGGCCCCAGGGCGCGTTCGCACTTTCCCGCGCTATCCGCGGGTTTCTGCGAACGCGCCCCGAGTCGGCCCGCTCTGGGCCGATCGGGGACGTGAACGTTCCCGTTCAAACGGGCGCGCCCGAGGCCCGCGCCCGCGCTCCCTCCCTAGCCTTTGGGGATGGCAGCCCTCCAGTTCTGGATCCGCGGCGACCTCGGGGCCGAGCAACTCGACCGCCTCACCGAGATCGGCGCCCGTGCCGTCCCGATGTCCCGCAACGGTAACGGCGACGACCGCCGCCGCGCCGCCTGGACGATGATCGAGGCCCGCCCCGGCGAGCCCGAGGCCGAGCGCGCCCGCCTCGCCGCCGCCCTCGGCACCGAGCCCGACGAGCTCACCGGGCCTTACGCGTTTCACTGAGCCTTACCCGGGCACCCCCCCGCGATGATCGCCTAGCGCTGGTAAGCCTGCTTGGTCCTGTAGAGGAAGATGCGGTGGAGCTTGACCTTCGCCGTGCCGGTGACGCCGTGGGTGCAGCTTTCCATTTCTTCGCTGGTCAGCGGGCAGGTCGTGCTGCCCGAGACCGGCGTGTCGAGGTTGACCTTGAACCGCACCGTTTCGGCGTGCTGGAGGCGGTGGAACTCTTCCCCGGCGCCGGTGCTGATCGTCACTTCGGGGAAGTTTTCGTTGAGGTCGGCGGGGTAGAGCCTGCCCGCTTCGGAGAGCATCGCCGTCATCAGCTGGGTGCCGTCGGCGACGGCGCACGAGCCGTCCGGGGTGTTGACCCCGAGGACGCTGATCGTCCACGAGCGCGGGAGGAATCCGTTGTCCTGGGCGACCACCGTCTCCACGATCGAGCTCGGCAGCGGGATCAGTTCCCAATGGCACGACCCCGAGATCGCGTGGCACGCGTCGTTTTCGCCTTCGGCGACCGTGTACTGGGTGTCCAAGGTCGAGTGGTCGTGCTCGACTTTTCCTTTCGTGGTGACCGTGGGCTTCACCGTGAGCCGGCCGGCCGCGGCGCCGAGTTCCTTCGCGGTGGCGACCGGCACGGTGATGTGGCTGAAGTAGAGGGTGCGCTGGAAGTGGAGCGTGTCGCGAGCGCCGCCGGAGATGTTGACTTCGTGCCCGTCCGCGGTCACCCCGCACCGTTCGAAGCCGGTGTCCGCGTAGGTGTAGGTGCCGTCGTATTCGATCGTCGCCTGGATCTCCGCGGCGTAAGGGAATTCCTTCGGCAGGACCGAGCTGTGCTTGGCGGCGGCCGAGCCGGCGACGACGGCCAACAGCGCCGCCGCGGCGACCGTGATCAGGACGAGAACCTTCACCGCGGCGATCCTCTCCCGCCGCCCCCGCCGCGGTCAACCGAAAACTCGGTACCCGCCCTCCGAGGGGTGACCAAGGAATGAATCCGGTGAGAGAGCGGTAGGGCGTCTTGACGGCGCTCTGCGCCTCGGTTCTACTCGCGTTGAGCAGGGATCTCAATCTAAAACTGCATAGACCGCCTGGAGGCGATGACGATGGCCGCGACCGAGATCGACCCTGAGAAGCTCGAAGCATTCATGGGCCAGGCGGTGACCGACATGGGGGCGGTGATCAGCGCGCCGCTCTTCGTGATCGGCGAGCGCCTCGGCCTCTACAAGGCGATGGCCGGCGCCGGGCCCCTCACCTCGGCAGAGGTCGCGGAGCGCGCCGGGGTCGCGGAGCGCTCGGTGCGCGAGTGGCTGCGCAACCAGGCGGCGGGCGGCTACGTCACCTACGACGCCGCCACCGACACCTACGAGCTGCCGCCGGAGCAGGCGCTGGCGCTGGCCGACGAGGAAAGCCCCTTCTACCTCCTCGGCGCCTACGAGCTGATCGCCTCCCTCTACGCCGACGAGGACAAGATCGCCGCCGCCTTCAAGAGCGGCGACGGGATGGGCTGGCATGAGCACGACCACCGCCTGTTCCACGGCACCGAGCGCTTCTTCCGCCCCGGCTACCGAGGCCACCTCGTCGCCGAGTGGATCCCGGCGCTCGACGGGGTCGAGGAGAAGCTCCTCGAGGGGGCGAAGGTGGCCGACGTCGGCTGCGGCCACGGCGCCTCCACCGTGCTCATGGCCGAAGCCTTCCCCCACTCCGACTTCCACGGCTTCGATTATCACCCGGCCTCGATCGAGCGGGCCCGCGAGGCGGCCGCCGACCTCGACAACGCCCACTTCGACGTCGCCACCGCGAAGGACTACCCGGGCACCGACTACGACCTCGTCGCCGTCTTCGACTGCCTCCACGACATGGGCGACCCGGTCGGCGCCTCCGCCCACATCCACGACTCCCTGGCCTCCGACGGCGCCTGGCTGATCGTCGAGCCCTTCGCGGGCGACCGCGTCGAGGACAACCTGAACCCGGTCGGTCGCGTCTTCTACGGCGCCTCCACGGTGATCTGCACCCCCGCCTCACTCGACCAGGAGGTCGGCCTTGCCCTCGGCGCTCAAGCCGGCCAGGAGCGCCTGACCGAGGTGATCACCGAGGGCGGCTTCAAGGAGGTGCGCCGGGCGACTGAGACGCCGTTCAACCTGATCCTCGAAGCGAGGCCGTAAGGGCGGCGGGGACGCCGCCGGTTTCAGCGCAGCAGCGGCAGCACGCAGCGGAACTGCTTCGGGTCGATCTGGTTGTCGAGGTTGACCACCCCGGTGCTGGACACGGTCACACCGGTGTAGTTGTCGGCCGCGGTGACCGTGTTGATGCTCGAGGACCACTCGTCCCCGGCGCTCAGCGTCACCCCCGAGGTGAGCGCGAAAGCGCGCAGATCGAGCGCGTCGGGCAGCGAGCCGCCGGCCCCGGTGCACGCCTGAGCGGCGAGCGGCTGGGTCGCCGCGGGGCGCGCCGCGGTCTCCCAGCAGGCGCCGGCGAAGGGTATCGTGCCGCCCGGGCAGCCGGCGGTGTGACCGTCGACCGCGTTCGCGTTGGCGGCCGTCGTGGCGCTGGTCGCGGTGGTCGCGCTGGTCGCCGTGTTGGCCGTGGTCGCGACCTTGGCCGTGTCGGCGCTCTTGGCGCTCGGGACCTGACCGAGAGTCGACGCGTTCACCTGCGTGCCGGTCACCGTCCCCGGCTTCAGCCGATTGCCGGGCATCGACTTCGGCGTCACCCTGTTGCCGGGCAGCGACTTCACCTTGATCGTCGCGCCACTGATCTTCGTCCCCGCGTACACGGTGCCGGCCATCGCCATCACCAACGCGATCACCGCCACCACCATCGCCCCCGAGGGGCGACCGATCTTCCTCGGCATGTCGTCTCCTATCGGTTCAGAGTGTCGGGCACACAGCATCCTCCTCCGCGGACCCGACGGCGCGGGCGACGGGTGTCAGCCGGTTCTCCCGGGCGCCGAGTCGACGATCGCGGCGCCCAGGAGGCGGTTTCGCGGAAGACGGTGCCGTCGGGCACCTGAGGCCAGCCGGCGGGCTTAGCGGCGAAGATCACTTCGGCCTGGGCGAGGATCTGCGAGGTCCGCGGGTCGAAGATGAAGCGGCGGCCGAAGCCCGGTGCCCTGGTCCAGGCGATCGCGTCGCCCCGACGGCCGGCGGCATCGATGACGTTTCGTTCGAAACCGATGCCCGGGATTTCGGCCAGCGCACCGAAGGCGGCCGCGCGGAGGGCAGGGTCGGCGAGCGGTTCGCCGAGGATTTCGAGCAGCCTTTCGACCGTCGCGCCACCCCTCGCCGAGGTGGCCGGCGACGGAGCGAGGGGCGAGCCGGTGGGGCGCCGGTGTTCGATCTGCAGGCGCAGGGCTTCGGGTTCGGTCGGGAGTCGGGAGAGCCTCGCCAGGTAGGTGAATTCGTGCCGGCCGCGGAAGGAGGTCGAGCGGTACTCCTTCCGCAGCCGGCCCGATTCGCCGCCCGAGACGTGGTGTTCGGCGGGATCGAAGGCCCAGGGCGGCGGCGAACCCGCCTCTTCCCACCGACGCTGGTCGGCGGGCGAGAGGAATTCGACCTCGCCGAGGGTTTCGCGGACCTGCTCCTTCCCGTCGGGGGCCGTCCAGACCTGCTTCGTCACCGGGACGAGGGCGTAGCGCCCGCACGGATCGTTGGTCGGCACGAAGTACCTGGGGTGCGCCTTCGAACCCTTCCCGTCGCCTTTCGGCAGCCAGGCCTGCAGCTCGACCGTCTTCGTCCTCTCGGCGAGGAACTGGCCGGGTCGCGGGGCTTCGACCTGGGTGTCGGCGCGCGCGGCGGCGGCGGCGGCGCGATGCAGGTCGGCGACGACGGCGGCGCGTCCCAGGGTGCTGTCGCCGTGGGGATGGAACGCCGGCCCGCCCTCCGCGTTCAGGCCGAAGGCGCCGTTGCCGCTGGGCGGCGCGGGGACCGGCCTGCAGGGTTCGACCGGGCCCGCGGCGATCCCCAGCTTGGTGAGGCTGCCCCCTTCCGGGTCGCCGCCGTAGGGCACCGGCGCGCCGGAGATGACGACGCTCTGCCCGGGGCGGAACGCGTCCGGATTGAGGGTCAGGTTGGCCCTCGATTCTCGATATTCGCGGGCGGAGATTTCGCCCCGACGGTATTCACCGAAGCGCTGGCGCCAGCTCTTGGTGCCGGCGACGGCGATCGTGATCCCGCCGGCGCCGGGACCGCCCATCGTCATCCCGCCGAGGGTGCCGCCGCCGGGGATGTGGAGGACCGATGGCTTGTAGTGGGGTTCGCGGCAGACCATCCCGGCGTCCAGCCAGCTCACCTGCGCGCGGATCCCGGCTTCCTTCAACGCCGCTTCGAGGCCGGCGGCATCTTCGAGGCGGTAGATCTTGATCGTCACGCCGCCGCCGGGCTGCGGTTCGACCGCGAAGGCCGTGGAGCCGTCGCCGTCACCGGCGCGGGCGACGATCGCGGTGACGATCGCGACCAGCGCGAGCGCGCCGACGAGCGCCAGCCGCGGACCGCGCCGGCGCCAGATCGGCGGACCGGCCGCGCCTGCCGCCACCTCGCGCCGCGACGCGGCATCGCCGCGCGCCGCGACGAGCGCCTTCAGGTGAGCGAGGAGGCGGCTCTCGAAATCGTCGCCTCGACCCGATTGTCGGTTCACGGTCGGTCCTCCTCGCGAGGGTTCGGTTGGTCGGCCGCCTCCAGCTCCGCGCGCAGCTTGCGCCGGGCGCGGTGCAGCCGCACCCGGGCGGTGACCGGGCGGACCCCGGCCGCGGCGGCGGCCTCGGCGAGGCTCAGTTCGTCGAGCGCGACGAGCTCGAGCACCGCCCGCTCGCCGTCGGGCAGCCGCTCCATCGCCGCGTAGAGGTCCCGCGCGCGGGCGGCGGCGTCGATCCGCGCGTCCCAGCGCGCCGCGTCGTCATGGTCGAGCAGCGCGCTGCCGCGCAACCGCTCCTCCCCGACCCGCCGCCGATCGCGGCTGCGCCGGTCGCCGGCGACGACGATCCGGGCGATTCCCAGGAGCCATGCCCGCGGCGTCCCCAGCCGCCGCCGGTAGCGGTGCGCCGAGTCGATCGCCGCGAGGAAGATCTCCGCGGTCAGGTCCGCGGCGCGCTCCCGATCTCCCACCCGCCGCACCACGAACCCCTCGACGCACTCGATGTGCTCGCGGTAGAAGACATCGAAGATGTCGGCGTCGATCCCGATCAGCGGCAGCTGCTCAGGTCCCACCCCGTGCT
Source organism: Actinomycetota bacterium (assembly GCA_018268675.1). Lineage (GTDB taxonomy): Bacteria > Actinomycetota > Thermoleophilia > Solirubrobacterales > 70-9 > VAYN01. The sequence goes on from JAFDWB010000084.1 coordinate 341,872, forward strand.
CGCGGGCGGCGACCACGCTGAGCCGACGGCTGAGCGCGCTGGGCGGATTCGGCAGGGCCGGCCGGGTCTCCATACCCCTTTATTGGTCGCCGGGGCGCAAAGCGTTACCGGCGGGGCGCGCAGGCCCTACTTCCCGAGCAGCGCGCAGACCGCGGTCGTCTGCGCGCTTCCCATTCCCGTTCGCGGCGGCGAACTGCACGTAGCCGGGGAAGTTGCCGGGGTGCCCATAGACGGTGCCGCACCTGGTCTGGTAGCGGAAGAGCGCGAGGCCGGCCGAGTTCTTGCCCGGGCCGGGCGGGCTTCGCGTCCAAGGAAGGCCGGGGAGATTCCCACAATCCGGCTCGGGTAGGAGCTGCGTAAGCAGGCCTGCGCCCGATGGGAGTCGAACCCGCGACCTTCGGTTTGAAAGGCCGAAATCGGTTTGGACGCGAGGCCGCCTGGGGAGCCAAGATCGGGTCCGGAGGAATCGAAAGGGAAGGCTGAAGGGAAGGAAACCGCGTCTGAAATGCAGAGAGGTCGGCTCGCTCAGCTACGTGAGACGAGCCGGCGATCGGAGCCGGCGATCTGCCAACGAAGGCCGGGGCCGAACTCCAGCGTCAGGTGGTCCGGAGTGATGAGCTCCCAGTTGGGCGGATCGTCCGGCGCCTCGTCGGGCGCCGGTACCACAACGAGCCGGGTTCCGTCCGAGAGGCGCCAGCGAAGCTCGGTCGTGATCGGGTCGAGCCTCGCCTCCTCGAGCGTCCGCCCGACGAGACAGGCCGGATCGGCAGGATCGAAGGCGGCGTCCTGGGTGGCGAAGCGCCAGAGGCCGCCGGCCTCGTCGGTGACTTCGACGTGAAGCACCTCCGGATAAGCGATCCGGGCATCGACGATCCGCCCGCGTAGCGAGCGCAGGATCGTTGCCGGGGAGGCGGCGAGTGCGTCGCCGGTCACCATCTCGGCCCCCTGGACCTCAGGCGGCCGCGAGGGCCGGGGCGAGATCGTCCGCACTCGCCTTGACCGACCTTGAACGACCTGTCCTTTTCCTCATCCTCCCGGGTAGAGAGGAACTCGTCGAGCTGGTCGCGGGCGCGCTCCAGCTCTCCCGGCAGGACGTGGGTGTAGCGACCCAGGGTGATAGGTGCCGCGTCGGGAAACTGGTCGCGCCGGGGTGCTTTGTGGCCCATGAAGACCGAGGCTACCTTCGGGGCGATACCGGCATGGTCGAGCCAGGTCGCGGCCGTATGGCGCGAGTCCTGAAGGCCGATCGGCACCAGATCGAGCGCCTCCCATTCGCGAGCCACCCGCTTGGAGAGCTGGCCCAGTGAGAGCAGCCCCGACCTCGACCTGTTCCGCCGCGGACAGACCTTGCCGCTCCTTGGCCTGCCCCGTCTCAACCACTCAGCATGGAGCCTCTTGCGCAAGGGTCCGACCAGTGGCGTGGTCCGGAGCGCCGCCTCCGACTTCCTGGCCTCCTCGTCCACGGCGAGCAAGATCAGACCCTCCTCCAGATCGACCTGTGGCCATTCGAGGGTCCGGATCTCCTGTGAGCGGGCGGTCCCGTACGCGGCGAGCGCCCAGGCCAGCGCGTCCTCGGTCACCAGCGCCTCGAGCAGACACACGAACTCCCCCGGTGCCGCGACCCGATCGCGTTCCCGTGAGTCGTTCGCCGGCAGACGGATCCCCGAGGCGGGATTCGTAAGGGCCCTCTCCCGATCGATCGCCCACCGGTACAGGGAGCGGACCGCATTGATCACGGATCCGATCCGCGAGCTGGAGAGTCCTTCGCGCCGGAACCGGTCCACGACCTCCTGGAGCTCTCCGCTACCGACGCGTCGAGAGGCTTGTGGCGCATCTCCTCCGGCAGCCTTCGAAGGGAGGAGTCGAGGTCGACGATCGCGTTCCGCTTGTAGGGCCGACCCAGCTTGTTGAGGGCGACGCCGGCCTCGCAGTCGGCGATGAACCGACGTTGCTCCGCCGCCAGACCGTGCTCGCCCGACCGCGACCGGATCGTGCCGGCGCGGACCTCCTCATCGGCCCAACGCTCGAGATCCGAGTTCCGGTAGAGCCTCAGCTGACCCGAGCGCACGCACGGGAGCCGCGGCTGCACATGGCGCTGGAAATGGCTGAGGCTCATGTTGAGGACGCGGGCCGCCTCTTGACGCGACATCAGCATCCGGTCGTCCATCGCCTTCCTCCTTGTGGTCATCGGCTCGATCACGGTTCGCCTGCCTCGACCCCGACGGATGACCGGGGCGGGGACGGAGACACGAGCGGCGCGTCGCCCCGACCTACCCGACCCGGCGGCTCGATCCCCGGACGACGTCCGGTGGACCCCCGGTCGCGACCGACCTGGCGCCTACGTTCGTCACAAACCCAGGGCCGCCGCGGCGGCCACCTGGACACGGCGCAGGCCGATCGGCCTGTCGCCCCGGCGGCTCGCCCGTGCAGCCCCCAACAAGGAGGCACAGATGAGCCCGCTGAACAACAACGCGTACGCCGCAGGCGCGCAGCAGTCCCGGATCGACCTGACCGTCGACGCGGACCAACACGCCGGACTGGTGAGGAGTGTGCGCAACCAGGTTCCCGGCATCAGCCGCGAGGACGCCGAGGACGCGGTGCAGGAAGCCTGGATCGTCCTCGCCGAGAAGGCGGATCGGCTCGAGCCGGGACCGATCGGCGGCTACCTGCGAGGGACCGCACGCAACAAGGCGATGAAGATCCGCGACAAGGGACGGAGGACGACGTCGCTGGAGGCTCTCGCGGAGGCCGCCGGGGAAGGGAGCCGCGCGCTGATCGACCCGATGTCGGGATCGCTCCAGTCGCACGCCGAACTCGACGAGCTGATCGACGACCCGGTCGCCAGGCGTGCGGTCGAGGCGGCGGAGCTGGGCGCCGCGCCGTGCGTGGCGCCACGAGGGATGAACCATCGCGCCGCCCGCTACACCGATCGGCAGGTCGAGGAGGTCAGGGCCTTGCGGCGGCAGGGCCACACCTTCCGCGAGATCGAGGCCAGGACCGGGGTGCCGGCGGGATACGGGCCGACCCTGGCGCGGCGAGAGTGCCGGGTCACGCATTCGAGCGAAGGCTGGACCCGACAGCTCGTTCTGGATTGTCTCCTCCGGTTCCAGAAGAAGTTCGGCAGGGCTCCGGTCTACCGCGATGCCGAGGGCAACCTGGCAATGCCGTCCCCGAACACGGTCAAGCGACTCTTCGGATCCTGGAGGGACGCCGTGAGGGCGGCAGGGCTCGATCCGGCCTATGGAGATCGCCGAGTAACCCCGTGGACCGACGGGGAGATGATCCTCGCCTTCTGCGGATGGCGACTCACCCATGGGCGTTGGCCGAACAGGGAAGACATGGTGGCCGATCCCGCTCTCCCGTCCCCGGCCACGACGCGCCGCCGCTTCGGCACGCAGAGCCCGAACCGCCTGATGCTCAGGGTGCTGGGCAGATTGGGATAGCAGCGTCTCGTCCGGGGGCGGGCCTCGCCCGCCCCCGGACGATCTGCCTCGGCGGACCGCCACCTCGCCGAGCAGGACCGCGCCGGCGCCGGGACCGACGGAACGAATCCCTTCCGTCGGTCCCGGCGCTCACCAAAGGGTCGCGACGCCGTGGGCGGCGACGCCCGGGTCGCGGCTGACGAGCGGCACCTCCTCGACCGTCGCCTGGGCGACGAGGAGGCGGTCGAAGGGGTCGCGCTGCAGGCTGCCGCCATGCTCGACGTAGGGAAGGCGCCGATAAGCCGCGGCGTGTGCCGGGGTGATCGGCAACAGGGAGAAGCCCTCCGAGAGAAGCTCCTCGGCCCATCCGTCGGCGACCTCGAGCTTGCCGAGCGAGGCTTTGATCGCGACCTCGAAGAGGGTCCCGGCACCGAACAACGGCTCCTCGGCCCCGGCGATCGCCTCGCGCGCCGTTCCCGACAGGCGCGGGTCGTCCGCCAACCACCAGAGGACCGCGTGGGTGTCGGCGAGGAGCCTCAGTCGGTCGCCCCGAGCGCCGCGGCGACGTCCTCGGGCCAGGAGTCGAAGTCCTCGGCGAGGACGACCTTCCCCGCCAGGGCGCCGGGACGGCGACGGGCGCCGCCGGGCCGCGGCAGCGCCACCAGTCTGGCGACGGGCTCCTTACCGCGGCGCAGCTCGACCGTCTCGCCCTGCTCTGCCAGGGCGATCAGCTTCGAGAGGTTCGTCTTCGCCTCGCCGATGGTGAAGGTGTGGGTCATGGCCTCAGGATAGCGCCCTGGCCAACTTGGCCAACCGGGGCCTCGCTCACCCCCACGCGACCGCGTGCCCGATAAACCACATTACGGATACGCCCGAGAATGGGTCTTATGTAGAAACTTCCCGAGCCGGGACCTCAAGCTCCGCATGGGCCGATTTCATGCTCGAGGTGGGGCTGCCGGCTCCGGCCCGAGGACCCGAGCGAGGGAAGGCGGATCTCGATGTCGCGGACGACCCTGGCGGCGGTGCTCGCGTCGGGCCGCGGGACGTCGGCCCGTTCAGGCGCCGGCGTAGATCGGACCGGCGCCGGTGCTCAGAGTGATCGGCTCATCGGGAAGCTTCTCCGAGGTCACCGTGGAGAGCTTCACGCCGAAGAGCAGCATGTCCGCGACACGGCGCCTCAGAAAGTCGTCCTGATCGAGGCTTCCTCGGATGGCATCGGCGCAAGAGCCGGAGAGCTTGGCGACGTGGAGCGCGTAGTGCCGGAGCTGCTCCGACTTGGTCAGCCCCACCACGTCGTAGTGATATGCCTGATCGTGGTGGTCCTGGACGACTTGAAGGGCTCGCCAGTCGCGAAGCCCGCGCGCAGCACTCGAGCCATCGTAGGAATCCGCGCAGAAGTGGACGTTGCGTCGCTCGATCACTCCGAGCCGGTCGGCGTAGAGCTCGACCGGATCGACCCGGGCGATGTCGCTAAGCCAGAGCGAGGTCTCGCGCAGAGTCTGGGCTGCGTCTCTCACCCATCCGATCTCCACGTGCTCGTTGTGCTCTACGTGGTCGCAATAGTTGGCGACCGCGGCGGAGGCGGGAGCCAGGTGGAGGAGAGCCTCGATCAGGTCTTCGCGTTGGAAGGTCATGGGCGGCAGCCAGCAGATTTACACCTGGTACGGACGTTCATCCTCACAGGACGGCTCAGCTGCGGAGCGCCGCCCTCACGGCTTTGCGGAGTGCTTTCTCGCAATCGCCCGCTGCCTCTTTCAACTGGGTCGCCCACCCGTCCAGCGTACTGCCATTCGGGTTCTTGCCGGCAAGGGCATCCTCGGCCGATCTTGCACGTTGGCGGAGATTTCCGAGCGACTTGGTCAACGCGCGGAACTCGGGGGTGGTCGTGCTAGCCGGGTGGGTGTCGAGGGCATCACAGAGGCGCTCGATGCCGACGGACGGCACCAGGAGCCCTTTGGGAGGGCGGTCGCCGATGTCTCCGAGCGCACGGCCCCACTCGGTGAGAACCTCTGCATCCTCATCCGCTGAATCGGGGACCGCGGCCAAATAGGCAAGTCGATAGATCCACTCCGGCCGAAGGTCGACGGCGCGGTCGAGCAGGGTACCTGCCATCTGGGGCAGCACATCGTCATGGACCCCCTGCATCGCGATCGCAGATAGCCGCCCGGGCTCCCATTCCGCCTCGAGATGCTTCAGGTCGTTTGCGGTCGCGACGGCTTTCGCCTGGATGCGGGCCAACTCCGCCATGTTCACGGGCCACCAGAGATTGAGGTCCTGCTTCCTGTAGACGCCGATCACGTCGAGAGCCCGGCGCCCCTTCACCAGCGAGCGGGTCTGCAGCTGGACCTCGAGGAAGGCGGGTGACTCGGCCTCGCTACCTGCCTCCCCCGATCGGACGAGGAGGGCGAAGGCCTTGCTGGAGGGAAGCGCCGCGACGGCCCTGTCGACCGAGTCCTCGCCGCCGTAAAGGCGTTCTCCGTGGTTGAAGGTTGAACCCGAGTACGAGGAGACCGCCTCAGGGCGCGGCAGTTGCCACCAGTCGACCAGGTCGCCGAGCCGGGGGATCTTTTTGTCGGGGTAGTTCGTCGGGTAGTCGGCGGTCGACGCAGGGTCGTTGACCACGCTGACCACAGGCCGACCCCCCGGGTCCGGAAGGGCGAGGTCGCGCACCTGCTCGTAGGCTGCGTCTGCCGTCTCCGCCTCGATCACCCACGGCGTCATCGGGTTCGCGGACGTGAATGCCGGCTGGGCGAGCGAGTATTTCGGCCAGACGTCGATGTCGAGTGCCATCGACTCCGCGGCGTCGACGCCTTTTATCGGCACGATGCGGACCCTCGGTGCCCCGGCCACCGGCTCCTCTCCCTCAGGCGAGACCTCGATCAGCCGGCAGACGATGCCACCGACCCGAAAGCGTCCGGGTGCGCCCAGCACCATCGCCCGCCGCGCTTTGATTTCAAGGTCGTCCCTCGGTGGCGCCAGCCAGTCCCAGGCCGCATAGGACGTGTGCTTGTGGCCGTGAAGGACGAGGTGGAATCCCAGGCGATAGAGGAAGGTACGAACGATCGCGAGGTTCGTGATCACCTCGAAGGGCTTGATCTCCTCCTGGTCGGTAGCCGGGGTGATCGGGTGGTGTATGGCGGCTATCCGAAGCCGAGGATCCCGGTCGGCATCGTCTCCGATCTTCGCCACGTCGAGCCGCTTCTTCAGAGCATCGATCTGTTTTTTGTCCACTTTCGGAATGTCGTGGGTGCGGAGCTTCTTCAACTCTTCGGCAGCACGCTTCCGTGTCTCCTCGGCGCCATCCCCGGTGTCGCCCTCCAGGTAGGCAGCCAGCACAGCGTCCCAGTCGGTCTTCGTCTTCTGCTCCTTGGTCCAGCAGTAGTCGGCGGAGTTGATCGCGACGACCACCGCGTCGCCAAGATCGACGACCGGCTTCGGCCTTCCTCGGGCACCGGGATTTAGATGCAGGTTGTCGCTCTTGTAGTCGAGCCCCTTGACCAACGGAGTCGAATACCGCGGGCGCGTCGCGTCCATGAAGCGGGCCAGCTTGGCGCGATCGCCCGGCTGGAGGTCGCGGTCGACATCGTGGTTCCCCGGGATGACGACGACCTTGTCCTCGGCGGGCATCGCATCGCCCAGTAGTTCGAGGAGCGGGGGAAACGCCCGGTAGCCGTCGGTGTGGTTTCCCTTCGTGATGTCGCCGGTGACCACGATGGCATCGAGTCCGTTGCCGGATTCGACGAGACGCCGACCGAGCGCCTCAAGCGTGTGTTCAAGGTGATCGGTTTCGGTCTCCCCCTCGTCCGGGTCCATGCCGAACTTATCGTCGTAGTCGCGCTGCCCGGGAGAGGCAGGACCGAGATGGAGGTCGGAGAGGTGGAGGATCAGGGACATGCGACGAGAGGTGGTTCTTGGCGCTCGGCTGTCACCGACACATCGAGGCCCCACTTCGGCGGAAACGTGAGCTCGAGTGGGCGGGGGTCGGGGGTGAATTCCTGCTTGATACGAACTCGGTTGCTCTTCAACTCCGGGAAGGCCTGCCGCGCATACTTGTCGGTCTCACAGAAGAGACCCTGGCAGTCGATCGCGTGGAGGCGACGACCGAAAAGACCACCGAAGTCGAGCCCGAGGCGGTCGAATTCATCCTCCTGACGGTCGACCATCCGGGCGATCAGATCCTCGGGCGATTCGCCCGCTCGGTCGCTGAAGACCTTTTCGATCCCTCGCTGCGCGCCTGGACCGGGGACGGTGAATTCGTCCTCGTCGAAGGCGAGATGCTCGGAATAGTTCAGGTCTACTGCGATCTGATAGCCGAGGAAGGGACCGATCATCGGGTAGGAGACCAACGCGTCATAGACATCACCGAGAGACCGGGCTCTCGACAACGACAAGCCGAGGCCGCCTCTTCGGAACATGTCATGGACGAGCGCGAGGTGGTTGCGGTGCTTCGCCTTGTAACCGAATCCGTTCGGAGCCGCCAGGATGAAGGCGGCGGTATAGATCGGGCCGTCGCACCGCATCGATTCGAGGACGTCTCCGAGACCGGCGACGTCCAAGGTCGACAGCCGGACTCCCCCCGTGGCCTCCTCGAGTGCCTCCCAGGTCCTTTCCTTCGAGAACAGGCGGAAGAGGACGATCCGCAGGAAGACGTCCTCTGCCGGCAGTGCTCTCCATCGCTCCCCGTATATGACCTCCCGGATCAGGAACTGCGAGACGCGGTCGGCCGCACGGAAGGTGTTGCAGAACTTGAACCTCCGAAGGATCGGATCGTCGGTCCAGGGTCCGGCCTCACCGCGTACACGGCTCATGAGGATCTCGTTGCGGCGCGCGGCGAAGAGCCAGTAGGCGTCATGAACTTTCGGGCGTACCGATGCTCGCATCGCGCCAGTCTCTCAACTGACCGTGACGTCCCGTCGGCCCGGGAGCTGCGGTCGCGTGGACCGTCAGGAGCTCCCGAGGTAGCGAGCCCACAACGGTGCGAGCAGCTCGCCGGTCAGGCCCTTCTTCGAGTCGAGCTTTGCATGGCCGATCGTGAGTAGGAGCTCACCCACCGGCAGGCCAACTGCCGCCGCGATATAGGCCTGCAATTCCGCTAGTCCCAGAAAGTTGCCATAGCCCCTGGCGCACAGATACTCGTAGCGATAGATCGCCTGGAAGTGAAGCTTGCCGCCGTTGAGGTGGACCGAGAGGTGAGCAAGACATGGAAAGCCCCTGGGGCTGGTGTCACAGCGCTCGTTGTAGACGTTGATCTCGTACCTTGCGCCCTTGGCTCCTCCGGCGGCGGCGAGCTCCCTGCGGAGCTTCTCCACCGTGTTCGAGAGCTGATCGGCAGGCTTCTCGCCCTCACCGAATCGCGGATATGCGACTACCCGCCCGAAGTAGGTCCCCCGGCCGTTCTGTCTGACCGCCCGCAGCCCCTCCTTGCCGTAGAGACCGCGGTAGTGATCGGCCAGCTGCCTCGGCTCCGGCATGCGGCGGGCCCACGCGGCCGGGAAGATCGTGTTGCGGGTCGTCTCGACCACCGGCATCTCGTCCTCTTCCAGACGCCCCTCGTTTTCATGGCCGATCAGCACTTCGGCGGCCGTGCGGATCTCGGGAACCTCAAGGGTCGGCTCTGCGATCCGGACCAAGAGATGGACGGTCGTCATGCCGTCGATCGCGTAGAGCGCGCCGGTCGCCCCCAGCCACCCCTCGCTCAGGTTCGAGGCCTCTACGTAGCGTCCACTGACGAAGCTCGTCATATCGCCCTTCCTCCGATCGAGTGCGCACAGATGCCGTAGGCGCCGAGATAACGTTCACTGATGAGCCCGTAGCCGCCGTGGCCCCACCGTGGACCCCAGGAGTTCCTGACCTTCAGCGTCTGCTCGGACTCTCCGTCCTCGCTCGCACCAACAACGAGGACTGCGTGATTGCCGGGGACCTTCTCGCCGGCGGGGGAATCGATCATCCCGTCGCCACCGAGCCACACGCGCCTCACCACCCCCAACGTCAACACGACCGCGCGTTCGCTCACGAGCTCATTTCTGATCACAGGGATCGCCATCTCTTCCAGCCGCCGCCATTCCGGTGGACTGATGCGGTTCTTCGGGTCAAGTGCGGCCTCGGGTCGGCCCTCATTCCAGCGCGGCGCACCGTAGGGCCAAGCCGCCTCCCCGGCGTGCTCATACTGACGGAGTCCTTCGAGCGCGTGATGCACGGACGTCTCCTCACCTTCGATCTCTCGGGGCATCACGCGATGAGCCGCCCACATCGCGTCCTCGGGTGAGCGTTCCACGCCGTCGCCGCCCATCCAGTCGTGCGCTCCGCTGACGGCGAACGCCACGCAGGTCGGGCGATCTCCCTGGTTCCGGACGGGAAGCTGCCTGGCCTGCAGATCGATCATCGGAGTCGGCCCTCACCGCCGCGGATCGCGAGGGCCGACTCGGGCACTTGGACGCCGTGCAACGGCGTGTTGACCGAGATCAGCAGCTCATACGTCTCGTCGTCCCGGGTGTCTTCCCACGGCTGGCCCTTGACGAGGACCAGCGGTTGGATCGCCTTCTCGGCATCCGGGTCGATCTCGAAGACGAAATAGCGATCCGGCCCGGCTCCCGCTGACTCCGGATCGTGTGGGTGGGCCGCATGGTGAAGGGCGCGGTCGGGCTCCCATCTGTCGTCGTAGGAGTCGGCCAGCATTCGCATTGAGTCGGGCGTCGTGGAGATCTTCCAGGTGAACCCGGATGACGGAATCTCGGGCAGAGACAGGACGAGCCGATCCCCCGGTCGGGCATCGACCGGCTGCATGTTGTTTCGTCGGTCAAGCCACCAGACGTCATTACGCAGATCATCGGGTGCCATCTCCCCGGCCAATGCCAGTTTGAGGTTTCGCGGCGGGATCTTGGCCCAGACGTCGGCTTCGCCCTGGTCGATCAGCTTCGTCACGGCAAGCTGACGGGCGGTCGCCGTATAGCTCGCGCCGAGCCAGAGTGAGAGGGCATAGATGTCATACGCATCTGCAGGACGCTCGATCCCGAGCCGCCTGAGTCCGCTCCTGAGGAGGCGGCGAGGCATGAGGAACCATGCTGCGAAGGCCTCCGCCTCCTTCTCATGGTCAGGCCAGCGCTCGCCGGCGGCTCGCTCGAGCCCCTGGTCTGGCGCAAGGTCGATCTCGGCGGCGTGCTCGAAGATGTGATGCCCCAACTCGTGGGCCGCGGTGTAGCGCTGTCTGGTCCTTGGATGGCCCTCGTGCAACATGATCCCGGCGGACTTCGATCCCGGCAGGTACACACCCGATGCGTCTCCCAATGGGCCGAAGGCGAGGACCAGGCCCAACTGCTCGACGGCCCCGAAGACATCGACCGGACGGGACAGATCGATCTCAAGGTCGGCGTGGAGTTCCGCGGCCCGCACCGCCGCCCTCGTGTTGGCCTCGACCCAGGTTGTCATCCTCGCTGCCCCTTGGAGCCGTCGAAGTTCTGGAGAAACAGCGCGAAGCGCAGAACCTCTCCTTTGGACTCCTCGTCCATCTCCTTCGCCGCCCGGGTCAATGCGAGTACCGTCGGGTCGTCCGCAGAACCGGCGAGCCCCGGATCGGGGGCCTGCTCGAGGAAGAATCCGACCGGCATCCGGTAGATCTCGGCCAGCCTCTTCAGCTCGAGGCTCTCGACGCGGCGGGTTCCGCGCTCGATGTCGGAGATCGCCGAACGCGGGATCCCGGTCTGCTCGGCGACGAACTGCTGGGACAGATTCACGAATTCACGAGCCTCCTTCAGGCGCCTCGCCAACTCCCGGGCGTCGTCGGAATCAAGTGTTTTCGAGACGTCGTTCATGAACTCTCCTTCGCCGCGAACTCCGCGAACGCCCGGACCGAGCGCAGCGTGTTCTTCTTCAGCTTCTTCACCGGGATCTTCAGTCCGGTCCGCTTTCGGAACTCGGCCAACATGTCGAACATCTCGAGAGAGTCGATCGGCATCCCGGCGCCTTTCTGGCGAAGCCGGCCGCCCAGTTCCTCCTGCGACTCCCCCATCTGCTGGGCGAGTAACTTGAGCACGAGAACCTCGATCGCAGACTCCGTCCATGTATTCGTCGGCGCATCAACCGGGCTCATCGGAATCCCTCCTTGTCGGAATTATCGACAGGATAGCATGATTTTCCGACAGTTTTGCGCTAAGCTGTCGGAAATGCCGTCAGACCCAGGGATAAACGCCCCGTTGATCGGTTTCGACCTAGTCGAGACCTCTCGGATCGCCTCGAAGCTCGGTAAACCTGTCCGGGACGATCTCTTCCTTCCGGGCGAACTTTCCTATGCTGAGACTCAACCTGACCCCGCCCAGACTCTCGCTGCCAGGTACGCGGCGAAGGAGGCGGTCGTGAAGGCGCTGGGGATGGACGGCTGGGAGCCGCTGGAGGTCGAGATCGTTGGCGGAGGCGAGCGAACCAGCGTCCGACTACACGGAGACGTACGGAGACGAGCCGAGGAGCTCGGGGTCGAGGTGACGATCTCGATGTCCCACCTCGATTCCATCTGTGGCGCGGCCGCCCTTGGGCGTCCGCGCCGGTCCTCGGAAGTCGACCAAGGCTCGTCTCTAGGTGTAAGACCCGACCACGTTGTTCCGCTTCAGCTCGCCGAGGCGGGCTCCGGGCGACCTGTGGCTGAGTGAGCCGTGTGGTCTGTGCCAGTTATAGAACTCGAGCCAGCCGGATAGTGC
>JAFDWB010000085.1 GCA_018268675.1 Actinomycetota bacterium
GGCGGCCGCCGCCGCCGAGGAGGCGGCCGAGCGCGCCGCCGCGTGGCTCGCCGCCGCCGCGTTTTCGGCCAGCGCCGCCGCCTGCCGCGCCTGCTCGGCCGCCTCGAGCGACGCCGCCCCGATCTCGAGCGCCGCCTCTTCCGCCGCCCGGGCGACGTCGATCGCCGAATCGATCCGCCCTTCCAGCTCGTGCACGGTCGGCGGCCGCCGCGCCGGCTCCACCAGCCACTCCGCCGTGCTGTCCCGCTCTTCCGCAGCCATCGCCCGTGGAATGTAGGGCCCGCACCGGTCGATTCGGCAGATGGGCCGACCACGGGAGGCGGACCGGCCGGCGCCAGCCAAGGCGCGACAGCCGCCGCCGGGCGCCGGTCGGCACCCGTGGATTAGATTCCCAGCCTCCGTCCAACGGCAGGAGGACCAGCTTGAGACATCCCAGAGACTTCTTTCACCCCCTGGCGATCGGCGCGCCGGAGCCGCTGCGCGAGATCCCGGTCACGCCCTCGCGGATGATCCACTTCCTCGACTTCTCGAACCCGAAGATGGTCGCCAAGGCGGGCGACATCGCCAGGCAGACCGACATCCTGCTCGGCAACCTCGAGGACGCCGTCCCGGTCGACCGCAAGGAGGCCGCGCGGCAGGGGCTGATCCAGGCGGCCAAGGAGACCGACTTCGGCGCCACCTCGCTCTGGACCCGGGTCAACTCGCTGGAGAGCCCCTGGGTCCTCGACGACCTCGAGCAGCTGGTCGGCGAGATCGGCGACAAGCTCGACGTGATCATGGTGCCGAAGGTCGAGGGAGCCTTCGACATCCACTACGTCGACCGTCTGCTCGCCCAGCTCGAGGCGAAGGCCGGCCTCAGCCGCCCGATCCTCGTCCACGCGCTGCTGGAGACGCCGCAGGGCGTCGTCAACGTCGAGGAGATCGCCTTCGCCTCGCCCCGGATGCAGGGGATGAGCTTCGGCCCCGCCGACCTCGCCGCGGCGCGCCGGATGAAGACCACCCGGGTCGGCGGCGGCCACCCCGGCTACCTCGTCCTCAACGACCCGCCCGACCCCGAGAGCCCCGAGGACGGCCGCGTCGCCGCCCAGCAGGACCTCTGGCACTACTCGATCGCCCGCATGGTCGACGCCTGCACCTCGGCCGGCATCCTCCCCTTCTACGGGCCCTTCGGCGACATCAAGGACACGGCGGGCTGTGAGGCGCAGTTCCGCGCCGCGTTCCTGATGGGCTGCGTCGGCGCCTGGTCCCTGCACCCGGTGCAGATCGGGATCGCCAAGAAGGTGTTCAGCCCGCCGCCGGACGAGGTCGCCTTCGCGAAGAAGGTGCTGGAGGCGATCCCCGACGGCCGCGGCGTCCACATGATCGACGGCAAGATGCAGGACGACGCGACCTGGAAGCAATGCAAGGTGATGGTCGAGCTGGCCGAGATGCTGGCGGCAAAGGACCCGGAGCTGAAAGCGGCCTACGGGTTTTAGAAGTGCGGTAAGCGCGGCCGCCCGACGGGAGGGCGGTCGCGTCGGCTGGTCGGCAGGTGGGAATTCCGTCAAAACTCAACTTTGAGGACCACCGTTGCCGATAGGGCCATCGGAAACCAAAAAAGATTCTCTTAGCTCGAGCTCGGCGACAGCCGAGCTCTCCCCCCGTGAAACCGTTCAGAATGATCTGATGCAGCCGCCGCCATTCGAGATCCCCGTCGAGAACCATGTGCCGGCTGTCCCGCACGAAACGCTGGTCCAGGACCGGCCGACGATCAACTCGATGCCCCTGGCTCGGCGCGGGGTCGGCTGGTGGCTGCTGCCGATCATCGACTTCGTCTGCTCCTCGCTGGCGCTGCTCGCGGTCACCCTGATCGCCCGCGTCGAAGTCTTCCCCGCCGTCCCCGTCGCCCCCGCCCTGCTGGTGCTCGTCTACGGCCTGCTCGGCGTCTACGGCTCGCGCCCCGAACGCGGCGCCGTCGGCGAGGAAAACGGCGCGGCCTGGCCCCTGATCCGGCTGCTCGTCGGTGCCCTCTTCGCCTGGTCGGCCTCGCTCCTCGCGCCGATCGACGGGGTCGAACAGCTGGCCCTCTTCGTCGCCTTCGCGATCCTCGACTTCGGCGTCCGCGCCGTCGTCGCCCCCCAGCTGCAGAGCCTCGAGCCGGCCGAGCGCTGGGTCCTGGTCGGCGAGCCCGACGTCGCCGAACGGCTGCGCGCCTACGCCCCGCTCCGCAAGCACGCCACGCTCGTCGCCAACGTGCCACCGCTCGAGCCCGACGACTCGGCGGGCCGCGCCAGGGCGCTGGAGCTGGTCGAGCAGCACGACGCCGACCGCGTCGTCATCTCCACCCAGCACGCCGACGACGAGGGCCTCCTCGGCCTGGTCCGCGCCTTCAAGGCGATCGGCGTCCCGGTCAGCATGCTGCCGCGCCCGCTCGACCTGCTCGAGGCGCCCGCGGCCCGGCCCGCCCGCGTCGGCGGCGTGCCGCTGATCGAGGTCGAATCGCTGGCCGCCCGCGACTCCGTGCCCTACAAAGGCCCCGACCGCCGCGCCACCGAGCGCAAGACCAAGGTCAGCGTCGTCGTCCCGGCGATGAACGAGGAGGGCAACATCGCCCAGGTCCTCGCCGGCCTGCCCGCGGGCCTCCACGAGGTGATCCTGGTCGACGGCCGATCGAGCGACGATACGGTCGAGGTCGCCCGCCGCGCCTACCCGTCGATCCGCGTCACCACGCAGAGCGGCAAGGGCAAGGGCGACGCGCTGCGCACCGGCTTCGCCGCCGTCACCGGCAACCTCGTGGTGATGCTTGACGCCGACGGCTCAGCCGACCCGGCCGAGATCTCGAGCTTCGTCGAGGCGCTCGAGGCGGGCGCCGACTTCGCCAAGGGCTCGCGCTTCCTCGAGGGCGGCGGCTCCGACGACATCACCCTGCTGCGCCGCTTCGGCAACGCCTGTCTCAGCGGCACCGCGAACCTCCTCCACGGCACCCACTTCACCGACCTCTGCTACGGCTACAACGCCTTCTGGGTGCGCTGCCTGCCGTTCATCTCCCTCGACGTCCCCGGCTTCGAGGTCGAGACGCTGATCAACCTGCGGATCGCGGGCGCCGGGATGAAGATCGCCGAGGTCCCCAGCTACGAGAAAGAGCGCATCTCCGGCACCAGCAACCTGAACACCTTCCGCGACGGGCTGCGCGTCCTCAGCACGATCATCAGCGAGGCGCGGCGGCGACGGAGCGTCCACCGCGAGCACCCGGTCGCCGGGGCGGGCGCGATCGAGCAGGCCCGTGCCGCAGGCGCCGTTGCCAAGCGCTGAGCCCGCCGG
This sequence comes from Actinomycetota bacterium, assembly GCA_018268675.1. Classification (GTDB taxonomy): domain Bacteria; phylum Actinomycetota; class Thermoleophilia; order Solirubrobacterales; family 70-9; genus VAYN01. The sequence goes on from JAFDWB010000085.1 coordinate 3,301, forward strand.
GGCCGCGGGCGCCAACGCCGACTTCTCGGTCGTCGTCGCCGCCTGGAGCACCGACGCGCGGTCCGACCTCGAGGCCTGCGCCGCGGCGCTTCGCGCCCAGACCCTGCCCGCCCGCGAGGTCCTCGTCGTGATCGACCACAACGCCGAGCTGGCGGCCTGGGCGCGCGAGCATCTCGCCGGCGTCACCGTGCTCGAGAACAGCGGCCCGAAGGGCATCGTCGGCGCCCGCAACACCGGCCTCGCGGCGGCGCGCGGGAGCATCGTCGCCTTCACCGACGACGACGCCGCGCCGGAGCCCGGCTGGCTCGCCGGGATGGCGGCGGCGTTCGCCGACGAGGCGACGATCGGCGCCGGCGGCGCCCTCGACCCGGACTGGGTCGGTGCCGAGCCACGCTGGCTGCCGACCGAGTTCTATTGGGTCTTCGGCTGCTCCTACCGCGGCCTGCCGACCGGGCTCGCGCCGATCCGCAACCCGATCGGCGCCAACATGGCGGTGCGGCGGGAGGCGCTCGAGGCAGTCGGCGGCTTCGCCGACGGCGTCGCCCCGCGCGAGCTGCGGCTCGGCGGCAAGGTCCTCTCCGGCGGCCACGCGCTCGACGACACCAGCCTCGGCATCCGGGTCAGCGCCGCGTTCCCCGGCAGGCGCTGGATCTACCAGCCGGCCGCGCGCGTCCGCCACAAGGTTGCCCCCGGCCGCACCACCCTGCGCTACTTCCTCGTCCGCAGCTTCGAGGAGGGCGAGGGCAAGGCGGCCCTGGCGGGTGCCGTGGGGGCCGAGTCGGGGCTCGAATCGGAGCGCCGGCACCTGTTCGTGACCACGCCGCTGGGCTTCCTGCGCGGCTTCGCCGAGCTCCTGCGCGGCGACCCCTACGGGCCGTTGCGCTCGCTCGCCCTGATAGCCGGGACCGGCGCCGCGGCGGCCGGCTACGCGCTCGCCGAGCTGCGCTCGGGCCGGGAGCGCCGCAATACGTCCTCACCTCCGACTTAGGATCGCGACGTGGACGGGGCCCGGACCACGCGGTTCGCCGTAAGCCTGCTCGTCGCCGCGGCGGGCGTCTTCCTCTGCTCGCTGGCCAACGCGCTCGCGCGCGCGGGCGAGGAACCGGCGATGACGCTCTACATCCTCGGCCTGCTCATCATCGGGCTGCCGATCTTCTTCCGCCTGCTCGGCCGCGGCGCGAGCGCGGGCGAGCGCCTCGCCCTGGTCTGCCTGCTCGGCGTCGCCCTCTACCTGGTCAAGGTCGTCCACGACGCCCCGTCCTTCACCTTCACCGACGAGCTCATCCACGCGTTCAACGTGGAACGGATCGGCGAAACGGCGCACCTCTTCCACCACAACCCGGTGCTCAAGGTGACGCCGTACTACCCCGGCCTCGAGGGCGCCACCTCGGCGCTGGCGAAGATCTGCGGCCTCTCCACCTACACCGCCGGACTGGTCCTCGTCGGCGTCGCCCGCCTCACCCTGATCGCCGCCCTCTTCCTGCTCTTCGAGCGGGTCGGCGGGTCGGCCCGCACCGCCGGGCTCGCCGCGGCGATCTACACGACTAACTTCAACTTCCTCTTCTGGGGCGCCCAGTTCGCCTACGAGTCGTTGGCGCTGCCGCTCCTGGTGATCGTGCTGCTGATGCTGGTCGAGCGCGAAACGACCGCGCGGCAGGCGATCCGCGAGTGGGCCGCGCCGCTCACCGTGGCGATCGCCGCGATCGTCGTCACCCACCACCTGACCTCCTATGCACTGGCCGCGATCCTGGTCGCCCTCGCGGGGCTCCTGTGGTACTTCGCCCGCGACTGGAAGCCGCCGAACCCCTGGCCCTACGCGCTCCTCACCGTCTTCCTGGTCGCCTGCTGGCTGGCCGTGGTCGCCGGGGAGACCTTCTCCTACCTCTCCAACCCGCTCTCGGAAGCCCTCGAAGCGCTGGCGAACACGATCTCCGGCGAGTCGGCGCCGCGCGGGCTCTTCCAGAGCTCCGGCGCCGCCGGCCCGACCCCGCTCGGCGCCCGCCTCGTCGCCCTGCTCGGCGTCGCCCTGCTCGGCGCCGGCTGGGTCCTCGGCATCCGCGCGAACTGGCGCCGCTGGCGCGAGCGCCCCTGGCCACTCCTCTTCATGGTCGCCTCGCTCGGCTTCTTCCTCGCCCTCGGCCTGCGGTTGGCGCCGGCGGCCTGGGAGACCGGCAACCGGGCGAGCGAGTTCTTCTTCATCGGCCTCGCCTTCGTCGTCGCCGGCGCCGGGCTGACAGAGCTGCGCCGGCCCTCCCCGCGGATCGCGGCGCCGGCCCTCACCGCCGCCTTCGGCATCGTCCTCGTCGGCGGCGTGATCTCCGGCTGGCCCTGGGACGCGCAGCTGGCGAAGCCGCTCCACGTGTCGGCGGAAGGGAAGACGATCTCCTCGCCGCCGCTGGCGCTGGCCGAATGGGCGCGGGCGGAAGGGCCGGAAGGCAAATGGGCCGCCGCCACCGCCGACGCCAACCTGCTGCTGGTGCCGGGAAACCGCGACGTCGTCACCGGCTCGAACCCCGACGTCGAAGACCTGCTCACCTCGCCGACGCTCGAAGCCTGGGAGCTACCGATGCTGCGCCAAAACGGGCTCGAATATGTGGTCGCCGACCAGCGCGAAATCTCCAGTGACGGCCTGCAGGGGTACTTCTTCCCCTTGCTCGGGGCGGGCGCCTACGACAACCTCCTGCCCGCGAGCGCGGTGACCAAGTTCGGCGCGATCCCCGGGGCGGCGCGGATCTACGACAACGGCACGATCGCCGTCTACGACCTGCGGGGGAAGCCGTGAGGGGGCACCGTGACCTCCTCGCGGTGCTCGTCGCGGCGGCCGCCTGCGCGGCGGCCGCGCTGCTGGTGCCGGTCGGCTGGCTCAGCCTCCTCCTGCTCGCGCCGCTCGCCTTCTTCCTCACCGGGTACGCGATCGCCGCCGCCTCCTTCGTCGCCGCCCCACAGCCGTGGCCGCGGGCGCTGTGGATCAGCGTCGGCCTCAGCCTCGCCGTGCTGGCGCTGCTGCCGCTGCCGCTGAACTACCTCGGCGGGCTGCGGGCGGGGACCTGGGCGCTCGCGCTGGTGCTCGTCGTGCTCGTCGCCTGCGCGGTCGCCGCGCGGCGCCGACCGGCGGACTGGAGCCCCCTCGCGTTCAGGCGCCCGCCGCGGCCGCCGGCGCTCGCGCTGCTCGTCGGCCTCGGCGCCCTGGCCCTGGTCGCGGCGGCGGTCGTCCTCGCCCACACGACGCTCTCCAACAGCAAGGCCCTGGGCTTCACCGAGCTCTGGATGAAGCCGGCCGCGGGCGGCGACCGGGTGCGGGTCGGGGTCGGCAACGAGGAACAGCACTGGACCACCTTCGTCGTCCAGGCCCGCTTCGCCGGCGGCACGGTCGAGAAGCACATCCTCTCCCTCTACCCGGGCGCGAAGACCACCTTCGACTTCGTCGTCCTGCCGCGGCCGCGGCCAGGCCGGCCGACCTTCGTCTCGATCGTCCTCTCCCGCCAGGCCGAAGAATCCGACCACCCCTACCGGCGGGTCTACGGGTGGATCCCCGCCGGGGCGGAATGAGCGCCGCCGCCCCGCTCCCGGCGGTCGACGTCGTCGTCAACAACCACGACTACGGTCGCTACCTCGCCGCCGCGCTCGACAGCGCGCTCGCCCAGACCCACCCGCGGACGCGGGTGATCGCGGTCGACGACGGCTCGACCGACGACTCGCGCGAGATCCTGCGAGCTTTCGCGGGCCGGGTCGAGCTCGTCTTCCAGGAGAACGGCGGCCAGGCCGCGGCCCTGAACGCCGGCCTGGCGCGCTGCCGCGGCGAGCTGGTGATGTTCCTCGACGCCGACGACGTCCTCCATCCCGAGGCTGCCGCCCGCGCCGCCACCGCCCTCGCCGCCGATCCGGGCGCGGTCAAGGTCCACCTGCGGATGGAGGTGATCGACGCCGCCGGCCGCCCGACCGGGGAGCTGAAGCCGCCCCCCCACCAGCCGCTGCCGAGCGGCGACCTGCGCGCCGCCGAGCTCGCCTACCCGTTTGACATCCCGTGGCTGCCGACCAGCGCCTACACCTTCCGCCGCGCCGCCCTGGCGCCGATCCTGCCGATCCCCGAGGCCGAGCGGATCGGCGCCGACTGGCACCTCGTCCACCTCTCGACCCTGCTCGGCCGGGTCGCGGCGGTCCCCGAGGTCAGCTGCGCCTACCGCGTCCACGGCGCCAACAACTACGAGCCCGCCGCCGCCGAGGTCGACCTCGACCGCGTGCGCGCGGCGGTCTCCTTCGGGCACCGCACCTCGATCGACCTGCTCGCCCTCGCCGCCGAGCTCCACCTCCCCCACCCGGCGCGGATCCTCTCGGTCGCCGACCTCGCCCGCCGGATGATCTCCCTGCGCCTCGCGCCGGACCGCCACCCGCTCCCCGACGACACCCGCCGCGGCCTCCTGCGCGACTCGGTCGGCGCGGTGCGCCGCCGCGCCCACGCCTCCGCGGCGATGCGGGCCGCCTTCCTCGGCTGGTTCGCGGCGATGGCGGTCGCGCCCCGCCCGATCGCCCGCCGGCTCGCAACCTGGTTCCTATTCCCCGAGCGAAATGCCCTCGCGAGCCGACTTTCGGGCAGAATGGGACACCAGTAAGTACCTGACTCGTCCAAGTCGGCCCGCAACTCGGGTCTTGCCGTACTTCAGTTTCGTCCACAGTTGCCGAGATACCAGTAGATGGGGAATGCTGAACGCTGAACTGATCACCGAGGTCTCGGGGCTCGCGCCGGTCGAAGAGCGGTGGCGGGAGCTTGCCGTGCGGCGCTCGAACGCCTTCGTCACCCCCGAGTGGTTCCACAGCTGGTGGGACAACCAGGGCCAGGAATCGTCGGTGCCGCTGGTCTCCGTGGTCCGCCGCGGGGACACGATCGCCGGGGTGATGCCGCTCGTCCTCGACCGCTCGAGCCGGCCGTGGGCGATCCGCTTCGCCGGCGCCTCGATCGGCGACCGGTTCCACCCCGCCGCGACCGTCGCCGAGGAGCCCGCGGTCGCCGAGGCCACCGTGGAGGCGATCGAAGCGACCGGCTACAGCCGCAGCATGCTGCTCTTCGAGCGGGCCGACTCGCGCGCCGACTGGTGGCGGGCGCCGCAGGAGGCCGACCTTTCCCGGCGCACCCTGGTCGAGCAGCAACAGACCGAGGTCCCCTACATCGACCTCCGCGGCCTCGACTGGGACGGCTACATGGCGAGCCGCAGCCAGAAGTTCCGCAAGCGGGTCCGCCGCGCCGACCGGCAGCTGATGCTGGAGCGCAAGATGGAGCTGCGGACGGCCGACCGCGCCACCGTCACCGCCGACCTCGCCGAACTCTTCCGCCTCCACGACCTGCGCCGCCGCGACCTCGGCGGGTCCTCGCTCAACCCCGCCTCGCGGCGCGCCCTGCACGACTTCGCCGTCGCCGCCTCCGAGCGCGGCTGGCTGCGCCTGATGGCGCTCGAGTTCGACGGGCGCCAGGTCGCCTCGTTCCTCGGCTGGCGGGTCGGCGAGGTCTTCGCCTCCTACCAGGGCGGCTTCGACCCGGCCTGGGCGAAGTACGGCCTCGGCTTCGCGCTCGAGGCGATGACGGTCCGCGAGGCGATCGCCGAGGGTGCCGCCGAGTACGACTTCCTGCTCGGCTCCGAGGACTGGAAGCGGCGCTTCACCGACGAGGCGCGCCCGAGCCAGACGATGATCCTGGTCGGCGTCCACAACCCGGTCCGCCTTCTGGTCGCCGCCGAGAGCGGCCTGCGGCGCCTCGGCGCCGGCCTTTCCCACCGCCCCGCCGTCGGCCGCGCGGTGCGCGCCCTGCACGGGGTGATCCCGACGGTGAGGAGGGCCTAGCCATGCGCGTCGTCTACGTGATCGGCACGCGGCCGAACTTCGTCAAGACGGCGCCGGTGATCGCGGCGATGCGCGACCGCCACCCGGAGGGCCGCCACGTGATCGTCCACACCGGCCAGCACTACGACCGGGCGATGTCGGAGGTGTTCTTCGAGGAGCTCGGGGTGCCGACGCCCGACCACATGCTCGAGGTCGGCTCCGGCACCCACGCGGTGCAGACGGCGCGGACGATGGAGCGGCTCGAGCCGGTGCTGCTGGCCGAGGAGCCCGACCTCCTGGTCGTCCCCGGCGACGTCAACTCGACCCTGGCGGCGGTGCTCGTCGCCACCAAGCTGCAGCTGCCGGTCGCCCACGTCGAGTCGGGCCTGCGCTCCTTCGACATGACGATGCCCGAGGAGGTGAACCGGATCGTCGCCGACCGCTTCTCCGAGTACCTCTTCATGCACAGCGAGGAGGCGGTCGGGAACCTGCGCGCCGAAGGCATCCCCGACGAGCGCATGCACATGGTCGGCAACACGATGATCGACACCCTGGTGGCGCTGCGCGAGCGGATCGACGCCGCCGGGTCGCCGGCCCGGCTCGGGGTCGAGGAAGACGCCTACGCGCTCGTCACCCTGCATCGCCCGGCGCTCGTCGACGGGCCGCTGCTCGGCGCGACCGTGGCGCAGCTGGCGGCGCTCTCGGAGCAGCTGCCGGTCGTCTTCCCGGTCCACCCGCGCACCCGCAAGATGATGGAGGCCGCGGGCGCCGGCGCCGACGCCCCGGGCCTGCTGCTGAGCGAGCCGCTCGGGTACCTCGACTTCCTCTCGCTGGTGGCGGGCGCCCGCGCGGTGCTGACCGACTCGGGCGGCATCCAGGAGGAGACCACCTACCTCGGCATCCCCTGCTTCACCTTGCGCGACAACACCGAGCGGCCGGTGACGGTCGAGCTCGGGACCAACCGTCTGCTCGGCCTCGACCCGGGCGCGATCGCCTCGATCCCCGGAGCGCTGGCCGAACGCTCGGACGCGCCCGCCGAGCCGCCGCCGCTGTGGGACGGTCACGCCGCCGAGCGGATCGCCGACGTCCTGCTGGCCGCTTACCCGGCCGCCGACCTCGCCGCGACGACGTCGGCGTAGGCCCGCTCGAAGCGGGGGACGACCGCGGCGGGGGCGAAGACCTCGCTCACCCGACGCGCCGCCGCGGCGCCGAGCCGCTCGCGCAGCTCCCGGTCGGCGAAGAGCTCGGCCATCGCCGCGCGCAGGGCGGGGACGTCGCCGCCGGGCACGAGGCGGCCGGTCTCGCCGTCGAGGACCACGTCGCGCAGGCCGCCGGACGCCGAGGCGACCACCGCCTTGCCCGCCGCCCCGGCCTCGAGCGCGACGATCCCGAACGGCTCGGCCCAGATCGAGGGCGCGACGGTGAAGGCGCTCCGCCGCACCGCCTCGATCGTCAGCGCGTGGGGCAGCGGCCCCGGGGCGATCACGTCGGGGGCCCGGTCGAGGCCCTCGATGCCCTGGCGGCCGATCATCACCAGCGGCGGCGCGGCGTCGATCCCCGCGTGGGCCTCGACCAGCGCCCGCGCCCCCTTGTCCTCGCCGATGTCGCCGAAGTAGAGCGCGAAGTCGCCCGCCGGGAGGAAGGCGAGGCGCTCGTCGGCGTCGGCCGGCGCGGGCGGGAGCGGCGGGGTGAAGTTGGGGATCACGCGGTGGCGCGCGCCGGTCACCCGGCAGAGCTCGGCGACCGCGGAGCTGACCGGGACGAAGAGGTCGACGCGGCGCCGCACCCACGGGTCGGCGAGCGCGACCCCGCCCGCGATCAGCGTCCCCTTGCCGGCGCCGTAGAAATCGGTCGCGTGGCGCAGGCAGCGCGCCGCCGCCGGCCCCGGGCACACGGCGCCGTCGAGGAAGAGGCGCTTGGTCGGGCAGAGGAGACCGTAGTCGTGGAGCGAGAGGACCAGCGGGGCGGCCGCCCGACGGGCCAGCGGCAGGTAGGAGTTGACCAGCCAGTTGTGGGCGTGGACGACGTCGGGGCGCTCCTCGCGCAGCACGGTCCGCAGCGCCGCGGTGGTGACCGGGTCGGGCAGCGGCGCCGCGTAGTTGGCCCGCGCCTGGGTCTCGACCCCGGGGGTGCGGTGGACACTCGTGTCGAGCAGCCGCACCCGCACCCCGGCCGGCTGCGGCGGCACCTCACCGGCCGGCTGGCGCAGGGTGGCGACCACGACCTCGTGGCCGCGGCGCGCCAGCTCGCCGCTCAGGTCCTCGACGTGGCGCTCCTCGCCGCCGTGCACGGGGGCGTAGGTCTGGGCGAGCATGAGCACCTTCACGGCCAGCATCGTAGGCCGGGCCGCGCCGCATAAGCTGCGAAGCGTGCGGATCCTGATCGTCACCCCGCGTGATCCGCGCCGGCAGGGCGGCGTCGAGCGCCACGTCGCCGAGGTCGCCCGGCGCCACGCCGCGGCCGGGCACGAGGTCACGGTCCTCTGCGGCGACGCCGAGGGCGGGGCGCCGCGCGCGGAGGCCTACGACGGGTACGAGATCCGCGCGCTCCCGGCCCACCCGCGCGGGCGCGACTGGTTCCTCGTCCCGGCGCTGTGGGGGGAGATGGGGCGCGCCGCGCCCGAGATCGTCCACGTCCAGAGCTACCACACCCTGGTGCCGCCCCTGGCGATGCTGCGGGCCCTGTCGCTGCGGGTCCCCTACCTGCTGACCTTTCACGGCGGCGGCCACAGCTCGGGCCTGCGCAACGGCGCCCGCCGCGCGCAGCGCCTGCTCCTGCGCCCGCTGCTCGCCCGGGCGGCGAGGCTGGTCGCGGTCGCCCGCTTCGAGATCGAGGAGTACGGCCGCGAGCTCCGCCTCGGCCCCGAGCGCTTCGCCCTGATCCCGAACGGGACCGACCTCACCTTCGCCGCCGGCGAGCCTGACCGCTCCGGCCCGCCGACGATCGCCAGCGTCGGCCGCCTGGAGCGCTACAAGGGCCACCAGCGGGTGATCAAGGCGTTCCCGACCGTGCTCGAGCGGCGGCCCGAGGCGCGCCTGCAGATCGTCGGCGTCGGCCCTTACGAGGGGGAGCTGCGGCGCCTGGTCGAGCGCCTCGGGCTCGGCGACCGGGTCGAGCTGACCAGCGTCCCCGCCGACCGGCCCGAGGAGATGGCGGCGCTGCTGCGCCGGGTCTCGGTCTTCGCCCTCCTGAGCGAGTTCGAGACCCACCCGATCGCCGCGGTCGAGGCCGCCGCGGCGGGCTGCCGCCTCGTCGTCGCCGCGGGCGGCGGGACGGGCGAGCTGGCCGCGGCGGGCTTCGCCCGGGCGGTGGCGCTCGACGCCCCCCCGGCCGCGGTCGGCGCGGTCCTCGCCGAGGAGCTCGCCGGGCCGCCGCTGACCGATCGACCGCCCACGATCAGCTGGGACGAGTGCGCGGCGCTCCTGCTCGATCTCTACCGCGAGGTGCTCGCGGACGTAGATCGCAAGCGATCTGACTAGAACAAACGTCCATATGCGGGCGCCGACCCTGCAGGACGACGCTCCCGGGCCGATGGCTTTGCGTGGCTTCCAACCGCCCCGCAAAACAGCTTGCAAAGCCAGATCTGCGCCTCGTGACGATTGTCACCGGTGCCCTTCTCCTGGCCCTCTCGATCGCCCTCGTTCTGCGTCCGGGCGGCGCCGACGCGGCGCCCGGCGGACAGCGCTCGGCGATCGCCAACCAGCGGGCGCTGGGTGGCGCCCACCGGGTCGCGGGCCCGAGCAACGCGTCCTGCACCCAGCTGCTGAAGCGCGGCAAGGACTACCGCTGGGGGACGCGCCGGCTCTACCGCGCGAAGATCGCCCACGGGTCCTCCGCCTGCGTCGGCGCCTCCCCGCAGGCGAGCGTCGCGCCGACCTCCCTCTACTGGGGCGCCTGGATCGGCAGCCAGCTGACCGGGACCGAAGCGCCCTGGGACATGGGCGCGGTCTCCCGCTTCGAAAGCCAGACCGGCAAGCCGGTGTCGCTGATCCACTTCGCCTCGCCGTTCGCGAACTGCTCCGGCGGCACCTGCACGAACTACTCCTTCCCCACCACGCCGATGCAGAAGATCCGCGAATACGGCGCGATCCCGTTCTTCAGCTGGAGCTCGCAGTCGACCCCGTCGAGCTTGAACGAGCCCGAATACCAGCTGTCCGACGTGATCTCCGGCCGCTACGACTCCTACATCCGCAGCTTCGCCGAAGAAGCGAAGGCCTGGGGCCACCCCTTCTTCCTCCGCTTTGACTGGGAGATGAACGGCAACTGGTTCCCCTGGGCCGAGGGCGTCAACGGCAACAACCCGGGCGAATACGTCGCCGCCTGGCGCCACGTCCACGACATCTTCACCGAAGTCGGCGCCACCAACGCGACCTGGACCTGGTGCCCGAACGTCGACCCGAAGCACGAACACACCGACGTGGCCGCGTACTACCCCGGCAGCCAGTACGTCGACTGGACCTGCCTCGACGGCTACAACTGGGGCGGCAGCCGCTGGATGAGCTTCGACGAAACCTTCAGCTCCACGTACCACCATATCGTCGAACAGGTCGCCCCCGGCAAGCCGATGGTGATCGGCGAGGTCGGCTCGGCCGAGAACGGCGGCTCCAAGTCGGCCTGGATCGCCGAAATGCTCCAGGCGCTCCCCACCCGCTACCAGGCGGTCCACGGCGTGATCTGGTTCGACAAGCCCGAAGAAGGCAACTGGCCGATCGAATCCTCCCCCGCCGCCCAGAGCTCGTTCGCCGCCGGCATCTCCTCGTCTTCCTACCGGCCGAACGAATTCAGCCAGCTGGGCCCGGGCACGATCCCGGTCCCGGGCTGAGCCGGCTGCCGCGCCTGTACCTATCCGGTGACGGACAGGGCACAGGGCCCGCGATGCGTTCGCACTTATCTACAACTGTTGTGGCCAACTGCGAACGCACCGGCCTGGCGCAGGCCAAGGCGCGGCCGGGCGGCAGCCGGCCGCGTCCCACGCCCCGCCCGAGCGCTTCGCTACCCTCCGACACCCTGCGCCGATGCGGAGACTCCTACGCGACACAGCCCTGGCCGCCGCTCTATTCGCCTGCCTGACGGTCCTCGCCGTCGGCTCGGCGAGCGCGGCGAGACCCGCTCATGCGCCGATGTACTGGGGCGCCTGGTTCGGCCCCCAGATGACCGGCGAAGAACCGCCGTGGAACATGAGCCCGGTGACGAGCCTCGAACAGAAGGTCGGCAAGGGCCTCTCGCTACTCGAGTTCTCGGCGCCGCTGGCCGAATGCACCGAACCGAACGAACTGGCGAGCTGCCGCTTCCCCGGCTTCCCCACGCAGGCGATGCAGACGGTGCGCGAATACGGCGCGATCCCGTTCTTCAGCTGGACCACCACGGCGACGCCGGAAGCGGTGGAAGAGCCGGAATTCCAGCTCTCCGACATCCTCAGCCACCGCTACGACCGCTACATCAAGGCCTTCGCCAAGGAGGCCGCCGCCTGGGGCCACCCCTTCTTCCTGCGCTTCAACTGGGAGATGAACGGCAACTGGTTCCCCTGGGCCGGGGCCGCCAACGGCAACAGCCCGGCCGAATTCGTCGCCGCCTGGCGCCGCGTGCACGACATCTTCACCGCGGCGGGGGCGACCAACGCCACCTGGGTGTGGTGCCCGTACGCCGAGCCCAACGGCAGGACGGGGAGCCTGGCGCGCTATTACCCGGGGAACCGGTACGTCGACTGGACCTGCATCGACGCCTACAACTTCGGCGCCAACACGGTCAACCCGCGGCCCTGGCGAAGCTTCGACACGCTGCTGCGGCCGACCTACAGGGCGCTCACCACGCGGATCGCGCCGGGCAAGCCGGTGGTCCTCGGCGAGCTCGCCTCGAACGGCCCGGCGGCGCGCAAGGCGCGCTGGATCCGCCAGATGTTCAGCTCGATCGGCCGCGCCTACCCGGCGGTCCGCGGCCTCGTCTGGTTCGACCGCTTCGACCGGGGGCTGAGTTGGCCGCTCGAATCCAGCCGCGGCTCGACCGGAGCGTTCCGGTCCGGGCTGCGCGCGATCCCCTTCCTCGGCAACCAGTTCTCCCAACTGGACGCAAGTCCGATCCCGGCGCCGCGCTGATCCGGCGCCCGGCGTGTTCCGTAACCAGAATGCGGACGTGATGCGGTCGGCGCGCGACATACGGTGGCTCCCTGTGGGCCTGGCGGGGGTCGTGGCGGCGCTGGCCGTCTGCCTGGCGCTCCTGGCGCGGCCAGGGGCGGCACCGGCCGCCTCCGCGGCCAAGCCGCTCTTCTGGGGCGCCCAGATCGGCCGCCAGTTCACCGGCGAGCAGCCGCCCTGGGACATGAACGCCCTCGGCGCCTTCCAGCGGCGGACCAAGAAGGGGCTCTCGCTGCTCGCCTTCTACGAGCCGTTCGCGAACTGCGCCACGGCCTCGAAGTGCGAAATGAACGGCTTCCCGGCGGTGCCGATGCAGGCGGTGCGGGAATACGGCGCGATCCCGTTCCTCAGCTGGAGCTCCGCCTCCAACCAGGAAGGCACGAACCAGCCGCGCTTCAGCCTCGCGAAGATCATCCACGGCACCTACGACAAGTACATCCGCGAGTGGGCCGAAGCCGCGCGCGAATGGGGGCACCCGTACTTCCTCCGCTTCGACTGGGAGATGAACGGCTTCTGGTTCCCCTGGAACGAGGGCGTCAACGGCAACAAGCCGGGCGAATTCGTCGCCGCCTGGCGCCATGTGCACGACATCTTCACCGAAGTCGGCGCGACCAACGCGAACTGGGTCTGGTGCCCGAACATCGCCCTGATCAAGCGCCTCAAAAACTTCGGCAGCCTCTACCCGGGCAACCAGTACGTCGACTGGACCTGCCTCGACGGCTTCAACTGGGGCGAAAGCTCGAACTCGGCGGGCTGGCAGAGCTTCACCCACGTCTTCCGCACCACCTACAAGGAAGTCATGCGGATCGCGCCGAGCAAGCCGATGGTGATCGGCGAGACCGCCTCCGCCGAAAGCGGCGGCTCGAAGGCGAACTGGATCCGCAACGCCTTCTCGACCATCCCCAAGACCTTCCCCAAGGTCCGCGGCCTGATCTGGTTCGACGAAAAGTCCCAAGGCATGAACTGGCCGATCGAGAGCTCCCGCTCCTCCGAACAGGCGTTCCAGCGGGCGATCGGCCCGAAGCTCTACCGGCCGAACATCTACAAGCGCCTGGCCGGCCCGAAGATCGCCCCACCGACCTACGCCCCACCCCCGAGCGAACCCCCCGGGCCGAGCCCCGCAGCCTAGCAGCGCCCTCCCGCCGGGACGGTGCGGGCGCCCCTCCCGTCAGCTCGGGGTCTTCGAGGCGGTCGAGACCAGGCGGGTCAGCTCGGCGTCGAGCAGGTCGGCGGCGGCGCGTTGGGCGGAGAAGGGGCGCAGGGTGTGGTCGTTGCCGGGGAGGGAGGCGAAGTGGACGTTGGGCCAGGTGGCGGCGCGCTCGGCGAGGTGGTCACGGGCGATTTCTTCGCCCAGCGGCTCGTCGTCGGAGAGAGCGAGGAGGACGCGGGTGCCGCGGTCGCGGAGGAGATCGAGGTCGGCTTCGATTTCCTTGCGCAGCGACTCCTCGCCGCGGCCGAGGAGGCGGGCCACCGAGCGGCGGGTGGCGGCGAGGGCGCTGACCCAAACCGAGCGCAGGAGGCGGCCGATCCGCTCCGGCTCGATCTCGCCGCGCAGGAGCTTCCGCCACCAGCGGCGTTCGAGCGCCCGCGAGGTCCGGTACGCGTCGCGCCGCTGCGGCAGGTCGGCGACCCAGCGCAAGGCGCCCGCGTTCAGCTGCAGGACGGCGACGACGCGAGGGTCGGCGACGGCCGAGCGGAACGCCCAGTAGCCGCCCGCGCAGAGGCCGACGAGGACGAAGCGCCGCCCGATCTCCCGCCGTTCCAGCTCGTCGAGCAGGGCGAGCACCTGGGGCCCGTAGCGGGGCGCGTAGAAGTCGCCCAGCTGCAGCCGCCCCGCAGGCGCCCCGTCCGCCTCGCCGATCCCCTGCAGGTCGACCCGCAGCGACGGCACCCCGGACGCCGCCCAGCGCCGCGCCGTCTCCGTCCACATCCGGTTCGGCCCCACCGAGCGCACCGCGCCGGCGTTGAGGAAGACCGCGCAGAGCCCCTCGTCGGACCCCGCCGCGGGCTCGGCGAGGACGCCGATCGTCGCCCCCCAGGACTCCTCCAGCGACAGCGCGGTCTCGCGCACGCCGCGGCCGTCGACCTCCAGCTCCAGGGATTCCGCGCTCCGTGGCGCCGGGACGCGGGCGACCTGCGCGACCGGCTCGGCCGCCAGCCACCGCTCGAGCTCCGCCGCCGTGCGCTCCGGGACGACCGCCAGCTCCGGGTGCGAGGTGAAGTCCGCCCAGCCCGACCCGGCGGCCCGCTCGACGGCGATGTCGGCGGCGCTCAGCGCCTCGACCAGTTCCGCGCCCGGTTCGATCCCGTCGCGGTCGAGGAGCAGGGCGCGCGCGAGCCCGGTGCCCTCCGGCAGCGCCGCGCTCATCGCTTTCAGCTCCGCCAGGGTCTCCGGGCCGAGCCCGAACCCGCCCGCCTCGAGCCAGCCGTCCGGCACCCCGGCGTCGAACCCCGCGGCGGAGGAGTCCCCGCCGAGCCACGGCTGCATCCGCGAGAACGCCTGCGTCTCGCGCACGAAGCGTTTCCCCCGTCCCGGGACCCCCCAGAGCGCCAGCGCCGCGATCGGCGCCCCGGCCGCGATCGCCGCCAACGCCAGCAGCCCGCCGATGCCGAGCCCGAGCGCCGCGATCCCGCCCCCGGCCCCGTCGGCGTCGGCCAGCCAGCTCGCCGCCGCCAGCGTCGCCGCCACCCAGCCGGCCGGGATCCGGTCGTCGGTCACCGCGCCGGCGCTGTTGCCGGTCGCCGGGAGGTCGAAGCGCAGGGTCGGGAAGCCCGCCGCCGCCAGCCGCGCCGCCCAGTCGCGCCGCGCCCGGTAGGAGGCGACGCCGGTCCAGCCCCACGGCGGGCAGATCAGGACCGGGGGCCTCCCGCGGCCGCCCTGCGCGCCCTCGGCCGGGTGGTAGACGGCGAAGGCGGCGGTGTCGCCGCTGCCGATATAGAAGGGACGTCTCATCGGGTCGAGCGCGAATATTCGCGCAGAAGGCTCATAAAATGGCGACCGCCATCCTACCCCGCAAGTTGAGCGCCCGGACCGATACCTGGCCGCGCGGCTCGACACCCGGCTCCAGCGGCAGGCGCAGGGAGCGCTCGCGCCCCGGCTCGACCACCAGCAGCGGCTCCTCGCCGGCGGACCCCGGGCAGGCGACGCGCAGACCCCAGACGAGCCGGCGCGAGCGCAGCGTGAGGAGCACCGAGCGGCCGTCCTCCCCCGCCCGCGCCTCGCCCTCGAGGCCGAGGCGCTCGGCCGATTCCGCCGCGCTCGGCCGCCCGGCCGGGAAGTGCACCGCTTCGCCGCGGGGAGCGCCGCCGCCTCCCGGCGCCTCCAGGACCGCGACGATCGCGTCCTGGGCGGGCGGCCCGAAGCGGTAGGCCCAGGAGGAGTCGACGAACCTCCCCAGCAGCTCCTCGAGGTCGCGCGAGAGCGCCCCGTGGGCGGGCAGCTCGACCTCCTCCACGGCCTCGCCCACGTCCTGGGACATGTCGCCGTAGAGGGAGGCCCGGAGGCGGGCGCGCAGCGGCGCCGGGCCGTCGTTGGCGAGGTGGACGGCGATCCCGGCGAGCCCCTCGTCGGTCATCCACACGGCGGTCGGGGCGAGCGCCGCGCGCAGCCGCAGCAGCGCCCACTTCGGCACCCCGCGCGAGTCGACCAGCCCCCAGCCGGCGCCGGGCAGCAGGTCCCGCAACCACAGCACCAGGCCGCCGCCGCTCGGCGAGCCGGCCCGCCGCCACTCGCCGAAGACCGCCGCCATCGCCTCACCGGAGACCGCCCGGGAGAGCTCCAGGTAACGCTCATGGTCGTAGCGGCGCAGCTCGCCCGCGTCGACGCCGAAGAGCTCGGCCAGATAATGGTCGCGGACGTCGTCGAAGTCCCAACCGGCGCCCGCGTCCCGCGGCACCCCCGCCTTCCAGCGCGGGTGGTGGAGGACGACCTCGCCGGGCGCCGTGGGCAGCACCGCCTCCACCCCGGCCTCGTCGGGCACGTTGGCGAAGGCGAGGCACTCGCCGGCGAACTTGACCTCGGCCAGGCGGGCGTCGCTCAGCGGCCGCCGGTAACCGCCCACGCCGTAGTAGTTGGCGATCCCGCGGTCGGGCAGGAACGGCCGGGCGCCGCCGCTCGGCGAGGAGGGGACGTAGATCGCGTCGGCGCCGCTGCGGGCCAGCGCGCCGGGGAGCAGCTCGCCGAAGAGCTCCCCCCGCCCCAGCGCCGGATCCAGCCCGAGCATCGCCACCTGCTGCTCGACCTCGCTGTTGCCGCAGACGACGGCAAGACTCGGGCGCCCGGCGATCACCGCCAGCTGCTCCGCCGCCTCGGCCTCGACGCTCGCCCGGAAGTCCTCGTCGGCGAGCGGATAGTCGAGGTTGGCGAACATGAAGTCCTGCCAGACGAGGATGCCGAGCTGGTCGCAGAGGTCGTGGAACTCGGTCGACTCGTAGGCCGCGGTGCCGGGGATCCGCACCATGTTCATCCCCGCGGCGCGAACCTGCTCCAGCGCCTCGCGCAGCCGCGCGCGGTCGGGCGCCATGCCGACGAAATCGGCCGGGGTCCAGACCGCGCCGCGGGCGAAGACGCGCACGCCGTTCATGTGGAGGTCGATGCCGTCGGCGAGCACGTCGTGGTCGGCGCCGGGCCCGGCGGCGAGGCGACGGAAGCCGACCGGCCCCGCCTCGACCTCGACCGATGCCCCGGCCCCCGCGAGGCGCAGTCGCACCGCGTGGAGCGCGGGCTCCCCGTGGGTGTGCGGCCACCAGGGCTCGACGCCCGGCACCCGGACCTCGCCGCGGAGCTCGACGGCGCCGTCGTCCCCCGGCGTCACCTCCAGCGCCTGCGCGGCGGGCGCCTCCCCGATCGACACCTCCGCCCCCGAGACCGCGAACCCGCCGAGCCCCCGCACCGTCGCGGCGACCCCGAGCACCCCGTCCTCGCCCTCCAGCCGCGGGCGCAGCTCCAGCCGATCGATCGCGACCAGCCGCCGCCGTTCGAGGACCACCGGCCGCCACGGCCCGACCGCGGCGGGCCCCGGAGCGAACCCCGGCGCCCGCCCGAGCAGCATCGTGCGGAAGAAGCGCAGCCGGCCGTCGACCAGCTTGGTCCGCCAGCGGGCACGCGGCTTGCGGCGCCCGCCGAGCAGCGGCCCGAGCGCCCGGCAGCGGATCGCCAGCTCGTTGCCGCCCTCCCGCAGCGCCGCCCCGACCTCGACCTCCGCGGCGGCGAACATCGAGTCCCCGGCGTGGATCAGCTCGCCGTCGAGGAAGACCTCGTGCACGGTGGCGACGCCGCCGAGGCGCAGCACCACCTCCTCGCCGGCCGCGGCCGGCGCCGCCTCGAAGGTCGTGCGAAACCACCAGTCCTCGGCGTCGAGGTCGCGCTCCGTGCCGTAGTCCCAGTCCCCGAGCGCCCGCAGCGCCCCGGCCGCGGTCCCCGGCACGCTCGCGCCGATCCACTTCAGCGTCTCAGCCTCCTCGGGCGACGACACCGCGTCGGGCGCGCAGCTCGCCGCCTCCCAGCCCGAGTCGAGCTCGAGCCGCTCGTGCGCGTCTACGCGGATGCGGCCGGCCGGGGACGGCGGGCGCTCATCGGAGCGCATCTTCCAGCTCCGCGAAGGCGCCGCTCCAAGCGCTCGCCAGCGCCTCGACCGCGGGCGCCGGGTCGAACTCGCGCCGGCGCGCGAGCTTGAAGGAGAGCGTCTTCGACCCGCCGACGACCTCGCGCATCAGCGCCGCCGCCGGGGCGCCCGCGTCGCCGAGCACCCACTCGACGTGGTCGGCGCCGACCTCGAAGGCCGAGCCGACCATCCGCACGGTGGCGAAGGCGTAGTCGTGGTAGCGCTGCGCGTCGCCTGCCAGGAGGCCCGGCAGGTCGTCGGCGAGGCCGGCGGCGAAGCGCTCGAACGGGTTCTCGGCCGGGCGCCGCGCCACCTGTTCGGCCAGCATCCGGCGGGCCGCCTCGCGCAGCTCCTCGCCCTCCAGCCGCGGCCCCGCGTCGAGCCGCAGCAGCTCCGTATAGGGCGGCAGCACGTCGGCCGAGTACTCGCGGCCGAGCCGGAAGATCCCCCGGTAGTCATCGCCCGCGAGCTCGAAGTACCCGTCGCCGTGGAAGTAGCGCAGGGTCTCGGCCTCGCGGTCGATCCCCTCGGCGATCACCGAGCTCTTCACGTGCGCCTGGCCGTAGCTGGTCGCCGCCGTGTCGGGGAGGTGGAAGGAGTCGAGCTCGACCACCAGCGTCCGCCCCAGCTCGATCTGCTCGGCGATCTGGTCGGGCAGCGGCCGATAGGGCTGCATCTCGTGGATGTCGATCCCGTAGAGCGCTTCGACGTCCTCCGGGCGGGGCTTGAAGAACGTCCACTGGTCGCCCTCGTAGTCGATCGGCAGCGCGCAGCCCATCATCGCCAGAGGCTCGGAACCGATCGCGTGGACGAACTCGATCAGGATGTCCGTGTAGCAGTTGGTTTCCGCGTAGTCGCGGTCGGGACTGTGCAGGAAGCTCGGCTCGTAGCGCGCCGGATCGAGCCCGAGCAGGCTTCGCGCGCCGTCCCGCGCCACCGCCATCAGATCCCCAGCTCGGCGAGGACCGCGGCGGGCCAGCCCTCCTGGTCGAGGCCGTGGGTGCGCACCAGCGCCAGCGTGATCCGCTCGAGCCCGAAACCGAGGCAGGCGGTGTGGGCGGTCGTGTCGCCGCCGTCGTCGGCCGCCATCTCGAGCCCGTAGACGGCGCTGAAGTGGTCCTGGTGGTAGTTGAAGGAGGCGACCGCGGTCGGCTCCGGTCCGGCGATCTGGACCAGCACCTCGAACTTCAGCTCCTGGGCCCGCTGGGAGCGCGCCAGCAGGCGCCCGGAGCGGCCGAAGAACGGGTCGCTGGCGACGTCGGGGACGGCGTCGAGGCCGACCGAGCGCAGCAGCTCCAGCGAGCGGTCGCGCCACCGGTTGCGCCACTCGACCACCGTCTCGGGCTCGCCGATCCGCACGATCTCGCGCTGGTGGAAGGCCTGCAGGCGGGCCGGGTCGCCGGAGGGCTCGTGGCGGAAGACGTAGGTGCCGCCCGCGTCGACCAGCACCCCGCCGGGGGCGAGCGGGCCGCGCGCGGCGATCGCCGGGTACACCGGGTAGCAGGCGGCCGGCTTCAGCACCAGGTCGGTCATTTCCTGGAAGTCCGACCAGTCCTCGTGGGCGGCGGCGCGGTGCTCCTGCTCGGCCGCCTGCTCCTCGTCGCCGTCGAAGGAGAAGACCGTGCAGGCGAGGTGGGGGAAGGACTGGAGGTAGCCGACGTCCTCCATCTGGCGGCGCGGGAGCAGCGGCGGGAAGACCATGTGCTCGGGCGATTCCTCCTCGCTCGCCGCGGTCACCTTGGCGTCGAAGCCGAGCCGCACGCGCTCGAACGCCTCGCCGCGCCCGTACACGCCCGGCACCCCGGACTCGATCAGGTAGCCGGCGCCGAGGAGCTCGCGCAGGAACTCCTCCTGGTCCGGCGTGCCGGGACGGAAGTCGGCCACCGCGGCGCCTCAGACTTCCTTGGCGATCAGCAGCAGGCTGGCGTCGGTCGCGTGGATGCGCTCGTTGGCGACCATCAGGCGCGCCGACATCGAGTCGCGCAGGTGGCGGCCGACGCTGAACGGGGTGTCGTTCTTGTAGCCGACGATCCCGCAGACGCCGAGCGCCTCCTGGCAGACCGTGGGCGCCTGTTCGGAGGCGGCGATCTTCAGGTTGTTGAAGCGCAGGATCGTCGCCATCTCCGAGAGCCGGGCGCGGTCGTTCGCGTGCAGCTCGCAGTATTCGCGCAACGCCAGGCCGACCTCGGCGCGCAGCAGCGAGAGCTGGCTCATCAGCTCGGAGAGCCGGATCGCGGCCGGGAGAGGCTCCCCAGGTTTGCGTTTCGCCGCCGCCTTGACGAAGGCGCGGGCGCGGTCGAAGGCGTCGGTGGCGATCCCCAGCCAGACCTGCGACCAGAGCACGTGGGAGACCGGCGTCATGGTCTCGGCGGAGATCGTCGAGAACCGCTCCGGCACGATCTGCTCGACCGGGAAGGTGGCCTTGGCGACGAAGCCCGGCGAGCAGGTCCCCCGCATCCCGAGCGGGTCCCAGGTGCCCTGCTGGTCCATCTCCATCTGCTCGCGCCGGGTGAGGACGGCGACCTGGTCCCCTGGCTCGGCGTCGGGGGCACGGCGGACGGTGGTCAGGAAGGCGTCGGCGTGGGGGCCGTAGGAGACGGTGGGCGCCTGCTTCTCGAAGCTCGCGGTGCCCGCGGCGTCGGGCTCGGAGACGGCGGCGATCGACTTGCCCATGTCGCCGCCGGTGCCGACCTCGGAGGTGATCGAGGCGATCAGCCGCTGCTCGGCGACCACCTCGCGCAGATAGTCGTCGAACCAGGAGCCCTCGCCGCGGTGGTTGACCATGCAGGCGACCTGGATCTGGTGCATCGCGAAGACCATGCCGGAGGCGCCGCAGCGGCGCCCCAGCTCGAAGCAGGCCCCGGCGACGGCGTCCAGCGACGCCCCGGCGCCGCCGAGCTCGACCGGCACCAGGGCCGAGAGGGCGCGCTCCTCGCGCAGCGCCGCCACCGCCTCGGCGGGGAAGCGAGCCTCCCGGTCGACCTCCTCGGCGACCGGCGCCGCCACCTCGTCGGCGATCCGGCGGGCCGACCCGACCACCGCCGCGTCGACCTCCGCCGTGATGGTCATGCCGGCACCCCGACCTCGGTGAGCGCCGCGGCGATCGAGTCGACGCTCTCAAACACGCTGCGCTTCAGCATCGAATCGAGGAACTCGATGTCGAAGCTGTCCTCCAAGGCGATCATCACGTTGACGCTGGCGTGGGAGGTCATCCCGGCCTGGTAGAGGTCCGCGTCGTCGGCGAGCGTGTCGACATCGACGGCGAGGCGCCCGTGCTCCCTGATGACCTCTCGAATCTGTTCTTTCATCTCGTTCCTTTTCGCCGGCGGACGGTCAAACCTTAAGCGATGCCAGGATCGGTTCGTAGGAACCTCCATGCCTGGACTGGACGTGGGGGCGCGCTTGGATCAGACTCCTTTCGTGGAGTCGAACCAGCAGGTCTTCGACGATGTCGCGGCCTCCTTCACGGAGATGTCGCTGATGCCCGCCGAGCGCTCGGTGCTGCGGCGCCTGGCCCCGCACATCGCCGATCTCGACATGCTCGACCTCGGCATCGGCACCGGGCGCACCACCTGGACCTACGCGCCCCTGGTCCACCGCTACGTCGGCATCGACTACTCGCCGAAGATGCTCGCCGCGGCACGGCGGCGGCTCGGGCACGAGCCGGGCATCGAGCTGCAGCTCGGCGATGCCCGCGACCTGTCCGCGATCGAGGGCGATTTCGACTTCATCCTCTTCAGCTTCAACGCGATCGACGCGGTCCCGCCCGACGGCCGCCTCCAGATCCTCGACGAGGTGCGCTCGAAGCTGCGGCCCGGAGGCCTCTTCCAGTTCTCGGCCCACTCGCTGGGGACGCTGCCGTTCGACACCCACCGCCCGTACTCGGCGCGCCTCGCCGACGTGCCCGGGTACCGCCTCTACGCGACGGTGGCGGGGGTCCGCTACGCGCGCCGCATCCGCCGGATCAACCGCGGCCTCGACCTCTCGGCCGCCCGCCGCCGCGGCTGGGACGTGATTCCCTCGATGGCCCACAACTTCCGCATCCGCGACTACTACGTCGATCCCGAGTTCCAGGTCCGCCAGCTCCGCGAGCACCGCCTCGAGGTCACCGCGGTCTTCGACACCGAGGGCCGCGAGGTGACGCTCCCCCACCCCAGCCGCGACCCCTGGCTCGACTACCTCTGCACGCCGATCTAGCGGCGGGGAGTCCACGAGGCGAAGCCGGCTGTGACGATCAGGGCACAGGTCCCCCGCGCCGGCGCGGACCAAGGCGCCGGCCGACCCACCCTCGAAGAACCAGCCGCCCTACGTCATCGCCACGACGGCGGCGGCGAAGCCGCCCTCGTGGGTGAGGCTGATCGCGATCTCGCTCGCGCCCGACTCGGCGAACAGCTCGGCGGCCCGTCCGGACAGTGCCAAGGACACGTTCCCCGACTCGTCCCGCAGAGTCTCGATCTGGGTGAGGCGAACTTCCTCGCCCGCGCCGGGAAGCGCCTTGATCGCCGCCTCCTTGACCGCGAACCGCGCCGCGAGTCGCTCCGGCTCCACCCGGCCCGACGGCCCGCTGCAGTCCTCGACCTCCCCCGGCGTGTAGATCCGCTCGAGGTAGTGGGCCCGGTGCGGGCCGCTCAGGCTCTCCGCCACCGTCGCCACGGAAACAAGATCGATCCCGACTCGCAGTGCCACGCCCGCATCGTATCCCCGTGTGGCTACGGCGGCGGGATCGGGCTCTGGCTGAGGCCCCCGAACGAGTTGGCGCGGTAGCGGGTATCGGCGATGCCGGCCGCGAACGCCGAGGTGGCGGCCTTCGAGGTCTCGAGCGGCCAGTCCATGCCGCCTTCGTATTTGTCGAACCAGATCAGGCCCTGGATGCGGGGGAATTCGGCCGGCAGCGCGGCGAAGGCCTTGGCGATCCATTCGGCCTTCGAGCCGCCCTGCTCCGAGGATGCGAACTCGCCCACCAGCAGCGGCTTGGTCGGCGCGATCGTTTCGGTCACTTCGCGGTAGCTCGGACCGAAGAGCGAGGAGAAGCTTCGCCACCTCCGCGGCGGGTGTTCGCCCCAGTTGTAGCCGTCAAGGCAGGTCCAGTCGACGTATTCGCCGCCCGGGTAGAGGCTCGCCATCGCGGCCAGGGTCGCGCCGGGATCGACGTATGGGCACCAGACCCAGGTCGCGTTGGTCGCCCCCGCCGCGACGAACAGCTGGTGGACGTGGCGCCACGCGGCGACGTAGTCGGCGGGCGTGTTGCCGTTCACCCCCGCGCCCCACGGGAACCAGTTGCCGTTCATCTCCCAGTCGAAGCGCAGGAAGAACGGATGCCCCCAGGCGGCCGCGGCGGCGGCGAATTCGCGGATATAGGCATCGTGGCGCCCCGCGGCGACTTCGGCGAGGCTGTATTCGGGCTCTTCGACCTGCGCCGGCACCGACTGCGAGGACCAGCTGAGGAACGGGATCGCGCCGCGCTTGCGGATGTCTTCGAACGGGGTCAGCGGGAACGGGTAGGACGAGCACGGGTTGCTCGAGCAGTCCGCGAACGGCGAGCCGAACTCGATCAGCGAGGGCGCCTTGCCGACCTCCGCTTCGAACGCGTCGATCGCGCGCGCGTCCCACGGCGCTTCCTTGCCGGTCAGCTGGCTGCCGATCCACGCACCCCAGTAGGCCTGGGTCGGGGGCGGAGGTTCGTTGGCCGGTGGTTCACCGGAGGGCGGCGGTTCGCCTTCGTCCGGCGGCCGACCCGAGGACGGCGATTCGGTCGCGGGCGCCGCTCCGCCGTCGAGGGGCGGGCTTGCGGCCGGCGCCGGGCCCGCGGTCGCCGCCCCGGCCGTTGGGGCAGCCGAGGCGACCGGCGCCGCCCCGGCGCTCACGCGGGCGGTCGGGGACACGGCGACCGCCCGGCGCCGCGCCAGCAGCACGGCGCGGACTTCGAGGTCGCCGCCCGCCGGCATCACGAACGAGAGCGCCCACCGTCCCCGCCCGGCGGTGCCGTGGCTGAGACCCCGCCAGCGCCCGGCCCGCCGCCCTTGCAACTGGACCCGCATGCCCGCCGAGGCGCCGACGACTCGCCCCCGGGCGACGACGCGCCCACCCGGCGGGGCTTCGCCCCGCACCACCAAGGAGATCTGCGGCGCTCCCGGCCCCGGCGTCCCGGAGGAGGCCAAGGCGATCGCCCCGGCCGCGCCCGCAAGCATGCAGGCGAGCACCACCAGCCCGATGCCCAGACGATGCCTGCGAGAGAAGGCGGCCACTCCAAGGAGAGTAGGCCGCCCGCCCCCGTGGAGCCGCCGCTACCCCAGGCGCGCTTCGAGCGCCTCGAGCTGGGCGCCCACCTCGGCCGGGAGGCTGTCGCCGAACTTGGCGAGGTGCTCCTTGACCTGGGGGAGCTGCTCGCGGTAGAGCTGCTCGTCGACGGTGAGGAGCTCCTCCATCGCCGCGGCGGAGATGTCGAGACCCTCGGTGTCGATGTCGCCGACCCCCGGCAGGTTGCCGATCGCGGTCTCGACCGCACCGCCCTTGCCCTCGCAGCGGCGGAAGACCCAGGCCAGCACGCGGCTGTTCTCGCCGAAGCCGGGCCAGAGGAACTTGCCCTCGTCGTCTTTGCGGAACCAGTTGACGTAGAACACGCGCGGCAGCTTGATCCCGTCGGTGCGGCCGATCTTCAGCCAGTGGCCGAAGTAGTCGGCCATGTTGTAGCCGCAGAAGGGCAGCATCGCCATCGGGTCGAAGCGCAGTTCGCCGACGTTGCCGGCCGCCGCCGCCGTCTTCTCCGAGGACATCGTCGCCCCCATGAACACCGCGTGCTCCCAGTCGAACGCTTCGCTCACCAGCGGCACCGCGGTGGCGCGGCGACCGCCGAAGAGGAAGGCGTCGATCGGCACCCCGGCCGGGTCCTCCCACTCCGCCGCGATCGACGGGCACTGCCCGGCGGGCGTCGTGAAGCGGGCGTTCGGGTGGGCGGCGGGCGCCTCGGAGTCGGGCGTCCAGTCGTTGCCGTGCCAGTCGATCGCGTGCGCGGGCGGCTCGCCGGTCATCCCCTCCCACCAGATGTCGCCGTCGTCGGTCTTCGCGCAGTTGGTGAAGATCGTGTTCCGCTCGATCGTCTCCATCGCGTTCGGGTTCGTCTTGTGCCCGGTCCCCGGGGCGACGCCGAAGAAGCCCGCCTCCGGGTTGACCGCGTAGAGGCGGCCGTCGGCGCCGATCTTCATCCAGGCGATGTCGTCGCCGACCGTCTCGACCTTCCAGTCGGGCAGGGTCGGGATCAGCATCGCCAGGTTGGTCTTGCCGCAGGCCGACGGGAAGGCGCCGGTCACGTACTTCACCTCACCCTCGGGGGAGGTGAGCTTGAGGATCAGCATGTGCTCGGCCATCCAGCCTTCGTCGCGCGCCATCACCGAGGCGATCCGCAGCGCGAAGCACTTCTTCCCCAGCAGCGCGTTGCCGCCGTAGCCCGAGCCGAACGACCAGATTTCGCGCGTCTCCGGGTAGTGGACGATGTACTTCTCGTCCTCGTTGCAGGGCCAGGAGACATCCTCGACCCCCTCGTCGAGCGGCATCCCGACCGAGTGGACGCAGGGCACCCACTCGCCGTCGCCGAGCTGATCGAGGGCGGCCTTGCCCATCCGGGTCATGATCCGCATCGAGACCGCGACGTAGGCGGAGTCGGTCAGCTGCACGCCGATTTCGGAGATCTCGGAGCCGAGCGGCCCCATCGAGAACGGCACCACGTACATCGTGCGGCCCTTCATCGCGCCCTTGAAGAGCTCGCCCAGCGTCGCCCGCATCTCGTCCGGCGCGCGCCAGTTGTTGGTCGGCCCCGCGTCCTCCTCCTTGGCGGAGCAGATGAAGGTCCGGTCCTCGACCCGGGCCACGTCACCGGGGTCGGAGAGAGCCAGGTAGCTGTTCGGCCGCTTCGCGTCGGAGAGGCGCTCGAAGGTCCCCGCGTCGATCAGGACCTTGGCGAGGCGGTCGTACTCCTCGGCGGAGCCGTCGCACCAGTGGACGGCGTCGGGCTGGGTCAGGGCGACGATCTCCTCCACCCAACTCAGCAGTTTCTGATTCGTCGTCAACTCCGTTGGCGCGGCAGTGGTCGAGTCGCTCATTCGCCTCTCTCTATTTCGTCGCTTTGCGGCCGACGTGGATGGCGTCGGCGCCCTTCTGCAGGATCTTCAGCGCTGTGGATCGCATGTAATCCCCGGCAGGGTCCGGGTTCGGCCCGGCCTAGCACTCCGCGAGAGCGGAGGTGTTAAGCAGCCGGGTGACCAATCATGCCACGAACAGAAGCGATCGGTTCTTGTGTGTCATATGCACACACGGCGGGGCCCTCAGCGCAGCATCGGGTGCGGGCTCAGCGATTCGAGGTTGAGATCGGCTTCGTCGGTGCGGACCTTCAGCAGCGCGTAGGCGACCCGCCCGTCGGGATAACGGACCGTGCATTCGAACTCGATCCCCGGTTCCACCTTGACCCCCTGCGGGCAGTTGACGTTTTCGATCGGCGTACCGAAGCCTTCGCGCTTCGATTCGAGGCTGGCGCGGACCGTTTCCGAGGCCTTCTGGTAGTCGACGTCGGTGCCGCCGCCGCACCCGGCAAGGAGCAGGGAGAGCGCCGCGGCGAGCGCGAGAGCGGTGATGGGTCGGAGATATGCCACGTTCCTCGCATTGTTCCGGGTAGCTGTGTAGGGTGCGCCGCCGGATGAGGTTCTTCGAGTTCGAGGCGCGCAAGATCGTGGAGTTGGCGGGGATTCCCGTCACCAAGTACGGCTTCTGCACGACGCCCGAGGAGGCGCGCGCGGTGGCCGCGGAGATCGGCGGCCCGGTCGTGATCAAGTCGCAGGTGCTGACCGGCGGCCGGATGAAGGCGGGCGGGGTCAAGTTCGCCGACACGCCGGAGGAGGCGGCCGAGCACGCTGCCGCGATCCTCCAGCTGGAGATCAACGGCCACATGCCGCGCGGCGTCCTCGTCGACCCGAAAGCGGAGGTCAAGCAGGAGTACTACGCCGGGGTCGTCTGGGACGGCACCGCGAAGCGCCCGCTGATGCTCTTCTCCGACATGGGCGGGATCGACATCGAGGAGGTCGCCCGCACCCACCCCGACCACGTCGGCCGCGGCCACGTGTCGAACCTCTTCCCGATCCCCGACTTCGAGGCCAAGCAGGCGATCGCCGCGACCGGCGTCAGCGGCTCGCAGCTGAACCGGGCGACGCCGATCCTCGCCCGCCTGGCGCGCCTCTTCCGCGAGAACGACATGACCCTGGCCGAGATCAACCCGCTGGCGGAGCTGACCGACGGCAGCTTCGTCGCCCTCGACGCCCACATGGAGATGGAGAACGAGGCGGTCGGCCGGCAGAAGAGGCTGCTGCGGGGGGAGCTCGGGATCGCCGAGGACGACGACCGCGAGCCCTACGAGCACTCGAAGTTCGAAGAGGCCGTGGCGGCGATCGACGCCGCCGACCACCGCGGCGTGATCCAGGGCAAAGACCACGGCTTCACCGGCAACCTCGGCCTCGTGATCGGCGCCGGCGGCGGCTCGCTGACGCTCACCGACGCGGTCCGCAACCAGGGTGGCAAGCCCGCGAACTACTCCGAGATCGGCGGCAACCCGTCGGTCGCCAAGGCCTGCGGGCTGGCCAAGGAGGTGCTCGAAAAGGACGGCGTCGAGAAGATCGCGGTGATGATGTCGATCGTCTCCAACACCCGCGTCGACATCGTCGCCCGCGGCGTGATCAAGGCCTGCCTCGAGCTCGGCAAGGACCCCGGCGAGACGATCGCGATCTTCCGCATCCCCGGCGCCTGGGAGGACGAGGGCGAAAAGATCCTGGCGAAGTACGGGGTCGAGTACTGCGACCGCTCGGTCTCGATGTGGGAGGCGGCCGGGCGCGCCGTCGCCAAGATCCAGGGGGCGCCGGCGTGAGCATCCTCCTCACCACGGAGACGACCTTCATCGTCCAGGGGATCACCGGCCGCGAGGCGGTGAACCTGACCCGCGAGTGTCTCGACTATGGCTCCAAGGTGGTCGGCGGCGTCACGCCCGGGCGCAAGGGCCGCGAGGTGCACGGCGTGCCGGTCTTCGACACCGTCGCCCAGGCGGTCGAGCACCACGGCGGGCCGATCGACGGCTCGGTCGTCACCGTCCCCCCCGCCTTCACCAAGGACGCCGTCTTCGAGGCGATCCTCAACGGGATCAAGCTCGTCGTCGTCGTCACCGAGCGCATCCCGCGCGGCGACGTTGCCCAGATGGTGGAGCTCGCCGACCGCGAGGGTGCCCGCATCATCGGCCCCAACTGCCTCGGCCTGATCGTTCCCGGGGTCTGCAAGATGGGCGGCATCGGCGGCCCCGCCAAGGACGCGGCGAAGGCCTACGCGCCGGGGCCGGTCGGGGTGATGAGCCGCTCCGGCGGGATGACCACCGAGATCTCCTCCTCGCTGACCCAGGCCGGGCTCGGCGTCTCGACCGCCGTCTCGATCGGCGGCGACGCGATCATCGGCTCCACCTACGCCGAGCTGATGCCGCTCTTCGAGGCCGACGAGCAGACCAAGGCGATCGTCATCTACACCGAGCCGGGCGGCCGCATGGAGGCCCAGCTCGCCGCCTGGGTCAAGGACAACGACTCGCGCCTGCCGATCGTCGCCTTCATGGCGGGCAAATTCATGGACGACGAGGAGATGAAGGGGATGAGCTTCGGCCACGCCGGCACGATCGTCGAGGGCGTCGAGGACACCGCGACCGAGAAGATCGCCCGCCTCGAAGCGGCCGGCATCCGCGTGGTCGAGCGCATCGACGAGATCCCCGCCGTGGTCAAGGAGAAGCTCGGGGTGGCCGCCTGATGGCCGACCAGCTGAACAAGGTCTTCATCGAGGTCGAGGTCGACGCCCAGGTCGCGAACGACCCCGCGATCGCCGCCAAGCTCGAAGAAGTCTGCCCCGTCGACATCTTCAAGAACGCCGGCGGCCAGGTCGAGATCGTCGACGCCAACGTCGACGAGTGCGTCCTCTGCAAGCTCTGTCTCGAAGCCGCGCCCGCGGGCGCGGTCCACGTGCGCAAGCTCTACGACGGCACCGAGCTGTAGCCGCGAGAGCGGGGCCGGCCGCGCCTCGCGCGTGTCCGGTGACGAAGAGGCCACAAGCCCCGCGTCGCTTGGTGAGTTGAGGGCGTCCCGGCACACACGACTCACCAAACGACCACGTGGGCCCGGTGAGTTCGCAGAAACCCGCGGACAGCGCGGGGAAGTGCGAACCCACCGCCGGGCACGGGTGCGTTCGCACTTATCTACAACTGTCGTGGCCAACTGCGAACGCACCGGGCTGGCGCACGCCAACGATGGGCGCGCCGCCTGATCGGCGCCGCCCAGCTCATCTTTAGTGCGCATAGCAGATTTGGACGAATGTTTGTCTTCTGGTCTGGACGAACGTGGTAATTTCGCCGCCCAGAGCGAATTTCGGGGCGAAACGGACCAAAGATGAGGATGCGGAAAGGAATCGAGATGTCGGGCAAGGTGGGGAGAGGCCTGGCGGCGGCGCTGTGCGTGCTGGGGGTCGGAGGCGCGAGCATTCCTGCCTTCGCCGGTGCCCAGGGGCCGGCCGGCGCGGAGATGACGCTCGTGTTCGCGAGCGGCAAGACCCGGAGCGTCGCCGGCAGCGTCGCGGTTCCGGTCCGGTGCCTTGGGGAAGGAGACCGATTCTGCTCCGGTCAGGTCACCCTTTCGCGCAATGGGCACCACACCTCGATCCCGTTCTCGGTCCGCGGCGGCGGCGAGGAAGTCCTCTTCGTCCCCCTCCGCCTGGCCGGCGGCAAGGGGCATCCGCGGAAGGTCCACGGCGTCGCCACCACCGTCCAGCCGCTCGGCCCCGCCACGCGGACCCAGGAATTCCTCTACGCCGGTTAGCCGAGCAGCTCTCGGCAGAGCGCGTCGCCCAGCCATTGCTCGTAGCGCTCCGGCTTCCAGCCGCGTTCGCGGACGAGCAGCAGGTAGAGATCGGGGTGGGTGAGCGTCCAGAGGAGGTCGGCCGCCGCCTTCCGGTCGACCGCGAGGACGCGATCCCGGGCTAGCGTCCGGGCCACCTCGCGCATGCCGCGCTCGTACAGCTCGCGCTGGAAGCGCTGCCAGAGGTCGGCGATCTGGGCGTCGCCGGGCGCGGCCTGACGGACGACCTCGGCCAGCGTCGCCGTCCGCCCCCGCACCAGCCTGGCGTTGTGGGCGACGAGCGCGAGGCGGCGACGGGGGTCCGGCTCGGCGAGGACCGCCCGGAACCAATCCCGCTCCGCCACCGGGACCGGCTCCTCGTCGCCGCGCACGCGCAGGTTCCAGAGCGCCCGCAGGACCTCCGCCTTCGTGCCGAAGACCGCGTAGACGGTCTTCAGCGCGACCCCGGCCGCGGCCGCGATCTCCGCGATCGAGGTGTTCGCGTAGCCGCGCTCGCCGAACAACCGCTCGGCGGCCTCGAGGATCGCCAGCCGCGTCGCCTCCGCCTGCTCGCGCCGGCGCGGCGAGTCGTAGCGGCGCCGGGGCTTGACCGTGCGGGCCATCGGATTATCCTAGTGCTGATTTGATTTCACTCTTAGGATAATCAATATCTGAATAAGGAGTTTAAAAATGGCCTTCATCCTCAGCCGTATCGACGTCGGCGACTA
The DNA here is from genome assembly GCA_018268675.1 of Actinomycetota bacterium. GTDB lineage: Bacteria > Actinomycetota > Thermoleophilia > Solirubrobacterales > 70-9 > VAYN01. The sequence goes on from JAFDWB010000085.1 coordinate 33,468, forward strand.
CGAGACCTGGGAGCCGCTGTTCGACCAGGACGGACCCGGCACCCGGCGCGACGCCCTCGGCTACCGGCTCTTCCGCGGCAGCGACGACCCGAACGAGGTCTTCATCCAGGTCGAGTTCGACTCGACCGAGAAGGCCCAGGCCGCCCGTCGACGCCTGCTCGCCTCCGGCGCCCTCGAGCGCTTCCCCGACCGGACCGGCCCGACCGTCGCCGAGGAGGTCGAGACCGTGAGGGCCGACTGAGACAGGTTCTTAAGGCGCGTAGGGGTGGACGACGCAGCGATTGCTCACGTAGACCGCGGCGGGCACCGGGCTCCTCAGCCGCGGCTTCACGGCAAGTCGCACCGGCGCGCCTGACCAGCACTGCGCTTCCGGCAGGGAGGGGCGGAAGACGTATTCGCCCGGCGCGAGCTTGATCTGGAAGTGGCCGCCGGACACCGGCAGCGTCGCCAGGACCGTCGCCGAGCCCCGCCTGCGCACGTTCACCACCGCGCCTTCGCCGGTGTAGACGGGGTACCCGCCGCAGTTGCCCGAGGGCAGGCACACGTGCGGTGGCGCCGCCCGCAGCGGGCAGGCGATCATGCGCTGGGCGCAGACGATGGCGCCTTGCACAGGTCCCGGGCTCGGCACCGGCCCGCACGGGATCGGCGGGCATTCCGGCACACACACCGCGGCGCAAGTCGTGTCGTAGACCGTCCCTTCGACGAGCTTCTTGTTCCCCGCTGCCGCCGCTACCGACACAAGCGCCAGCGCCAGCGCGACCAGCGCGCCGATGCCCGCGAACCCGATCCCGACTCTCCTCATCCCCCCGTTCTACCCGGCTACGTGACTTCGATCACGTTACCGCCATATAAATTTATAGTCCAGTAACATCTACACCGATGGATGCAGCAGTCAGGTCACGGCTGTCCCGAAGCGACCGGATGGAGCAGACGCTCGAGGTCGCGCACGGGATGTTCGCCGCGCGCGGCTTCGCCGAGGTGACGATGGACGAGATCGCGGCGGCGGTCGGGGTGACGAAGCCGCTCCTCTACAACTACTTCGGCAACAAGGAGCGCCTCTACATCGCCTGCCTGGAGCAGGCCGGCGACTCGCTGACGCAGACGATCGGGGAGGCGATCGGCGGGACCGACAGCCCCGGCGCCGCCCTCGGGGCCGGCGTGCGCGCCTTCTTCGCGTTCCTCGACTCCGACCGCGCCGCCTGGGCGGTCCTCTTCGACGAGACGCTGCCTGGGAGCGGCGAGGTCGCCGACCGCGTCGCCGCCTACCGCGACCAGATCGTCGCGCTCGTCTCCGGCTCGCTCCTCACCCAGCTGCCGGAATCCCGCCGCGACGCGGCGCGGGTCGAAATCGAGGCCCTCTCGGCCGCCCTCCTCGGCGCCGCCGAGGAGCTCGCCCGCTGGTGGCTGCGCACCGAGGCGATCTCCGCGGGCGAGGCCGCCGAGCTCCTCATCGCGACGGTCGAGCCCGGCATCCGCGCCCGCTCCCAGGCCGCGGCCACCCACTCCCCCACTTCGAAAACCGGGAAAGGAACCCCCACGGAATGAACCCAGAGACCCGCCGGGTCGCCGTCCTCGGCGGCAACCGGATCCCCTTCGCGCGCTCCGACACCAAGTACGCGCACGCGACCAACCAGGACATGCTGACCGCGGCGCTCGACGGGCTGGTCGACCGCTTCGGCCTCGCGGGCGAGCGGCTCGGCGAGGTCGCCGGCGGCGCGGTGCTGAAGCACTCCCACGACCGCGACCTGACCCGCGAGAGCGTCCTCTCCACCCGCCTCGCCCCCGAGACCCCCGCCTACGACGTCCAGCAGGCCTGCGGCACCGGCCTCGAGACGGCGATCCTGGTCGCCAACAAGATCGCCCTCGGGCAGATCGACGTCGGCATCGCCTGTGGCGCCGACACCACCTCCGACGCCCCGATCGAGCTGAACGAGGAGCTCCGCGCGACCCTCCTCGAGGCCAACCGCCAGCGCTCCACGAGCGGCAAGCTGAAGACGCTGGCGCGCTTCCGCCCCGGCCACGTGGTCCCCCGCATCCCCCGCAACGAGGAGCCCCGCACCGGCCTCTCGATGGGCGAGCACACGGCGGTCATGGCGACCGAATGGGACCTCGGCCGCGCCGAGCAGGACGAGCTCGCGGTCGCCTCGCACAAGAACCTCACCACCGCCTACGAGCGCGGCTTCTTCACCGACCTGATCACCCCGTACCTCGGCCTGGAGCGCGACGGCAACCTGCGCCCCGACTCGAGCCTCGAGAAGCTGGCGAAGCTGAAGCCGGTCTTCGGCGGGCCAGAGGGGACGATGACGGCGGCCAACTCGACGCCGCTCTCCGACGGCGCCTCGGCGGTCCTGCTCGCCTCGGAGGAGTGGGCCAAAGAACATGACCTGCCTGTCCTCGCCTGGTTCAGCGAGGCGCAGACGGCGGCGATCGACCACGTCCACAAGCGCGAAGGCCTCCTGATGGCGCCCGCCTACGCGATGCCGCGGATGCTCGACCGCGCCGGCCTCACCCTGCAGGACTTCGACTACTACGAGATCCACGAGGCCTTCGCCGCCCAGGTCCTCTGCACGCTGAAGGCCTGGGAAGACGAGGCGTTCTGCAAGGAGAAGCTCGGTCGCGAGGCGCCGCTCGGGGCGATCGACCGGGCGAAGCTGAACGTGAACGGCGGCTCGCTCGCCGCCGCCCACCCGTTCGCGGCGACCGGCGGGCGGATCGTCGCCGGGCTCGCCAAACAGCTGCACGAAGACGGGAAGGGGCGCGGTGTGATCTCGATCTGCGCCGCCGGTGGCCAGGGCGTCGTCGCGATCCTCGAGGGCCCGGAAGGAGCGACCCGATGACCGACCGCTACTCACAGCTCGTCAACGCGCCGGTGCTCTCGACCGTCGCCCGCCAGCTCGGGCTGCCGCAGCCGGTGGACCTCGACCGCCGGCGCCCCGGGGCCCCGGTGATCGCCGGGCCGGTGCTGAGCGGCGCCGCCCCCGGGGCCCGCCTGGAGCGCGCGCTGAAGGCGGTCCTCGACGCCATCGGCGCCGAACGCGCGGGCGCCGGGGGCAAGGCCAAGGCGCTCGTCTTCGACGCGAGTGGGATCGCCGACTCGACCGAGCTGGTCGAGCTACAGCGCTTCTTCTACCCCGCCGTGGCGCGGCTCCAACGCAGCGGCCGCGTCGTCGTCCTCGGCACCACCCCGACACTCGCCGGCTCCGCCCGCGCCCACACCGCACAGCGGGCGCTCGAGGGCTTCAGCCGCTCGCTCGCCAAGGAGATCGGCGGCAAGGGCGCGACCGCGCAGCTCGTATATGTCGAGCCCGGCGCCGAGGACCAGCTCGCCTCGACCCTGCGCTTCCTGCTCTCACCGCGCTCCGCCTATGTGGACGGGCAGGTGATCCGGATCGGACCGGGCGTCGCGCCGACCCCGGAGATCGACTGGGACCTCCCGCTCGCCGGCAAGACCGCGTTGGTGACCGGCGCCTCGCGCGGGATCGGCGCCGCGATCGCCGCCACGCTCGGCCGCGACGGCGCCAAGGTCGTCGGCCTCGACGTGCCGCAGGCCGCGGGCGACCTGCGCGCCGTGGTCGAGGCGCTCGGCGGGGAGGCGCTCGCGCTCGACATCACCGCGGCCGACGCCCCCGAGCAGATCGCCGCGCACTTCGCCGAGGGCCTCGACGTCGTCGTTCACAACGCCGGCGTCACCCGCGACCGCACGATCGCGAAGATGCCCGAGGACCGCTGGACCCAGCTGATCGAGATCAACCTCTCCGCCGAGGAGCGGATCGACGACGCGCTCCTCAACTCCGGGCGCCTCAACGCCAACGGCCGCCTCGTCTGCGTCTCCTCGATGTCGGGGATCGCGGGGAACTCGGGGCAGACCAACTACGCCGCCTCGAAGGCCGGCGTGATCGGGATGGTCGAATCGCTGGCGCCCGCGCTCGCGGAGCGCGAGGCGACGATCAACGCGGTCGCGCCGGGCTTCATCGAGACCCGGATGACCGCGGCGATGCCGATAGGGCCGCGCGAAGCCGGCCGCCGGCTCTCCTCGCTCTCCCAGGGCGGCCTGCCGGTCGACGTCGCCGAGACGATCGCCTGGCTCGCCTCACCGGCCAGCACCGGGGTCAACGGCAACGTGGTCCGGGTCTGCGGCCAGAGCCTGCTGGGGGCGTGAGCAGTGCCGATTGAGACCCGGAAGCTCACGAGCGCGCCGTCGATCCTGCCGCTCTACGCGCGCGCCGCCGCGCCGCTGGTCCCGGGCGCCTCGCTGCTGCCGTTCGTCCCCGGCGGCGGTGGCGAGATCCCCGAGGTGCGCCTGGAGCTCGACGGAGTCCGCGCCGACCCCGACGCGGTCGCCGCCTACGCCCGGGTCTGCGGCTTCGCCCTGCGCGACCACCTGCCCCCGACCTACCCCCACGTGCTCGCCTTCCCGCTGCACATGGCGCTGATGTCGGATGGCTCGTTCCCGTTCGGCGCGGTCGGCCTCGTCCACGTCGCCAACCGGATCACCCAACATCGGCGGCTCGGCATCGGCGAGGAGCTGGCGCTCCGCGTGCAGGCGACGAAGCTCGCGCCGCACCCGAAAGGGCGGACCTTCAACGTCGTCACCGAGGTCCGGGTCGGCCGCCAGATCGCCTGGGAGAGCACCAGCACCTTCCTGCGGCGCGGCAAGGGCGACCCCAGCGCCGCCTCCGGGGAGGCGTTCCCGACCGTCCCCGAGGAGACCCCGGCGAGCGCCGAGTGGCGCCTCGGTGGCGACCTCGGCCGCCGCTACGCCTCCGTCTCCGGCGACCGTAACCCGATCCACATGCACGCGCTGACGGCGAAGCCGCTCGGCTTCCCGGCGGCGATCGCGCACGGGATGTGGACGAAGGCGCGGGCGCTGGCGGCGCTCGAGCCGCGCCTTCCCGACGCCTTCGCCGTCGACGTCCGCTTCCGCCGGCCGATCCTGCTGCCGGCGCGGGTCGAGTTCGCGAGCGCGGACGACGGCGACGAGATCGATTTCACGGTGAGGGGCCGCGGCGAGAAGCGGTCGAGCAGACATCTGGACGGCAGGGTCAAAGCAAAGACGGGAAAGGCAAAGTGACGACGACGATCGACACCGACAGGGGTGTGGCCGAGCGCAGCATGGGCTTCGGGCTGCGGGCGCTGAACTGGCTCGCGGGCTCCGACCTGCTCGACCGGATCCGCATGCGCAAAGGGCTCGAGCGGGCCCTCTTCCAGGGGACGAAACAGGGCTTCCGCACGGCGACGGTCGCCGGGCGCACCTTCAAGGCCGCCCAACAGCTGGGCAAGCCGGCGCGGCAGCCGCGCGCCAGGTCGAAGGGCCTCTTCGACATCACCCCCGACGACGAGCAGGCGATGTTCCAGGAGGCGGGCCGCGCGTTCGCCGAGGAGAAGGTGCGCCCGGCCGCCAAAGAAGCCGACGACGCGCGCGCGACCCCGCCGGAGATCCTCACCCAGGCGACCGAACTCGGCGTCGCGATGCTCGGCGTCCCGGCCGAGCTCGGCGGGGCGATGGAGGAGGGCGCGGCGACGACCGCGGTGCTGATCGGCGAGGCGCTCGCGCACGGCGACATGGGGATCGCCTACGCGGCGCTCGCCCCCGGCGCCGTCGCCACCGCGATCGGCCTCTGGGGATCGGCCGCGCAGGAGGCCACCTACCTGCCCGCCTTCACCGGCGAGGACGCGCCCGCGGCGGCGCTGGCGATCCTCGAGCCGCGGCCGCTCTTCGACCCGCTGAAGCTCGCGACGAAGGCGCGGCGCGAGGGCGGCGACTGGGTGCTCGACGGCACCAAGTCGCTGATCGCGCGGGCGGGCGAGTGCGAGCTCTTCCTCGTCGCCGCGGACGCCGACGGCGTCGGCCCGGCCCTCTTCGTGGTCGAGTCGGGGACCAAAGGGCTGGCGATCGAGGACGAGCCGGCGATGGGCCTCCGCCCCGCCTCGACCGGCAGGCTGATCCTCGAAGGCGCCCGCGTCCCCGCGACCGGGATCCTCGGCGAGGGCGCGCGGGCCGATTACGTCGAGTGCGTGAACCGGGCCCGGATCGCCTGGGCCTCGCTCTCGGTCGGCACCGCGCAGGCGGTCCTCGACTACGTCATCCCTTATGTCAACGAGCGCCAGGCGTTCGGCGAACCGATCTCCAACCGCCAGGGCGTCGCCTTCGCGGTCGCCGACATCGGCATCGAGTCGAGCGGCATGCGGCTCGCCACCTACCGGGCGGCGGCGCGCGCCGACCAGGGCGCCGACTTCGCCCGCGAGGCCGCGATCGCCCGCCGCCTCTGCGCCCAGAAGGGGATGAAGATCGGCTCCGAAGGCGTCCAGCTGCTCGGCGGCCACGGGTTCGTCAAGGAGCACCCGGTCGAGCGCTGGTACCGAGACCTCCGCTCCGGCGGCGCCATGGAGGGCGCCCTGCTGGTCTGAGACCCCACGACGCTTGTCTTCCATACGAAGACAAGCGTCGTGACGACTGCGAAGGAAGGCACCATGATCAATCTCGAGATACCGAAGAAATACAAGCCGCTGGTCAACCAGGCCAACCAGGTGGCGACCGAGGTGTTCCGGCCGATCTCGCGCAAATACGACGAGGCCGAGCACGCCTACCCGAAGGAGCTCGACCTGCTGGCGTCGCTGATCGACGGCATGAACGAAGGCTCCGACCTCGGCGGCGCGGGCGCGACCGGCGTGCGGCGCTCCTCCAACGGCTCCGACCCGGCGCAGAACCGCAACGGCTCGAACCTCTCCACCGTGCTCGGCGTCATCGAGCTCTGCTGGGGCGACGTCGGCCTGCTGCTCTCGATGCCGCGCCAGGGGCTCGGCAACTCGGCGATCGCCTCGGTGGCGACCGAGGAGCAGCTGGAGCGCTACGGCGGCCGCTGGGCGGCGATGGCGATCACCGAGCCCGAAGCGGGCTCCGACTCGGCCGCGATCCGCACCACCGCCGAGCTCGACGGCGACGAGTATGTCCTCAACGGCGAGAAGATCTTCGTCACCTCGGGCGACCGCGCCGACCTGATCGTCGTCTGGGCCACGCTCGACCGCTCCAAGGGCCGCGCCGCGATCAAGTCCTTCATCGTCGAGCGCGACAACCCGGGCCTGAAGCTCGACCGCCTGGAGCACAAGCTCGGCATCCGCGCCTCCGATACCGCCAACTTCACCCTGCAGGACTGCCGCGTGCCGAAAGACGCGCTGCTGGGTGACCCGGAGGTGAAGGAGAAGGGCTTCGCCGGGGTGATGGAAACGTTCGACAATACGCGGCCGCTGGTCGCCGCGATGGGCGTCGGGGTGATGCGCGCCGCCCTCGAGGAGACGCGCGCCCAGCTCGCCTCCGCGGGCGTCGAGATCGACTACGACACCCCGGTCCTCTCCCAGCCCGCCGCCGCGGCCCGCTTCCTCGAGATGGAGTCCGACTACGAGGCCGCCTGGCTCCTCACCCTGCAGGCCGCCTGGATGGCCGACAACTCGAAGCCCAACTCCCTCCAGGCCTCGATGGCCAAGGCGAAGGCGGGCCGCACCTGCGTCGAGGTCACCCTCGGCTGCGTCGAGCTCTGCGGCGCCGTCGGCCTCGGCGAGTCCGAGCTGCTGGAGAAGTGGGCCCGCGACGCCAAGATCCTCGACATCTTCGAGGGGACCCAACAGATCCAGCTCCTGATCGTCGCGCGGCAGTTGCTCGGGAAGACGTCTAGCGAACTGCGGTAGGAGAAGGGACGGGGTTTGCGGGGGAGCCCTCTCGGGTCCCCTCCCCAGAAGCCGTCGCGCAGCTGGGCCTGCCTTAAGGGCTCGGTGCGGGGCACTGGAGCTTCTGGGGAGGGGACCCGAGAGGGCTCTACGGACCCTTTCCTAGCTTCGAGGAGCTATCGGAGTGCCAGGCTGGGCGACGATCCTCGTGTCTCAGGCTCCGTGAGGAGCGAGGAACGATTCGTCAGGCCTGTCTCGGTGGCCCCTCCGGAAAAGCTCCGGTGCCCCGAACCCGAGCCCTTAAGGCAGGCCCAGCTGCGCGACGGCTTTTCCGGACGGGTCACCGAGACAGGCCCCCAGCCCGCGTCACCCCGTTTTCCGACAGACTGCCGCCTCGTGAACATCATCGACGACCTCATGGAGCGCTCGCCGGCTTCGCGGTTGGGGATCGTGGCGGTCGATGCGGAGGGGCGGCGGCGGGACTGGCACTTCGGGGAACTGGTCGCCACCTCGGCGGGGCTCTCGGGGGCATTCGCGGCGCGGGGGGTCGGGCGCGGGGACGTGGTGATGACGCTGGTCGGGAACCGGATCGAGTGGGTGCTGTCGTTGCTCGCGTGCTGGCGGATGGGGGCGGTGGCGCTGCCCTGCAACACGCAGCTGCGGCGCAAGGACCTGGAGCTGCGGGTGGCGGCGGCGAAGCCGGTGCTCTGCGTCGGCGAGGAGCGGCTGCTCGCCGAGCTGCCCACCGGGGTGCCGACGATGACGATGGCCGAGGTCGGCTGCGTCCTCGACGAGGACCGGCCGCAGGAGACGCCCGCGTCGGTGGTCGACCTCGGGCCCGAGGACCCGGCGCTGATCGTCTTCACCTCCGGCACGACCGGCGACCCGCGCGGCGTCGTCCACGCCTACCGCTACCTGTTCGGCCAGCGGATCCAGGCCGAGCACTGGTTCGGCTCCCGCCCGGGAGAGCTCGCCTGGTGCACGACCGCCACCGGCTGGTCGAAGTCGGCCCGCAACGTCTTCCTCGCGCCCTGGCTGACCGGCGCCGCCGCGGTGATCCACGACGGGCGCTTCGACCCGGCGGAGCGCCTCGACTTCGCCGCCGCGCTCGGCGTCAACGTCCTCTGCCAGGCGCCGACCGAGTATCGGATGCTGGCCCGCCGCACGGCGCTCCGCCCCCTCCCCGCCCTGCGCCGCATGGTGTCCGCGGGCGAGCCGCTCGACCCGGAGACGATCGGCGCCTGGCGCGAGGCGACCGGCCTCGAGCCCGCCGACGGCTACGGCCAGACCGAGACCGGCCAGGTGACCGCCAACCTCGCCGGCGAGCCGCTCCGCCTCGGCTCGATGGGCAGGCCGCTGCCGGGCATGGAGGTGCGGATCGAGGACGGGGAGCTCCAACTGCGCGCCGCCTCCTCCCCCACCTTCTTCTCCCGCTACCTCGACGGCGAGCGCTTCGCGGGCGAGTGGTGGCCGACCGGTGACCTGGTCTCCGAGGACGAGGACGGCTTCCTCTTCTTCGAGGGCCGGGGCGACGACATCATCAGCTCCTCCGGCTACCGGATCGGCCCGACCGAGGTCGAGGCCGCCCTCCTCTCCCACCCCGCCGTCGCCGACGCCGCCGCGGTCGCCGCCCCCGACCCCGAACGGGGCGCGGTCGTGCGCGCGATCGTCGTCCTCCGCGACCGCGAGCCGAGCGACGCCCTCGTCCGCGAGCTCCAGGACCACTGCCGAGAGCAGACCGCCCCCTACAAGGCGCCGCGGATCGTCGAGTTCGTCGACGCGCTGCCGAAGACCACCAGTGGCAAGGTCCGGCGCGCCCAGCTCCGCGCCGAACGCTGATCGCGCCCGGGTGCCGGGACGCCCGCGACTGAGGGCCTAAGTCGTTTCGAACAGCCCTTCCTCGACCCCGACCGGCGGCCCGAGGTGGTAGCCCTGGGCCATGTCGACGCCGTATTCGCGGAGCAGTCGCGCGGTCTCCTCGTCCTCGACGAACTCGGCGATCGTCGTCTTGCCGAGGCCGCGGGCGATGCCGACGATCGCCTGAACGGTGAGGCGGTCGGCCTCGCTGGTGGCGAGATCGCGGACGAAGGCCCCGTCGATCTTGATCACGTCGAAGGGGAAGCGCTTCAGGTACTCGAAAGGGCCGAAGCCCGCCCCGTAGTCGTCGATCGCGACTTCGCAGCCGAATTCGGAGAGACGGTCGGCGAAGGAGGCGGCGGTGTCGAGGTCCTCGATCCGTGCCGTCTGGGTGATCTCGAAGGTGCAGCGGCTCGGGTCGACCCCATCTTCGTCGAGCCGCCGCTCGATGTATTCGAGCACCGAGATGTCGGTGAGCGACGCCCCCGAGAGGTTGACGTGAAGGGAGACCGGCCGCCCCTCCCGTTCGCGCTGCGCGAGCAGGTCGAACGCCTGGCCGACCACCCAGCGGTCGAGCTCCTGGATCATCCCGGAGCGCTCCGCCACCCCGATGAAGGCCGAGGCGGGCAGGATCGCACCGGCCTCGTCGCGCATCCGCAGCAGCAGCTCGAACCGTTCCACCGCCCCGTCGGCGAGGCTCGCGATCGGCTGCGTCGCCAAGCTGAGACGGTTCTGCGTGAGCGCGTTGCGGATGATCGCGCTGGTCGTGAGCCGGCGGGCGTCGAAGGTCGCTTCGACCGGCGTCTCGTAGAGGGAGATGCGGTCCCGCCCCTCCGCCTTCGCCCTGTACATCGCGTCGTCGGCGGCGGCCAGCACCGCCTCCGAGCCGCCGTCGGACTCGGCGCCGAACATCGTGATCCCGACGCTGATCGAGGCCCCCGCGAGCTCCGGGTCCTCGGCGAACGCCGCCGCCACTTCGCTGCGCAGATCCTCACCGAGCTGCAATGCCCCGGCGACGTCGCTCTGCGGCACCAGCACCGCGAACTCGTCGCCGGAGAGGCGGGCGACGATGTCGGTCGAGCGCACCCGCTCGCGCAGCGTCGCCGCCACCCGCCGGATCAGGTTGTCGCCCTGCTGGTGTCCGAGCCGGTCGTTGACCGCCTTGAGCCCGTCGACGTCGATCACCATCACCGCGCCGCGGCCGCCGTAACGCGCCGAGAAGTTCACGTAGGTGTCAAGCCGCGCACGGAAGGCGCGTCGATTCAGGAGCGCCGTCAAGGGGTCGTGGTCGGCGAGATAGCGCAGCTCGGTCTCGGTCTTCGCCGCCGCGGCGAGCGCGTCGAGGACGACCTGGCGGTCGGCAGGCTCCAACTTCGCCAGTACCGCTTGGAGGGCGGCATCGCGCTTGCCGCTGTCGTTCGCGTTCAATGAGCCTCCGACGGTATCCGAAGTTGCCCCGGCCGGGGATGAATTACCCTCGAACCAATGTCCAACCGGCTCGCCGCGGAGACCAGCCCCTACCTGCTGCAGCACGCGGAGAACCCGGTCGACTGGTATCCGTGGGGCGAGGCGGCGCTCGGCCGGGCGCGCGCGGAGGACCTGCCGATCCTGCTCTCGGTCGGCTACTCGGCCTGTCACTGGTGCCACGTGATGGAGCGGGAGTCCTTCGAGGATCCGGACACGGCAGCCTTCATGAACGCCAACTTCGTCTGCATCAAGGTCGACCGCGAGGAGCGTCCCGACGTCGACGCGATCTATATGGAGGCGGTGCAGGCTTTCACCGGGCAGGGTGGCTGGCCGATGACCGTCTTCCTCGATCCCGACGGCATCCCGTTCTACGGCGGCACCTACTTCCCGCCCGACGACGGCCGCGGCATGCCGAGCTTCCGCATGGTGATGGAAGCGGTGCTCGAGGCTTTTCGCGGAAAGCGCGAGGAGATCCGCGAGCGGGCGGCGACGACGGTGGGGAGACTCGAGGCCCTCTCGACCCTTTCCCCAGGTGGGGTCCCCGATCGGGAGAGCCTCACGGCCGCGGTTACGACGCTCCTCTCCCACGCCGATCCTGCCAACGGCGGCTTCGGCCGCGCGCCGAAGTTTCCGCCCGCCTCCTCGCTCGAGCTGCTGATGAGCCGCGGCAAGGGCCTCGACCACGTCGAGCGGACCCTCGACGCGATGCTCGCGGGCGGCATCTACGACCAGCTCGGCGGCGGCTTCGCCCGCTACGCGGTCGACTCGGCCTGGCTCGTCCCCCACTTCGAGAAGATGCTCTACGACAACGGCCTGCTCGCCCGCGCCTACCTGCACGGGTACCAGGTGCTCGGCCACGCGCGCTACCGGCGGGTCTGCGAGGAGACGCTCGACTGGCTGCTGCGCGAGATGCGCGGGCCGGAGGGCGGCTTCTACTCCGCCTACGACGCCGACTCCGAGGGCGAGGAGGGCAAGTTCTACGTCTGGACGCCGGGCGAGATCCGCGCCGTGCTGGCCCAGGACTCGGCGGGCGCGGCGGCGATCGGCGGCCGTGCCGACCCGGACGAGATCCTTGCCTACTTCGGCGTCACCGAGGCGGGCAACTTCGAGGGCAGGAACATCCTCCACCTCGCGGCCGGCGCCGCGGCCCCGCACCCGGCGGGCCTCGACGCGGCCCGCGCCGCCCTGCTCGCCGCCCGCGCCGAGCGCGTCCCGCCCGGCCTCGACGACAAGCGCCTCTGCTCCTGGAACGCCCTGGCGATAGCGGCGCTGGCCGAGGCGGGCGCCGTCCTCGACCGCCCCGATTACCTGGAGGCGGCGACCGCCTGCGCCGAGTTCGTCCTCGGCTCGATGCGCGACGAGGACGGGCGCCTCCTGCGCACCTACAAGGACGGGCGCGCGCACCTGAACGCCTACCTCGAGGACCACGCCTTCATGGTCGAGGCGCTCCTGGTCCTCTACGAAACGACCTTCGACCGGCGCTGGTTCGCGGCCGCCCGTGCGCTCGCCGAGACCATGGTCGAGCGCTTCGGCGACGAGGAGCGCGGCGGCTTCTTCTCCACCTCGGCCGACCACGAGCAGCTGATCGCCCGCCGCAAGGAGGTCGGCGACCACCCGATCCCGGCCGGCCAGAGCGCCGCCGCCCTCGGCCTCCTCCGCCTCGCCGCCCTGAGCGGCGAAATGGCCTTTGCCGACCGCGCCCTCGGTGTCCTCGCCCTGTTCGGCGAGCCCGCCGTCTCACACCCCGACTCCTTCGCCCACCTCCTCCGCGCCCTCGACTTCCACCACGCCCCGACCCGCGAGGTCGCCCTCGTCGGCGCCGACACCTCGGCCCTCGAGGCCGTGGTCCGCACCGCCTTCCGTCCCCACATCGTCCTCGCCGCCGGCCCCGCGGGCGCCACCGAACCCCCGCTCCTCGACGCCCGCACCGAGATCGGCGGCGAACCGGCCGCCTACGTCTGCGAATCCTTCACCTGCAACCTCCCCGTGACCGATCCCGCCGCCCTCGAGCGCGAACTGGCCGACACATAGCGTCGAGGCCTGGGCCGGCTGCCGCCCCTCGGCGCGCCCGTCCCACCCTCACTACGGCGGCTATGAGGGCGGGACGGGCGCGCCTCGTGCGTGTCCGGTGACGGATCCGTCGCAGCCCCCCGCGTCGTTTGGTGAGTTGAGGGCGCCCTGGCGCACACAACGCAGCAAGCGTCGCGGCGCGGTGAGTTCGCAGAAATCCGCGGGGAAGTGCGAACTCACCCGTGCCCGGCCGGCCCGGCCCGGTGCGTTCGCACTTATCGACAACTGTTGTGGCCAACTGCGAACGCACCGGCCTGGCGCGGGCCAAGGCGCGGCCATCCCCCTCATCACCAGCCGAAGCATGAGGGGGATGGCCGCGCCGCCGGGCGCCGGCCGACCGCCCGTCGACCCCTACAGCGCGAAATCGCGGACCGCATCCAGCACGACGCGGCCGCCGACCTCGGCGCGGCCTTCGCCGAGACGCCGGGCAGCGAGGCGGGAGCCGCGGCCCTGGCGGATCGCGATGTCGCGGTCGAGGGCGGCGGCCAGGCAGATCGCCGCCGAGCCGGTCGCCTCGTCCTCGCCGATCCCGTCGTCGAGGGAGAAGCAGCGGGAGCGGACCGTGCCTTCGGCCTGGTCGATCCAGGCCCAGATGCAGGCGAGCTCCTCACCCTCGGGCGGGCCGTCAGCGGCCTCGACCGCCGCCGCGTCCGGCAGCTCGATCAACTTCCAGTCCGGCCCCCACTCCGGACGGGCGCTGACGAAGGTCATGCCACCGTCGACCCGCACCGCGACCTCGCCCGCGGGCGGCCGCAGGATCTCGACCGGCGCCCGCTCCTTGCCCAGGAGCCAGGCGGTGCCGACGGTCGGATGTCCGGCGAAGCCGAGCTCGTAGCCCGGTGTGAAGATCCGTATCCGCCCCGCGGCCGCGTCGTCGACGAAGACCGTCTCCGAGAAACCGAGCTCGGTGGCGACGGCCTGGCGGCGCTGCTCCGGCACCTCCCCGCCGTCGAGGAACACCCCGAGCGGGTTACCGAATTCCCACTCTGCGTCACAGAAGACGCGCAGAATGTGGAGCTCGGCCATCAGCGCTCGCCCGTCATCTCGTCACAGGATCGGCAGGAAGTTCTCGATCTCGTACGGCGTGACCTGGATCCGATAGTCGTCCCATTCCTGCCGCTTGATCTCGACGAAACGGCGGAAGGTGTGCTCGCCGAGCGTGCGCAGGACCAGCTCCGACTCGGCGGCCACCTCGATCGCCTCGCCGAGCGTCTCCGGCAGCTGCTCGATCCCCTGGTGGGCGAGCTCCTCCTGGGAGAGGTGGTAGAGGTTCTGCTCCATCGGCTCCGGCAACTCGTATCCCTTCTCCACCCCTTCGAGTCCCGCCTGCAGCATCCCGGCGAAGCAGAGGTAGGGGTTCGCGGCAGGATCCGGGCAGCGGAGCTCGGCGCGCGTCGCCGCCTCCTTGCCGGGGTGGTAGAGGGGCACCCGGATCAATGCGGAGCGGTTGCGGCGCGACCACGCGAGATACACCGGCGCCTCGAAGCCGGGCACGAGCCGCTTGTAAGAGTTGACCCACTGGGCGAAGAGCGGCGAGATCTCCCGCGCGTGCTTCAGCTGGCCGGCGATGAACGACTTCGCCACCGGCGAGAGGAAGTAGGGGTCGTCGGGGTCGTAGAAGGCATTCTTACCGCCTTTGGAGAGGCTCTGGTGGACGTGCATCCCGGAGCCGTTCTCGCCGAAGAGTGGCTTCGGCATGAAAGACGCGTGGTAGCCGTACTTCATCGCGTACTCCTTCACGACGATTCGGTACGTCATGCAGTCGTCGGCCATCTCGAGCGCGTTCTTGTAACGCATGTCGACCTCGTGCTGGGACGGGCCGACCTCGTGGTGGGTGTACTCGACGTGGATGCCCATCTTCTCCAGGGCGAGGACGGTCTCGCGGCGCAGGTCGGAGCCCGCGTCGAGCGTCGTCAGGTCGAAGTAACCACCCTCGTCGAGGACCTCGGGCACCCCCGACTCCGGTTTCGCCGAGCGGAAGTAGAAGTACTCGAGCTCCGGCCCGATGTTGTAGGCGTCGAAGCCCATCTCCTCGGCCCGCTTCAGGGCCCGCTGCATGATCCAGCGGGGATCGCCCTCGTAGGGGCTGCCGCCCGGCACGCGGATGTCGCAGAACATGCGCGCGACGGTGTCCTCTTTCTCAGGCCGCCACGGCAGTAGGTCGAACGTGGTCGGGTCCGGCACCGCCAGCATGTCCGACTCCTCGATCGGGTTGAAACCGGTGATCGAGGAACCGTCGAAGCCCATCCCGCCCCCGAAGGCGTCGTCGAGCTCCGCCGCGTTCACGGAGAAGCTCTTCAGCCGGCCGAGGACGTCGGTGAACCAGAGCCGCACGAAGCGGACGTCGTGCTCCTTGACGAGCTGGATGACATCCTCGGCGGTCTGCGGGCGGTCTGCCATGCGTGAACTTGCCTCCCTTGGGCTCTGGCGCGTTGAGCGGGCAACGATAGGCGAATGAACCGAAGCGGTGCGGATCGGCGTATTCCGGGTACCAAAACAGCCGTTCCCGGCGACTTGAAACGTCATCCAGATGTCGGTATAACTTACGACACGTAAGTAAGAGGCTCAAAGTAAAGTAAAGGCCACGTAAAGGCCCTGTAAAGCCGATTCCTCCCCGATCCGGCCAGGCAGGCCAGAGACGAGAAGCAAGTGACGGTCAAAACGGCAGTAAGCAGATTCCAGATCCACGATGAGCTGACGGCACCCGACGAGAGCGCCCCGCTCATCAAGTCCATCCAGGCGGCCGGTGGTGCGGTCACCAAGTTCGTCGGCGTGCTCGCCGGCGCCCCTGCCGTCCTCCGGGCCTACACGCGCATGCGCTCCGAGCTGCGCGGCGGCGTCCTCCCCCAGGCGACCCGCGAGCGGATCGCGCTGGCCGTCGCCGAGTACCGCGAGGACAGCTACAGCATCGCCCAGCACGCAAAGTCGGCGCGCCGCGCCGGGCTGGGCCTCGACGAGGTCTCCCGCGCCCGCTCCTTCACCTCCGCCGATCCGAAGGAGGCGGCGCTCCTGCTCTACCTCAAGGAGGCGCTCGAGGCCGACGGCTCGCCGCCCCTCCACCTCCACGAGGAGGCGCGTGAGATCGGCTGGACCGACGAGGAGATCCTCGAGGCGGTCGCCCATCTCGCCCTCAACGAGTTCCAGTCCCTGATCGCGAGCGCGGCGGCGCTCCCGCAGGACCAGGCGACGCCCCGGGTCCTCCCCTCGGCCGCCTAAGGTAGGTCCTAAGAGCATCGAGCACGGGTCGGCACCTGCACGCTCCGGCGCGCGGGGGCCGACCCGAACCGCTTCAGCCTTCCTCGACCATCGTGGCCGTGTAGAGCAGGCGAGCGGTCGAGTACTTGCAGCCGTAGGTCGCGCGCTTGCCGGGCGTTTCCTGCGCCTTGCCGTGGCGGATCTGGGTTGAATTGGTGCAGGCGCCCGGTTCGCGGCTCGCCCGCCAGACGTTGTCGCTCGGCAGCCCCTGGGCGAAGAACGGCGCCCACGTCGACACCGTGATGCCGATGATGTCGCCCTTTTCGACCTTCAGCGAGGAGCCGAACTTGACCGTCTGGCCGAGGTACGGCGAGAGCACCTTGACCGCCCCCTGCCGGCGCAGGTTGTAGCGCGGCGGGTTCGTGCCGGGGATGCGACGGAGGATCGCGAGCCGCGCCTCCGGCGGGGTGCCGAAGAAGCCGTTGAAGAAGCTGCGCTGGCTGTTGGTCGGCTGCGCGAGGGTCAGCGTCCAGGACTTCACCGTGCCGTTGGTCTGGACCAGGAACGGGTTTTGGACCTGCCCGTTCGACACCTGGAAGCCGGTGACGCTGCCGACCGCCTGGCAGGGCAGGTTCGGGCACGATGGATCGGGCGTCGAGGAGGTCTCGCCAAGCGTCACCGTCGTCTGTTCGACACCCGCGGCACCCGCCACCGCGGTGAACGCGACCAGGGCAAGGGCGGCGACGGCGAGCGCGAAGCCGAACCGGCGACCCCGACGCGCGAGCACGGTCTTGGGACGGCAAGAAATCCTCGACATCGCTACTGCTCCTCTCTGAACGACTGCGCTGGGCAGCGAACATTAAACCCCCATGAGGGCGAGGCGATGCGGCACGGGAGGGCGGCTACAGGCCCTTCGAGGCGTATTCGATCGCGACCGCGTAGCGGATCCGACCGACGCCTTCGAAGGCGAGTGCTTCGGCGGCTGCCGCGGTGAGGTCCCAGGCGCGGCCTCTGATGTAGGGGCCGCGGTCGATCACCGGGGCGACCAGGGTGTGGCCGTGCCAGATGAACTTGACCGGGGTGCCGCAGGGAAGCGTCTTGTTGGCGACCCCGATCGTGGTCGGCCGCAGGATCTGCCCGCAGGCGGTGTGGCGGCCCCACATGGTCGTGCCGCCGTACCAGCTGGCGCCGGCGATGCGGTAGGGGCTGAAGGAGAGTTCGGCTTCGTTGAAGGTGGACGCGACGGTCGTCGTTTCGGTCGGCGCCGCGGGTTCGGTCGCGACCGCGGCCGGGGCGGCGCCGCCGGTCGCCGCCTGGGCTCCCGGGGCGACGACGAGGGCGAGTACCGCGAGCGCGGCGGCGAGAAACGCGGTGCGCAGCGAGAGCGCGGGGCGCGTGGAGAGCGCGGGCCGCCCGAGGACGGGGGCTCCCATGAGATTCCTTGTCCGCTCACGGCGGTGGGGGGTTTGGTTCATGTCTCTTTCCGGCGCTTACGGGGTTAGCTGACGGGCTCGCGCTGAAAGAGCTGCGCTACGCGGCAGAAGCCGCGACTCGCCCCAACCAATTGGGTCCCCCGCTCTTCGCGATATGTGGCGAAGATTCAGCGGAAGTTGGCGGCAGGTTAGCAAATGCTAAGACGGAAAAATTGCACCCCGCCGCGGGCGACACCCGCAATTTGCGGCATAAATCGGCTGCCGACACCGGAGGCCGAATTCCTGCAACGGGCCATGCGCCCCCGAGGCGCGCCCATGGAGCGCACCGTGGATATGGGAAGACCCCGCCGAGACGGGGCCTTCCGACAGCGAGCCTGTAAGCCGGATCCTGTCGCGAGCGGACATCTATCTCGCCGGGCCGGAGCCCTGACGGGGCGCCGAGGCGCCCTGCGACCTACCTGGACCTCGCCGAGCCGGGTCGACGGTCCTGCTTGGCCTTGCACCGGGCGGGGTTTGCCTGGCCGCCGTGTCACCACGACGCCGGTGCGCTCTTACCGCACCTTTTCACCTTTGCCTGTACGCGGCTCACGTGTGGCCGCGCCATCGGCCGTGTGTTTCTGTGGCACTTTCCCGCGGCTTTCGCCGGGTGGGCGTTACCCACCGCCCTGCCCTTTGGTGTCCGGACTTTCCTCGAGGCGGATGTCTCCCCGCCCCGCGTCCGCTCGGCTCGCCCGACCGATTTTAGACCGCTTCGGGGGTCTGATCCAGCGCCCTGTGGCTTCTCGTCCAATGAGAAATCGCGACCGACCCGACGACCCGCTGAGGTGACGAGCCACGTCCGCCTTCGTCCGAGCGCCCTGATCGTCGCCGTCCCAGTCGGCCGGCTCCCCGCAATCCGCGTGAGTTCACGGATTGCGGGGCATCGACACCGATGCGGCTGAATGGAGTCGAACCATCACGGGTGTTTCCACCCACAAGGCCCTCAACCTTGCGCGTCTACCAGTTCCGCCACAGCCGCTCGTGGGACCGGGGATTCTAGGGGTTCGGCGCCCGGGTGCCCTTGCCGCTTGCGAGCGTCCGGGGGAAGGGATACTCTGCGAACAGGTGTTCGTCTTGCTTGCAGCCCGGCAATCGGAGGAAAACGGAGCCCACGATGGTTGACCTTGACCTGACCAAGCGGCAGAAGGAGATCTTCGACTTCATCCGCAAGTACGCGGCGAAGACCGGCTACCCGCCGACGGTGCGGGAGATCGGCAAAGCGGTGGGGCTGCACTCGTCCTCGACCGTGCACGCGCACCTGGCGAACCTGGAGAAGATCGGGCTGCTCAAACGGGACCCGTCGAAGCCGCGCGCGATCGAGTTGCTCTTCGACAAGGCGGTCAACGTCGTGAGGCCGGGCGGCGGCATCCCGCTGGTCGGTTCGGTCGCCGCGGGCGCCCCGATCCTGGCCGAAGAGAACATCGAGGAATATCTCGAAGTCCCCGACGTGATCGGTGGCGAGGACGGCGACTACATCCTCCAGGTCCGCGGCGAATCGATGAAGAACGCCGGGATCCTCGAAGCCGACTACGTGATCGTCCGCCCGGCCGACGACGCCGGCGACGGCGAGATCGTCGTCGCCCTGATCGGCGAGGAGGCGACCGTGAAGCGCTACTTCCGCGAACCCGACCACATCCGGCTCCAGCCCGAGAACGACGAGATGGATCCGATCATCACCACGGAAGCCCGGGTGCTCGGCAGGGTCGTCGGCGTGTTCAGGAAGGTCTAGGTGTAAGACCCGACCACGTTGTTCCGCTTCAGCTCGCCGAGGCGGGCTCCGGGCGACCTGTGGCTGAGTGAGCCGTGTGGTCTGTGCCAGTTATAGAACTCGAGCCAGCCGGATAGTGC
>JAFDWB010000086.1 GCA_018268675.1 Actinomycetota bacterium
AGCGTGTCCCGGACGTCCGAGGAAGACGGGAGGAAGGGTGACGGACCTCCCGTTCCCCGGCCGACCCCGGTCAGCTGTTCTTTTTGCCGGACTGGTCGGCATAAGGAACAGCTGGAGGGAGGGGCATCCTGGAGGCGACGGCGAATTCCCACTTCGATGACGGACCCGTGCCGCTCCCGTGACTCCCTCGCGACCCTTCCCCTCTCCCCGGACACCCGGCCGTCTCGGCCACGGCCACAGCCTGCCCGGGCCGTGGCCGAGACGGCCCGTCCCTTTCCTCGGGCGACAGCTTCTACGCCCGGGCGGCGGCGTCCGGCGAGCCGACCTGGCCGTTCGCGGCGGCGCCGATCACCTTCTCGACCAGGTGCGCGGGCACTTCCTCGTAGCGCGCGAACTCCATCGTGAACTCGGCGCGGCCGCCGCTGATCGAGCGCAGGTCGGGGGCGAAGTCGAGCACCTCGGCCATCGGCACCTCGGCCTTGATCTCGGTCACCAGGCCCTTCGCCTCCATGCCCAGCGGCCGTCCCCGGCGCGAGTTCAGATCGCCGATCACGTCGCCGACGACATCGTCGGGGCAGTCGATCGCCAGCTCGACGATCGGCTCCAGCAGGGCCGGGTCGGCCTCCTCCATCGCCTCCCTGAAGGCCATCGCGCCGGCGATCTTGAACGCCAGTTCGGAGGAATCGGTGTCGTGGTGTTTGCCGTCGACCAGGCTCACCCGCACGTCCTTGACCGGGTACCCGGCGAGGGTGCCATGCTCCATCGCCTCCGCCACGCCCTTCGCCACCGAGGGGATGAAGCTGCCCGGGATCGCCGCGCCCTTGATCTTGTCGACGAACTCGAGGCCCTTGCCGTCCTCGCCGGGCTCGATCTCGATCGCGCAGTCGGCGAACTGGCCGCGCCCACCGGTCTGCTTCTTGTAGCGGGCGTGCGCGGCGGCGGGCCGGCGGATCGCCTCGCGGTAGGGGACGCGCGGCGGATGAAGCTCGACCGCGGCGCCGAAGCGGCTCTTCATCCGCTCCACCAGCACCTCGACGTGGACCTGGGTCAGCCCGGCGATGATCTGCTCGCCGGTCTGGGGGTCGCGGTGGACGTCGAGCGTCGGGTCCTCCTCGCTCAGTCGCCGCACCGCCGTCGCCGCCTTCTCCTCGTCCCCCCGCGACCGCGCGTCGTAGGAGAACGCCATCACCGGCGCCGGCAGGTCGAGCCGCCGCGCCGTGATCTCCCGCTCCCCGTCGCAGAGCACGTCGCCGGCCTTCGTCTCCTTCAGCTTGGCGACGGCGCCGATGTCGCCCGCGCCGAGCGCCTCGACCGGCTCCAGGTCGTTGCCGAGCGGCTGCCCGAGCTGGCCGATCCGCTCCCGCTCCTGGCCGCGCACGTTGACGGCCTGCGAGTCGGAGCGGATCGTGCCGCTGCAGACGCGGAAGAAGTTGATCCGCCCCGCGTAGGGATCGGCGGTCGTCTTGAACACGTAGGCGACCAACGGGCCGTCCGGGTCGGGAGCGACCTCGACCGCCGCGCCGTCGGCGTCGAGCATCTCCAGTGGGCCGCGCATCTGCGGCGAGGGCAGGTCCTCGACGAGCGCGTCGAGCAGGCGATCGGTGCCGAGGTTCCTCGTCGCGGCGCCGCAGGTGACCGGGAACAGGTGCCCCGCGGCGACGCCCCGCTTGAGCGCGGCGATGATCTCGGCGTGGTCGATCTCCTCGCCGTCGAGGTAGCGCTCCATCAGCTCGTCGGAGTTCTCGGCGACCTCGTCCATCAGCTTCTCGCGGTACTCGGTGGCGCGCGGGAGGAGCTCGTCGGGGATCGGCATCCGCTCGGCGCCGCCGCGCCCGCCGCCGGCGTAGACGAACGCCTCCATGTCGATCAGGTCGATCACGCCGCGCAGGTCGTGCTCGCTGCCGATCGGGATCTCGGTGGCGACGACGTGGGGGCCGAACGCGGCCTTGAGCGAGTCGAGCGCGGCGAAGAAGTCGGCCCGCTCGCGGTCGAGCATGTTGACGAAGACGAGCCGCGCCAGACCCTCGGCGTCGGCGCGCCCCCACAGTCTCTCCGTATGGACCTCGACCCCGGCGGTCCCGTCGACGACCACCACCGCCCCATCGACCACCCGCAGCGCGGCGGCGGCGTAGGCGACGAAGCTGGGGTCGCCGGGCGTGTCGATCAGGTTGATCTCGCGCCCGGCGTGGGTCAGGTGGCTGACGCAGGCGTCGATCGACTGGCCGCGCCGCTGCTCGTCGGGCTCGTGGTCGGAGACGGTCGAGCCGTCGTCGACCCTGCCGAGGCGGTTGATCGCCCCGCCCTCGAACAGCATCGCCTCGTACAGGCTGGTCTTGCCACTGCCGCGATGGCCGATCAGGGCAACGTTGCGGATGCGATCTACGGCCGTCGGCGGCACCGACCGAAGGTACACCCGGCGGCGGGACGAGTCCATGTCTGCGGGGCGGACCCCGGCCCGCCCCGCCGCTCGGGATGACTCAGACGATCAGGCGAGCAGCTTCGCCTTCAGGAGGATCGCGGATCTCCTCCGCGACCACGAGCTGCCCGGGGCCCGAGGACGAGCGGGAGCCCTTCCCCGAAGCTCACGCCCGCGAGCACCGTCACGCCGGTTCGTCTTCCCAGTTGATGCAGAGCTGGTAGATCAGGACGACGTCAAGAGCGATGATCAGCATCGCCCAGAGGGGCGCGGCGGTGAACCAGACGACCTGCAGCACGGCGTTGGCCGCGAGCAACCCGACGCCCACCCAGCGTGAAACCGCGTTGCCGACGAGCAGCCCCAGGCCGGTCAGGCCGATGAGGATGCCGACGATCAGCTGGACCCAGCCCCAGGTGGTGATGTCGAAGACGATCACCCCGTGGCCACCGACCACGACCACTTCGTTGTTGGCGAGCGCGGCGATGCCCCAGATCACGTCCAGGCACCCGAGAATGAGCATCATCACGCCGGCGAACGCGATCCAGGTGGAGCGCTGACCTCCGCGCGCCGGCCTCGAATCTCTGTGAGCCTCCATACGTTCTCCCCTCTCCTTCGGGCCTCAGGCCGCGTCGCATCGAGTTCCGCCGCCGCCGGCCCATAGTGAGCTTTGTTACGACGGTATTCCCTTCGCCGGACATGGTCAATAATCCTGGTCAGGTCCCCCCGATCGGGCCTTGTCGGGGGCGCGGACCGGTTCAGCCAGACCAGAAAACGGAGCCGAGATGCTGCAGAAGATCGAGGACATGCCCGCCGGGACGATCGGCTTCGAGGCGATTGGCGAGGTCGAGGACGACGACTGGCGCGACGCGGTCGAACCGGCCCTCCGCGACCTGATCGCAAGTGGCGCGAAGGTCCGCCTCCTCTACGTCATCGGACCGCGGAGCGGCGATGTCGAGGGCGACGCCTTCGGCGCCGACGCCGAGTTCCGCGCCCGCCACCTGAGCTCCTTCGAGCGCCTCGCCGTGGTCGGCGACGAAGACTGGCTCCGCCCCGCCCTCGCCGCCCTCTCCTTCCTCCTCCCCGGCAAGGCCAAAGCCTTCAAGAACTCGGAGCTGACGGCGGCGAAGGACTGGCTCGCGGCAGCTTGAGGGTGAGGCCTCAGCGAGGGTGAGGCCTCAGCGCACGATCGCGAAGTTCGCCGTGGCGGCCGCCGAGCTGCCGGCTGCGTCGCTCGCGACCAAGGTCGCCTGGTAGCGGCCTGGGGACAACGCCTTGCCACCCAGCTTGCCCGCAAACGGGATCGCGTTGGCGCCCGCGGCGCCATTGAAATTCCAAGCTCCCTTGCGCAGGAAGCGATGGCATTTCTTCGCCCCCGGTTTCGCCTTGCCGGGGGCGACGCACTTCTGGCCGACCCTCCGCCCCGGCGCTTCGAGCGCGATCGTCACCGCCACCGAGGCGGCCGCCGAGAGCGAGAACTTGAGCTTGCTGGGGGCGGCCCCCTTGCCCTTGCCCGCCACCCGGAACCGGGCCGGCGAGAACCGCGGGGCCGCGGTGAAGCGCGGCGCCGGAGCAGGGAGAGGAGGGGTCGTGCCCGCCGGAGGGCCGGTCGGCAGCGGATCGGGGACGAGCCTGCCGATCATGCCCGCTTCAGGGTCCGTGAACCAGATGTTCCCGTCGGGCCCGAGGGTGATCCCGAGCTGCCCCGTTTCGCCGCTCGGCACCGGGTATTCGCCGGTGACCACGCCGGCGGTGCTCATCCGGGCGATCTTGCCGGTCCCCGACTCGAGGATCCAGAACGCCCCGTCGGGACCGAGCGCGAGATCGTTGGGCTTGCTGCCCGGGGGTAGGAGGAACCGGGTGCGGGCCCCTTCCGGGGTGATGCGGTCGATCGCGCCCGCTTCCCACATCGCCACCCAGGCGTCCCCTTCCGGGCCGACCGCGATGCCGACCGGGTCCGAGTTGGCCGGCAGGTCGACGCGGGTCGTGAAATTGGTGCCGGCCACCGAGGTGATGAAGACGGCGTTGCTTTTCGACACGGACGCCCACAGGGTGCCTCCCGGCGAGGCCGCGATGCCTTCGACGGGGTACCCGTTGAGTTCGCCGGCGCATACGTGTTCGGATTCGAGGTGATCGCTGGCCGGATTCTTCGGCGAGCAGAGAACCGTCACGGAGACGCCTTCACGCCCGCCATAGCGGATCTGGCCGGTGGGCGTGAGCGTGATCGCACCGGCCACGAAGTAGGTCGCTTCCCGGGTCACGATCCCCGACGGGCTGCGCGTGCCGAAGCCTTTTTCGGAGACCCAGGAGACCCAGCCACTGGGTGCCGCCGCGAGATCGATCGGATTGTTGGGGTCGGGGATGACCGGGAACCGTTCCCCGGTCGGGCTCATCCGGCCGATCCCGGGTTCCGCTCCCGATTCGGTCCACCACAGGTTCCCGTCGGCCCCGGCCACGATGTTGATCGGGAAGGCGATCTTGCCGGGGTTCGCCGGGAACTCGGTGATCGTCACCGCCCCCGCCGAATCCGCGAACGCCAACGCGCCCAGAACCGCCGCCACCAGCACCGCGAGTCTCCCCAGAATCACGCCCGAGAGCTTAGCCAGATTCGCGGTCACGGTCGCGCGCGCTACGGTGCCGACGCCCACAGATCGCGATCACCTGGAGGACGCCGATGTCGGACACCACCTGCCACATGTCGATCTCGCTCGACGGCTTCGTCGCCGGGCCCGACCAGAGCCGCGAAAATCCGCTGGGGAAGCGCGGCCTCGAGCTCCACTCCTGGCACCTCGGCGACGAGCGCGCGAACGACGCCGACGCGACGGCGGTGGGCTGGCTCTCGCGCCCCCGCGGGGCCTACGTGATGGGCCGCAACATGTTCGGGCCGATCCGTGGCGGGTGGGACGAGGAATGGGACGGCTGGTGGGGTCCCGAGCCGCCCTACCACGCCCCGGTCTTCGTCCTCACCCACCACGCCCGCGAGCCGGTCGAGATGGAAGGCGGCACCACCTTCCACTTCGTCACCGACGGCTTCGATTCCGCCTACGCCCAGGCCCTCGAGACGGCCGGCGACGATGGCGTCGACATCGCCGGCGGCGCCTCGGCCGTCCGCCAGGCCCTCGCCGCCGACGTGATCGACGAACTCACCCTCGACGTCGCCCCCGTCCTCCTCGGCTCCGGCGAGCGCCTCTTCGACGGCAGCGAGTCCTTCCCCTTCGAGCCGGTCGAGGCCCTCCACTCCCCCCTCGCAACGCACATCCGCTACCGGCGGGCGGGCTGAGGCGCCGATCCCGGGCGGCGAGTGCACATCGGTTCGAATGTCACCGTCCAGCGCCGGGAGCTTCACCTGCCGCAAAGGGGACGCGCCGGATCCTCGCGGTGCACTGGAGCTCCGTGGCCCAGGCGGGGCCGATCTTGTAGCCGCTGCCGTCGGGGCGGACCAATGCCTCGCCGAAGCCCTGGTCGAGGTGGCCGCGCCGCAGTTCGGCCGCCGCGTGCCAGATGTTCGTGGACCAGCCCATCTTGACTTCGCGCTCCATCCGCAGGAGGAGCGGCCAATGGTGGGAGCTCGCCATCGCGTCGACCGCGGCCCGCGCGGCGACCGCGTCGCCTGAGGCTTGCGCCGCCAGCCAGCTTTCCACCCAGCCGCAGGCGACCGCGTCGGCGACCCGCACACCCAGCTGGTAGTGGTTCAGAACAGCCGTTTCGTTCTCGATCCGGGAGGGGTCGAAGCGGGGCGGATAGGGAATGCCGCGGAGCATCGCCGCGACCGTTTGGGGCCGCGCGCCCGGCGAGACCACGCTTGCCGGCATCGCCGCCAACCAGGTGTCGACTTCGACCGCGCGCAGGGAGTGCAGCACCTGCTCGTAGGCGGCGTGACCGCCGAGGCGTCCCCGCACCTCGACGAATACCGCACCGATCGGCGCGATCATCGTCGCGTATTCGCCACGGCCGTAGTCGACGGTGGTGGCGGTGCGGCCGAGCAGCCGCGAGTGCTGCGGCGGGCTGACCTGGGCCCGGTCGCGCAAATAGGAGCGGTAGAGGCGCGCCGGATACCAGTTGAGCGAAAAGGTCCGGCGGCCGTCGCCGAACGTCGTTTCGCCGCTGGCGCGTTCGAACTCCCCCGCGTCGGTGACCCTCCACCCCGGCGCCGTGACCAGGAGGCGGGGGTTTGCTTCGGCGACCTCGATCGCCGCGGCGGCGTAGGTGGGATGGGCGCCGCCGCCGGAGAAGGCACCGGAGGCCAGGAGCGCGGCGGCGATCAGGACGGTGAGGGCTGCGGCGAGCGCCACCGACCGAAGGCGACGAGGTCGCGACCGAGGCTCGAGGCCCGCGGCGAAGGCATCCCCGGCGGGGACCGGGTCGCGTGGCACGGCGGCCGCGTCGATCGACCTCGTCATCGCCCTCCCGGTCTCCTCCTCCCCGAGCTCGGCACGGAGCGCGGCGGCGTCGACAGGGTTCGCCTCGCGCATCGTCGCCAGTGGGTCTGCGGCCGGGCCTCGGCGTTTCATCTCGTCTCCTTGATTGCTCTCACGTCGGTACGTCGAACGTCACTCGTTGAATGTCCGGCAGCGGCGAGTTGTTTCCCGAGCCGCCGCCGGGCGCGGTGGAGGCGGACACGGAACGCGCCGTAGGAGCAGCCGAGGACGACCGCTGCCTCGCGCGGCTCGAGCCCCTCCCAGGCGATCAGCCGCAGGACCTCGCGATCGTCTTCGCCGAGGCGCGCGAAGACGGCGGCGAAGGCACTCCGCCGCGCCAGTGCGTCGGTCGGATCGCTCACATCGGCGGGCATCGCCCGCTCCTGCGCCAGCCGCTCCTCCAGCCGGCGCCGCCGAAGTCCGGACCGGCGCTGGTTGGCGAGGACCCGCAGGGCGATCGCGTAGAGCCAGGGCAGCGGCCGCTCGGGGATCAGCCCCCGCCGCCGCCAGGCCACCGCGAAGGTCTCGGAGGCGGCGTCCTCGGCCGACTGGCGGTCGCGCTGGCGGCGGATGGCGAAGGCGAGGATGTCCGCGTAGTGGTCGCGGAAGCACGCTTCGAAGCGCAGCCGATCGTCACCCTCGGCGCCCGGTTCGATCGAGGTCATCGGTGGCAGAGTGTCCGCCATCGCCGGCGTTGTTACAGCGGCGCTCGACCGCGCTCTTGAAGCGGACGACGGGCCTCGAACCCGCGACCTCAAGCTTGGGAAGCTTGCGCTCTACCAACTGAGCTACGTCCGCGTGGGGCGGATTCTAGTTCGGAGCGGCGTGGGCGGCGCCGCGCGCCGTCACTGGGGCCAGACGAAGTGGCCGAGGAAGAAGGCGATGACGAAGACGACCAGGAGGATCTGGGAGATGAGGAAGATGGCGACGAAGATCCAGAAGCCGAGGCCGATTTTCTGTTCGAGGTTCACGCGGGCGGAACTTATCGCAAAGCCGCGCCGGAACGGTGATCGGAGCGGGCCTGCGGGGCACCGTTGAACCGGCGCTTAGCCGCGTTTCGTAGTCTCTGAGGTCCCGTGCGCGTCCGTTCGATCATCGCCATCCTCGTCGCCGTCGCCGTCGTCGCCCTCCTCGTCTTCGGGCTGATCAGCAAAGGCAATTCGCGCCTCGCGGTGGGCGAAAAGGCGCCCTCGCCCACGCTCCCCAAACTCGGCGAACCCGGCTACGGATCGCTGAAGGAATATCGCGGCAAGTGGGTGTTGGTGAACTTCTGGGCATCGTGGTGCGAACCGTGCCGGGCGGAGGCGCCGACGCTGACCAAGTTCCAGCAGGAACACGGCGGGAAGAACTTCACCGTGGTCGGGATCGACACCCAGGACATCAGCGACGACGGCAACAAGTTCGCCAAGGAATTCAGCCTCGACTACCCGCTGTTGCACGACGGGAACGGCGAAAACGGGCACGAATTCGGCACGACCGGAGTGCCGGAGAACTACCTGCTCGAACCGAACGGCAAGCTCGCCTGGTTCGAAGCGGGCCCGGTCGATGCAAAGATCCTCGAAGAACACGTGGCACCGCTACTGCCTCCCAACGCGAAGGAATCTTGAGCCCGCGGCGGCGACGCGGCAGGCTGACGACGGTCCTCGCCGTCGCGGTGGCCCTCGCCGCCCTCGCTCTCCCAACCGCGGCGGGCGCCGCGAGCGCCCTGCGGACGGAGCTGAACGAAATCGAGTCGGAAGTGATGTGCCCGGTCTGCGGGACGCTGCTCGAGCTGGCCGAATCCCCGCAGGCGACGCGCGAGAAGGCGTTCGTCGAAAAGCTCGTCAAGCAGGGCCAGAGCAAGGAAGAAATCAAGGAAGCCCTGGTCGTCCAGTACGGCGACGCGGTGCTGGCCGAACCGAAGGGCAGCGGCTTCGACCTCTCCGCCTACGTCGTGCCGGTGGTCGCCTTCATCCTCGCCGCGCTCCTCCTCGCCCTCGCGGTCTGGAGGTGGCGCCGCGCGACCAGCTCGCGCGAGGAGCGAAGACCCGAGGTCGAAGGCCCGAGCGAGGAGGATCGCAAACGCCTCGACGCCGACCTCGCCCGCTACGACCTCTGACGCTCGATAGGGACGGGGAGCCCCGGCCCTGCGGTGTTCCTTACTTGCATATATGGCAAGTAAGGAACACCGCAGGGATCCGACCCCCGGCGAGTTCGGCGCCGGGCCGGCGCAGGCCGGGCGCAAGCCGGCGCGCGCGTCAATCAGCAGTACGCGGACTGACCACGACCGCGCCCAAGGGCGCGGCGTCGAGCCAGGCCAGGGCGGCGCGGTTTGCCTTGGCGGCGCGGCGGTCGGGGCGCTTCGAGAGGGCCGCGAGGGTACAGTCGGCCTCGGCGGCGGCGGAGCCGAGGGCGCCGCTGGCGCCCTCCAGCGGCGGCCCGAGGAGGATGAGGAGGTCGTAGGCGCGGCGCAGTTTCGCCGCCATGTGGCGGAAGCTGCCGAGGCCGAGGAGCGCTCGCGCGTCACCCGCCGCCCGTCCGGCGCAGACGCAGGCGAGCGCCCCCGCCTCGGGCGAGCTCGCCGAGCCCGCGAGGGCCAGGGGCTGGACGACGTCCGCGGGGGTCGCCTCCCAGCGGAGGTACTCGTGCAGGCCCGGCTCCGGCACCAGGCCCAGCGCGGCGGCGACCCGCGGGCGTTCGACGTCGCACTCGACCAGCGCGGTCGCCGCCCCGCCCGCCGCCGCGGCCCCGGCCAGCGCCACCGCCAGCGCCACCGCCGGGCCCTCCTCGCCGGTCACCAGCACCGCTCGCCGCCCGTCCAACCGCTCGAGCAGGCCCCGCAGCGCCTCCAGGTCGTCGCGCCGCAGCCCCCAGGTGCGCCCGTCAGCGGACGCCGGCGCGCCGATCTCGGCGAGGACGGCGGGCTTCGACGCCACCGGCGCCGCTCACATCCGCTCAGGCGCCGAGATCCCGAGCAGCCCGAGCGCCTCGGCGATCGTCCGTTTCGCCGCCAGGCAGAGGTCGAGCCGCGAGGCTTCGACCCCGTCCCCCTCGGCGCCGACGACCTGGCAGTCGCGGTAGAAGGCGTGGAAGTCGGCGGCGACCGCGGTCGAATAGGCGCAGATCCGGTGCGGCGCCCGCCGCGCCGCCGACTCACGCACCTCGCCGGGGAACTCCAGCAGCCGCTTGACCAGCGCCTTCTCGCTCGGCGCGAGCGGCTCGGTCCGCACCGCGGCGCTCCCGCCGCCTCCGCCCTCCTCCTCGGCTTTCCGCAGGATGCCGGCGATCCGCGCGTGCGCGTACTGCACGTAATAGACCGGGTTCTCGCTCGCCTGCTTGCGGGCCAGCGCGAGGTCGATGTCGACGGTCGTCTCGTGCGACCGCGAGAGCATGAACCAGCGCGCCGCGTCGGTGCCGATGTCGTCGATCAGGTCGTCGAGCGAGACGAAGTCGCCGCTGCGCTTCGACATCTGCGCCCGCAGGCCGTCCTCGATGATGTGGACGAGGGACATGATCAGCGCCTCGAAGCTGTCGGGATCGGCGCCGAGCGCCTCGATCGAGGCGCGCAGCCGGCCGATGTAGCCGTGGTGATCGGCGCCGAGCACGTCGATCAGCCGCCCGAAACCGCGCTCCAGCTTGTCCCAGTGGTAGGCGATGTCGGGCATCAGGTAGGTCGGCTCGCCGTCGGAGCGGATCAGCACCCGGTCTTTGTCGTCGCCGAACTCGGTCGTGCGCAACCAGAGCGCGCCCTCGGAGCGGTACGTGTGGCCGCCCGCGTCGAGCTTGGCGAGGGCGCTCTCGACGTCACCCCGCTCGACCAGGCTGCGCTCCGAGAACCAGGTGTCCATCTCGACGCCGAAGCGCGCGAGAGTCGCGCGGACCTGGCCGATCATCAGCGCGACCCCCCGGTCACCGACCGCGGCGAGGTCGTCGGGGTCGATCCCCTCCGCCGCGATCTCCTTCCCCAGCGCGACCACGTACTCACCCTGATAGCCGTCGTCGGGCAGCTCCTCGCCCTTCATCCGGGCGCTGATCGAGCGGGCGAAGCTGGCGATCTGTGACCCGGCGTCGTTGATGTAGTACTCGCGCTCCACTTCGTGGCCGACCGCCTCGAGCAGCCGCACCACCGCGTCGCCGTAGGCCGCCCCGCGCCCGCCACCGACGTGCAGCGGGCCGGTCGGGTTGGCGGAGACGAACTCGACCAGGATCCGTTCCGGCGAGTCGGTCGGGGCCGGGCCGAGGCCCTCGCCCGCGGCGACCAGCCCGGCCAGCGCGCGCCGGTACCAGGCGTCGGAGAGGAAGAGGTTGACGAAGCCCGGCCCCGCCACCTCGATCCGCGCGACGCTCCCCGACGCGCCGCCGAGGCTCCCTTCGAGCTCCCCCCGCAGCCGCTCCGCCACCGCCCGCGGGTTGTCGCCGAGCGGCCCCGCCAGCAGCATCGCCGCGTTGGAGCTGTAGTCGCCGAGGTCGGGCTTGGGAGGACGGTCGAGGGTCGGGGCAGGCTCGGTCGGCTCGCCGTCGCGGAGGGCCCGCGCGGCCGCCTCGACGGCCCCTCTCAGCTCGGCGATGGAATCGGTGGGCGGCATGCGGGCATCGTAAGTGACTGTCCGAAAACTCCCGCTTGCGCCTGGCGAGTGCCGCACCGAGGTAGTCTGGACCGCTTGCGCGTAGGGGTGATCTCAGACGTCCACGCCAACCTTCCGGCCCTGGAGGCGGTCCTCGAGTCGATCGAGGGTGTCGGGCCGGAGGAGGTCTGGTGCCTCGGCGACGTGGTCGGCTACGGCGCCCAGCCGGACGCCTGCGCGGCGTTGGTGCGGGATCGCTGCGCCTTCTCCTTGAACGGCAACCACGATCTCGCGGTGACCGGGGAGATCGACGCCGGCACCTTCTCGGAGACGGCGCGGGCGGCGGTCGACTGGACCCGCGGGCACGCCTCGGCGATGACCCTGGAGTTCCTCACCGGGCTGGCGCCGCAGGGGGAGCGGGCCGGGTTCGGCCTCTTCCACGCCTCGCCGCGCGACCCGATCTGGGAGTACGTCCTCTCGATCGACCAGGCGGAAGCCGGGCTCGACGCGCAGCAGCAGCGGATCTGCCTGATCGGCCACTCGCACGTGGCGCTCTTCTTCACCCGGCCGCCGTCGAGTGGGCGGCGCCGGTTCGCCACCGGCGCCCAGGCGGGCGAGGGCGACGAGATCGAGCTCGACGAGGGCGAATGGCTGCTCAACCCCGGTAGCGTCGGCCAGCCGCGCGACGGCGACCCGCGCGCCGCCTGGCTCGAGCTGGACACCGAGGCGCGGACCGCGCGCTGGCACCGGGTCCCATACGACACGGTCGCGGCGGGCGCGGTGATCCTCGAGGCGGGCCTGCCGCCGGCGCTGGCCGAGCGCCTGCAGATCGGCCGCTGAGGCCCGCCGGATTAGCGGTTCCAAATGCGCTCCACAAACGAAACTCACGCGCGAATGCAGGGTAAATATCGACTCACAAGTGTTGTCTAGACTCGAATCATGGGTCGCGTCCGCGCAGCCTCGCTCGTCCTTGCCGCGCTCGCGGCGGGACTTCTGCTGGGCGGCTGCGGGAGCGGCGGCGGCGCCGAACTGCTGCCCGGGACGACCGCCGACCAGATCACCTCGAACCTCGACCAGGCGCGCGCGAGCTTCGAAGAAGGGAACTGCGAAGGGGCCGAAAACGCGGTCGCCGCGGTCAGCACCCAGGTCGACGCGCTGGAAAAGGTCGACCCCCAGTTGAAGAAAGCTTTGCTCCAGGGCGCGCTGAAGCTCTCCCAGGTGGTTTCTACCTGTGGCGCCGCCGAAAAGGCGGAAGAAGAAAAAGCCGCCCTGAAAGCCGAAGAAGAACAGGAACAGTTGGAAGCCGAAGCACGCGCCGAACAAGAATCGTTCGAAAAAGAACAAAAGGCCGAAGAACGCGAACAGAAGGCTCAAGAAAAAGCCGAAGAACACGCGGAACAGCCGGGCCCCTCGGAAGAATCCAAAGGCAAAGCCAAAGGCCACGAAAAACAGGAAGAAGCGGTCGAACCACCTGAAGGCAAAGAAGAAGTGACTCCCCCGGCGGAAGGGGGCGCGGGCGGGATCGGCCCGAGCGCCGCGGTCGAAGGCGGAGGGCCCTGATGGAGGCCGGGACTCTCTCAGGGCGCTACGAGACCGGTGAGCGGCTCGGCTCGGGCGGGATGTCGAACGTCTACAAGGCGACCGACCGCATCCTCGAGCGGACCGTCGCGGTGAAGATCCTCGCCGAGCACCTCTCCGACGACGAGCGCTTCGTCGCCCGCTTCCGCCGCGAGGCGCTGGCGGTGGCGCGGCTGATCCACCCCAACATCGTCCAGGTATACGACTCGGGGGTCGACGACGGCCGCCACTACATCGTCATGGAGTACGTGGCCGGGCGCTCCGGCGCGCAGATCCTCCAGCGCCACGGGCCGGTCGGGGCCGACATCGCGGCGGAGATCGGCATGCAGGCATGCGCCGGGCTCGACTACGCGCACCGGCGCGGGATCATCCACCGCGACGTCAAGCCGGGGAACCTGATGATCACCGGCGGGCCGGTGGGCAGCGGCGAGCTGGTCGTCAAACTGACCGACTTCGGGATCGCGCGGGCGATCGAGCAGACGCGGATCACGCAGGTCGGCTCGGTGGTCGGCACGGCGGCCTACCTCTCGCCCGAGCAGGTGCGCGGCGAGGAGGCGACGCCGGCGACCGACGTCTACGCCCTCGGCGTCGTCCTCTACCAGTTCCTGACCGGGCGGCTGCCCTACGAAGGGTCCTCGCTGGCGGAGCTCGCGGTGCGCCAGGAGAACGAGAACCCGCTGCCGCCGAGCACCTACAACTCCGAGGTGCCGGAGTCGCTGGGCGCCGCCGTGCTGCGGGCGCTGGAGGGCGACACGCGGCGCCGCTACGCGAGCGCCGACGAGTTCGCGACCGGGCTCCAGATGGGCCTCGAAGGCGAGGACGTGACGACGGTCGGCGGCTTCGGCGAAGGCAACACGCCGACCCGGGTGCTGCGCGGCGAGACGGCGGCGACCCGCCACCTCGAGCGCACCACCGCGCAGACCGAGTTCCGCCCCGCGGCGTCGGTGGCGCGGCGGCCCGAGCCGCGCTACGCGGAACCGCGTCCGGTGGCGGCGGTGCCGCCGGCCGAACCGCGTAAGAAGCGCTCCGCCTTCTCCCGCTTCGTCCGCTTCGTCCTCGCCCTGATCGCGCTGGTGCTGGTGGCGGGCGCGGTGGCGACCGGCGTGATCCTCACCACCGACCAGGCCGCCGGCGTCCACATCTCCAAGGTCGCCGGCGACACCGTCCACAAGGTGGTCGAAGAATTCAAGAGCCTGGTGACCAACAACAAGAAGGAATAGCGGGCCGGGGCCTCGGCCTCAGGCGTCCCAGGGGGCGGCGCCGCCCAGCACCGCGGCGCGGTAGGCGTCGAAGCGCGCCGCCCCGATTGCGCGCCGCGCGTGGGTCGTCAGCTCGCGCATGTAGGTGAGGTTGTGGAGGACGAGCAGGCGGACGGCGGTCAGTTCTTCGCCGCGCGAGAGGTAGGAGATGTAGTCGCGGTCGTGGCGGGTGCAGGCGGGGCAGGGGCAGCCCTCGACGATCGGGCGGCGGTCGCCGACCCAGCGGCCCTTGCGGAGGTCGAGGCGCCAGCGGGTCTCCGGGCTCGGCGCCAGGGCGACGCCGTGGCGGGCGAGGCGGGTCGGCACCGCGCAGTCGAAGACATCGAGGCCGAGCGCGATCCCACCGAGCAGGTCGTCGACCTCGCCGATCCCCAGCAGGTGCTTGGCCGCCGCCTCGGGGAGGAGCGGCGCGGTCATCGCCAGCACCGCCGCCATCTCCTCCTTGTCGCGGCCGAGGGTGCCGCCGATCGCGAGGCCGTCGACCGCCGCCGCCGCGACGTACTCGGCCGATTCGCGCCGCAGGTCCTCGTGGGTGCCGCCCTGGACGATGCCGAAGAGCGCCTGCCCGGGCGGCCCCTCGGCCTCGTGCCAGGCGATGCAGCGGTCGAGCCAGCGATGGGTGCGCTCGGTCGAGCGCGCGGTGTAGTCGCGGTCGGCGTGGAAGGGCGTGCACTCGTCGAAGGCAAGCGCGACGTCGGCGCCCAGCGCGGCCTGCACCTGCATCGAGACCTCGGGCGAGATGAAGAGCTCGCGGCCGTCGCGCGGCGAGCGGAAGCGGGCGCCCTCCTCGGTCAGCTCGACCTCGGAGCCGTGGTCGCCCGACCGGCCGCTGCCCTTCACCTCGTTGGCGACGCCGCCGTGGGCGAGCGAGAAGACCTGGAAACCGCCCGAATCGGTGATCAGCGCCCGGTCCCAGTTCATGAAGCCATGTAGGCCGCCGGCGGCGGCGATCCGCTCCGGTCCCGGCGAGACGAACAGGTGGTAGGTGTTGCCGAGGATCAGCTGGTAGCCGAGCGCCGCGACCTCGTCGCCGTCCAGTCCCCGCACCGACCCCTTGGTCGCCAGCGGGATGAACGTCGGCGTCTCGATCGGCCCATGCGACGTCGCGATGACGCCCGCGCGAGCGGCCCCGTCCCGGGCGTCGATCGTGAAACTGAGGCGCTGCGGGTCGTCTCGCACGCCCGCAGCGTATGCGTGAGCGCCCCGACGGCGCGGCCCCGGCCGGTGAGTTCGCACTTATCCACGCTATGTGTGGGTAACTGCGAACTCACCGGGTGGTGGTCCCGTTGCGTGGTTGGAAACGGTCGCCATGCGACCAAAACCAACCGCGAGAGGCCGGGGCTCTCCCCGGTCCGGCGCAGGCCAAAGCGCGCCCGTCGCCCTCATAACTGCCAATGCATGAGGGGGACGGGCGCGCCGTGAGGCGCCAGCGGGCGACGCTACGGCGCGATCAGCGACCGGCCGGTCATCGGGGCCGGCTGGGGGATGCCGAGGAGCTCGAGGGCGGTGGGGGCGACGTCGGCGAGGATGCCGCCGGAGCGGAGGGTGAGGCCCTCCTCGGTGACGATCAGGGGGACAGGGTTCAGGGAGTGGGCGGTGTTGGGGGAGCCGTCGGGCTCGAGCATGTTGTCGCAGTTGCCGTGATCGGCGGTGATGATCAGCGCGCCGCCTTTCGCCTGGACCGCCTCGACCACCCGGCCGAGCTGGGTGTCGACGGTTTCGAGAGCCTTGACCGCCGCCGGGATGACGCCGGTGTGGCCGACCATGTCCGGGTTGGCGAAGTTGATCACGCCGAAGCGGTAGTCGCCCTCCGCCCAGCGCTCGACGAAGGCGTCGGCGGCCGGGGCGGCGCTCATCTCCGGCTTCTTGTCGTAGGTCGGCACGTCGCGCGGCGATTCGACCAGGGTCTGCACTTCGCCTTCCTGCTCGCCCTCGCGCCCGCCG
The DNA here is from genome assembly GCA_018268675.1 of Actinomycetota bacterium. GTDB lineage: Bacteria > Actinomycetota > Thermoleophilia > Solirubrobacterales > 70-9 > VAYN01. The sequence continues at coordinate 16,157 of JAFDWB010000086.1, forward strand.
TTGAAGAAGTAGGTGACATGGGCGTACTTCTCGGTCTCGGCGACGTGGAGCTGGCGCCCGCCCGCCGCGGCGATGGTCTCTCCGAGCGTCGTCTCCGGCCGCCGCTCCGGGAACGCCACCGGATAGGGCCACCCCTTGCGGTACTCGGTCATCGTCGTCATGTCGAGCGTCGGCCCGCCCGCGCGGGCGAACTCGTCGAAGCCCTGCTCGGCCAGCGCCCGGGTCATCTCCCGCGCCCGGTCGGGACGGAAGTTGACGAAGATCGCGACGTCGCCCGGCGCCGCCCCGTCGTAGTCGCCGATCACCGTCGGCAGCACGAACTCGTCGGTTTTCCCGTCCCCGTAGGAGGACCCGATCGCGGCCGCCGCGCTCGTCGCCTTCTGCCCCTTGGCGTGGATGATCGCGTCGTAGGCGAGCTTCACCCGCTCCCACCGCGTGTCGCGGTCCATCGCGTAGTAGCGCCCGCTCACGGTGCCGATCCGCCCGGCCGCGCGCAGCCAGCCCTCCAGCTCGGCGAGATACTCCCGCCCGCCTTCCGGCGCCGTGTCGCGCCCGTCGGTGAAGGCGTGGAAGACGACGTCGGGGACCCCTTCCTGCGAGGCCAGCTCGACGATCGCCTCGAGATGCTCCCAACCCGAGTGGACGCCGCCGTCGGAGACCAGCCCGAGCAGGTGGAGGCGCCCCCGCGGGCTCTCCCGGGCGCGCCCGCAGGCGGCGACCAACGCGTGGTTCTCGTAGAAGCTGCCATCGGCGATCGCCGCGTCGATCCGCGCCAGGTCCTGCCTGACGATCGCCCCCGCGCCGAGGTTCAGGTGGCCGACCTCCGAGTTCCCCATCTGGCCGACCGGCAGGCCGACGTCGGGCCCCTGGGCGGAGAGCTCGGTGTGCGGGTAGGTTGCCCAGAGGCGGTCGAAGATCGGCGTGTCGGCGAGCGAGACCGCGTTCCCCGGGCCGGGCGGCGCGAGCCCCCAGCCGTCGAGGATGACCAGCGCGAGGGAGGGGACGAGGGGCATCGCGCCGCCCCTACCCGGCCGCCTCGACGATCGCCGCGAAATCCTCCGCGTCGAGCGAGGCGCCGCCGACCAGCGCCCCGTCCACGTCGGGAAGCGCCAGCAATTCGGCGGCGTTGTCGGGCTTCACCGAGCCGCCGTAGAGGATCCGCACCTCGTCGGCCGCGGCGCCCCGTCCCCGCAGCACGTCGCGGATGAACGCGCACGCCTCCTGGGCCTGCTCGGGCGTCGCCACCTTGCCGGTGCCGATCGCCCAGATCGGCTCGTAGGCGATCACCACGCGCGGCAGGTCGGCGTCGGCGACCTCGGCGAGGTCGGCCTGCAGCTGGCGCTCCAGCACGGTCTCGGTCTCCCCCGCGTCGCGCCCTTCCTCGGACTCGCCGACGCAGAGGATCGGCTCCAGATCGTGGGCCAGCGCCGCGGGCACCTTCCGCGCCAGCGCCGCGTCGGTCTCGCCGAAGAACTGGCGGCGCTCGGAGTGGCCGAGGACGACCGCCTCGACGTCGAGCTCGACCAGCATCGGCGCCGACACCTCGCCGGTGAACGCCCCCGACTCGGCCTCGTGCATGTTCTGGGCGGCGACCCGCACCGCGGTCCCGCGCCGCCGCTCGACCACCTCGTGGAGCGCCGTGAACGGCGGGCAGACGACGACGTCGTGCTGGGTCGCGGCGATCCGCGGCAGCAGCGCGTCGACGAACTCGGCCGCCTCGGCGACCGTCTTGTTCATCTTCCAGTTGGCGGCGATATAGGGCGTGCGGGCCATCAGCTCTCCTCCTTCTTGTCGATCAGGGCTTCGACCCCGGGCAGCGCCTTGCCCTCGAGCAGCTCCAGCGAGGCGCCGCCGCCGGTCGAGAGCCAGTCGACCTTGTCCTCGAGGCCGAACTGGACCATCGCCGCGACCGAGTCGCCGCCGCCGACCACGGTCTTGCCCGGCGCCGCGGCGACCGCCTCGGCGACGGCCCGCGTCCCGGCCGCGAACGGCTCCATCTCGAAGGCGCCCATCGGCCCGTTCCAGAGCACCGTCCCCGCCCCGGCGACCGCCTCGGCGTAGAGCTCCCCGGTTTTCGGGCCGACGTCGAGCCCCATCCACCCGGCCGGGACCTCGACCCCGTCGAGCTCCCGGCGCTCGGTGTCGGCGCTGAACTCGCGCCCCAGCACCAGGTCCACCGGCAGGGTCAGCTCGCACTCGGACTCCGCCGCCTTGGCCAGCGCCTCGCGCGCCGCCGCGACGCTCTCCTCGTCGAACAGCGAGTCGCCGATCTCCTTCCCCTGCGCCTTGAAGAAGCTGAAGCACATCGCGCCGCCGATCAGGATCTGGTCGGCGACCTCGAGGAAGCGGTCGATCACGCCGACCTTGTCGGAGACCTTCGCCCCGCCGAGCACCACCACCAAGGGCCGCGCCGGGTCCTCGACCACCTTGTTCAGTTCGGTCACCTCGCGCTCCAGCAGGAGGCCCGCGTACCCGGGCAGGTGGCGCGCCACCCCCTCGGTCGAGGCGTGCGCCCGGTGCGCGGCGCCGAAGGCGTCGTTGACGTATACCTGCGCCAGCGCCGCCAGCGAGCCCGCCAGCATCGGGTCGTTCTTCGTCTCCCCGGGCTCGAAGCGGGTGTTCTCCAGCAGCAGCACTTCGCCCGGCCCGAGGCAGCCCGCCGCGAGCTCGACCTCCGCCCCGGTCACGCCGGGCGCCTGCGTCACCGGCACGCCGAGCAGCTCGGACAGCCGCCTGCTCACCGGCGCCAGTGACAGCTCCGGCGCGACCTTGCCCCCGGGCCGCCCGAGATGTGAGGCCAGCACCAGCGCCGCGCCCCGTTCGCGCAGCAGTTCCAGGGTCGGCAGCGCCGCCCGGATCCGGGTGTCGTCGGCGACCTCGCCGTCCTTCAGCGGGACGTTGAAGTCGACCCGGACGAGGACCCGGCGCCCCTTGACGGCGGCGTCGCGGACGCTTGCCTTCGAGAACGCCACGGCGGCCTCCCCCGCTCCCCCGGCGCTCCCGCTAGAGGACCTTGCCGGCGAGCTCGACGCAGCGGTTCGAGTAGCCCCACTCGTTGTCGTACCAGGCGATCACCTTGGCCATGCGGCCGTCGCCGATCACCATCGTCGACTGCGCGTCGACGATCGAGGAGTGCGGGTCGCCGACGATGTCGGTGGAGACGATCGCGTCCTCGGTGTAGTCGAGGATCCCCTTCAGCGGGCCCTCGGCGGCCGCCTTCAGCGCCGCGTTGATCTGCTCCGGCGTGAGCGGGTCCGGGGTGGTGAAGACGAGGTCGACGGCGGAGCCGGTCGGCACCGGGGCGCGCATCGAGAAGCCGTTCAGCTTCCCGTTCAGCTCCGGCAGCACCAGCCCGACCGCCTTCGCCGCGCCGGTCGTCGTCGGGATCAGGTTGAGCGCCGCGGCCCGCGCCCGGCGCGGATCCTTGTGCGGCATGTCCTGCAGGCGCTGGTCGGCGGTGTAGGCGTGGATCGTCGTCATCAGTCCCTGCTCGATCCCGAACGACTCGTGCAGCACCTTCGCCAGCGGCGCCAGGCAGTTGGTCGTGCAGGAGGCGTTGGAGATGACGTTGTGGGCGTCCTTGTCGTAGGCCTCGTCGAAGTTGACGCCGAGCGCGACGGTGACGTCGGGGTCCGTCGCCGGGGCCGAGATGATCACCTTCTTGGCGCCCGCGGCGAGGTGCTTGGCGGCGTCCTCGCCCTTGGTGAAGAAGCCGGTCGACTCGATCACGACATCGACGCCGAGGTCGGCCCAGGGCAGGTCGGCGGGGTCGCGCTCAGAGAGCACCTTGAGCTCCTTGCCGTCGATGAGGATCGCGCCCTCGCCGATCTCGACCTTGCCCGGGAAGCGCCCGAGGATCGAGTCGTATTTCAGCAGGTGACCCATCGTCTCGGTGTCGACGAGGTCGTTCACGGCGACGAACTCGAGGTCGGCCCCCGCCGCGTGTGCCGCGCGGAAGACGTTGCGCCCGATGCGCCCGAAACCGTTGATCCCGACCTTCACTGCCATGAAGCCCTCACTTCCTGAATTCGTTTGGAGGAGCCGATCCTAGGGATTCGGCGTGCTAATCGGACCCGACGGTGATCTCGATCTCATAACCGTCGGGGTCCTTGAGGAAAGCCGAGTAGGGGCCCGAGCCGTAGGAGCGGCGTTCGCCGGGCTCCGAGACGCTCGTGCCGCCGGCTTTGATCCCGTTTTCGTAGGCCGCCTTCACCGCGACGATGCCGAGCCCGGAGACGCTGAGCAGGCCGTAGCCCGGCTGCGCGCCGTGGTGGGCGGAGATGAAGAAGACCGGTTTGGCGATGCCCCAGCCGATGGTTTCGTCTTCCTCGAAGTGTCGCCTCCAGCCGAGTGGGGCGAGCATCGTGTCGTAGAACGAGGCACTTCGTTCGAGGTCCGAGACCTCAAGGAGGACGTGGTGCAGCATGTCGCGCACTGGAGGCTATATGCGCCGGGCGGCGGCAGGCGTGCCGATCACCCCGAGCGGGGGGTCCAGCGGAAGAAGCGGATCGCCAGCAGGAGCCCTCCGAGACCCCAGATCGCGACGATCAGCAGGTGCCCCCAGTCGACCGCCTGGGCGCCGCCGGGCACGTAGGCGTCGAAGAAGGCGAGGAAGAAATGACGGATCGGGAAGACGTCGGCGAAGTGGATGATCCCGCTCGGCAGCTGGTCTTCAGGAATGAAGACGCCGGAGAGGAAGTAGAGCGGCAGGAGCAGGAAGTTGACGATCGGGGCGGCGGCGTCCTGGGTCGGGATCGCCGCGGTGAGGGCGATGCCGAGGCAGGAGAAGGAGGCGGCGCCGACGGCGAGGACGAGGAGGATCGCGGGGAGCCGTTCCCAGGCGAAGCTGACGCCGTAGAAGAGGCCGCCGATCACGGCCAGCAGCGCCAGCATCAGCACCGCGGTGACGATCGAGTTGCCGACCCGGCCGGCGATGAAGACCCAGGAGGGCATCGGGGTGCCGCGGCCGCGCTTCAGCCGGCCGTCCTCGCGGGCGATCACCAGCGACATCGCCAGCGTCTGCATCGTCGCCGAGATGATCGACATGGTGATGATCGCGGGCACGTAGTAGGTGTCGGTTTCGATGTGGGTGCCACGGACGGCGACGGTCGAGCCGCCGAAGATGGAGCCGAAGATGACCAACAGCAGCACCGGGAAGAAGACGGTGAAGCCGACCGACGCGGGATTGCGCCAGAACGCCTTCTGGTCGAAGCGGAACTGGTGGCCGACGAGGGCGAGCGCGCTCACTCGGTGCCCGCCCTCTCGGCGGTCGAGGTGAGGGAGAGGTAGACATCCTCCAGCGAGGGGCGCGTCACTTCGAGGCCCTCGAGGTCTTCGCCGCGCGCCAGCGCCTCGCCGGTGAGGCGGTTGAGCTCCCGCACCGGGTCGACGGTTTCGATCGAGACCTCGGCGCCCGCCGCGTCGCGGTAGCGGATCGTGGCCGCCGCGTTCTCGCGGTCGCCGAGATCCTCGGGGGTGCCTTCGGCGACGATCCGGCCGCCCGCGATGATCGTCACCCGGTCGGCGAGCCGCTGCGCCTCGTCCATGTAGTGGGTGGTGAGGAAGACCGTCTTGCCGAGGTCGCGGAGGCCGGCGATCACGTCCCAGAACTGGCGCCGGGCGGAGGGATCGAAGCCGGTCGTCGGCTCGTCGAGGAAGAGCAGCTCGGGGTCGCCGACCAGCGCCATGCCGACGTCGAGCCGCCGCTGTTGGCCGCCGGAGAGCTTGCGGGCGCGGTCGTCGGCCTTCTCCCCCAGCCCGACCAGCGCGATCGTCTCCTCCACCGAGCGCGGGCGGCTGAAGTACCCGGCGTACAGCTCGATCGACTCGCGCACGGTCAGATATGGATCGAGGCTGTTGCTCTGCAGCACAATGCCGATGCGGTCGCGCCAGGCGCGCCCCGCCGTCGCGGGATCCTCGCCCAGCACCGACACCTCGCCCCCGGTCCGCTTCCGATACCCCTCGAGGATCTCGACCGTGCTCGTCTTCCCCGCCCCGTTGGGACCGAGGAAGGCGAAGATCTCCCCGCTCGCCACCTCGAGGTCGATGCCGCGCACCGCCTCGGTCTCGCCGTAGCTCATGCGCAGGCCGCAGATGGAGATCGCAGGTTCGGGCATTCGCAGCCGATTCTAGGTTTTGGGGGTGCGCGGGCGCCCCCAGCTGCTCGGGCAAGGGTCGCGGCCTCGTCCGTAGGGCGCCCTCCGTCCAGCTGTTCCTTATGCCGGTATATCGGCCATAAGGAACAGCTGGAGGAGGTCGGCCGGGAAAAGGGGGGTCCGTCACTTTTCCTCCCGTCTTCCTCAGACGCTTGAGGCGCGCTGCAGTGATTGGTGTCGCTATAGCGACCTGAATCGTTGCAGCGGTTCCTGGAGCCTCGATCCCGGGCCTTCCCGAGCGCTTCTCTCACAAGGGACGGTCACGGAAGTCCGACTTCGTCACGTCCCTGTGCCCGCTCCCCCACGAACCCCTCACGTCCTGGGCGTCTCATGGCGGTCACAGCCCGCCAGGACCGCCATGGGACGCCCAGGACGCACCTCGGACGGCCGCCCACCACAAATCCACCGGCTGAAGCATTTTGGTTGTCATGGCACCACCAGGCTTCAGCGGGTGAGCGGGGTGTGGTGGGCAAGGAGGGCGGCGGCGATCTCGGCCGGGGTCGGGGGGCAGCCGGGGATGCGGAGGTCGACGGGGAGCAGTTCGTCGAGGGGGAGGGCGAGCTCGTACGGGTCGGCAAGGACGTTGGAGCCGAGGGCGCAGTCGCCGAGGGCGGCGACGCGGCGGGGGTCGGGCATCGCCTCGTAGGCACGGAGGAGGGCGGCCTCCATGCGCTTGGTGACCGGGCCGGTGACGAGGAGCACATCGGCGTGACGGGGGGAGGCGACGATGTCGAGGCCGAAGCGCTGGAGGTCGTATTGAGGCGCGGCGGTGGCGGTCAGCTCGTGCTCGCAGGCGTTGCAGGAGCCGGCGTCGACGTGGCGGAGGGCCAGCGAGCGGGAGCCGCGGCGGGGCGGCAGGGCCGCTTCGCGGCGGACGCGCTGGAGGTGGCGGAGAAGGACGAACATCAGCGGTCGGCGCAGGCGTAGCAGAGCTCGAAGCTCTTGTTGATCAGCGGGAAGTCGGGCAGCAGGTTCCCGGCGGTGGCGTGGGCGAGCGCCGGCCAGTTGGCGTAGGAGCCGGTCCGCAGGTGGAGGCGGGAGAGGCGGCCGGCGGGGTCGACCTCGACCGCGCAGACGGTCTCCCCGCGCGGACTCTCCACCCGCGCCACGCCGCGCGGATCCGCCGCGACCGGACGGGAGCGGCCGGGCCCGACCGGCTCGTCGAGCAGCTCCCGCAGCAGCTCGAGCGTCGCCACCAGCTCCACCCCGCGGACCTCGAGCCGCGCCTCGACGTCGCCGCTCGCCCGGGGCGGCGCGGCGGCGACGAAGCCGGAGCCGTACCAGAGCCCCGGGCTGGAGCCGCGGCAGTCGACCCCGATCCCGGCCGCCCGCGCCGCGGGCCCGACCGCGCCGAGCGCTGCCGCGTCGGCCGCGGCCAGCGCGCCGACGCCGTCGACGCGCGCCCGCACCGAGGCGGCGAAGGTGAGCTCGCGCCAGGCGCGGGCGGCGTCCTCGCCGAGCTCGCGCAGCTCGCCGCGCAGCGCCTCGGCGCGCGCCGCCGACACCTCCGCCCCGCTCCCGCCGAGGGCGACCGAGCCGAAAAGGAACCGGTGGCCGACGAGGCCCGCGTTCAGCCGCAGCGCCCGCTCCTTCAGCGCCGCGAACGCCATGTTGCCCGGCGCGAACCCGACCCCGGCGCAGATCGCCGCAACGTCGTTCAGGTGGTTGTAGAGCCGCTCCAGCTCCAGCAGCAGGGTGCGGGCGCGGCGCGTCTCGCGGTCGGGCTCGAGGCCCAGCGCCGCTTCCGCCGCCAGCGCGTAGGCGACCGCGTTGGTGACCGCGCACGCCCCGCAGGCCCGCTGCGCGTAGGCGAGGCCGGCATCCGGCGCCAGGCCCTCGGCGGCGCGCTCCAGCCCGCGGTGCTTGTAGAAGAGGCGCGAGTCGAGGTGGAGGATGCGCTCGCCGACGACGTGGAAGCGGAAGTGGCCCGACTCGATCACCCCGGCGTGGATCGGGCCGACCGCCACCTGGTAGGTCCCCTCTCCGCCCACGGGCGCGGTCCAGCTCTCGGTCTCCGCGGTGTGGGCGACGAGCGGGCGCAGCGCGGCGCGTCCCTCGAACTCGAGGCCGTAAAGGTCGTGCGCCTCGCGCTCGTCCCAGTCGGCGGCCGGGAAGAGGTCGACGAGCGTCGGCGCGGGCTGCCCGGCGCCGAGCGCGACGCTCACGGCCCGCGTCACCTCTCCCGCGGCGAAGAGCGCGGTCCAGCGGCACCCCTCCCCCGCCCGGACCGCGTAGGCGCCGCAGAAGCGCCCGCCGCGGTCGCGCTCCCCGAGGCACGACTCGCGCCACTCCCCCACCGCCACCGTCCGCACCTCGGTCGCCTGGCGGGCGGGCCCGACGGCGCCACGCGCGCTCACGCCGCGCCCCCGGTCAGTCCCTGCACCAGCTCCGACCCGGGCAACACGCAGGCGGCGACGGTCAGCGCCACCAGCGCCGCGGCGGCGACCGCGGAGAGCAGCGCCACCGCCCGGGCCGAGCGCGGGCTCGGGCCCGTCCCGCGCCTCCCGCGCCCGCCGAGCAGGCCCTCGATCAGCGCGTGCGCGAGCCCGAGGAAGCCGAGCGCCAGCAGCACCGCGGCGGGCGCGACGACGGCGAGGAGCCCCGCTTCGATCCCGCCCAGCAGCACCAGCAGCTCGGAGGCGAAGAGCGGCGAAGGCGGCACCGGCGCAAGCGCGACGAGGCTGACCGCCATCGCCCCGGCGGTCGATGGGCTGAATCGCGCCACCCCGCGCGCCGCCCGCCGCGCCGCCCCCGGGTCCTGGCGCAGCAACGGGATCGCGGTGTAGAAGCCGAGCGACTTGGCGATCGCGTGGCCGACCAGGTGGACGACGACGCCCGCGATCGCCAGCGGCGTGCCGAAGCCGATCCCGAGCGCGAGGACGCCCATGTGCTCGAGGCTCGAGTAGGCGAGCAGCCGCTTCCACGGCAGCGGTCGCCAGAGGAACGGCACCGCGACCGCCAGCGAGACGAGGCCGAAGCCGAGGAAGAGCTCGCGGATCGCGGTCGTGCCGAGAGCCGGCGCCAGCGCCAGCTCGGTCCGCCAGGAGACCAGCAGCACGGTCGGCAGCAGGGCGGCGGAGAGCAGCGCGCTGATCGGCGGCGGCGCCTCGCTGTGGGCGTCGGGCAGCCAGTTGTGGACCGGCGCCCAGCCGATCTTGGCGGCGAGACCGGTGACGACGAGGACGAAGGCGAAGAGCGTCGCCTGCCCAGGCATCCCCGCCGCGGACCCGGCCAGCGCCTCCCAGCCGAGGCTCGCCGGCCCGTGCTCGCCGGCCGCGACGTAGAGGACGACGATGCCGAGCAGCGCCACCCCGAGCCCGAGCGTGGTCAGCACCAGGTACTTCCAGCCCGCCTCGAGCGCGCTCCGTTTGCCGCTGAAGGTGACGAGCAGGGCCGAGGCGGCGGTCGTCGCCTCGATCAAGAGCCACGCCAGCGCCAGGTTGGCGGCCAGCGGCAGCGCCAGCAGCGCCGCCCAGAAGAGGTTGAAGGCGGCGTAGTAGTAGACGTGGGAGCGGCGCTCGCCGAACCAGCTGCGGCCGGCGTGGCGCAGGTAGGCGGGCGAGATGATCGCGCTGGCGAGCCCGACCGCGGCGGCGAGGGCGAGGAAGACGCCCGCGGCGACGTCGAGCGTGAGCCAGCTCCCCGCCGCCGCGACTCCCGGCGCCGCAGCGAGGGCGATCGCCACGAGCGCCGTCGCGACCGCCGCGGTGAGGACCGCGCCGAGGAGGTTGATCCGGTCGGCGGCCCGCCCGCTCGGGGCGAGGAGGACGAGCGCCGCCGTCGCCACCGGCACCGCGGGCTGGGCGATCAGGAGCGCCTCAGTCACGGAGGCCCCGCAGGAGGTCGGTGTCGCCGCTGCCGACGCGCTCGTGGATCTTCCCGGCGAAGGCGCCGGCGACGGTGACGACCAGCACGAGGTCGAACAGCACCCCGAGCTCGACCACGGCCGGGACGCCGCCCGGCACCGCGATCGCCAGCAGGTAGACGCCGTTCTCGGCGACCAGGATGCCGAGCACCTGGAGGAGCGCCGGGCGGCGCACGGCGACGGTGGTGATCCCGAGGCAGAGGAGCGCGAGGGCGCCGTGCTCGGCGACCCGCTCGCCGAGCCCGAGCGGCGGCGTCGCGGCGACCGCGACGAGGACGACGGCGGTGCCGAGGAGGAGCCGCGTCGCCACCGAGGTCGTCGGCGCCACCAGCGCCCGCTCGGGGGTGCGGCGGCGGGCGATCACGAGAAGCAGCGGGATCGCTGCGGCGCGGACGATCAGGATCGCCCCGGCGAGTGCCAGGGCTCCACCCTCCCCGCCCGCGAGGGCCAGCGCGGTGACGCCGAGGACGAGGCCCTGCACGGCGACGAGGGCGGTGGCGACGCTCCGCCGCCGCACCACGATCACGCCGAACCCGAGCGCCACCATGGCGGCGACCGCGGCGCTCACACCAAGCCTCCGACCAGGGCGCTCGCGAGGCCGACCAGGGCCAGCGCGCAGCCGCCGGCGAGCAGGCCGGGGACGCGCAGGATGCGCATCTTCGCCTGCGCCGTCTCGGTCACCGCGAGCGCCGCGCAGAGCACCGCGAGGCCGAGCCCGAGCCAGCCGAGCTGCGCCCAGAAGCCGCCCCAGTGCGGGCCGAAGAGCTCCGCCGCCAGCACCAGCACGATCCAGTGGCGGGCGGCGCCGCTCCACTCGAGCAGCGCCAGGTCGCGCCCCGCGTACTCCAGCAGCGGTCCCTCGTGGATCATCGTCAGCTCGAGGTGGGTGTCGGGATTGTCGATCGGCTGGCGGCCGGTCTCGACCAGGACGACGAGCGCGAAGGCGGCCGCCCCGCACCAGTGGGCGGGCTCTCCCCACGGCGCCGCGCCGCCCGCGGCGGCGCTCATCGCCACCAGGTCGGTGCTCGCGGCGGGCAGCGCGGCGAGCAGGAGGGTGAGCAGCAGCAGCGGCTCGGCGAAGACGGCGAAGGTGAGATCGCGGGCCGACCCCATCAAGGCGAAGCCGGAGCCGGTGTCCCAGCTCGCGGCGGCGAGCGCGAAGCGCCCGAGGGCGAGGAGCCCGACGAGGACCAGCGCGTCGTTGCCGAGCGACCAGTCGGGGGCGCGGCCGGCGATCGGGACCAGGAGCAGCGCCGGCGCGGTGGCCGCCGCGACGAGGCAGGGCGCCAGGCGGTAGACGATCGTGGTCGGCTGGGGATCGACCGCGCTCTTCCCCCAGAGCCGGCGCAGGTTCCGGTACGGCTGCAGCGGCGAGGGGCCGCGGCGACCCTGCAGGCGCGCCTTCAGCGACTGCACGGCGCCGGGCAGGAGCGGCGCCAGGGCGAGCCCGCCGAGGACCTGGACCAGGGCGGCGACGGCGGTCACCCGATCGCCCCCACCCGCAGCAGGACCAGCATCGTCAGGACGAGGGCGAGGAGGTAGGCGGCGTAGGCGCGGACGCTCCCCGACTGGATCCGGCGCACCAGCGCGGCGCCGGCGAGGGCGCGGTCGCGGAGCGGCCGGTAGAGGTGGGTGTCGAAGCGGTGCGGGATCTCGCCGCGGTAGGTGACCGACTCGACGATCCCGGCGGTGCGCGTCACCTCGACCTCCCGCCGCGGGCGCAGCAGCGCACCGAGGACGAGGACGAGCGGCTTCGTGAACCCGGCCGAGGTCCAGCCCAGCGCCGGCTCGACCCGCTGCCCGCAGGCCCAGGCGGGGACCGGGGCGGCGCGGCGCCCGCCGCGCAGGCGCCAGGCGAGCGCGGTGAGGCCGACGATGCCGAGCAGCAGCCAGGGCGAGGGCAGCGAGCCGGTCCCCGGCAGCGCGAGCGCCGCGCCACCCGCCACCGTGGGCGCGCCGGGCGCGAGCTTGGCCAGCGCCGGGACCAGCAGCCCCGGTACCGCGGCAAGGGCGACGCAGCCGCCGGCCAGGGCCACCGGGGCGAGGCGCATCGCCCGGCCCGGCTCGACCGCGCCCCCCACCTCCGGCCGCCGCGGCGACCCCAGCAGCACGAGCCCGGTCGCCTTGGCGAAGCAGAACAGGGCGAGCGCGGCGGTCGCGGCGAGCCCCGCGGCCGCGACCCCGCCCGCGAGCCCGGTCCCCAGCGCCGGCCCGAACGCGACGTGGACGAGCGCCTGCAGCGTCAGCCACTCGGAGACGAAGCCGTTCAGCGGCGGCACCCCGGCGATCGCCGCGGCGCCGAGGAGGAAGCCGGCGCCGGTCCACGGCATGCGCCGCAGGAGGCCGCCGAGGCGGTCGAGATCGAGCGACCCGACGGCGCGCTCGAAAGAGCCGGCGGCGAGGAAGAGGAGGCTCTTGAAGACGGCGTGGTTCAGGACGTGGAGGAGCGCCGCGGCGAAGGCGATCCCGGCCCAGGTGCGGTCCCCCTCCCAGAGGAAGACGAGGGCGGCGCCGAGCGCCAGGGCGACGATGCCGACGTTCTCGATCGAGCTGAAGGCGAGGAGGCGCTTCAGGTCGCGCTGGACGAGGGCGAAGAGGACGCCGCCGAAGGCCGAGAGCAGCCCCGCCGCGAGCAGGGCCAGCCCGACCCAGAGGGGGACCGGCGCCGCCCACTCGAACAGCACCCGGACGAGGCCGTAGATCGCGACCTTCACCATCACCCCCGACATCAGCGCCGAGAAGTTGCTCGGGGCGACCGGATGGGCACGCGGCAGCCAGGCGTGGAGCGGCATCAGCCCCGCCTTGGTGCCGAACCCGATCAGCGCGCCGACGATCACCAGCGTCTGCACGGCCGCGCCCTGTCCGGCGAGCGCGCCGGGGTCGGCCAGCGCCCCATAATGGGCGAGCGCCAGCATCGCGATCCAGACCCCGGTGCCGCCGAGGTGGGTGACGGCGAGGTAGACGAAGACGACGTGGCGGACCTCGGCGTCGCTACGGCGGACCAGGATCGCCGCCGCCGGGGCGAGCGTCATCAGCTCCCAGGCGGCGAGGAACACCGCCGCGTCGCGGGCGGCGACGACGCCGCCGAGCGCGAGCAGGAAGAGCCCGCCGAGGGCGACCAGCCACCGTTCGCGGGGCGCGCCGCGGAGATATTCGCGGCCGTAGGCGAGGGCCGGGAGGGCGACGAGCGCGATCGTGGCGAGGAAGAAGCCGCTGAGCCCGTCGACGCCGAGCGCGGGCTCGAGCCCGTCCTGGAAGCCGGAACCGAGCGGCGCCACGCCGCAGAGCACCGCCGCCCCGGCGACGCCCGCGAGGCTGATCCCCGCCGCCTGTAGCGCCAAGGCGGCGCCGCTCGGCAGCCGCAGGAGCGGTCCCACGGTCCCCGCGAGGAGGAGGGCGGCCCCGAGGACCGCCGCCGCTTCTGCTGCTCCCAACTCGCCGGACCTACCGCGACCCGGTCCGCGGGGTCGAGGCGCGTTCCGCGGGCGCCTCCTCCCCCAGCTCCCCGAGCAGCGCGTGCGCTTCCTCCAGGTGGGAGCCGATCACCTGCCGGGCGCTCTCCATCAGCTGGAAGATCCGCGGGTCGCGGACGCTGTAGTGGACGCTCGTGCCTTCCTTGCGCGCCTCCAGGATCCCCGCCCGGCGCATCGCCGCGAGGTGCTGAGAAGCGCCGCTGGAGTCGATCCCGAGCTCGGCCTGCAGCTGGCCGACGGTCATCTCGCCGTCCCGCAGCAGCCCGACCACCCGCACCCGCACCGGGTGCCCGAGCGTGCGGAAGAACTCCGCCTTCACCTGGTGGATCGGCTGCCCCGCCGCTCGCGCCTCACGCTTCGTCGCTGTCATCCGTTAGGACGTTATCTTAAAAGCCAATAAGATTCGCCCGCGCCGTCAGCTGTTCCTTATGCCGACCCCTCCGGCAAAAAGAACAGCTAACCGTCGATGTCGACGTCGCGGTGCTTCACCCGCACCACCACGTCGTCGCGGTTCTCGAGGTCGCGGCGGATGCGGTCGGCGACGGTGACCGAGCGGTGGCGGCCGCCGGTGCAGCCGATCGCGATCGTCAGGTGGCTCTTCCCCTCGGCGACGTAGGCGGGGACGAGGAACTCGAGCAGCGGCATCAGCCGGCCGTAGAACTCGCCCGCCTGGGTCCCCGACTCGACGTATTCGCGGACCGCCTGGTCCTGGCCGGTCTGCGGGCGCAGCTCGGGGTCGTAGTGCGGGTTGGGCAGGAAGCGGACGTCGAGGGTGAGGTCGGCGTCGCGCGGCGGCCCGTTCTTGAAGCCGAAGGTGAGCAGGGTGAGCGCCAGCTTTTCGTCGCGCTCGGTGCCGAGCAGCTCTTCGGAGATGCGGCGCCGCAGTTCGTTGCCGGTCAGGTCGGTGGTGTCGATGACGATGTCGGCGCGCTCGCGCAGCGGCGCCAGCATCGCCCGCTCGGCCCGGATGCCGTCGACGATCCGCCCTTCCGGCGCCAGCGGGTGGCGGCGGCGGGTCTCCTTGTAGCGGTCGAGCAGGGTCTGCTCGTCGGCCTCGAGGAAGAGCAGTTTCGGTTCCGGCCCCTCGCGTTCGAGGTCGTCGATCACCTGCTGGAGGTCTTCGAAGTACTCGCCGCCGCGCACGTCGGAGACGATCGCCGCGCGCTCCACCCCGCTGCCCTCGTGGATGAAGAGCTCGCCCAGCCCGGCGATCATCCGCGGCGGCAGGTTGTCGACGCAGAAATAGCCGCCGTCCTCGAAGGCGGCGATCGCTTCCGACTTCCCCGCGCCAGAGTGCCCGGTGATGATCACCAGGGTCATCTCGCGGCGCGCTTTCGCCTCCTGCGGGGTGTCGATCTGGCTAGCCAATGCGGTGCAGTTGCTCGTGGATCTCACGACCGAGTTTGCCAGGCAGGCCGGGCACGCTCTCGAGTTCCTCCCGCGAGGCGGCGAGAAAGCGCTCCGGCGAGCCGAAATGCTGGAGCAGGGCGCGCTTGCGGGCGGGGCCGACGCCCTTCAGCTCGTCCAGCACCGAGCCGGTCATCGCCCGGTCGCGGCGACCGCGATGGTGTTCGATCGCGAAGCGGTGCGCCTCATCGCGGACCCGCTGCAGAAGTTGGTTGCCCTCCGATTCGCGCGGCAGCTCGAGCGGCGCCGCGCGGCCGGGGACGAAGACCTCCTCCTCGCGCTTGGCGAGGCTGACGATCGTGACGCCGAGGTCGGCGAAGGGCGCCAGCGCCCGCATCCCGGCGGCGAGCTGTCCTTTGCCGCCGTCGATCATGATCAGGGACGGCAGCGAGGCAAAGCTCGCGTCACGCTTGCCGTCGTGCGGGGAGAGGTCGTTCTGCTCGAAGTAGCGGTTGAGGCGGCGGGTCAGCACCTCCTCCATCGAGGCGAAGTCGTCGGGGCCCGCCTCGCCGGGCTCGCGCAGGTCGCCGCGCACTTTGAAGCGCCGGTAGTCGGACTTCTTCGGCGCGCCGCCCTCGAAGACGACCATCGAGGCGACCGTGTGCTCGCCGCCGATCGTCGAGATGTCGAAGCCCTCGATGCGGACCGGCAGCTCCTCCATCCCGAGCGCGTCGGCGAGTGCGCTGAGGCTCTCGACCCGGCGGGCGCGGCGGTGCTCGCGGCGCAGGCGGTCCTGGTCGAGCGCCAGCTGGGCGTTCCGTTCGGCGAGTTCACGGAGGCGGCGTTTGTCGCCCCGCTCGGCGGCGTGGACGGCGACCGCGGTGCCGCGGCGCTCGCTCAGCGCCTCGGCGATCATCGGCGCGCGGTCGCGCAGGTAGGGGCCGACGATGATCGTCCGCGGCATCGAGGGCGAGGCCGAGTAGTACTGGCCGATGAACTCCTCGGTGACCTCGGCGACGTCGCGTTCGCCTTCGTTGTCGAGGTAGAAGCTCTGGCGCTCGGCGAGGATGCCGTCGCGGACCTGGAAGACCTGGGCATTGGCGTCGGCGCCCTCGACCGCGACGCCGATCAGGTCGGCGGTCCCGACCGTGCCGCCGGCGACGCGCTGGCGCTCGAACAGGGAGCGGATCGCCTTGAGGCGGTCGCGGTAGATGGCGGCGCGCTCGAATTCCTCGGCGCCAGCGGCCTCGGCCATCTTCGCTTCCTGCTCCTTTTCCACCTGGCGATAACGGCCGGAGAGGAAATCGACGATCGCCTCGATGTTGCGCCGGTACTCCTCCCGGGAGACGTGGCCGACGCAGGGCGCCCCGCAGCGCTTGATGTAGTAGTCGAGGCAGGGGCTGCCGGAGCGGCGGCCCGGCTCGGCGCCCTCACAGGTGCGGAACTGGAAGAGTTTGCCGAGCAGGTCGAGGGTCTCGCGCAGGCGCTTGGCACTCGAGAACGGGCCGAAATAGGCGCGGTGGGCGCGGTGCTTCTCGCGGGTGAAGTAGACGCGCGGGTAGTCCTCGTCGAGGCTGACCGCGACGTAGGGGTAGGACTTGTCGTCGCGGAGGCGGATGTTGAAGCGCGGGCGGTGGCGCTTGATGAAGCTCTGCTCGGTGAGGAGCGCCTCGGCCTCGCTCGAGGTGACCAGCGTGTCGATCCGGTCGATGCGACTGGTGAGGCGCGGCTCGCCACCGCTGAAGTGGGACGCGATCCGTTTCTTGATCGAGCGCGCCTTGCCGACGTAGAGGAGCTCGTCGTCCTCGCCGTAGAAGAGGTAGACGCCGGGCTGGTCGGGGAGCTTGCGGCGCTGCTCGGCGATCCGCTCGGCCCGCCCGAGCGCCCCATTCCCGTTCCCGTTCTCGCTGCCTGCTGCCATCCCCCTAAGGGTAGGCTGCCGCCCAGCGCAGCTTCCGAGCTTTCCTGCCATATATGGCGGCAAAGCTCGGAAGCACGCGGAGACAGGGAGACGAGGAGGAGCCAGATGAACACCCCACCGGAACTGAACACCTTGCGGATCGAGGTCGAGGGCGAGCTCGCGACGCTGACCCTCGACCGGCCCGAGGCCTTCAACGCGATGAGCCCGGAGATGATCGGCGAGCTCGTCGTCGCGATGGCCTGGCTCGCCGACCAGGGCCGGTTCCGCGCCCTGATAGTCACCGGCGCGGGCGCCGCGTTCTGCGCCGGCGGCGACGTCGGCTGGTTCCGCAAAGGGATCGAGGACGCCGACCACGACATCGCCGCCGACGTCCGCCGCGGCGCCGACGCCCTCCACGCCGCGATCATCGACCTCCACCGGATCGAGGTCCCGGTGATCGCCGCGGTCAACGGCCCGGCCGCGGGCGCCGGCTTCTCCCTCGCCCTCGCCTGCGACCTCCGGATCGCCGCCGACGGCGCCTTCTTCGCCCCCGCCTACGGCCGCATCGGCGCCTCGCCGGACGGCGGCATGACCTACTTCCTGCCCCGCGTGGTGGGACCGGCCAAAGCCCTGGAGCTCCTCCTCGACGACCCGAACCTGAAGGCCGAGGACGCCCTCGCGATGGGCCTGGTCACCCAGGTCGTCCCCGCCGACGAGCTGATGCCCCGCGCCCGCGAGCGCGCCGCCAAGCTCGCCCGCCTCGCCCCCCACTACGTGAAGATGGCGAAGCGCCTCGTCGCCGTCAGCCTTGAGAACCCGATCGCCGACCACCTCCAACTGGAGCGCCACGGCATCGCCGACAGCATGGCCACCGAGGACGCCCGCCGCGGCGTCACCGCCTTCTTCTCCGGCGAGACGCCCGAGTTCACGGGCCGGTAATTCGGATCACACGCCGGCTACCGCCCGGACTGCCGGCTGGCGCCCCTCGCCGCGCCCATCCCACCCGGTGACGGATCTGTCGCAGCCCCGGCGCCCTTCAGCACGGTGAGTTCGCAGAACCCCGCGAATAGCGCGGAAAGTGCGAACTCACCGGGGGACGGGGCGGGTGCGACCGGTGGTGCTCGTTCCCGTACGCGCCATCCGCACACGGGAACGAGCAATAACTTCTGACCATCGACCCTCGGCACCGCTGTGGCGGTGCCGCCCGGGCGGCAAACTCAGGCCGGGGCCAGCAGGCGGGTGACGGATTCGCCGACGAAGCTTGGCTTGTCGGCGCCCTCGACGGTGATCGTGAACTTGGTGATCGCCTGCCACCAGCCGCCCTCGAGCTCGTCGAAGGAGACCAGTTCGGCGGCGCCGACGATGCGGCTGTCGACCGGAACCGGGGCGGGGAAGCGCACCTTGTTCCAGCCGTAGTTGATCGCCAGGGCGAAGCCGCCGGCCTGCATCAGCGCGCGGCGGAAGGAGTCGGCCAGCGAGAGGGTCAGGTTGCCGTGGGCGATCGTCACGCCGTAGGGGCTCTCCCGTCTCGCCCGCTCCGGGTCGACGTGGATCCACTGGTGATCGCCGGAGACCTCGGCGAAGGCGTCGATCAGATCCTGGGTTACCGTGCGCGCGTCGCTCGGGCCGATCTCCTGGCCGACGATCGCCTTCATCCCCTCGACGCCGTGCACCTCGACGCTCGCCATCAGTCGCTCCACCAGTTCGGCAGGACCTCGCCGTCGTTCGGGTGGTGGGCGCCGACCGCCAGCACCGAGAGCCCCTCCGGGCCGGCCTCGAAGCAGCGCACGACCTCGGGGGAGACGCGGATCGCGTCGAGCTCGACCAGCTCGACGATCTCGTCGCCGACTTTCACCCGCCCGCTGCCGGCGATCACCACGTAGATCTCCTCGGCGTCGTCGTGCTTGTGGCCGAACGGCATCCGTTTGCCGGGCTTCACCTTGATGTGGCCGAGGCCGGTCCGCTCGGCCTCGAGGTCCCCCCGGGCGAAGCGGGCTTCCTGGAACTCGCCGACCCCGAACTCCGGCGCCGAGTCCTTCACCTCGGTCAGGTTCTTGTGCGTGTAGTCGGCCATCGATCTCCTCTCGTCCAGCCCGGTTGACGTGTTCCGTAGCCTACGAATCATGACCGCTCCCAGCCCCGTCAACCGCGTCCTTTCCGACTCCCAGCTCGCGCTCCTCGCCGCGAACGGCGAGGAGAAGACGGCGGCGGTCGGCGACGTGCTCTTCGACGTCGGCGACGCGACCTACCCGTTCATCGCGATCCGCGAGGGCGAGGTGGCGATCCTCGACCAGTCGGGGAGCGAGATCGTCCGCCACGGCGCCGCGGGGTTCCTCGGCGAGATGAACCTCCTCTCCGGCCAGACCGTCTTCCTCAAGGCGGTGGTCACCGAGCCGCTCCGCTACGTCGCGGTCGACCGCGAAGTCCTGCGCGGGCTGCTGTTCGAGGACGGCGCCCTCTCCGACATGCTGCTCGCCGCCTTCGTGCAGCGGCGCGAACTGCTGCAGCGCCAGGACGGGATCGGGATCGAGATCGTCGGCCCGACCCACGACCAGGCCACCCGCGGCCTGGTCGAGTTCGCCAAACGCCAGCGCCTCCCATATTCCTGGCGCGACCCGGGCGAGGACGCCGCGGCGGCGGCCCTGGTCGAGAACCTCACGCCCGAGGAGATCCCGCTGGTGCGGCTCCCCGGCGGCGTCGACCTGCACCGGCCGAGCAACGGCGAGCTCTCGCGCGCCCTCGGCATCGGCCTCGAGTTGGCGCCGCGCGAAGAAGTCGACCTGCTGATCGTCGGCGGCGGCCCGGCCGGGCTCGGCGCCGCGGTCTACGGGGCCTCGGAGGGCCTGAACACGCTGGTGGTCGAGAGCAACGTGCTCGGCGGCCAGGCCGGGACCTCGCGCCGGATCGAGAACTACCTCGGCTTCCCGGCCGGGATCAGCGGCACCGAACTGACCAGCCGCGCCGTATCCCAGGCGCGCAAGTTCGCCGCCCGCACCGCCACCCCCTACCGGGCGCTCTCGCTCGAACCGGGCGGCGAAGGCGATCACATCGTCAAGCTGGAGGGCGACCGCGAAGTCCTGGCCAAGGCGGTGCTGCTCTCGACCGGCGCCGAATACCGCAAACTGCCGGTCGAGGACCTCGAAGAATACGAGGGGCTGAGCGTCTTCTACGCGGCCGGGCCGCCGGAGGCCCAGCTCTGCGGCGCGCAGCGGGTCGGGGTGGTCGGCGGCGGCAACTCGGCCGCCCAGGCCGCCGTCTGGCTCGCCCGCGGCGGCGCCCTCGTCACCCTCCTCCACCGCCGCGCCGACCTCGCCGAGACGATGTCGGCCTACCTGATCGACGAGCTCGACCGCTACGGCGTCGCGGTCCGCGACCGCAGCGAAATCAGCGCGCTGCACGGCGCCGACGGCCGGCTCGAGGGCGTCACGCTCACCGACGGCGCCGAGCTCCCGTTCTCGTTCCTGTTCCTCTTCCTCGGCGCCTCGCCCTGCACCGGCTGGCTCGGCGACTGCATCGCCCGCGACGCGAAGGGCTTCGTCGTGACCGGCGAGGAGGCGGGTGCCGACGGCCTGCTCGAGACCAGCGTCCCCGGTGTCTATGGGCGACGTCCGCTCCGGCTCGATCAAGCGCTGCGCGACGGCGGTCGGCGAGGGCGCCACCGTCGTCCGCTTCGTCCACGAGCACCTGACCAAGGTGCGCGAGAAGAACCGTCAGGCAGCCGCAGGCTCGACCTGAGGGCGGCGTCTCGGCACGCGCTCCGGGCCACCGCCGCCCGCCCCCTCGACGATCACGCGGCAGGGGCGTTTGGCGAGGATGTAGCGGGTGGTCGGCCCGAGCAGGCGCTCGTCGCTGGGGGCGTGCTCGGTGCTCAGGTAGATGAGGTCGGAGCCGCGCTCGCGCGCCTCGGCGACGATCGCCTGGCCGGGGTTGCGACAGCGCACGAGGTTCACGCGAACCTTGAGGCCGCGGCTGCGCGCCGCCAGCCGGGCCGCCTCCAGCGCGCTCCGCGCTTCGGCTTCGAGCGCGTCGAAGCCACCGTCGGGCAGCTCGTGCTCGCGCGGGATGCGCAGCACGTAGAACACCTCGACGGTCGCGTCGGGGTCGACCACGAAGGCGGCCCGGTGCATCGCGTCGATGTCGATCTCGGGGCCGAAGATCGGCAGCAGCGCCGATTTGTAGGAGACCTCGAGGAAGTCCAGCGGCCGGTCGGCGTGGCGCACCTGGGAGATCGTCCGCGGGTCGATCCCGAGGCGGCGTCGGTAGAGCAAGTACCCGCCGAGGCCGAGCAGGAGCCAGGCGCTGCCGATGATCCGCGCCTCGGGGTGCAGGACGATCACGGAGACGAACGCGGCGGCCGTCCCGACCGCCCCGATCACCGCGGTCAGCGGGATCTCGGCGCCGCGCCAGAGCACGTTCCAGGGCGCCCTGTAGGGGCGATAGCGGTCGGGCTCGCGGCGGCGCAGGGCGATGATCGAAAGGTGGGCGATCGTGAACGACAGCATCGCCCCGAAGCTGTAGAGGTTGCCGAGGAAGGTCGTGTTCCCGGGCAGCACGAGGATCGCCGCGATCAGCGAGAAGAAGAGGATCGTGAACCAGGGCGTGTGGTAGCGGGGGTGCAGGCGGGCGAAGGCGCCGGGCAGCTGCCGGTGCTCGGCGAGCGACCAGGAGAGCCGCGAGATCCCGATCATCCCCGCGTTGGTGGCGATCAGCAGGATCGTCGCGGCCAGCGCGCCGACGTAGTACTGGGCGATCGTCGCCACCTCGCCGTGCAGGTGGAGCGCCGAGACGATCCCCAGCACCGGGTCTTCCGAGTAGGTGCTGCCGAGCGCGGTCACATACTGGCCGGCGGCGTCCTGGTGGACGGGCAGCGCCGAGAGCGCGATCACCGAGATCCCGGCGTAGATCCCGAGCACCGCGATCAGCACCAGGTTGACCGCTTTCGGCACCTGCTCGCCGGGGTCGCGCGCCTCCTCGGCCATGTTGGAGACGGTCTCGATCCCGGTGTAGGCGAGCATCGAGATCGAGACGGCGAAGATCAGCTGCGAGAGGCTCGGCGCCGTGCCCAGGTGGACCTGGTCGACGAGCACCGACGGGTGGAGCACCAGCACCGCCCCCAGCCCGACCAGCGCGAGCTGGGTGAACAGGTCGAGCACCGCGAGCCCGATGTTCAGCTTCGCCGACTCGCCCAGGCCGCGGATGTTGACCGCCGCCAGCAGGAGGATCACCGCCACCCCGCCGATCACGTCGCCCGGCGAGTGGCTGAGCGCCGGGAAGAAGGCCCCCAGGTAGTGGGGCACGAAGAAGGCGCTGATCGCGATCGTGAGGATGTAGTCCAGCGACAGCCCCCAGCCGGCGATGAACGAGACCACCTCGTTGAACGCGTGCCGCGCGAACGACGAGGACCCACCCGCCTCCGGGAACATCGCGGCCCCCTCGGCGTAAGTCTTCGCGGTCAAGGCGAACAGCCCGCCCGCGAACATGAACACCACCGGGGTCAGTCCGAGCGCGTGCGCGGCGACCAACCCCAGCGCGTAGTAGATCGACGACCCGACGTTCCCGTACGCGGTCGCGAACAACCCCGGCACCCCGACGGTTTTCCGCAGTCCTCTCGTCTTCAGCCGGGCCATTCGGGATCGACCCCCGATGGTCGATCCGACCCCGTGAAGACCGCATGAAGGAACGCCCGGCGGGCATCAAGATCTTGTGAAGACCGCTGCAAACAGCGGCCTTCGGCGCCCGGGAGAGCCGCCGGGCTATTCGAGGCGGATCGGGTACGTGGAGTCGTTCTCGATCCAGAACTGGACTTCGTTGACGGCCAGCGGCGCGGGTGAGCCGAAGGTCACGTTGTCGAAGATCGAGACCCCGGGCTGGCTCCCAGGATTGAAGAACCCCGGCGTGCAGCCACCGTTGACCGTCCCGAGGTGAAGCCGGTCCGTCGTGTCGACGGTGCAGGTGATCGAATTGGGCGTCGCGAGCCACTGGATCGTGCCGTGTTCGGTCGCGATCTGCGTTCCACCGTCGGTGGCCCGGATCGTGTAACGGACCAGCCCACCGGCAGTCTGGGTGCCCGAGAGATGAATCGAGAAGAGGCTGACGAACCCCGGCTGTGGAAGCGTCATCTGCTTCACCCCGGACGTGATGTTGGTGACGCCCGGAATGCCCTGCGGACCGGTTTCGCCGATCGGCCCGGTCGGGCCTGCCGGGCCGGCGGGCCCCGGCGCCCCGGCCGGTCCCGTCGCACCGGTGCGCCCCGGTTTGCCCCGTCTGCCCCGTCTCCCGTTCGTCTTCAGCAGCTGTCCGGTGGCGCAGTCTCCACGCGCGAGCGCGAGGCTCTTCGCGCCCGCGGGCATCACGCACGTCCGCGCGATGTCTTGAGGCGACCGACCCCCGATGCCCGCGATCGCATAAGAACCGCCCGCAAGGGCGATGAAAAGCGCCACGAAAGCGAGGGTGTTCCGCCCCGCCAACGACAGGAGCCGCTTCGACCACGACACGTCGGGCGTCTCTCCCTCGGTCACATCTCCCCCAGTGCTGATCTATTCGATTAAGAAGGCCGATCCAAACTTCCCACGCTCGCGACGAGAGCCGTGGCAGAACGGACGGATTTCCGACCCTGAGACGAATCCTCATGCGACCAGCCTCACTTCGAAGGGGGGGACCGCGAGGGTCGCGCCGCCGGCGAGGGCGATGATGCGGGCCACGTAGGCGGTCGTCTCCGGGATGGCGGGGACGCAGTGGCAGGCTTCGACCGGGGCGGGGCCGGCGTTGTAGGCGGCGAGCGCCAGGTCGGGGAAGCCGAACAGGCGGAGAAGGTCCGACATCAGGTGCGCCTGGGCGTCGATCGCCGCGACCGGATCGAAGGGGTCGGTGAGCCCATACGAGGCCGCCGTGGCGGGCATGAACTGGGCGATGCCCTCGGCCCCGGCGGGAGAAACGGCGAAGGGGTTGAAGTTGCTCTCGGCCATCAGCTGCGCCGCCAGGAGCGCCGGCGAGACCCTCCACCGCGCGGCGGCCTCCGCCAGCGGGTCGCGGAACCGCCCGGGGACGAAGCTCGGCAGCGCCGCCTCGGCCGGCAGCGCGGGGCCCTCGCCCGGCCCGCTCACCGCGTCGCCGGCCGCCGAACAGGGCGCCGGCCCGGCCGTGTAGCCGAAGTGCCAGGCCTCCCAGCTGTAGCGCCGGAGGAAGCCGAACCGGCCCGCGTTGGCCGCCAGCCAGGCGTACGCCGATTCGGGACCGAGGTCCAGCTCGGTCGCGCAGCGGTGCAGCGAGGTGCCCGGCGGCGCCACCCACTTCGGATCGGGATGGGCGGCGAAGAGTTCGGCCTGTTCGGCGTCGGAGCGGAAGCCGGAGACGACCACGAGGGTGAGGCCCGCGCCGGCGGCCGCGGCGGCCATCCGGTCGTAGGCGGCGGCGACGTCGGGCCGCATCCCCTTGCCGTCCCGATAGAGAAGTGGCCCGCCATAGCCGCCGCCCGAGGCCACCGCCGGTCCTTCCCCGCCGGCACCCGCCAATGGCGCCGCCGCTTCGGCTTCGGCGCTCGCCTCGACGTCCCGCGGCGCACCGGAACCCAGGTCGAGCTCGGCTACCACGACGGCCTTCGCCCGCACCGGGGCGGAGGAGGAGCGATCGGGGAAGGAGACCTCCAGGCGGCCCGGATCGACCTCGTTCAGACGGCCCGCCGCCACGGCGGCCTCGCGCGCCCGCGCCAGGTAGGTCGCCTTGCCGATATGGGACGGGTTCGGCGCCCCGTTCGACAACCGCGGCGGCGCGAGCAACCTGGGCAGGTCGTCACGCATCGAGCGGGCCGCCGAGATGGCGGCCAGGTCGGCGGCCCGCTGGGCGCGCCCCTTTCCCGAGACCGCCCCGGCGATCGCCACCAGCGCGAGCGCCGCGGCGATGAGGACGAGGCAGCCGCCGAGCGCGAGGACCAGTGCCTGGCCCGACTCCTCGCGGACCGCACCGACCCATCGCCACGGGCGCCGTTCGCGGCCCGCCAGACCGATGCGGCGCCGTGGTCGCCCTTCGCCGGGTCCACCGGCTTGTCCCGCGTTCCGAACCTCCGCGTCGCCCCCTCCGTAACCCGGGCAGCAAATCCCGACGAAGGAGCTGATCCGATGCACCAGACTCGAACCGGGGCGCAATCGCGCCGCCCGACCCGCAACCTTGCCGTACTCGCCCTCGCCGCGGTCCTCGCCCTGAGCGCCGTGGCGGTGCCGACGGCGCTCGCACGCGGCAGCAAGACGGTGGTCGGCGAGGCCCACGCGCCGAGCCTCCACGCGACCGTCCTCACCAACACCAGGGGCCTCACCCTCTACAGCCTCAGCGTCGAGAAGAACGGCAGGTTCATCTGCACCGGGTCCTGCACCTCGACCTGGATGCCGCTCCTCGTCGCCCGCGGGACGATGCCGAAGGGGCCGGTCAAGCTCGGCACGGTGAAGCGCCCCGAAGGAAAGATCCAGGTGACGTTCAAAGGCCTCCCGCTCTACACCTTCAAGGGCGACCACGCCAAGGGGCAGGCGAACGGACAGGGGTTCAAGGACGTCGGCACCTGGCACGCCGTCACCCCCTAGCTCCCGCACCGAGCAGGCGCCGCAGCAGTGGCTCCGGCAGGCCGCCGGAGTCGCTGCCGAGGGCGCCGAACCCGGCCCGTCGCTCGGCGACCCAGGAGAGGCGCCGCTTCAGGACCGCCACCCGCAGGCCGCGCCCGAGCAGACCGGCGACCGCCAGCGCGGCCAGCGGCCGCGCCTCCGCCAGGTCGGCGCGAAGGAGCGCCGCGTCCGGTCGCGGCGCGCCCGCGGTGTCCAGGAGCGGTTGGAGAACCTCAGGCGCGACGTGGACGACGGCGAGGCCGCCGCGGGCGATCGTGACCGCGGTGCCGGCCGCCGCCAGTCCGTCCGCGTCCGGCGCGACCGCCAGGTGACACACCTCTCCGCGCGCCGCCGGGCGCAGGACGGGGAGCCGCGCCGCGAGCCGCTCCTCCAGCCGATGCGCCGAAGCCGAGGCGATCAAGGTCGGCCGCGGCACCCTCCCGCCGACGTCCACCAGCAGCGCCGCCTTCTCGACCCCCGAGCCGGCGCAGGAGAGCGCCGCGGCGGCCCCCCGCGAACCCTCGGCGCCGCCGATGGCGCTGACCACGACGACGGTTCCTTGCCGCGGCGCCGTGAAGACCCCTCGGCCGGGCTCCGGGGGCGAGCCCAGCACCACCGGCCCGAAGCTCGCGGCCACCTCGGCACCCACCTGCGCCCGGCTCATCGCGCCGACCTCGCGCTCGCGGTGCTGGTCACGGCCAGGTGGTCGGCGATCGCGCCGAACGGCGACGGCGGTCGCAACCGCACCGACACTTCATCACCGCTGACCGAGACCGAGACCTGGTGCGCGGCCCAGCCCGGCAGCGCGGCGCGCGCGGCATCTGCCGCCGAGCCGCCCTCGGCAAGCGCAAGCGCCCCGGCCTCGGCGGCGCCGTCGGCGAGGGTCAGCGCGTAGCCCGCGGCGAGCAGCTGGAGAGCGATCAGCGCCGCCAGCAAGAGCGCGGGGACGGCCGCGAGGAGTTCGACGGTCGCCTGGCCGCGCTCGTCGCCCAACCGCCGTGACGAGGCCACCCCCCGCCACCTGCCCCGCCCGTCCGGCGCACAGATCCGGCCTGCCTCACCCATCCCCCTCCCCCAGTCCGCTCCGCGCGCCGACCTTCACCTCGGGTAGCCGTGGCAACAGCGTCGGTACCGGCACCTTCACCGAGACGACGCCGCTGCCGTCGTCTGCTTCCACCTCCGCCCCGTCGCGCATCGACGCGGGCAAGGCGCGCCGCGCCGCGGCCTCCGCGTCAGCGCCGACCAAGGCCGCCCGAGCGCCGGCCCGCGCGGCCACGCTCGCCGACCAGAGAGCCTGGCCGGCGAGCGCGATCTGGGCCGCGACGGCGAGCGCCAACAACAGAAAGGGAACGGCCGCGACCAGCTCTACCGAGGCCGTTCCTCTCTCCCCATGACCCGCGTTGTCGGTGCTCTTGGGTGGCACGCCGACCACCCTGAACCTGAAATACGCACCCGTGGTGCGCACAAAGGATCAATTCAGGGCCAACTCTGTGCCGGAAGCGGAACACCGCGGCGCGAACAGCCCATACCTCGACGCGGAGGCCCGCGACCGCCGGCGCCGGTAACCGCGTCAGTAAGTGTTCGCCTCGGTCCAGATCCGCCAGATCGCGACGATCGAGGCCGCCAGCAGGAGGATCCAGAGGAGGGTGCCGCCGCCGCTCGACCAGAGCTTGGGCTGGCCCGCGACGAGGAGCGCCAGCATGCCGAAGGCGCCGTAGAAGATCGCCCGGCGGCCATCGCTCAGGGTGGCCAGCGTCAGCTGGTTCTGGCGGCTCAGCACGTAGAGCATCCAGCTGATCCCGGCGAGGAAGCCCATCGCGATCGCGGTCGTGATGGCGGAGACCGCGTTGCCGCCACCCGGGAGAAAGGCGACCCCGAGCGCCAGGAGCATGATGATCGCGACGTTGCGCGCGGCCTTCACCCGACAGATCGTACTCCCCGGCCGCCGGTTGGTCGTCGTCGCGCTACTTGCTCGTCATCACGACGACGCCGACCACGATCGCCGCCAGCACGGCCAGGAGCGCGATCGCCGCGGCCAATGCCGCGATCCCCGCCGCCAGCGGCCGCTCTTCCTGGCTGAGGTCGACGAAGCGCGCCGCGCCCCAGATCGCGACCGAGAAGATCAGCGTCACCCCGATCCCCGCGATGAGCGAGAAGACGACGGTCTGCACCATCTCCTTGGTCGCGACGATCTCCGCGAAGCTCGCCACCGCACTCACCCGCTCTGCACCGGGACGGGCGCGCCGCGCTGGGCCCGCCGGACGAACGCCGCCCCGATCGCCACCAGGGCCAGCACCGACACCACCACCGGCCCCACCGCGCCGTTGCCAAAGAGGCTGGTGACGCCGTAGGTGGCCGCGCCGATCAGCGCCGCCGCGGGGAGGGTGAGCACCCAGGCGAAGACGATGTTCCCGGCCACGCCCCAGCGCACCGCCGAGAGCCGTTTCGCCGCCCCCGCCCCCATCACGCCGCCGTTGATCACGTGCGTGGTCGAGAGCGGGAAACCGAAATGCGTCGAAGTCAGGATCACGGCCGCCCCCGCCCCCTGCGAGGTGAATCCCTGCGCCGCGTCCATCTTGATGATCCGCGTGCCGGTGGTCTTGATGATCCGCCAGCCGCCGCTGTAGGTGCCGAGCGCGATCGCGGCGGCCGAGGAGGCGATCACCCAGACCGGCGGGTTGGACCCGGCGGCGAGGCTGCCGTTGGCGATCAGCGCCAGGGTGATCACGCCCATCGTCTTCTGCGCGTCGTTGGTGCCGTGCGCCAGCGCCAGCATCCCGCCCGAGACCACCTGCCCGTACTTGAAGCCACGGCTCACAATCCCCGGGCGTTGCTTCCCGACCACCCGGTAGGCGAGCCCGATCGAGGCACCCGCGGCGACGAAGGCGACCACCGGCGCGATCAGCGCCGGGATCAGCACCTTGCCGACCAGGCCTTCGGCGATGATCACCTGGAAGCCCGCCGCGGCGACCGCCGAGCCGACCACGCCGCCGATCAGCGCGTGGGACGAGCTCGAGGGGAGCCCGAGGTACCAGGTGACGAGGTTCCAGGCAATCGCCCCGATCAGCCCGGCGAAGACGATCGTCGGCGTGATCACCCCCGCGTCGACAACGTCGTTGGCCACCGTCGCGGCCACCGAGATCGAGATGAAGGCGCCGACGAAGTTCAGCAGCGAGGCGATCGCGATCGCCACCTGCGGCCGCGCCGCCCCGGTCGAGATCGACGTCGCGACGACGTTCGCGGTGTCATGGAAGCCGTTGGTGAAGTCGAAGGCGAGGGCGGTGCCGACGACGAGGACGAGGATCACGTCTGAACTCACGCCGGAAACCTACTCGGCGCGTTTACATCCTTGTTACAAGACCCCCCCGCCGGCCTGACGCGTCCTGGGCTCGTCTGGCAAGGACGCAGGGAGAGAGCCGAGGGGAGCGCACTCCAGTGCGTGACCCGAGGCGAACGACCGAGGACACCGCCAGACGCGCCCAGGACGCGTCAGGAGTTCTTGATCACTATCCCCTCGAGGATCTGCGCCGCCTTCTCGGTCGAGTCGATCGCCTCCTCGAGCACGCCGAAGATGTCCTTCCAGCGGATCACGACCATCGGGTCGATCGCGTCGGTGAAGAGGGCCGCCACGGCGTCGCGCGAGATCCGGTCGCCTTCGTTCTCGAGCCGGTGCACCTCGATCCAGTACTGGTCGAGGTCCTTGAACGACGGCAGGTTCTCCAGCCCCTCGGCGAGCGCCTCGCAGGCCCGCACGAGCACCCCGGTCAGCGCCCCCGCCTGGTCCATCGGCGCCTCCACCTGGTAGAGGCCGAGGAAATCGGCCGCCTCCTCGGTGAAGTCGACGATGTCGTCGAGCTGGGTCGCGAGCCCGTAGATGTCCTCGCGGTCGATCGGCGTCACGAAGGTCGTGTTCAGCCGTTTGATGATTTCGTGGGTGACCTTGTCGCCGCGGTGCTCGGCTTCGACGATCTCCTGGTGGAGGGCCCCCGCGTCGGGCCACTCCCGCATCAGCTGATCGAGCAGGCGGGCGGAATGGACGCTGTTTTTCCCCGCCTCGACGAACAGATCGAAGAAGGTCTGATCGTGGGGAAGGAGCGAGAAGCGCGCCACCGCCGGCATCCTAGTCGCGATCCCCGGTCGGGGTCAGCCCGTGGCGCTCGACGTCGCGATCGGGACCCCGGGCGTCGCGCTCGCCAGCTGCTCGGCGGCCCGCGACGCGGCCCGCTCGCGCAGTTCCGCCTGCACGTCGCGCCGCGGCTCGCCGTCGGCTCGCGCGATCCGCCTCCACTCGCCGTCCGACGAAAGTTCCCAGGAGTTCGAGTTGTCGGCGAAGCAGCGCTCCAGCACGTCGATCATCTCCGCCCGCAGCGACGGATCTTCGACCGGCGCCACCAGCTCCACCCGGCTGTCGAGGTTGCGGGGCATCATGTCGGCGGAGCCCATCAGGACCCGCGTCTCCTCGCCGCGGCGGAAGGTGTAGACGCGCGAGTGCTCGAGGAAGCGGCCGACGATCGAGACCACCCGGATGTTCTCCGAGACCCCCGGCACGCCCGGCTTCAGGCAACAGATCCCGCGCACGTTCAGATCGACCCGCACCCCCGCCTGCGAGGCCCGGTAGAGCGCCCGGATGCACTGGGCGTCGACCAGCGAGTTCATCTTCAGCGCGATCCGCGTCTCCTCCCCTGCCTCGTGCGCGGCGATCGTCGCGTCGATCTCCTCGACGAAGCGGTCGCGCATCGTCGTCGGCGAGACCAGCATCTTGCGGTAGACGGCCGGCCGCCCGTAACCGGTGAGGAAGTTGAACATCTCGGCGACGTCGGCGCCGATGTCGGGGTCGGCGGTGAAGAGACCGAAGTCGGTGTAGAGGCGGGCGGTCTTCGCGTGGTAGTTGCCGGTGCCGATGTGGACGTACTCGCGCACCTGCTGGCCCTCGCGGCGCGCAACCAGGATCGCCTTGACGTGCGTCTTCAGCCCCGGGATCCCGTAGACGACGTGGACCCCGGCCTCCTCCAGGGCTTTCGCCCAGTGGATGTTCGCCTCCTCGTCGAAGCGCGCTTTCAGCTCCACCATGCAGACCGCCTGCTTGCCGCGTTCGGAGGCCCGGATCAGCGCCGGCACCAGCGGCGAGTCGTCGCTGGTCCGGTACACGGTCTGCTTGATCGCCAGCACGTCGGGGTCTTCGACCGCCTGGTCGACGAAGCTTTCGACCGAGGTCGCGAAGGAGTCGTAGGGGTGGTGGACGAGCAGGTCGGAGCGGCGGATCTCGTGGAAGATGTCGATCGGCTGATCCTCCTCACCCTGCAGCCGCGGCTGGGTCACCGGCGTCCAGGGCACGTAGCGCAGCTCGGCGTGGCCGGGGATGTCGGCGATCTCGGAGAGGTCGGCGAGGTCGAGCAGGCCCTCGATGTCGTAGACCTCGCGGTCTTCGAGGCGCAGCGCGCCGATCAGCTCGTGCCGCAGTCGCGGGTTCATGCCGGTGGCGATCTCCAGCCGCACGACCTCGCCGAAGCGCCGCCGCCGGAGCTCGTCCTGGACCGCCTGCAGCAGGTCGTCGGCCTCGTCTGAGACGGTGAAGTCGGCGTCGCGGGTGACCCGGAAGAAGCCGTAGTCGATGATTTCCGTGCCCGGGAAGAGCGCGTCCAGGTTGGCCGCGATCACCTGCTCCAGGGGGACGAAGGTCCCGTCCGCGCCGACCGAGAGGAAGCGCCCGAGCAGCTCCTTCGGGACCTTCACGCGGGCGACGATCTCGATCTCCGACTCGGGGTCCCGGAGCAGCACCGCGAGGCTCAGCGAGAGGTTCGAGATGTAGGGAAAGGGGCGGCCGAGGCCGATCACCAGCGGCGTCAGCGCCGGGAAGACCTGCTCGTGGAAGCGGCGGTGGATCTGACGCTGCTCCTCCTCGCCCGCGTCCTCGAGCGAGACGATGCGGATGTCGTCGCGCTCCAGCGCCGGGCGCAGCTCCCGGTCGAAGCAGGCCTGCAGCCGGCGGTCGAGCTCCAGCACGCGCCGCTGGATGCGGTCGATCTGATCGCTCGGGCGCAACCCGTCGGGGCCGCGCGCGTCGATCCCGGCGTCGAGCTGGTCGAACAACCCGGCCACCCGCACCATGTAGAACTCGTCGAGGTTCGAGGCGTAGATCGCGCAGAAGCGCAGGCGCTCGAGCAAGGGCACCGTCTCGTCCTCGGCCAGCTCGAGGACGCGCTGGTTGAACTCCAGCCAGGAGAGCTCTCGGTTGATGTAGAGAGCGGGGTCGTCGAGGCTGGGGATCGAGGCGGCCAAGACGACATCGTACTGTGGCCGTGGATCGCTTCGGCGAGGGGGACGCACGCGCGGAGGGTGCTTGCGCGGGGGACGATCGGATGGACCCCCTCTCTCACGAACTGCGGGGAGGTTCGTTCGGGGGTCCATCCGATCGTCCACGGGCGTCTGCCGGGGAACGTCAGGCGGCGACGCCGGCCGCTGAGGGGTGGGCTGCCCGGGCGGGTGGGTTTGCTGCGGGCGCGGGTGGGGCTTCGGGGGCGGTGCGGGTGGAGGTCTCCAGGGCCAGGCGGTAGCCGGCGGCGAGTTGGGACATCGAGCGCTCCCAGGAGCGGGCGCGGGCGGCGCGGGCGGCGGCGGCGCCGAGCTTCGCACGCATCGCCGGCGAGGCCGCCAGTTGCAGGATCGCCCCGGCGATGTGGTCGGCGTCGGGGCGGCAGAGGAGGCCGGTGTGGCGGTTCTCGACCAGCGCCGCGGGACCGCCCTCGGCGACCGCGACGACCGGTAGCCCGCTGGCGCCGGCCTCGAGGATCACCTGGCCGTAGGTGTCGGTGACGCTGCAGAAGAGGAAGGCGTCGGCGCTCGCGTAGGCCACGGCGAGGTCCTCTCCGCCGAGCCAGCCCAGGAAGCTCGCGCCGGCGCCGAGCCGCGCCCGCAGCTCCGCCTCCTCGGGGCCGCCACCGGCCAGCAGCAGGTGGAGCCGCGGGTCCCTCGCGCGGGCGGCGAGGAAGGCGTCGGCGAGCAGGTCGACCCCCTTCTCGCGCGAGAGGCGGCCGGCGTAGAGGAGCTTGATCTCGCCCGGGAAGGCGCCGCGGTCGGCCTTCCCGGGGTCGAAGCGGCGGGTGTCCACGCCGCGCTCCCAGCGCCCGACCTTCGCCCCGTCGACGCCGAGGCCGGCGAGCGAGGCATCGGCCGCAGGGCTCGGCGAGAGGACCCGCGCGGGGGCGTCGTAGAAGGCGCCGAGACCGGCCTTGACGACCGCCTCCAGCACCCCGTCGGCGCGCAGGCCCGCGTAGGCGGCAAGCTCGGTGTGGTAGCTGGCGAGGAGCGGCACGCCGGTGATCCGGCTGAGCAGCGTCGCGGCGATGCCGGCCGGGCCGGGGGCGGTGACGTGGACGATGTCGTAGTTGCCCTCGGCGAGCGCCTCGACCAGCTCCGGGACGGCGGGGACGCCGAGCCGCATGCCCTGATAGATCGGCAGCTCGAGCTCGGTCGCGGCGGGAAGGCGGCGGTCGACCCCGGGGTCGGTGCCGATCACGTCGACGTCGAAGCCGGGCACACCGCGCTCGCGGATCTGCTCGATCGTGTGGGTGACGCCGTGCATCGAGCCGATCCCGTCGGCGATCAGCGCGACCCGGCGGCGGCCCTCCTCGCGGCCCCGCAGCTTTGCTTTCTCGGCGCCGAGGAAGGCGGTCGAGGGCGCGTAGGGGAAGGCCGGGACCAGCGCCTCGAAGAGGCCGTTGGCGGCGGCGCCGAGATCGCCCGCCTGGAAGGCGACCAGGCCGCCGTCGACGGCGAGCCGCAGACGGCGCTCGTGGCGGCGGCGGGCGCGCCGGTAGAGGTCGGCGTGGGAGAAGCCGTCGGCCTGCAGGAGGTCGAGCAGCTCGCGGCCGCGGGCGTCGATTCCGACCCCGGCGAGCCAGGCCTCGAGCAGGCAGCGGGCATCCTCGGGGCCGACGTCGGTGGCCACCTTGCCCTCACGGGCGCTCCCCTCGCGGATCACCCGTTCGGCCATCTTCAGGACCGCGGTCGGGTCGGGGGCGGTGCCGGGCGCGGCGACCTCGGCCCCGTCGAGGGCGCGGGTGGCAAGCGCCATCGCGGCGTGGGTCCACTTCGCCGCCGATCCCTGTTCGCCCCACGCCTCGGCGTGGCCGGCGCGCAGGTGGGCGAGAAACTCTTCCGGCGTGGCAGCGGCGGGCACCGCGGTCCAGGTGCGGCCGATGTCGACGCCGGCATGGTCGTCGGAGCCGCCGATCCCGATGCCGCCCCGCGTGTCCACGTAGACGGCGGCCGGCATGTTCAGCTCCGCGGCGCGCGACCCGTTGCGAACCTCCCAGACCGGGAAGAGCTCGGCGAGCCGCCGCCGATGGCGCCGGGTGAGCGGCGCCGCGACGTAGAAGAAGGGGTGCGCGAGCGCGCAGGCGATCCCGTTCTCGTGCAGGTATGCGGCACAGGCCTCCACATCGCCGGCGTGGGCCTGCAGCCACTCGTGGTCTCCGGGAGTGATCCCGTAACAGAGGACGTGAACCGCCTGGGGCTCGCCGGCGAAGCGGGCGGTCAGCTCCTCGGAGACGAAGGTGTCGGGCAGCCCCTCCAACTCCAAGGCCCCCGCGATCGTGTCGTGATCGGTGATCGTGACGAAGTCCATCCCCCGCTTCTTCGCCAGCGCGTACACCTCCTGCGGCGGCGTCGCGCACTCGGGCAGCCCGAGGCTCCGCTGGACCCCGAGCCGCGACAGCTGCGAGGCCGTGGAGTGGCAATGCAGGTCAGCACGGGAAGTCATCGGTGTCTCCCTTGTCTCTACTCGTCATCACACCGCCATATTTCGCCATTTGCAGGGAAAACATGTGAACCTGGTGCAAACGAGGCGTGAACTTTGTGTGATTTGGGGGTTTGCGGGGAGGGGCGCGGGAAGCCGGCACCCGAAGGACAAGGGACGGGCCGTCTGTGGGGAGAGGAAGGGCCCGCACGACGCACCAGGTACCCAGGCCCGGTGAGTTCGCAGAAACCCGCCGATAGCGCGGTGAAGTGCCAACTCGCGGGGACGGGACGGCGCGTGTACGTCGGGAAGGCCGGGGACCTCGTCCCCGTCGGGAGGACGCCCTCCGTCCAGCTGTTCCTTATGCCGGTATATCGGCCATAAGGAACAGCGGAAGAGGGTCGGCCGAGGAGGGAGGAGGTCGTCACGTTCCTCCCGTCTTCCTCAGATGCCCGGGACGCGCTGCAAGGATTTAGGTCGCCATAGCGACACCAATCCTTGCAGCGCGTCCCGGGGCCTCGACCCCGGCGCTCCTCTCACAACGGACGGTCACGGAAGTCCGACTTCGCCCCGTCCCTGTGCCGAGAACCCGACGAACCCTCACGTCCTGGGCGTCTCATGGGGTCACAGCCTGCCAGGACCCCCATGAGACGCCCAGGACGCATCTCGGACGGCCGCAAGCGCGCCGAATCACGCCCCCGGTGCCTCGCGACCGCGCCGGGAGCCCTCGCAGCCTCGGCGAGCGCCGCGCCTTACGACCTCGCGGGCTCCGGGTCGGGGACACCCTCGAAGTGGAGGACCTCCCACAGGTGCCCGTCCGGATCGCTGAAGTAGCCGGAATAGATGCCCCAGGGCCGCTCGTGGGCCTCGCCGTGGATAGTCGCGCCGGCGTCGCCGGCGAGATCGAGGAGGCGGTCGACCTCGGCGCGGCTGTCGACGAAGTGGCCGATGCTCATGGTGGGCCTCGTGGCGCCGGTCGGGTCGAGGCCCGCGTCCTTGGCGAGCTCGGCGCGCGGGTAGAGGGAGAGGATCAGGCCGTCGTCGAGGTTGAACATCGCCACCGCGCCGGCGGGGGTCGTCTCGTCGCCGGCGTACTGGGTCCCGGTGATGCCGTCGGTCGGCAGCCCGAGGCCGTCGCGGTAGAAGGACAGGGAGCGCTCGAGGTCGGCGACCCCAAGCGTGACGGCATGGATCTTGGCTTTGAACGGCACGGCGGGCCTCCTGTCGATACGGGGTGAGGCGCGAGCCTAGGCGGCGGTGAGCGTCGCGTCTTCCAGGAATCGGACAGGCGTCATCCCCGTCAGGCGCCTGACCTCGTCACTCATATGGGCCTGGCCGGCGTACCCCGCCTCCAACGCTCGCCGCGCGAGCGGTCCGTCCGCGAGCGCCACCAAGCGCCGCAGGCGCGCCACCCGGGCGAGGACCTTCGGCCCGTAGCCGACGGCCGCCACGGTCCGGCGGTGGAGGGTCCGCTCGCTGACCCCGAGCTCGGCCGCGACCGCGGCGACGCTCCTTCCCGGCCGGTCCAGCCGCCCGGCGGCCGCGACGACGAGCGCATCGCGCTCGGCACAAGCGTCGACGACACCGGCCAACAGCGCCCGCCTCTCCCCCAGCTCCGTCGCGATCAACCGATCCCGCAGCTCCCGCGCCCGCGCCCCCCAGGCCGCCTCCGCCTCCACCTCCCGATCGCACAACTCCGACGCCGGGAACCCGAGCACCGCGCCCGCCGCCCCGGGCCGCAGCCGCAACCCGGTCGACCGCCGCCCGGCGGGAAGCGCCACGACCCGAGGCCCGGTGTCAGCCCCCGCGATCACGAGCTCGCCCTCGGCGAGAAAGATCAGATCCACGCAGCCGTCCGGCACGACCCGCTGCTCGTGAGCACGCTCCGGCACCTGTTCCCACAGGCACCCGACGAGATGACGCACGCCCAGAGGCGCCGGAAACTCTCGATAGCCGGTAGACACGGACCACTCCGAGCCTACCCCGCCCCGAGCCCCCGCGCTAAGCCGCCAACCGCTCCGGACTCGACCCGTTGGCCGTGCCGCTCAACAGGTCCAAGATGATCCCCTCGCGGAGGCCGCCCTTGCCGATCTGGAGGGGCTGGCCGAGGAGCTCGGAGACCTTCTCCAGGAGAAGGACGCCGGTGGTGAGGATCCGGACGCGCCGCGGGTCGAGCTCGAAGCGGCGCGCGACGTCGATCGCCGGTTCGGAGGAGAGGACGCGGACGGCGCGCTCCAGGGTCTCGTACTCGAGCACCGCGCCGACCAGCCGGCGCAGGCTGGTCGCCGAGCCGCCGACCGCCACGGCCTGGTCGGGATGCTCGATCCGCACGTCGGCGAAGAAGTGGTCGATGTGGTCGCGGACGCGGCGGATCTCGGCCGCCGAGGGCGGGTCGCCGGAGATCAATTCGTCGGCGAGGACGCCGGAGCCGATCTGCCACGACTGGACCTCCTCGACCCCTTCGGGCACGGTGCCGAGGATCACCTCGGTCGAGCCGCCGCCGACGTCGACGACGCCGATCGAGCCCTCCGCCGGATGGCCGAGCGTCTTCGTCGCGCCGATGAAGGAGAGCCTCCCCTCCTCCTCGCCGCTGAGGATGTCCACCTCGACCCCGGCCGCGGCGGAGATCGCCGCCGCCACCGCGGCGCCGTTCGAGGCCTCGCGCACCGCCGCCGTCGCCACCGCGCGGATCTCGACCGCGCCGAGCTCCCGCGCCAGCCGCACCTGGGTCGCGACCAGATCACCGACCTCGTCGACCTTGTCGGGCAGGATCGCGCCCCCGCCGTCCACCGCCTTGGAGATCCGCGTGTAGGCACGCTGCTCCATCACCTTCTTCAACTGGCCGTCGACCGGCTCCGCGACGAGGACGCGGGTGGTGTTGGAACCGATGTCGATCGCAGCGCACAGCATCAGGCCGTATGGAGCATGTTCCCAGGCGGACCGGATCTAAGCATTCGCGCCCGGATGCGAGGCGTCCTCGAACTCCCGGAAGAGCCCGGTGACCACGAAGGCGACCTGCTCGCCGATGTCGACCGCGTTGTCGCCGATCCGCTCGATCGCGCGCGCCGTCAGCAGCATCGTCATCGCCCATTCGCGCTGGTCGGCGTCGTCGCCGATCGCCAGCGCCAGCTGGAAGCACTCGCGGTTCAGCTCGTCGACCACGTCGTCGCGCTCGACCATGTCGCGCGCCATCTCGACGTTGCGCTCTTCGAAGGCCCGCTTCGCCTGGCTGATCAGCGCTTTCGTGTGCGTCCCCATGGTCAGGATCAGCTTCACCATCTCCTGGTCGGCGGGCGGCTCGTGCCCCGACATCGGGATCACCTTGCAGATGTTCACGCACTGGTCGCCCATCCGCTCGATGTTCTTCAGCGTGTGCAGGAGCGCCGCGATCAGCCGCAGGTCGGTCGCCACCGGCGACTGCGTCGCCAGCAGCGTGATCAGCGCCTGGTGCACCTCGAGGTAGCGCCCGTCGATCCGGTCGTCGTCGGCGACCACGATCTGGGCCAGCTCGATGTCCTGGTGCTCGATCGCCTCCAGCGTGCGCGAGAGCGCCGCGCTCACCAGATCGAGCCCGCCCAGGGCGCTCCCTTCGAGCGCCTTCAGTTCCTCCTGGTATTCGGCCCGGATCTCCGGCATCGCGCCCGCCTCTCCCCGACCCTCGCTCAGCCGAACCGACCGGAGACGTAGTCCTCGGTCTCTTTCTGCTTCGGCCTGGTGAAGATGTCCTCGGTCGTACCGATCTCCACCAGGTGCCCGGGCTTCCCCGATTCGTCGAGGTTGAAGAACGCGGTGTTGTCGGAGGCGCGCGCCGCCTGCTGCATGTTGTGGGTGACGATCGCGATCGTGTACTCCTTTTTCAGCTCCGCGATCAGGTCCTCGATCGCCAGCGTCGCCACCGGATCGAGCGCCGAGCAGGGCTCGTCCATCAGCAGCACCTCCGGGCTGACCGCGGTCGCCCGGGCGATGCAGAGCCGCTGCTGCTGCCCGCCGGAAAGGCCGGAGCCGGGCCGGTCGAGCCGGTCCTTGACCTCGTCCCAGAGGTGCGCCCCGCGCAGGCTCTTCTCGACCACCGCGTCCTTGTCGCCCTTCGACACCTTCCCGGCGTTGAAGTTCAGCCCGGCGGCGACGTTGTCGTAGATCGACATCGTCGGGAACGGGTTCGGCTGCTGGAAGACCATGCCGACCAGGCGCCGCACCGCGACCGGGTCGACGCCGCCGCCGTAGATGTCCTCGCCGTCGAGGTAGATGTCGCCTTTCACGCTCGCCCCCGGGGTCAGCTCGTGCATGCGGTTGAGCGAGCGCAGGAAGGTCGTCTTGCCGCACCCCGAAGAGCCGATCAGCGCCGTCACCTTGTTCGGCTCGATCGTCATCGTCACGTTTTCGACCGCGTGGAAATCGCCGTAATAGAGGTTCACGCCTTTCGCCTCGAGCGTCTTCGCGCGGCGCGCCGACACCGTCCCCGGGGCCTGGCTCGAGGTCTCGGTGACCGGTCCTGCCTGCGACATCGTGTTCTGACCCTCCTCGGTCTCGGGTTTGGTCTGGGACCCGAACATGCCTCTCAGCTTCCTTCCCTCCACGACGATCTCCTAGCGGGTTTCCGTTTTGTAGCGGCGGTAGACCAGGCGGGCGATCACGTTGAGGATCATGACGATGGCGATCAGCGTCAGCGCCGCCGCCCACGCCCGGTCATAGGACGCCTGTTTCATCACCCCGGGCGACCGGTACTCGTTGTACGCGTAG
Organism: Actinomycetota bacterium; assembly: GCA_018268675.1. GTDB lineage: Bacteria > Actinomycetota > Thermoleophilia > Solirubrobacterales > 70-9 > VAYN01. The sequence continues at coordinate 54,962 of JAFDWB010000086.1, forward strand.
ACGGCGAGGTTCTGCATCCGGCCCTGGAATGGGTTGGCGTTCAGCGAATCGACCACGCCGGTCGTGACCAGCAGCGGCGCCGTCTCGCCGACGATCCGCGCGATCGCGATCATCACGCCGGTCACCAGCCCGGCGAAGGCGGTCGGCAGGACCACCTTGGCGATCGTCTTCCACTTCGGCGTGCCGAGCGCGTAGGACGCTTCGCGGAGGTGGTTGGGGACGATCTTCAAGACCTCCTCGGCGGAGCGGATGACGATCGGGATCATCAGCACCGAGAGCGCGACCGAACCCATGATCCCCATCTGGATGCCGGGCCCGAAGAAGAGCTCGAAGAGCGCGTAGGCGAAGAGGCCGGCGACGATCGAGGGGATACCGGTCATCACGTCGACGAAGAAGGTGAGCGCCCGCCGCAGCGGCCCGCGCCCGTACTCGTTCAGGTAGATCGCCGCCATGATCCCGATCGGCACCGAGATCAGCGCCGCGCAGCCGGCGATCACGAGGGTGCCGACGATCGCGTGCTCGGCCCCGCCGCCGCCGACCACGCCGCGCGCGTCGGAGGTGAAGAATTCCCAGCTGAGGCCCTGGACCCCGCGCCTGACCACTTCGTAGAGAAGTGAGATCAGCGGCGCCATCGCGACCGCGAAGGCGGACGCGATCGCCATCGTGATCGCCCGGTCCTTGGCCCGGCGCGCGCCCTCGACCGCGCGCGACCAGGCGTAGACGGCGACGATCCCGATCAGGGCGCCGAAGACCAGCGTCAGCGCGATCGTGAACCAACCGAGCGCCGCCAGCGCCGCGGCGCAGAAGACCAGCGCCCCGCCGAGGGCGCCCCACGGCGCCCAGCTCGGCAGCGTGCCGCCCCGGTGCCCCTCGCCGGCGAGCAGCGAACGGGTCGAGAGCACGGCGGCGTCGGCCGGCGGCGGCGGGGTCACCGGACCTCCGAGCGGGCGATGATCATCCGGGCGATGAAGTTGGTCGCCAGGGTGATCGCGAAGAGCACCAGCCCGGTCGCGATCAGGGCGTTGATCGCCAGGCCGCTCGACTCGGGGAAGTTGAGGGCGACGTTGGCGGCGATCGTCGAGGGGTTCGCCTGGCTGATCAGGTTGAAGGTGACGCCGCCGGAGACGGAGAGGATGATCGCCACCGCCATCGTCTCGCCCAGCGCCCGGCCGAGGCCGAGCATCGCGCCGGAGATCACCGACGATTTGCCGAACGGCAGCACCGTCGTGCGAATCATCTCCCAGCGGGTGGCGCCGAGCGCCTGCGCGCCTTCCTGCAGTTTGCGCGGCGTCTGGGAGAAGACCTCGCGGGCGACGGCGGAGACGATCGGCAGGATCATCACCGCCAGCACCAGGCCGACGACCAGCATCGTGCGGCCGGTGATCGAGGCCGGCCCTTCGAAGATCGGCAGGAAGCCGAGCTTTTCTTCCAGCCATTTCATCACCGGGACGGCGGCGGGGCCAAGCACGAAGATGCCCCAGAGGCCGTAGATGATGCTCGGGATCGCGGCCAGGAGGTCGACCAGGTAGCCGAGCGTCATCGCGATCCGGGCGGGCGCGATGTGGGTGATGAAGAGCGCCACCGCGATCGCCAGTGGCACCGCGATGATCATCGCCAGGACGCCCGCCAGGCAGGTGCCGAAGGCGAGCGGGGCGACGTAGCTGATGAAGCTTTCGCCTTTGGGGAGTTCGGACGAGGAGGCGGTCAGCGCCGGGAACCCCTCGGTGACGAGGAAGACGGCGACCCCGACGAGCAGCGCCAGGATCGTCACCGCGGCGACGACCGCGGCGTTGCTGAAGATCCGGTCGCCCCGGCGACGGCGCCCTCCGGACGCCGCCGCCAGGATCTGGCCGGCATTGGTCGTGGTGTCGAAATGCGCCACGGGTGATTCAGGTGCTCGCGGAGGGACCTATTCGATCGCGGCGACCGCCGCTTCGACTTTTTTCGTCAGCGCGGCGGAGAGCGGCGCCGAGCCCGCCTGTTCGGCGGCCAGTTTCTGGCCTTCCGGGCTGATCGCGTATTCGAAGTACGCCTTCACCAGCGCGGCTTCCGAGGCCGACTTGTATTTGGTGCAGCCGATGAGCGAGGAGACCAGGATGATCGGGTAGACGCCGCTCGCTTCGGTCTTGCGATCGATTTCGAAGGCGATGACGTTCTTCTGGCCTTTCTCCAGTTCGGGGTCTTCCTTGGAGAGGTCGAGGACTTTCGCCGCGGCTTCCGCCGACGGTTCCGCCCACGAGCTGCCGACCTTGATCTTCGCTTTGCCGAGTTCGCCGGCCTGCGAGGCGTCGGCGTAGCCGATCGCGCCTTCGCCGGCGGTGACCGCTTCGACCACGCCAGAGGTGCCGGAGGCCGCTTCGCCGCCCTTCACCGGCCAGGTACCGCTCACTTCGTGGGTCCAGACCTTGGGCGCCACTTTGGAGAGGTAGTCGGTGAAGTTTTCGGTCGTGCCCGACTCGTCGGAGCGGTTGACCGGGACGATCCGCGTTTCCGGCAGTTCGACGCCGGGGTTCTCCTTGGCGATTTCCGGGTCGTTCCACTTTTCGATTTCCTGGTTGAAGATCTTCGCCAGGGTTTCCGGTTCGAGTTTCAGTTCTTCGACGCCGGGGAGGTTGTAGATGATCGCGATCGGCGAGATGTAGTCCGGGACCTCGACCAGTTCGCCGGGTTCGCAGCGCTTGATCGCCGCCGCGAGCTGGCCTTCCGATTCGGAGAGCGGCGTGTCGCTGCCCGCGTAGGCGACGCCGCCCGCGATGAATTTTTCGCGACCGCCGCCGGAGCCGACCCCGTCGTAGGCGATCGTCGCGCCGCCGTTGGCGGCCTCGAATTCGGCGATCCAGGCTTTCTGCGCGGCTTCCTGCGCGGTCGAGCCGGCACCGGCGATTTCACCCGAGGCTTCGCTCGAGGGGGCCCCTCCACCGGCGGATTCGCTGCTTTCCTTGCTGCCCGTTTCGGTGCTGCTGGATTCTCCGCCCCCGCAGGCGGCGAGGCCGAGCACGAGCGCGCAGGCGGCGGCGAACACCGCTAGCCATCTTGAGCTGGACATCAGTCTCCTCTTTGAGTTGGTTGGCGAGATTGCGACCGCGGGTGGCGCGGCCTGGAGCGAGCGTTGCAACGTCGCGCAGGAACCTTGTTATCTGCGTGTGGCGACCGTGTGAAAAAAATGTAAAAGCGCCCGGAGATCGGCCCGGTCAGCCGTCCGGCGAGAACCGGTAGCCGATCCCGTTGTGGGTGTAGATCAGCTTCTGGTCCGGGAGCGCGGCGCCGAGCTTGGCCCGAAGCCGGCTGACATAGACGTCGACGGAGCGATCGTCGCGGCGCGGGGCGGTTCCCCAGACCGCGCCGTGGAGCTCCTCGCGGGTGAGGATCCGCTGCGGGTTCGACCACAGCGTGATCAGCAGCTGCAGCTCGCGCACGGTGAGGCTCAGCGGGCGGCCGTCCACCAGCGCCGCGTGCTCGTCCGGGCGCACCTCCAGCCTCCCCGCTTTTTCCGAAGTGCTACCTACCGCCATCGTGGCGGAGGATGTCGATGCGCCGGTCCGGTCCGGTTACGCCGCGGTGAAGCTTTTGTGAACGACCTGTGAACTTTTGTCACCGGCCGCGCGCTTCGCGGGCGCCGTCGGAGCGGCGTCCGCGGAAGGCTCCGGGTCGAACCTGTACCCGACTCCGAAGTGCGTGTGGATGTACTCCCACTCGGGCGAGCGCTTCTCGAGCTTCTGGCGCAGCTTGCGGATGAAGACGTCGACCGAGCGGTCGCCGTGGGCCATCGCGTATCCCCAGACACGCTGGTAGATGGTCTCCCGCTCGAGCACCTGGCCCTGGGTACCGACGAGCAGGTGCAGCAGCTCGAACTCACGCCGGGTGAGGTCGAGGCTGTCGCCGCCGACGAAGGCCTGGAAGCGGTCGGGGCGGATCTCGAGCTCGCCGGCGAGGACCGGCGCGGACTCGACCTCGTGGCGGCCGCGGCGGTGGCGGCGGGTGACGGCTTCGATCCGGGCGATCGCCTCCTCCGGGTGGGCGGGCTTGCTGATCCAGTCGTCGACCCCGAGCCGCAGGCCGCGGACGCGCTGGGCGACGGTCGAGCGCCCGGTGCAGACGACGACCCCGAGGTCGGGCAGCAAGCTGCAGACGCGGTCGAGGTAGCGCCACGCCTCGTCGCCGAGCACCGCGGGGTCGACCAGCAGCGCGTTCAGCTTCATCGCCACCAGCTGGTCGGGAGGGACGGCGCCGCCGGAGGTGCGCAGCAGCCAGCCCGCCGCCTCGGCGCGCTTGGAGAGCACGGTGACAAACCCGGAATCGGTGTCGATCACCGCGAGACGAGTGGTCGGATCAGAGGCCAACTCGCCCCGATTCTATGCACGCCGGCGCCTCGTTTACCCGCGTTTACAGCTTTTTCACAAGTCCGCCCACCCCACCCGGGCGGCCCCGGTCCCCGCCACGGGGCGATCCCGACGCCCGCGCCTGCGATAGATTGCCGTCCGTGAAGCGCGCCGCCGCTCTCTTCTTCCTCTCGCTGACGACGATGCTCGTCGCCGCCCCGATGGCGTTCGCCGAAAACGGCGAGGGCCTGGTGGGCAAGGCCAACGACAAAACCGTCACCTTCTTCTGCTTCGGCGTGATGGCCTTCTTCGTCATCCTCGTGATCGGCCTCTCCCTGATCCAAGGCGCCCTGGACCGCCGCAAGGAGAAACGCCGCTACGACATCGAGCGCCTGGGCTGAAGCCCGGCGCCCCCGCCGAGAGACGCTCGACTCGCAGCCCCTGCCGGCTGCCGCCCGTCGGCGCGCCGGTCCTTCCGGTGTGACTCATCCGGCATACGGCGGATTTCCCACCGCGGAAGAAGGCGCCCCGGGTGTGGCAGCCCGCCGGCTGTTCTTTATGCCGACATGTTGGGCATAAGGAACAGCTGACCGAGGACCCCGCAGGCGCCCCGACCCGGCGCAGGCCTACGCCAACCGGAACCCGCTCAGCAGCCGCTTCTCCGTTTCGCCCTCGATCTCGGCGATCACTTCGACCTTGCCCTCCAGCGGGGTGCCGCGGATCTTCGTCGCCAGCAGGTCGTCGACCTGGAAGATGCCCGCCGAGTTGTTGAGCTCGATCTCCAGCCGCACCGGGTGGTCCTGGCCGGCGCTGATCCGCACCTGGTCGATCGCCGCGGCGGAGATCGAGTGGATGCCCTCCTGGCCGGCCTCGATCGGGATCCGGGTGCGGCCCTGCGCCATGTCGAGCGCGTCGGCGACGCGGACGACGCCGGCCTCGACCGTGTACGGCTCGCCGCGGCGGCGGTGGCCGATGATCGCGTGGAGGATCTCGGTTTCGACCACGGTCCGCTCCGGCTGCCGGTAGGAGCCGGCGAGCAGGCGGTCGAGGGCGCTCTGGGCGAGGAACAGCGAGTACTCCTCGTGGTCGGCGCGGTGGATCGACATCCCGACGTCGTGCAGCAGCGCCCCTCCCGCCACCACCACCTCGGCGTCGCGATCGCGCATCCCGTGGTCGGCGACCATCGCCGGCTCCACCCCCGCTTTGACCAGCAGGCGCAGCAGCCGCAGCGAGATGTTGAGCACGATCTGCATGTGGACCCAGCTGTGGTCGGACATGCCGAGCCGCTCGGCATTGACCTGGGCCATGTACCACCAGCCGCGCACCTGGTCGTCGCCGTTGACGGCGTCGATGAAGCTCTCGAGGCGCCGGTTCCCGCGCGTCGGCGCCCGCACCTGCGCCTCGGCGATCGCCTCGCGCGGCGGCTTGCGGGTCGGGCCGCCCGGATCGGGCGCGGGGACCCCGTCGGTGCCCTCCCCCACCTCGGCTGCCTGGCCGTCCTCGAGTTCCTCCGGCGTCACGCTCCGGATCGTAGTCCGGGGCGCGGGCGGGTCAGCCGCAGACGGGCCAGGGGCTCGAGCCGGACCGCGCGTAGAGGAGCGCGGCGCGGTAGTCCTGTTCGGCTTCCGACGCCTGGGCGGGATCGCCGTGACCGCCGACCGATTCCCAGGTCCCCTGGTCGAACTGGTATTTGCCCCGGTAGGTGCCTTCGGGCGACACCGCTTCGGGGTTGCCACCGGACTCGCAGGCGGCGATCGCTTCGAGCGTCGCCATCGACACCCCGCCCGGCAGCTGCGCGAACTTTTCTTCTTCCCGCGCTTCCCGCCGCTTGCGAGCGTGGACCTTCTGACGGTGCACGGTGCGCTGCGCGGTCACCGCGATCAGCTGGCTGTAGCGGTCGACCGGATCGAGCAGCGGTCCGCCAAGGGCCACCGCGTTGCCGATCCCCGAAGAGGCGGCGGCCGGCGTGTCGGCGCGGAGCCGTTCCCGCGGCGCTTGCTGTTCGCCCTGGGCGGCCGACGCGACCGCCGGGACGACGAGGCTCGCGAGCGCCGCGAGCAGGGCAATTTGTTTGCGTTCCATGAGCAAGCGGTGAACCGTTACGGGCATCGCCGCCGTTGTGTGTGCGCACGATCACACTTATCCCTTCAGAGTATGTATACTGTCATCCATGGCCGCGAACGACCGAAACAACCCGATCAACCGGAAAGCCTCCGACTCGGATATGACCGTCGTGGAGTTCTGGCGCGAGTATCCGGACGACGCTGCGTGTCTGGACAAGCTCTGGCGGGAGCGGTTCGCGCCAGATGGCCATCACGCTCACTGCCCGGTCTGCGAGAAGGAGCGGAAGTTCCACCGCATCAACTCCCGTGCTTCCTACGCCTGCGATTCCTGCGGCAAGCACCTTCATCCGATGAAGGGGACGATCTTCGAGAAGTCCACGACCTCGCTGCAACTCTGGTTCTACGCCATGTTCCTCATGGCAAGCACTCGCTGCGGAATATCGGCCAAACAGCTTGAGCGCGAGTTGGGCGTCACCTACAAGACGGCGTGGCGCATGTTCAACAAGATCCGCAACGAGTTGATGAACGACGAGGGCGACGACCAGTTGAACGGCAAGGTCGAGGTCGATGAGACTTCCTGGGGCGGCAAGCCGCGCCGCAAGATGACTCGCGCCGAAGGACAGGCTTTCCGCGAGGCCAAGACCACGATCCTCGGCATGGTCGAGCGCGAAGGTCGGGTGCGGCTGCGAGTGATCGAGTCGCGCAGAGGCGAGCCGCTTAGTTCAGCGGTCCGGACGCACGTCAATCCCGATGCGTTCATGCTCACCGATGATTGGGTCGCCTACAAACCGCTGCGCCGGGAGGGCTACGCGGGGGCGATCATCAATCACTCCGCCGGTTCCTACGTCTGGGGCGACGTGCATACGAACACGATCGAGGGCTTTTTCGGCAACCTCAAGACGGGGATGCGCGGCGCCTACAAGCACGTGTCCGACCGCTGGTTGCAGTCCTATCTGGACGAGTACGCGTGGCGCTACAACGCTCGGCGGCAGCCGGACGGCTATTTCGAGCAGTTGCTCAGGCGCGCTGTCTCGCAGTCCGCTTCATAGGCCGCAGCCCATCGAAGGAAACATCGAGGAGATCGAGCGTGCGGCCCTGTCCGTCCGCGACCTCAAAAACGGCACCGCCATCGAAGATCTCGACAACGGTTCCTAAAGTTCCGGCGCGCCACTTCCCCACAGGTGCCTTGAGATAGGCCGGGCGGAGATAGTGATCATCAGGCGTCATTTCGGATCATCGGCTTCAAGATCCCGATTTGCTTTCAAATCGGGATCGATATAGGCGCTAATCAACTTAGAGCAACCTTCATTTGTCATCCACGATGTGGTTATGAATCGGCTGTTTCCATTCGGACCTTCAATCCGGACATCGACTTGCCAGCGTTCGCCCCATTTACTCGCAGGGCGGCTGACTGCTTCTGCATGCTGCAACGCCCCAAGGATCTTCTCCCTCAGTTCGTCCGCGTGATCTCTGGTGAATCCGAGGCTCGATTTGAATACGCGAGCCTTATGGCGACCTGTCTCATGCTCGGGATCAAGCGCATAGTCGGTCAACTTCGCGATGCTGATCTCGGCTTCCTCGTGGCCCGGCAGTCGGCCTGAGACGACTTCAGACGAATCACCGTCCTCCGTCATCGGCACTACTTCTTAGCCGCGCGCCGGACCAAGTCCTCGAACGTAGAACGCTTAGGCACCGGAATGTCGATCGGCTTATGCGGCTTGCCGCTCTTGTCCTTGCCTTTGGGCGTCGTCTTCTGTGTGGTGGGCGTCTCGTCGTCTTTCATGGCGCTTCTTGCCAGTTGTTCTCGTCGGGATCGGCGAACCAGACTGAGTCGAACGCTAAGACTTCGGCGAGCTTGTCGAAATGGTGATCGTGATGCAGGACACCAAGTGCTCCGTCTGCCGCCGATGCCGCGATCAGGAGGTCTGACCCCTTGACCTTGTGATTTCCAGGCGACCCACGATATGCAAGCTGCACCATCGCCGATACGGCCGCTCTACAGACTGAGGTCGTAACGGGAATCGAACGGAGGGTTTCAAGAGCATCGCGCTCTTCCTCAACCTCAACGGCGCTCGCCACTCCGTAAAGAACCTCCATGAGCATGACGGGAGAACAGAGGATGCGACCCAGTTCAGCCGCTTGTGCGAATTGCTCTTTTGCGGACTGAGGGGCGCGAGGGAGCTTCAGCCACGTGCTCGTATCCACTATGAGCGTCAAACCGTCGTACGGCTCCGCAGCTGCCATCGCCGAATCAGCGCGGACTAGTCGCTCCAGGCGCGTTCTACCTGCTCCTCGATATCAGCAGGAAAGCGGTCGCGCAGGGCATGAGCTAGGAACCGCGACATGGAAGAGGGGGTTTCCAGGTGAGCGACAGGCGGTCCCGTGACAACTTTGGGCTGGCGAGGGACTTCGCGGGGGGCACGAAAGTGCAAGGAGAGAACCCTTTGGTTTCGCCCCACGGCAGACCAATTCGTTCGCGCCTGGTTACCGGACACTAGAAACTCGGCCCAAGATCGGAGGGCTGCGTTTGCATCCGTGACGCCCCCATGGCGAATCGCCCGAATCGTCGCTTCTGGCCTCGACTCAATTTTGGGGATCGTCGCCGGCATTTTCCTCGCTTTGGGTTGCAAAGAGCTTCCGGATAGGACCCGCTTGCTCCTCGTAGTCGGCCATATTTTCGCTCAGCAGGGCGACTAGTGCTTTCGCCTCCTCCCAGGACATCACCACGCGCACCGGGATCGAGTCCGGCGGTCCCTGTTCCGGCGAGTAGCCGAAATCCAGGGCCACGTCGAACGGGGAAGCATTGGTCCTGACCCAATTCGCGTAGATCAGCTGGGTTTGTGGGGACAGCTCGGCCACAGACATAGCTATAGCCGATGCTGCCGACGGTGGGGTAAATCTGCGCTCTGTGAGCGGCTAAAACCGCCTGCTTGCCATGCGTCACCGGACTATACCTCCCTTGAAGGGATAAGTGTGCGCACGATCACACAAATAACCTGCTGGTTGCGGGTTTTCGCTCCACGCCGCGGATTACGGCCCGAATAGGCATGATCCCTTGATCGCTCCAGACGGGAAGACCACGCGCCTGCTGCTCGCCTGCCCGGATCGCCCGGGCCTGATCGCGACCGTCTCCGGCTTCCTCGCCGAGGCGGGGCTGAACATCGTCGACGTCGACCAGCACTCGACCGCGGCGGGACGCTTCTTCATGCGGATGGTCTTCGACTCCCCCGCCACGGCCGAGCGGGGCGCGCTCGAGCAGCGCTTCGGGCGGGAGGTCGCCGCGCCCTTCGAGATGGAGCACACCTTCAGCGAGTCGGCCGGGCGCAAGCGGGTCGCGGTGATGGTCTCGCGCGAGGACCACTGCCTCTCCGACCTGCTCTGGCGGTGGCGCAACGACCACCTCGGCGGCGAGATCGTCTGCGTCGTCTCCAACCACGAGGATCTGCGTGGCGAGGTCGAGGCGGTCGGGCTGCCGTTCCACCACGTGCCGGTCGGCCGCGAGTCACGGGGCGAGGCGGAGGGGCGGGCGCTGGAGCTGATCGGCGCCGTCGACCTCCTCGTGCTCGCCCGCTACATGCAGATCCTCTCGCCCGCCTTCCTTGACGATCTTGGCGCGCCCGCGATCAACATCCATCACAGTTTTCTCCCCGCCTTCGTCGGCGCCGACCCCTACGCCCGCGCCCACGAGCGCGGCGTGAAGCTGATCGGCGCGACCGCCCACTACGTCACCGCGGAGCTCGACGCCGGCCCGATCATCGACCAGGACGTCGTCCGCGTCGGCCATGCCGACGAGATCCCGGACCTGGTCCGGATCGGCCGCGACGTCGAGCGCCTGGTGCTGGCCCGCGCCGTCACCGCCCACCTCGAGGACCGCGTGCTCCTCGACGGCGAGCGCACCGTCGTCTTCTAGGGGGTGGGTTCGGGGGGCGGCTGCCGCCCGGGCGTCCCTCCACAGAGATGGCAAGGGACGGTGCGCGCCCCGTCGACAACTGCGCGTGGTCCGTGACCCTTCCGTCACGTCCAATGTTGATGGGGCTCCCAGGGGAGCGTGGGCCGACCCCGGGGTCGGCCGTGCGGTGTTCCTTACTTGGCGTATATGCAAGTAAGGAACACCGGAAGGCCGGGCTCCCTGATTCCGAGGCAGGCCGAAGCGCCGGCCGGCGATGCCCCCACGGGATAGGCCCGGCTAAGTCGCCGCGGCCTCGGCGGCGCCTTGGGCCGCCTCCCACTCCGCCAGCAGCTCCTCGACCGCCGCCTTCGCCGCCTCGTGCTTGGCGGTTGCGCGCTCGGTGCGGGTGGGGCTCGACCAGGCGGCGGGGTCGGCGAGCTCCTCCTCGACCGCCTGCAGGTCGGCTTCGGCCTTCGCGATCCGGTCCTCCAGGCGGGCCGCCTTGCGCTCGGCCCGTTCGGCCGCCTTGCCGTCGCGACGCTTCGCAGCAGCGTCGCCGGAGGCCTTGCCCTTCTTCGCGGTCTTCGTCGCCGCCGCCTCGGCCTCGGAATCGCGTTCGTCGCGGCGCCGCTGGTACTCCGCCCAGCCGCTCGGGTGGCTGGTCAGCTTGGCGTCCTCGACCACGATCGTGCGGCTGCCCACCGCCTCGAGCAGCGCCCGGTCGTGGGAGATCAGGACGACGGAGCCCTCGAACTCGGTCAGCGCGTCCTCCAGCGCCTCGCGGCTCTCGATGTCGAGATGGTTCGTCGGCTCGTCCAGGATCAGCACGTTGGCGCCGGAGGAGACGAGGATCGCCAGCGACAGCCGCCGCTGCTCGCCGCCGGAGATGTCGGAGAGCTTTTTTTCGACGTCGGCGCCGGAGAAGAGGAAGCCGCCGAGCAGGGCGCGCGCCTTCGGGCCGGTGAGGCCCGTCTCCCGCTGCGCCGCGTCGAGCACCGTCCCCGCGCCGGCGGCGGTGTCGGCGTGCTGGGACAGGTAGCCGAGATTGACGTTGTGGCCGGTGCTGACCGTCCCCGCGGCGGGCTCGCGGCGCCCCGCCAGGGTCTCCACCAAGGTCGTCTTGCCGCTGCCGTTGGCGCCGACGAGGACCACGTGCTCCCCCCGTTCGACCTCCACCTTCGCGTCCTCGAGCAGGGTCCGCCCCGGCACCTCGATCCTCGCGTCGAGCATCTTCAGCACCACCCTGCCGGGGCGCTCGGGCGGCTTGAAGGAGAAGCGCAGGTGCCGGTTGTCGCGCTTTTCGGCCATCGGCCCGTCTTTCTTCTTCCGGTCGATCTGTTTGATCCGCGACTGCGCCTGGCGCGCCTTCGACGCCTTGTAGCGGAAGCGCTCGACGAAGCGCTCCATTCGCGCGATCTCCGCTTCCTGGCGGTCGATCGCCTTGCCGAGCGCGATCTGGCGCGCCGCCTGCTCCTGGCGCCAGGCGTGCCACGGCCCGGCGAAGAAGCGGGCGCGCCCCGCCTCCAGCTCCAGCACCGAGGTGCCGACCGCCTCCAGGAACCAGCGATCGTGGGCGACGAGGACGACCGCGGCGTCGAGGTCGACGAGATAGCGCTCGAGCCACTCGAGCGAGGGGATGTCGAGATGGTTCGTGGGCTCGTCGAGCAGCAGCAGGTCGGGGCGCGCGGCCAACGCGCGGGCGAGCGAGGCGCGGGTCAGCTCGCCGCCGGAGAAGGTCTTCAGCTCGCGGTCGGCGTGCTCGGGGCCGAAGCCGAGCCCGCGCAGCACTTCCAGCACTTCGTCGCGCCACCGGTACCCGCCGCCGGCTTCGAGCCGCGCCTGGGCCGCCGCATAGGCGTTCATCGTCTCCTCCGAGGCGCCGCCCGCCATCTCCCCCTCGAGCCGGGCGAGCTCGGCCTCGGTCTCCAGCATGTCCGCCCGCCCGGAGAAGACGTAGTCGCCGAGCCTGGCGTCGGAGTCGCGCGGCGGGCGCTGATCGTGGAGCGCGATCCGGGCGCCGCGCTGGATCGAGACCGAGCCTTCCTCCGGCGTCAGCTCGCCGGCGAGCACGCGCAGCAGCGTCGACTTCCCCGCCCCGTTGCGGCCGGAGAGGGTCATGCGGTCGCCCGCCTCCAGCTTGAAGGAGACATCGCCGAACAGGAGTTTCCCGCCGACGTAGACGTCGAGTGAGGTCGCGGTCGCGATCGCCATGGACCTTCCAAGGTAGATGACGACGGCCGCCGGCTGCGGCGTGCCGGTCGGCGCGTTCAGCGGCAGTACTTGGCGGCGATCTGCTCGATCGTGCCCGCGGTGCGCATCGTCCCCCTGCCGAGAGCGGCGTCGAGCGCCTTCATGTCGACCTCGGTTTCGGAGAGGCCGACGCTCGGCAACCAGTGCAGCTCGCGATCCTCGAGGACCATCAGGTCCCCCTCCGGTGCCAGCGCCAGCGCGTCCCGCGCCGCCTTCGCACCGGGCCTGCCACCGAGCAACAGCACCTGGGGTTTGCCCTTGGACGCGGCGATCGCCGCGGCCGGGAAGGGGTCGCGCGCGGCGATCCCGGTCACCTCCGCGGCGCTCCGCAGGAAGACCGCGACGTCGTAGCCGAGGCGCGCATCGAGCTCCTCTTCGAGCCGCGAGCGCAGCGCCCCCTCCGCCTCCCCGCCAGGAGCGACGAAGACGACGTTGCCGCTGGCCCGGAACGTCGCCACCTCCGCCATCCCGATCGCCTCGAAGTGCGCCACCAGCTCCGCGCTCTTCACCCGCCGGTTGCCGAGGTTGATCCCGCGCAGGAAGGCGACATAGCGTTCCATCCCATGAACCTACCGCCGCCGATCCTCCCGGCGACCGCTTCCGGGCGAGGCTGCACGAGCCCCCGCCCGGCCACCGGGCCGGGCGGGAATTGATGGAGGCGCCGAGATTCGAACTCGGATCCGCGGACGCTGGGCGAGGGTCTCTACAGGTTTAGCCGGCGCTTGGTTCTCGTCTCCCGGGGTCCGCGCCGACGGGCACTACGGAAGACAGAGCCCCTTGAATTTCCCCGGCCGGACGAGGCAGGCCGTCCGGGTGAGCCCGCTTCTGAAGCCGGTGCCCCTCCCCGCGGGCGTGGGAGGACCGACTCTCATCGCCTAGGTTCTAGCTAGGCAGCGAGGGCGAACTCATGGTCCGCACGTATTGGTTTGTGCCGGGGTTTAACGAGGCCTCCGGCAACCTCGACCTGCAACCTTTCGCACGAATCGACCACGTCGAAGCCTGTCGCCCCCGTGCGGAGATGCATCTGAAAGTGTACGCGGCGGAGGCCAGATGACCAAGAAGACCTACGACGCGGTGGTTCTCGGTGCCGGCCCGGCCGGTGAGGTCGCCGCGGGCAGGCTCGCCGACGGCGGCTGGAAGGTGGCGATCGTCGAGCGCGACCTGATCGGCGGCGAATGCTCCTATTACGCCTGCATGCCCTCCAAGGCGCTGCTGCGCCCGGCCGGGGTGCTCGCCGAGGCGAAGCGGATCCCCGGCGTACCGGTCGCCGACGACGCGGCCCTCGATCCGGCGGCGGTGCTGGCGCGCCGCGACGTCGTGATCCACGACCAGGACGACTCGGGCCAGCTGCCCTGGCTCGAAGAACGCGGCATCGACCTCTACCGCGGCGCCGGGCACTTCGTCGGCGCCGGCCGGATCGCGGTCGGCGAGGACGAGCTGAGCGCGGCGCGGGCGGTGATCGTCGCCACCGGCTCGGGCGCGGCGATGCCGCCGATCGCGGGCCTCGACTCGGTCCGCACCTGGAACAACCGCGACGCGACGACGGCGAAGAAGGTGCCCGCGAGCATGGTCGTGCTCGGCGGCGGGCCGGTCGGGTCGGAGCTCTCCCAGGCCTGGGCCTCGCTCGGGACGAAGGTGACGCTGGTCGACCCGGGGGATCACCTGCTGGGACGGGAGGAGCCCTTCGCGGGCGAGGAAGTCGCGGCGGCGCTGAGCGGCCGCTTCGGCGTCGACGTGCGGCTCGGCACCGAGGTCGAGTCGGTGCGCGCGGGCGGCGCCGGCGTCGTCGCCGAGCTGCGCGACGGCGGCGCAGTCGAGGGCGAGGAGCTGCTCGTCGCCGTCGGGCGCAAGCCCCACACCGAGGACATCGGCCTCGAGGCGATCGGGGTCGAGGCCGACGAGCACGGGTTCCTCACCGTCGACGACCGGATGCGGGTCGGCGGCCGCGACGACCTGTTCGCGATCGGCGACGTCAACGGCCGCGCCCTCTTCACCCACATCGGCAAGTACCAGGCCTGGATCGTCGCCGAGAACCTGCTCGGGCGGGAGGTCGTCGCGCTCGCCGAAGGGATCGGCTCGCCCCGCGTCACCTTCACCGACCCCCAGGTCGCCTCCGCGGGCAAGACCCTTGCCGAGGCGGAGGCGGCGGGCATCGACGCGCACGCGGTCGAGGTCCCCACCGACGGCGCGGCCGGCGCCAGCTTCCACGGCAAGGGGACGGGCGGCCGCTCCCGTCTCGTGATCGACCGGGCGACGGACACGATCGTCGGCGCCACCTTCACCGGCTTCGAGACCGCCGACTTCCTCCAGGCGGCGACCGTGGCGATCGTCGCCGCCGTGCCGTTGGCACGCCTTCGCCACGTAATCGCCCCCTACCCCACCCGCAGCGAGGTCTGGCTGAAGCTGTTGGAGAAGTGGGAAGCGGGCGACCGAGGCTAGATCGTCGCCCGCGCCTTCAACGTGGCAAGGACGTCCTCGGGGAAGCCGGCGACCTGGTCCAGGTCGTCGACCGAGGTGAACCCGCCGAGCCGCTCGCGGTGCGCGAGGAGCCGGGTCGCCTGGGTCACCGAGAGGTTCTCGGCCCGCAGCTGCTCGAAGGTCACCGAGTTGAGGTTGATCGCGGCGCCAGGGGCGGGCGCCTCGGGAGGCGCCGCGGGCGGGGCCGGAGGCTCCGGCGGCGGCGCGGGGACCGCGGACGCAGGGGCAAACGGCGCGGGCTCCGGTGGCGCTGGCTCCGCGGCAAACGGCGGGGCGGGCGGTGACGACTCAGCAGGAGGCGGAGCAACGGGAGCCGGCGGTGCCGGGGCCGCGGCGGGCGGCGCGGTGGCGGGGGCGCCGATCGCGCGGATCACCTCTTCTTCGGCCTCGCGGGCGCGGCGCTCGGCCTCCTCGGCGCGTTTCTCGGCCTCGGCGACGCTGCGCTGCATCTCCTCGAGGCGCCGCTGCTGGGCTTCTTCCTCGACCCGGTAGGCCTCGAGGCGTTTGGCCGCGGCGGCGCGCTCTTCGGCGGCTTTGGTGCGCTCCTCGATCTCCTGCAGGCGGCGTTCGGCTTCGGCCAGCGAGCGCTCGCGGGTTTCGCGGCCCTCCTGCAGACGTTCCTCGGCGAAGCTGAGATCGCCGGCCGGGGTCGCGGGCGCCGGGGGCTCCGGCTCTGGCTCCGGGGCGGGCTCGGGCGGCGGCGCCGGGCTCGGCTCGGCGGCGGGCGGCTCGGCGAGCGCGTCCGCCGGCGGCGGCGCGGCGTCGCCCTGGAGGCGCTCGGCCTCCTGGATCCGGCGATCCGCCTCGGCCCTGATCCGCTGCTCCTCGATGCGCACCTCGGCGACTTTGTCCCGGACACGCTGGGCGGCGGCAGCGGCCTCGGCGTCGCTCACGGGCGCCCCGTAGGCCCCGGGGACGGACTCCACCGAGGTCGGCGGCTCGACGGCGGGCGGCTCAGCCACGGGCGGCGGGATCGCCGGCGGCTCGGGCATGGCCGGCTCGGGGGCCGACGGCGGGGCGACCGCCCGTTCGACGAGACCGGGCGGCTCGGGGGCGTCGGCGGGCGCGAGCCCCGACGCGCCGCCGGTCGCCGCGATCGCACTCAGGTCCTGCACCGGCGGCGGTGGCTCCCGCAGGGGATCGTGCGGTGGCACCGGGCCCGCGGCGTCGACGCCCGTAGCGGTCGGGCTCGATGCGCCCGGCGGCGGCGCCCCGACGTTGGTCGGAGATCCCTCGCCGCCCGACCCCAGGTCCGCTCCCGGAGCGGCGTCCTCGGCCGCCTTCTCCCGCGCTTCCTGGACGGCGCGCTCGTTGGCGGCGCGGGCGGCGGCGAGGCGCTGCTCGGCTTCCGCCTGTTCCTTGCGCTTCTTGCCGCCGAGCTTGATCCCGAACAGCGACATCTCGAAGAAGCCCTTCTTCTGCGGCTCGCCCCTGCCGGACGTGGCCACGGCGGCAGCTGCCCCGGCCGCGGCGACCCCACCGGTGACGGCCGCGGCCTCACCGACCGGCGGGCCCCCGGGGGCCGGCGGGGGCTGGACCGCGGGGGAAGTGGGCGGTGCCTGACCTTGGCCCTTGCCGCGCTTGTCGGCCCGTTCGGCCTTGCGCTTCTCGACCGCTTCGCGACGCTCCTGGCGCACGCGTTCGCGCTCCGCCCGCTGTTCGTTGCGCTGACGGTCGCGCTTCTCCTTGCGCGTCTCGTTCGCGGGCGGCGGCGTCGCGCCTGCCCCCCCGGGGGATCCACCCCCGGCTGCCGTCGGCGGCGCCCCGGCGACGGGCGGCGCACCGGGCGGCGCTCCCACGCCCGGAGCGGCCGCGGCAGCCTCCGCGCCCGCCCCCGGCGCGCCGGCGCCGTCCGCGGGCTTCGCCGCTTCTTCGGCTTCTTTGTTGCGGCGGTTGGTCACCATGACCACCAGCAGGAGCAGCAGGATCGCGGCGGCGAGAGCGGCGATGAACCACCCCGTGTGTTCGGAGATCGAGTTGCTGAGGCTGGCCGCGACCACTGCCCCATCCTTACAAAGGATCGGGCGGCGTCAACCGTTCGGCCAGTTCCCTGGTCCGCGCTTTTCAAGCTCACCTCATCCTCCCCTTGAAATCGCGTTCGACTTCGCGGCGGACATCGCGGTCGGCGATCTCCCGGCGCCGGTCGCGCCCCTCCTTGCCGCGCGCCAAGGCGAGCTCGACCTTCGCCCGCGGCCCCTTGAAGTAGATCCTCACCGGTACAAGAGTGAGGCCTTTCTCGGCGGTTTTTCCGACCAGGCGCTCGATCTCGTCGCGATGCAGCAGCAATTTGCGCGGCCGGTCGGGCTGATGGGCGTCCACCGTCGCGAATTCGTAGGGCGGAATGTGGAGTTTCCGCAGCCAGACCTCGCCGTCGTCGACCACCGCGTAGGAGTCGGTCATCTGCGCCTGCCCGCCGCGCAGCGCCTTCACCTCGGAGCCGGTGAGGACGATCCCCGCCTCCATCGTTTCGACGAACTCGAATTTGTGCCGCGCCCGTCGGTTGGTGACGACGTCGCCCGACGCCGGGGCGCGCTTCTTCCCCTTCTTCGCCATCAGCGCCTCCCGCCGCCGCCGGTCAACTCCAGGTCGACCCGACCGCGCCCCCCGTCCACGCCCGTGACCCGCACCCGCACCGGATCGCCGAGCCGCAGCGCCGTCGCCCCCTCGCCGCTGCCGATCAGCGAGACCTCGGCGCGGTCGAGCTCGTAGCGCCCGCCGGGCAGGGTTCGCGCCGGCAGCATCCCCTCGTACACGTCGCCGAGCTCGCCGCCGAAGGCGACGAACGCCCCCGCCCGGATCACCCCCGACACCTCGCCCGCGAATTCGGCGTCGAGGCCACGCTCCCCGAGCTCCCGTTCCAGCAGGTAGGCGGCGCAGACGTCGTCGGCATCGCGCTCGATCCTCGCCGACTCGCGCTCCTGGGCGCTGCTGTAGGCGGCGACCTCGCGCGCCTCGGCGAGCGTCGGCGCCTCCTCCCCCTCCCCCAGCGCCGCCAGCAGCGCCCGGTGCACGAGCAGGTCCGGGTAGCGTCGGATCGGCGAGGTGAAATGCGTGTAGGCGTCCGAACCGAGACCGGCGTGGCCGGAGTTCACCTCGCTGTAGGCGGCCTGTTTGAGCGAGCGCAGCACAAGGGAGGTATATGCGTCCTGGCCGTGCCCGCGCCGCGCGGCCTCCCGCCGCGCCAGCCGGCTCGCCGCCGCCGCCATCTCGCCCGCCGAGCGCGGCGAGAGCCCCTGGCCCAGCGGTGGCGTCGGCAGGTCGAGCGCCGCCAGCTGCTCCAGCAGCCGTTCGACCCGCGGCGGGTCGGGCTGCGCGTGGACCCGGTAGACGGCCGGAACGCGGCGCTCGACCAGGAACTCCGCGACCCGCTCGTTGGTCAGGATCATCAGCCGCTCGATCAGCCGGTGCGCCTCGGTCTGCGGCACGCGGTGGGCGGCGAGGACGTTGCCCTCGGCGTCGAACTCGAACTCCGGCTCGGCCGATTCGACGTCGAGGCTGGTGTCGCCGCGGTGCTCGCCCAGCCCGGCGGCGGCGTCGCGCGCCGCGGCCAGCGGTTCGGCGACCGCCGCGGGCGGCTCCTCGCGGCCGTCGAAGACCCGATCCAGCTGGTCGTAGTCGAGCCGCGCGTCGGAGCGGATGCGGCTGCGGTAGAAGCGCGTGCGGGTCGGCCGCGCCGCCGCGTCGAGCTCGATCTCGGCGGTGACCGCGAGCCGCTCGACCCCGGGCGAGAGGCTGCACGCCCCGCTCGAGAGAGCGTGCGGGAGCATCGGCTCGACCGCCCCCGGCACGTAGGTCGAGTTGGCGCGCCGCAGCGCCTCCAGGTCGATGGGCGAGCCCGGCCGCACGTGGGCGGCGACGTCGGCGATGTGGACCCAGATCCGCCAGGCCTCGCCCTCGCGCTGGGCCGAGACCGCGTCGTCGAAGTCGCGCGCCGTCGCCGGGTCGACGGTGAAGGTGGCGAGCGCGGTCAGGTCGCGGCGCGGCGCCGAGGACGCCTCGGCCTCCGCCGCCGCCCGCGCCGCATCCTCCTCGACCAGGCCGGTGAAGCCGCGGAACCCGAGCCGCTCGGCGAGCAGGTCGGCGACCGCATCCCGCGCGCTTTTCGGCTCCTCCCGGCGCGAGAGCGTCCCCGGGCGCGCGCCGGCGCCCCGCTCCCGACGCCCCCGCCGCGGCCCCGCCTCCCGCCGCCGGCCTCGCCCCGGGGTCACCGGGTGACCTTGGCGGCGGCCGTTTCCAGCGCCTTCTGCCGCGCCTCGTCGACGGCCGTCTTGGGGTTGTCGACGACCCTCACTTCGGGGTGGATGCCGCCCGTGCGGGCGAGGTTTTCGCCGTCCGGCGTGAAGTATTCGCCGACCGTCAGCTTCAGCGCGCCGCCGTTGGCCAACGCGTGCTCTTCCTGGAAGACGCCCTTGCCGTAGGACCGGGTGCCGACCACGGTCGCGTGCGCGTCGTCCTGCAGCGCCGCGGTCATGATCTCGGCGGCGCTCGCGGTGCCGCGGTTGATCAGCACGTCGAAGGGCACGTCGACGATCTTCCCCGGCCCCGTCTTCTTGACCGTGTTGCCCTTGGTGCGCGATTTCGTCGTCACCACGACTTCGCCTTCGGGCAGGAACAGCGAGGCGCTCGAGACCGCCTCTTCGAGCAGCCCGCCGGGGTTTTCCCGCAGGTCGAGGACCAGCGCTTCCGCCCCTTCCTTCTGCACCTTCTCGATCCCGTGCGCGAGCTGTTTGCTCGCTTCGGAGCTGAACGAGAGCAGCCGCACGTAGCCGATCTTCCTGCCGTCGACAGGGAACACCTGACTGGAGACGTTCGGCAGCACGACCACCGCCCGGGTCAGCGTCTTTTCCGTCGTCTTCTTCGTCTTCGGGTCTTCGACCCCGAGCGTCACCTGGGTGCCTTCCGGCCCCTTGATCTTGTCCGTCGCCGCGGTCGATTCGAGCCCGGCGATCGATTCGCCTTCGACCGAGACGATCCGGTCGCCAGCCTTGATCCCGCCCATTTCGGCAGGCGAGCCCCGGAAGACCTTGACCACCTGGAGGCCCTGCTTCACTTCGACCACGCTCAGCCCGACGCCGGAGAAGTGCCCTTCGATCTGCTGGTTGAACCCTTCCAGGCTTTCCGGCGAGAAGTAGTCGCTGAAGCGGTCTTTGTGGCGTCGGCGCAGCTCCCGGACCATCCCCTGCAGGGAGGCGTTGCCGAGCTCGGTGTTGCCGACCTCGCGGAAGTAGTTGTCCTTGATGATTTCGGAGGCTTCCGCGACCAGGCTGGTCGGTTCTTCGGTGAACGCTTCGCGGGCGAGGGTCGGCAGCTTCGACGGGTGCCCGCCGAGGTAGATGCCGATCAGGAGGAAAGCGACCAGGGCGACGCCGAAGGCGATCGCTCCGCGCAGCCTCACGCGGCCCTCAGACCCGCAGGAAGCGACGCAGCGTGACGCCCGAGCCGATCGTCGAGACCAGGATCGCGGCGCCGAAGAGGATCGCGACCAGGACCGGGAAGGAGATCGTGCTGTTGTGCTGGGCGAGGGCGAAGGAGTCGCCGTTGTTGCTCAGCGGGTCGACGATCGTGATCTTGCCGATCCACAGGATCAGTATGGCGATCAGGCCCCCGGTGAACCCCACCACGACGCCCTCGATCATGAACGGCCAGCGGATGAACCAACGGGTCGCGCCGACCAGCCGCATCACCTCGACCTCGCGGCGCCGGGTGAAGATCGAGAGGCGGATCGTGTTGCCGATCAGCATCAGCGAGGCGACCACGAGCAGCGCCATGATCACGGTGAGCACGATCTTCAGCGCGCTCGTCACCTTGGCGATCTGCTGGGTCGACTGCTGGCGGCTGAATGGGTTGGAGATCGCCGGGCTGATCGGGTTCGGCTTGCCGCCCGACGTCGTCCCCATCACTTCCTTTTCGATCCGCGGGAGTTCGGAGGCGTTGCTCGCCTTGACTTCGAAGCTCGCCGGGAGCGGGTTCGTGTGCAGCTCTTCGACGATCGATTTGTCCTGCAGTTCGCTCTTCAGCGTGGCGAGCGCTTCCTGCTTGGAGATGAAGACGACCGAGGAGACCCCCGGGACCGCTTCCAGCTTTTCTTTCGTCTGCGCGATTTCGGCGTTGCTCGAGTCGTCGTAGAGGGCGAAGTGGATGTTCAGCTCGCTCCGCACTTCGTCGGACTTCGCCTGCGCCGTCTGGAAGACCGGGATCAGCACCCCGAGCAGGACCACGGTGACGACCGTGGTGATCACCGCGGCCAGGGTCGGCGCCCCGTTGCGGCGGAGGGCCCGGAACGCCTCCGAGAAGAAGAAGGGTATGCGCGACATCAGTGGGCGAGCGAGTGGCCGTTGGTCTTGCGCTCGCCGTTGGGGCCGATGCCCATCTCGGCTGCCATCCGCATGCCGAACTCGGTGGTCGACTCCTCGGTGTAGCCGCCGGAGACCTCGTCGCGGACGACGCGGCCCTCGTAGAGCTCGACCACGCGGCGCCGCATGTTGTCGACCATCTCGCGGTCGTGGGTGACGACAAGGACGGTCGTGCCGGTCTTGTTGATCCGGTAGAGCAGCTGCATGATCCCGATCGAGGTGACCGGGTCGAGGTTCCCCGAGGGCTCGTCGGCCAGCATGAGCGGCGGGTGGTTGACGAAGGCGCGGGCCACCGCGACGCGCTGCTGCTCACCGCCGGAGAGCTGGTCGGGGTAGTTGTGGAGCTTGGTCGAGAGACCGACCAGGCGCAGCGTCGCCGGCACCTGCTCGCGGATTTCGGCGCGGCTCGCACCGATCACCTGGAGCGCGTAGGCGACGTTGTCGTAGACGGTCCGGTTGGGCAGCAGCTTGAAGTCCTGGAAGACGGTGCCGATGTTGCGCCGCAGCCGCGGGACCTTCTTGTCCGGCATGTGGCCGATGTCGCGGCCGGCGATCCGGACCGAGCCTTCGGTCGGGTCGAGCTCGCGGATCAGCGTCTTGATCAGCGTCGACTTGCCGCAGCCGGTCGGGCCGACCAGGAAGACGAACTCGCCGCGCCCGATCGAGAGCGAGACGCGGTCGAGCGCCATGTGCCCGCCCGGATAGACCTTGGTCACGTCTTCCAGCTCGATGATCGGGGCGCGCCGGCCGCGCGAGCGCACGGGCTCGGGGGCGCTGTTCTTGTTGCGTCGGAGTCTCGCCATGGGTGAGGGGTGCCTTCTGCGAGAACAAGATGACTCCTGCGGAGTCTCGGTGGCGAAACTTTGCGCCCAGAAATTCGCCGTTTCGCTCTGCGATTGACCCGCTAGAGCGCACTTTTTAGATTCGCGTGAGGAAAGTCGGGCGACGCCGCTCGCGGGCGGCTCAGACGGCGACGAGGTCGGGGCGGGCGCCGAGCGCCGCCTCCGGGTCGACCAACACGACCACGTCGTCGATCTCCCGCGAGTGCATCACGTCGCCGGCCGCGGCGGCGAAATCGGCCTCGCCGACGATCGTCTCGATCACCTCGAGACCGGCCTCGCGGAGGGCCTCCGACCCGCGCTCGGCCCGCTCCACGGCGTCAGCCCAGTCGGTGGGGGAATCCGGCCCGTGAAGGGACGTCGCCGGGAACAGGAGGGTGAACCCGGTGTCCTCGGCGCGCGGCCGCAGAGCGTCGACCATGATCGGCGGCTCCGCCTCCCGTCCCACGATCACCAGCACGTTGCGCTTGTTCGTCATCTCCTGCACCTCTGGCCTCCTTTTCGTCATCTGGCGGCCCCAGCCTCCAGCCTGGGCGTAAACGCCCAGCCAAGGCATCCTGAGAGTTACCTAAGGAAAAGCGGGGAGGACGACGGGGCGCGGGAAGAGATGGGCCGGGACGGTGCGAGGGGAGGAAGGGTCGCGAGGGCGCGACGGGAGAGACACGGGAGCGCCACGGGACCGTCACCGAAGTGGGACCTCGTGACGAAGACGTCGGGAACGTCACGTTTCCTCCCGTCTTCCTCAGAGGCCCCGGGGACTCGATCCCGGCGCCCCTCTCACACGAGACGGTCACGGAAGTCCGACTTCCCCCCGTCCCTGTGCCGACTTCCCGACGAACCCCTCACGTCCTGGGCGTCTCATGGCGGTCAGAGCCTGCCAGGACCGCCATGAGACGCCCAGGACGCATCTCGGACGGGCGCAACGCCCCCGGACCACGCGACCGTCCCGCCGGCCCCGCCCCCGACCCCTACCCGATCGCCACCATGCGCTCGATCGGCAGCTTCGCCCGGGCGGCGATCTCCGGCGCGACGCTGACCTCGAACTTCAGCTCGGCAAGCGAGTCGCGGACCTTCGGCAGGGTGATCATCTTCATGTATTTGCAGAAGGCCATGCGGTTGGCCTCGATCAGGTTCGCCTTCGGCGCCGCCTGCTGGAGCGGGTAGAGCATGCCGTTCTCGGTGGCGACGATGAACTCGCCCTCGGGGTGCTCTTCGACGTAGCTCTGCATGCCCGAGGTGGAGAGCATGTGGACGCCGTCGGTGTCGATGTCGCCGGCGGCGACGTACTCCATCGCCTGGGTCGAGCAGCCGCACTCCGGGTGGATCAGGAACTCGGCCTCGGGGTGCTCGGCGCGCGTGCGGGCGATGTCCGCGGGGCGGATGCCCGCGTGCACGTGGCACTCGCCGTCCCAGATATGGAAGCGGGCGCGGCGCTCGGGCTCCTCGAGCAGGCCGGTCTCGCGCTCGACGAAGGCGCCCAGCCACATGTCGGGGCCGAAGAGGATCTCGGTGTCGGGGCCATGCTCGCGCCAGATGTGCTCGACCACCGAGACGGCGTTGGAGGAGGTCACGCAGTAGTCGGTCTCCGCCTTGACCGCCGCTGAAGTGTTCACATACATCACGACCATCGCGCCCGGGTGCTCGGCCTTCCAGGCGCGCAGCTGGTCGGCGTAGATCGAGTCGGCGAGACTGCAGCCGGCGTCGAGGTCGGGGATCAGGACCGTCTTCTCGGGGGAGAGGATCGAGGCCGTCTCGGCCATGAAGTGGACGCCGCAGAAGACGATCGCCTCCGCCTCGGTCGCGGCCGCGGCGCGGGAGAGGCCGAGGCTGTCGCCGAGGTGGTCGGCGACGTCCTGGATCTCCGGCAGCTGGTAGTTGTGGGCGAGGATCACCGCGTTGCGCTCCTGCGCGAGCGCGCGGATCTCCTCGCTGAGCGCGGTGATCTCCCCCGGAGCCAGCTCCGGTGCGAAGTTGGGTTGGATCGTCGGGAGCTCCTGCATGAGCCCTTCCTTTCCTTCTGTTCGCCGGCAGACCTTCTCGGTCGAACCAGGTCGAATGAACGTGGGCGGAGTCTATCGGGTGGGCCGACGCGGCATCCTGTGTGGATGCCCGAGTTGCCCGAGGTCGAGATCACCGCGCGGCGGATCGACGCCGCGGTGCGCGGCGCGAAGGTCGAATCGGTGCTGGCGCCCGGGATGAACGTGATGAAGACGTTCGACCCGCCGCTGGAAGCGCTGGCGGGGCGCGAGATCACCGGCGTGCGGCGGATCGCCAAGATGCCGGTGGTCGAGTTCGGCGACCTCTCGCTGCTGATCCACCTGATGTCGGCGGGGCGGCTGCGCGTCTTCGACAAGCGCGCCTCGCCGAAAGACCGCGCCTCGCGGGTCCTGATCCGGCTGGACGACGGCCGCGAGCTGCGCCTGCGCGAGTTCGGGACCAAGCAGCGGGCCTGGGCGAAGCTCCTGCCCACCGACGCGGTCGCCGCCGACGAGATGGTGGCGACGCTCGGCCCGGAAGCGTGGCCGGCACCGTCGCTCGAGGAGCTCGCCGCGGCGATCGCCAAGCCCCGCCACCTCCACCCTCTCCTGCGCCACCAGAAAGACATCAGCGGGATCGGCCGCTCCTGGGTCGACGAGATCCTCTGGGAAGCCCGCCTCTCCCCCTTCAAGAAAGGCGACGAGCTCGACCCCGAGGAGATCGAGCGCCTCCACGCCGCCCTCCACGTCCTCGGCGACGCGATCGACCACTACGAGGCCACGCTCGGCCCCGACCTCCCCGACAAGATCCCCGTCCCCCTCCGCATCCACAAACACGAGGGCGAGCCCTGCCCCCGCTGCGGCACCACGATCGAGGCCGTCTACTTCTCCGAACACCAGATGAACTACTGCCCCCACGACCAGACCGGCGACCGCATCCTCAAAGACCGGCGGCTGTCGAAACTGCTGAAGTGAGGGCGGGCGCGAGAGCGACGGCCGCGCGGGGCGCTCAGGCCGAGGTGACGTCTCCCTCGATGTGCATGGCCCGCTCGAAGAGATGTGTCAGTCGGCGTGAAGCAGGAGTGAGAAGTCGAGACCGGGGGCCGAGTGGGTCAGGGCGCCGACCGAGATGAAGTCGACGCCGGTCTCGGCGATCGCGCGGACGGTCTGGAGGTTGACGCCGCCGGAGGCCTCGAGGGTCGGCTTGCCGCCGGTCGCGTGGGCGTCGCGCAACTCGACCGCGGCGCGCAAGGTCGGCAGGTCCATGTTGTCGAGCAGGAGCTGGTCGGCCCCGGTGCCAAGCGCGTAGGCGGTCTCGTCGAGGTTGCGGACCTCGACCTCGACCGGCAGCTCGGGGTGCGCCTTGCGCGCCGCGTAGACCGCCCTCGGGATGCCGCCCACGGCAGCGATGTGGTTCTCCTTGATCAGGAAGGCGTCAAAGAGGCCGATGCGGTGGTTTGTGCCGCCCCCGGCCGCGACCGCCGCCTTCTCCAGCCGGCGCAGGCCGGGAGTGGTCTTGCGGGTGTCGAGGATCCTCGCGTCGGTCCCGGCGACGGCCTCGACGTAGCGGGCGGTCAGCGTCGCCACCCCGGAGAGGTGGGCGAGGAAGTTGAGCGCGGTGCGCTCGGCGGCGAGGATCGCGCGGGCCTTGCCGCGGGCGACCAGCACCTCCGCCGGGACCTCCTGGCGCCACACGCCCTCGGCGGCGACCGCCTCGACCTCGGCGACGCCGGCCTGGGTCATCGTCTCGACCACCAGGTCGAGGCCGAACACGACCCCCGGCGCTTTCTGCACGATGCGGGCGCTCGCGGTCGCCTCGGCGGGGACGGTCGCCGCGCCGGTGACGTCGCCGTCGCCGAGGTCCTCGGCCAGCGCCCGCGCCACCAGCTCGCGCATCTCCTCGGTAATTGCCGACACGGCGCCACCCTATCGATGCCGAGGGGGGTGAATCTCACGTCTCCCGGACCTGGCACGTTGGAAGAGTGATGGCAGAGCTACCCCCGTTCCAGACGCTGATCGACGAGCACGCCGCCGAGGTGATGGCCGTGCTGCGCGGCGCTGTCGGGCGGGAGGGCGCCGAGGACGCCTTCCAGGAGACGTTCCTGGCCGCCCTCCGCGCCTACCCGAGCCTGCGGGAGGCCCGCAACCTGCGGGGCTGGCTGGTGACGATCGCGCACCGCAAGGCGATCGACCACCACCGCGCCCGCGGGCGCGCGCCGCTGCCGGTGGAAGCGGTGCGCGAGGAGGCCGTCTTCGACCCCGACCCCACCGACGGCACCGAGATCTGGAGAGCGGTCGCCGCGCTGCCGCCCAAGCAGCGCGCCGCGGTGACCTTGCGCTTCGCGAGCGACCTCCCGCACGAGGAGATCGCCGCCGCGCTCGGGTGCTCGCCCGCCGCCGCGCGGCGCAGCCTGCACGAGGGCCTCAAACGACTTCGAAAGGAGATGGCATGACCCCCACGATGGACAAATCGCTCGAGCGACTGCGCGAGCGCGCCGCCGCCGAGGGCCTGCTGGACGTCGCCTACGCGACCGCCGACTCCCCCTTCGGCACCCTGCTGCTGGCGAGGACCCCCCAGGGCCTGGTTCGCCTCGCCCTGCCCAACGAGGACGTCGACGCGACCCTCGCCGACCTGGCGGGCCGCATCTCACCGCGCGTCCTCGAGGCGCCGGGCCGGCTCGAGGAGGAGCGCCGCGAGCTCGACGCCTACTTCGCCGGCAGGCGCCGCAGCTTCGACCTGCCGATCGACTGGCAGCTCAGCCACGGCTTCCTCCTCCGCGCCCGCCAGGGCATCGCCGCGATCCCCTACGGCGAGACCCGCACCTATGCCGACCTCGCCCGCACGGCCGGTAACGAGCGGGCGGTGCGCGCCGCCGGCTCCGCCTGCTCCCGCAACCCGATCCCGCTCGTCGTCCCCTGCCACCGGGTCATCCGCAGCGACGGCGCCCTCGGCCTCTACGCGGGCGGGGTCGAGATGAAGGAGCGCCTGCTGGAGCTGGAGCGGGGCGCCTGACGGAGATCGATCAAACGTTTAGGCCTGTCAAGCGAGGCCTGCCGAAGGACGATGAAGAGGCGTGATCCGTCACCTGCGCCTGCTCATGGTCGTCCTCCTGCTCGGCTCGCTCGGGGCGGCGCAGGCCGCCGGGGCCGCGTCGACCTCGGAGACCGGGTCGACCGCCCCGCGAATCGCCCTCCGCGACGATCAAGGTGAGAACCAGGTGGAGGCCGAAGATGCCGAAGAGGAAGAAGTCGAAGGCGAAGAATGCGCGGGCGAAGCGTTCGAATTCGGCGGGGAAGACGCGGAAGAAGAATTCGAAGCCGAAGACGGCGAAGAATGCGGGGAAGAAGACGCGAGCGACGATGTGAGCGCGCCCGCCGCCTGCCTGATCCGCGAAGCCGAATCGAGCGTCGCGACCCTCCCCGGGTCCGACCAGCTGCGGCTCACGATCAAATACAAGACCTACTCGCCGACGCCCGCCACGATCGGGCTCAAGCTGTTGGACCGCAAGGGCAGCCGAAGGCTGGAACACGCGAACAGGCACCTCGGCGCCGGAGGCGTCCTCCACCTCGACACCAAGATCACCGGCTCCCTCCTCGAACGCACCGAAAAGGCGCACGGCCTCGACGTCTCGCTGCGCGCTCCGGGCACGCCCCACTTCTGCGGCGAACTGCTCGAACAGGAACTGCTCCCGAGCGGCGGCGCGCAGCCGGCCGCCGCCGGCGTCTCCTTCGACGACTAGGTCCTCAGGCCGATCCCGAACGCGGCGGCAGCGTCGCCGCCACCCAGCCGGCGGCATCCTTCAGCGTCGCCGGGTCGATCGTGTGGGGGACCGCCGACTCGCGATAGGTGACGTCGATCCCGCCGGCGAGGAGCAGGTCGCGGGCGGCGCGGCCGAAGCCGACCTCGATCACCGGATCGGCGGTGCCGTGGGCGACGAAGGCGCGCGTCCCGGCGCGGTCCGCGAGGCTCGGCCGCCAACCCGACACCGACGGCACGAAGCCGCTGAAGGCGAGCACCCCGGCGACCGCGGGCCGATCCTCGCTCCAGCCCATCGCGTGGCTCATCACGGCGCCCATCGAGAACCCGGCGAGCACGGTGCGCTCCGCCCCCACCCCGGTCTCCTCCCAGAGCCGGTCGTGGAGCTCGGCGAGCGCCGCCCGCGCGGCGTCGAAGCTCGCCCGGTCCGGGTAACCGACCTTCGGCACCGCATACCAGTGGTACCCCGGCCACCCCGGCACCTGCAGCGGGCCGCGCGCGGAGACGACCCGCAGCCGCCGCTCCGGGTCGAGGGCGTCCGCCAATCCGAGCAGGTCGCGCTCGTCGGTCCCGCGCCCGTGGTGGAGGACGAGCAGGCCGTCGGGCTCGCCCGCGGCGGGGCGTTCGACCGTCACCAGGGGCGCCATCGAGCCCTAGCTCGCCGAGGAGGCGGCCGTCTTCTCCAGGTAGTCGCGGACGAAGCCGTCGATGTCCCCGTCGAGCACGCGCTGGACGTCGCCCACCTCGTGCTCGGTGCGGTGGTCCTTGACCATCGTGTACGGGTGGAGGACGTAGGAGCGGATCTGCGAGCCCCAGGCGACGTCTTTCACCTCGCCGCGCGCCTTCGCCAGCTCCGCGGCGCGTTTGCGCTCCTCCAGCTCGATCAGCTTCGACTTCAGCAGCTGCATCGCGACCGCCTTGTTCTGGGTCTGCGAGCGCTCGTTCTGGCACTGGACGACGACCCCGGTCGGGATGTGGGTGATCCGCACCGCCGAGTCGGTCTTGTTGACGTGCTGGCCGCCGGCGCCGGAAGCCCGGTAGGTGTCGATGCGCAGGTCGGCTTCGTCGATGTCGATCTCGACGTTCTCCTCGACCAGCGGCCCGACGTCGACCTGGGCGAAGCTGGTGTGCCGGCGGGCCGAGGAGTCGAAGGGGCTGATCCGGACCAGCCGGTGGACGCCGCGCTCGGCGGCGAAGAGGCCGTAGACGTTCTCGCCACGGGCGATGAAAGTCGCCGACTTGAGCCCGGCCTCCTCCCCCGGCGAGGCCTCCGCCATCTCCACCTCGAAGCCGCGCCGTTCGGCCCAGCGCAGATACATGCGCAGCAGGATCTCGGCCCAGTCCTGCGAATCGGTGCCGCCGGCGCCCGCGTGGACGGTGACCACAGCGTCGCCGGAGTCGTACTCGCCGCTGAAGAGCCGCGCCTCTTCGAGCTCTGCGAGCCGCGACTCCACCCCGCTCAGCTGCCCCTCGAGCTCGCCCTCGATCTCCTCGTCCTCCTCGGCCAGCTCGGCGAGGTCACCGAGTTCGGCGACGTCGGACTCGAGGCCCCGGAACATCTCGAGGCGGCGCTGCGCACGCGCGTGGGCGGCCGAGGTGCGCGCCGCGACCTCCTGGTCGTCCCAGAATCCGGGCTGCCCCATCTCCGCCTCGAGGTCGGCGGCTTCCTTCTCTAGACCGGCCGGGTCAAAGGTAGTCCGAGAGCAGGGACAGCTGCTCGCGGACAGCGGCGATTCGCGGCGCTACGGGCTCTTTCTGCGCGGCATCGGCCATGTCCCCAGATTACCGGTGCGCGAACCCGGCGGCGGCGAGGGCCTCCTCGCGGTCTTCGTAGGGCCGCCAGGACCGGATCCGCCGATCGCGCAGCTCGAAGACCCAGGCCATCTCCTCTTCCCCCGCCGGCTCGGCGTCCTCGTCGTCCCAGTGCCAACGCCGCGTGATCAACGCCACTGCCCCGCCGCCGCCCTCGGCCCCGTTGACGTAGAGCCGCTCCAGCTCGATCGTCTGCTGCACCCCGCCGCGCTTGCGCGTCGCCCACTCGCGCGCCGCCTCGGCCCCCTTCACCAGCCCCTTCATCGAGTGCAGCTCGACCTCCGGGTCGAGCGTCGCCACGAACCCGTCCAGATCGCGCTCGTTGAACGCCCGGATGAACTCCCTGATCGGGTCCTTATCGGCGCTCAGGCCCCGTGGCACTTCTTGTACTTCTTGCCGCTGCCGCACCAGCAGGGGTCGTTGCGGCCGATGTTGTCGTGCTCGTCGTTGACCACCGTCTCGACCACGTTGCCGCCGTTGCCGCTGGGGCCGGCCGCCTCGACGGCCCCGCCCGCGGTCGCGGTGCCGGTACCGGCCGCCGCCGCGATCTGTTCGAGCGCCGAGGGCTGCGCCTCCGCCGTGCCGCCCGAGTAGTCGAGCGCCCGCCGGTCGGTGCCGGCTTCGAAGCCACCGCCCTGGAAGGGGCTCCCGGCCGGTTCGGTGAACTCGATCTCGGCGTTGAAGACGAGCTTCGAGTACTCCTCCCAGATCGAGTGCATGAGGTCTTCGAACATCGTGAAGCCCTCGTTTTTGTAGGCGACCAGCGGGTCGATCTGGGCGAAGCCGCGGAGGTGGATGCCCTCCCGCAGGTAGTCCATGTCGAAGAGGTGTTCGCGCCAGCGGTTGTCGATCACCTGCAGCAGGATCGAGCGCTCGAGGTGGCGCATCAGTTCCTCGCCGAGTTTGTCTTCGCGCTCGTCGTAGGCCGCCATCGCGTCCTCGTCGAGGTCGTCTTTGAGCCGCTCGCGGTCGACCGTCTCCGGCGCCAGCGCCGCGACGTCGATCGCCACCGGCCAGATCTGGCGCAGCTGCGTCTCCAGCTCGTCGAGGTCCCAGTCCTCGAGGATGTCGCTTGCCGTGTACTCCTCGACCAGGCGCTCGATCACGCCTTCGAGCTCTTCGCGCGCGGTCTCGGAGATGTCGCGGCCTTCGAGGATCTCGCGGCGGTATTTGTAGACGACGCGACGCTGCTCGTTCATCACGTCGTCGTACTCGAGGACGCGTTTGCGGATCAGGAAGTTCTGTTCCTCGACCTTCTTCTGCGCGTTCTCGACCGTTTTCGTCAGCATTTTCGCCTCGAGCGGCACTTCGGTCCCGTCCTCGTCCACCGGGCCGAGCCGGTCGAGGATCTTGTAGATCCGGTCGCCGGCGAAGAGGCGGATCACGTCGTCTTCGGCGGAGAGGAAGAAGCGCGACTCGCCGGGGTCGCCCTGGCGGCCGGAGCGGCCGCGCAGCTGGTTGTCGATGCGGCGCGACTCGTGGCGCTCGGTGCCGCAGATGAAGAGCCCGCCGAGGTCGCGGACCTCCTCGGCCTCGGCCTGGCACTGCGGGCGCAGCGCCTCGGTCCGCTCCGACAGCGCCGCTTCGTAGCCCTCGTCGCCGTGCGTGATCCCCTGCTTTTTCAGGTCGGCGATCGCCAGGTGTTCCGGGTCGCCGCCGAGCTTGATGTCGACGCCGCGGCCCGCCATGTTGGTCGCGATCATCACCGCGCCCTTGCGGCCCGCCTGGGCGATCAGCTCGCCCTCTCGTTCGGCGTGCTCGGGTTTCGCGTTGAGGACGGCGTGCTGGATCCCGTCCCGTTTCAACGCCCCGGAGATCATCTCCGAGACCTCGACCGAGACCGTCCCGACCAGCACCGGCTGGCCCTTTTCGTGGCGGCCGACGATTTCGTCGAGCACCGCCCGCCACTTGCCGTCTTTCGTCTTGAAGATCTGGTCGTTCTGGTCGAGCCGGATCATCGGCTGGTTGGTCGGGATCTCGACCACCGGCATCTCGTAGATTTTCATGAACTCGTTCGCCTCGGTGAGGGCGGTGCCGGTCATCCCGGAGAGCTTCTTGTAGAGCCGGAAGTAGTTCTGCAGGGTGATCGTCGCGAGCGTCTGGTTCTCCTCGCGGATCGCCACGCCTTCCTTCGCCTCGACCGCCTGGTGGAGGCCTTCCGACCAGCGCCGGCCCTCGAGGATGCGGCCGGTGAACTCGTCGATGATCATCACCTCGCCGTCGATCACCGCGTAGTCGTCGTCTTTCTTGTAGAGCGACTCGGCCTTCAGCGCCTGCACGAGGTGGTTGACGAGGTTGCCGTGCTCGGCGAGGTAGAGGTTTTCGATGCCGAGGAACTCCTCCGCGTTCTTGACCCCTCGCTCGGTCGGCGCGACGGTCTTGTGTTTCTCGTCGTACTCGTAGTCGTAGTCGACCTCGGTGGTGTCCTTCGATTCGCCGAGGCTTTTGAGCTTCTCTTTGTGCGGGACGCCGACCAGCTGTTTGGCCAGGCGGGCGAAGGTGTAGTAGGTCTGCGCCGCTTCTTCGGGCCGCCCGGAGATGATCAGCGGCGTGCGCGCCTCGTCGATCAGGATGTTGTCGACCTCGTCCACGATCGCGAAGTCGTGGCTGCGCTGCACGCATTCCTCAAGCGACTGCGACATGTTGTCGCGCAGGTAGTCGAAGCCGAACTCGGAGTTGGTGCCGTAGACGACGTCGCAGGCGTATTTGAGCTGGCGCGTGGCGTGGTCGTCGGAGTCCTGGACCGCGGCGACGCTGACCCCGAGCGCGTCGTAGATCGGTTTCAGCCATTCGGAGTCGCGGCGGGCGAGATAGTCGTTGACCGTCACCACATGCACGCTCTTGCCGGCGAGCGAGTTGAGGAACACGGGCAAGGTCGCGGTGAGCGTCTTCCCCTCGCCGGTCTTCATCTCGGCGATCGCCCCGTCGTGGAGCACCATGCCGCCGATCAGCTGGACGTCGTAGTGGCGCTGGCCGGTGGTGCGGCGCGAGGCCTCGCGACAGAGCGCGAACGCCTCCGGCAGCAGGTCGTCGAGCGACGCCCCCTCCTCGCGCGCGCGGTGGCGAAGTTCGTCCGCCTCTTCGCGGATTTCCTCGTCGGAGAGGGCTTCCATCTCCGGCTCGTATCGGTTGATCGCCTCCGCGCGCTTCTGGTACGCCTTGAATTTGCGCCCTTCCCCCGTGCGCAGGGCCTTGGTCACCAAGTCCATTGCGGGCATCGCTCAAGAGTAGCGGGCGACCCCTTGCCGCCGGCCGGCGGGCGGCGTACGATCGTCGCTCGAACCCACAAGGAGGTCACCTATGCGAATTGAGATTCGTGGACGCAACGTCGAGATGACTGACGACCTGCGTGAGTTGGTGAGCAAACGGTTCAACCGCCTGGGGAGGCAGGTCTCGGGATTGGCGACGCTCGACGTCGTGCTCTACGAAGAGCGCAACCCGTCGATCTCCGATTGCCAGGTGGCCGAGGCGACGGTCCGCCTGAAGGGCGCCACCCTGCACGCCCGCGAGGCCTCGCCCGAGATGGCACAGAGCATCCACAAGCTGGCCGAGGACGTGCGCCGGCAGGTGAAGAAACACCGCGAAATGCTGCGTAAGCGCAAGCTGACGCGGCGGGTGATGGGGCAGATGAGGGGTCGGCCCGCCACGTAGCGGGCGCGGGGCCCGGGGAGGCCCCTCCGGCGGAGGCCGTCCGCCCGGGCAGTGCCTCGAGGGACGGTGCGGGGGCGGCTCCCAAAGCCTCCGCCGGAGGGGCCTCCCCGGGCCTGCGGATCTGGTGCGGCACTACGCTCGTTCACTTGAGCCGGTTATGGGCGGCTCAAGTGAACAAGCGTCGGACGAGAGGCACGGATCACAGGCGGCGCGTGAAGGTGAGCGCCACGACACGTTTCGCGCCGGCTTCTCGGAGGGCCATCGCGCAGGACGTCAGCGTGGCGCCGGTCGTCAGCACGTCGTCGACCAGGAGGACGCTACGCGGGGCTTCGCCGATCGCCTCGATCCGCGGGGCGCGGGCGATGCGCTCGGCCCGGGTCCGGCCCACCTGGTGGCCCAGACCTCGGCGGGCCAGACAAGACACCAGATCGGTCTCGAGCTGTGCGGCCAGCGCCGCCGCCAGCTCGCCGGCCGGGTCGAAGCCTCGGTGACGCAGGCGGGACGGGGCCGCGGGGACCGAGACGACCGCGCCGCCGAGCAGGTGGCCGGGCGCCAACCAGTGCATCCGGTCGGCCATCAGCCCCGCCACCGGCAGGAGGCGCCTGAACTTCAGCGCGCCGACGAGGGACCGGGCGACGCCGTCGTGCGGGGCCGATGACCAGGCGCGGTCGACGCCCTGGGGCCCGCGCGCGAGGATCGGCGTCGCCGCGCCGAGGCTGCGCGAGCAACGGGTGCAGAGCACCGCCTCCGCCCGGCATCCCCTCCCGCACGCGACGCAGAGCGGCGGGGCGACGAGGGTGGAGGCGACCTGGAGCACTCCCATGCCCCGAGCCTGGCCGGGAAAAGCGCACCCGTGGCGCGCAGGAAGTCAATTCTTCGCCACGCCTCAGCGCCGACTCTCCGGCCGAGCCGGAGGCGGCTACGGGCGGGCGCCGAGGATGGCGCCGATCAGGACGGACCGGGCGGGGAGCTCGGCGCCGGGGAGGACGATCACGTCGCGCAGGCGGCTGCCCGGCCCGATGCGGGCACCGTCGCCGATCACCGCCGGGCCGTCGATCCGCACGTCCTCGCCGATCTCGCACCCGGGGCCGAGCAGGACCGGCCCGCGGAGCTCCCCCTCGTCCCCCTCCGGCGCGCCGCTGCGGAAGCCGTCGACGATCTCGCCGACCTGCTCGACCCGCACCGCCCCATTGAGGGCGTCGTAGGTCGATTCGCGGAGCTCCGCCAGATTGCCGATGTCGTTCCAGTAGGCGTCGATCTCGTGCGAGTAGAACGGCACGTCTGACTCCAGCAGGCGCGGGAAGACATCCATCGCCCAGTCGGCGAAGCCCTCGGGGTCGTCCTCCCCCGCGGCCTTGCTCGTCCCCGGCGCCGGGAAGAAGTCGAAGATCTCGCGCCGGAACATGTAGATGCCGCAGTTGGCGAGGTCGGAGAGCGCTTCGCTCGGCTCCGGCTTCTCCTGGAAGCCACCGATCCGCCCCTGCGAGTCGGTGATCGCAACCCCGAACTGGGTCGTGTCCTCGACCCGCTTGGTCGCCAGGGTGGCGATTCCGTCGTGGCTTTCGTGGTACTCGCGCATCGCGGTCAGGTCGATGTCGGTGAGCGCGTCGCCGGAGATCACGAGGAAGTCCTCGCCGAGGAACTGGGCGGCGTTCCGCACCCCGCCCGAGGTGCCGAGCAACGCCTCCTCGAAGCTATAGGTCAGCTCCACCCCGCACCCCGAGCCGTCGCCGAAGTGCTCGGTGATCAGGTCCGGGAACCAGTGCAGGTTGGCGATCGTCTCGGTGAAGCCGTGGCGGGCGAGCAGGCGCAGGATGTGCTCCATCACCGGTCGGTTCAGCACCGGCACCATCGGCTTCGGCAGGTCGAAGGTGATCGGCCGCAGCCGGGTGCCGAGCCCCGCGGCCAGGACCATCGCCCTCATCCCATCGCCTCCTTGAAGCGCTCGATCCCCTCCACCGGGAGCGGGTCGATGCCGCGCAGGGCGGCCAGCTCGAGCGAGACGAGGTCGCCCAGCATCACCGCCCACAGCATCCGCTCGAGGCGCGTCTCCCCCGCCGTCTCGACCCGCGCCACGGCCGTCGCGGCCGGCTCGACCGCGGCCGCGGTCAGCTCGAAGCGCCGCGCCACCCGCGGGTGCTGGTCGCGGTCCTCGAGGAAGATCGCCGCCGCCCGCTCCCCCCCTGGGGCGCTCCAGCCGAGCAGCTCGTTGTGGTCGGCCTCCGGCAGCTCGCCCCACCACGCGGGGGACTTCGCGTTCTCGTTGACCTGCGTCTTCCACCGGCGCGCCACCGGCGCGGTCAGGTCGGAGCCGTAGACGACCGGCACGGCGTCGCCGACCAGCGCGGCGATCTCACGCGCCTGCCGGCGCATCGAGTCGCTCCGCTCGGCGAGGAAGGCGGCGGCCGCGTCGATCTCGGTGTGGAGGCGCGGCGCCACCCCGGCCAGCCAGGCGACCTCGGCGGCGACCACCACCATGTAGGCGACCGCGGCGCGCGGCTGGAAGATCCCCGGCAGGCCGATCACCGGCACGTCGGTCTCCCGCGCCCGGTCCACCAGGGCCCCGCCGGTGCTCGCGACGAGGCGCCTCGCCCCGAGCGCCTCCGCGGCCGCGAAGCAAGCGAGCGTCTCCTCGGTCCCGCCCGAGTAGCTCGAGCAGAGCACCGTCCACTCCGGCGTCGCCCAGCTCGGCAGCGCGTACCCGCGCACGGTGAGGACGGGCGCGGTCAGCCGGTCGCCGATCGCCGCCGCGGCGAGGTCGCCGCCGATCGCCGAGCCGCCCATCCCGCAGACGAAGAGGCCCGCCGCCGGCTCCGCCTGCTCGAGGCGGGCCGATTCGATCCGCCAGAGCGCGTCGCGGAGCTGGTCGGGGATGCCGAGGACGTCGTCGATCATCGCTGGGCCGGAACCCTTTCATTCTCGGCGACGATCGCGTCGTCCACCCGCGCCCCGGGCTCGACCACGGCGCCGGGCGCCAGGATCGAGCCGCTCACCCGCGCTCCCGCGCCGACCGTGGAGCCGGCGAGCAGGACCGAGTCGGCTACCTCCGCGTCCTCCCCGACCGAGCACCGGGCCGCGACGACCGCCCGTGGCCCGACCCGCGCCGAGTCCGCCACCGCGCTGTCGGCGCCGAGGAAGAGCCCCGGCGCCGTCGCCCGCACCTCCGTCTCCACCCGCCCCTCGAGGATGTCCCAGGTCGCCTGCAGATAACGCTCGTGGGTGCCGATGTCCATCCAGTACCCGTCCAGGCGCAGCGCGCACAACCCGTCGCCGACCAGCCGCGGGAACACTTCGGTCTCGATCGAGACCTTGCGCCCGGGGGGGATCAGGTCGAGGACCGAGCGCTCCAGCACGTAGGCGCCCGCGCTGATCTCGCCTGGCACCGCCTCGCCGGTCTTCTCGGTGAAGGCGAGCACCGCCCCCGCCGCGTCGCAGGCGACCAGGCCGAAGGTGGAGGAGTCCTCGACCCCGTAGATGCCGAGCGTCGCCCGCGCCCCGCGCCGCTCGTGCGCCCGCAGCAGCGCGCTCAGGTCGAGATCGGTGAGGACGTCGCCGTTCAGGGTCAGAAAGCGGTCCTCGAGCCGGTCGCCGATCGCTTCCGCGGCGAAGCGGATCGCGCCCGCGGTGCCGCGCAGCTCCGGCTCGACCACATAGGTGAGCGCGACCCCCTCGTGTTCGCCGTCCCCCAGCGCCTCGCGCAGCCGATCGGGGAGGAACCCGCAGGCGAGCACGACCTCGGTCACCCCGTGCGCCCCCAACCACTCGACCATGTAGGCGAGGAAGGGGCGGTCGACCAGCGTCAGGGCGGGCTTCGGGACGTTGTCGGTGAGCGGGCGCAGGCGCGTGCCCTCGCCCCCCACTAGCACTATGGCCTGGATGGCGGTCCCCTAGGAGACCTTCGTGGGGGCGGGGCGCGCCTGCCGCCCGATGCCCTCGTATTCGAAGCCCGCCGCGGCCATCGCCGTCGGATCGAGGA
This sequence comes from Actinomycetota bacterium, assembly GCA_018268675.1. Lineage (GTDB taxonomy): Bacteria > Actinomycetota > Thermoleophilia > Solirubrobacterales > 70-9 > VAYN01. The sequence goes on from JAFDWB010000086.1 coordinate 92,325, forward strand.
AGTTGCGACCGTCGACGATCAGCGGCCGCGCCATCTTCTCCGCGGCGGCGGCCCAGTCGAGATCGCGGAACTCGCCCCACTCGGTGACCAGGACCGCGGCGTCGGCGCCCTCGAGCGCGGCGATCGCCGAGTCGGCCATCTCGACCGAGGTCAGCATCGGGCTCGCCCGCTCGACCGCCACCGGGTCGTAGGCGACCACCTCGGCGCCCTCGCCCTGGAGCCGCGCCGAGAGCACCAGGCTCGAGGCCTCGCGCATGTCGTCGGTGTCCGGCTTGAAGGCGAGCCCGAGCAGCGCGATCCGCTTGCCGATCAGCGAGCCGAGATGCTTCTCCAGCTTGCCCACCACCCGCCGCTTCTGCAGCTCGTTCACCTCGATCACCGAGGTCAGCAGCTGGAAGTGGTACCCGGTGTTGCCCGCCAGCATCTTCAGCGCCGAGACGTCCTTGGGGAAGCAGGAGCCGCCGTAGCCGATCCCGGCACGCAGGAAGGAGGAGCCGATCCGCGTGTCGGCGCCCATGCCGCGGGCGACCTCGCCGACGTCGGCGCCGACCTCCTCGCAGACGTTGGCGATCTCGTTGATGAAGGAGATCTTGGTCGCCAGGAAGGCGTTCGAGGCGAGCTTGATCATCTCGGCGCTGGCGACGTCGGTGCGCAGGATCTCGCCCTCCTCGCCGAGCGGCGCGTAGAGAGCGGCGACCGCGTCGGCCGCCTCCTCGTCGCCGGCGTCGGCGCCGACCACGACCCGGTCGGGGTGCATGAAGTCGGCGACCGCGGTCCCCTCCTTGAGGAACTCGGGACAGGAGACGTAGGAGAGGCCGGGACGGTCGCGGCGGATCGACTCGCCGGTGCCGGCCGGCACCGTGCTCTTCATCACCAGCACGTGCCCGGAGTCCTCACCGAGCTCGGCGACCACGGCGCGCACCCGCGAGAGGTCGGCGTCGCCGGAGTAGGTCGGCGGCGTGTCGACGCAGGTGAAGAGCAGGCGAGCGCCCTCGAGCAGCTCCTCCATCGAGGTGGTGAAGGTGATCCGCTCGGCGTTGCGATGGATCATCTCGGTCAGCCCCGGCTCGTGGATCGCGACGTCGCCGCGGGTGAGCGCCTCGACCTTCTCGGGGACGATGTCGCGGGCGATCACCCGGTGCCCGAGCTCGGCGAAGCAGGCGGCGGTCACCAGCCCGACCCAGCCGACCCCGATCACCCCGACAGCCTCGCCTCTCTCGCTCATTCCTTCTTGCTTCCCTTCTTGGCAGTTTTCTTCTTCTTCGGCAGCATCACACGGCAGGACTCGGCCACCCCCAACATCTGCTTGTTGGTCAACGACTGTTGGAGGCTGTTGGAGATCCAGTAGGTGTTCGTGCCGCGGTGCCAGGCGACCAGCTTGATCTTGCCGCTGTCGGTGTAGATCAGGTATTCGCGCCCACCTGACTTCACCGTTTCGGTCGGGGTGTCGAGGATCGGCGGGTTTTCCCAGCCTTGGAGCCCTTGCACCCCGAAGTAGGTGGGTTCGTATTCGGGCTGGTAGATCCCGATCATCCGATAGGCGCCGTGGCGCTTCTTTTCCGGGTCACGCAGGTGGTAGACCCACGGGTTGACGATCTTTTCGTAGGGGTTGTCTTCCTGGTAGAAGGCTTCCGGGGGCAATCGGGTCGGGTAGAAGACCGGGAACGCGCCGCCGACGTGGCGGACCACCTTTTCCGCCATCAGCTGGCCCGCTTCCGACGCGGGGACCAGTTCGTCGGAGGCGGCCGAGTGGGCGTGTTCCTTCTTTTTCTTCTTCGGCTTGCTCTGCTGCTTTTCGCCGCCCTTGGACTTCGAGCCTTCGCCATTCTTCTTCTTCTTTTCCGGCTTCTTGACCGGCTTCTTTTCGGCGAACTTGTGGGCCTCGTAGCCTGCTTCGCCGAGGAATTCCTTCACCGCGTGGTGGATTTCGGGCGGGTTCGAGTAGACGAAGCTGGGCCCGAGTTCGGCCGGGAAGTGCACCTGGTTCACTTCGGCGTTCCGCAGTTCGAAGAGCAGGTCGAGCAGGGTGATCAGTTCGCTCGCTTCGTGGATGTCGGACGTCGTGTATTTGGCGAGGATGTCGATCAGGCCGTGGCTGTCGGTGACCAGTTCGATCGGCGAGATCTGGTGGCGCACCTGGCTGAGGAAGCTCTGCTGGCGGGCCGAGCGGACGATGTCGGTGTCGGTGTGCCGGTAGCGCACGTACTCCAGCGCTTTTTTGCCGCAGAGTTTCTGGTACCCGGGCGTGATGTTGATTTCCGAATACTGTTCTTCGGGCGGCACGCCGACGTTCGAGTGGTAGTAGCGGCGGTCGATGTCGGTGTAGACGCAGCCGATCGCGTCGACGGCGCGGACGAAGCCGAGGAAGTCGATGTTGACGATGTGGGTGGGTTCCAGCCCGGTCATTTCCTTGACCACCTGCGCGGCCAGTTTCGGGCCGCCCGCGGAGTAGGCGGCGTTGAACTTCGCCGTGCCGACGCCGGGGATTTCGGTCTTCAGGTCGCGCGGGATCGACATCACCGAGATCAGGTTCTGTTCCGCGTCGAGCCGCAGCAGGATCGTGGTGTCGGAGCGGCCATGTTCGCCTTCTTCGCCGCTCGCGCGTTTGTCGGAGCCGAAGATGAGGATCGTCTGCGGTTCGCCGCCGTGGACGTGCTTGAGCTCCCCTTCCACTTCCTTGGAGAGGTGCTTGTTTTCCTTGGTGCCGATCGCTTCCGCGATCGAGTTGATGTACAGCAGGATCGCCGAGGAGGTGGCGGCGGCGGTGACGGCGACGATGATCACGCCGGCGAGGCTGAAGCGCCACCAGTAGCGCTTCTTCTTCGGCGGCGGCGTGCCATCGCCCTCGGGAGGCGGCTTGCGACCCGAGTAGCCGCCGTAGGTGGGCGGCGGCGTGCTACTCATCGAGCCGCTCCGGGATCGCCCGCAGGAAGGACTCGAGCGCCTGCCGGTAGCCCTCGAGCGAGGCGACCGAGACCCACTCCGCCGGGCCGTGGTGTCCGGCGCCGACCGGGCCGAACTCGACCGCCGGCACGCCGGCGCGCAGGAAGGAGACCGCGTCCGAGGCGCCGTCGCGCCCGACGCTCATCGTCTCGCCGTTGCCGTGGGTCGCCGCCGCCTCGCGCAGGCCTAGGACGAAGGGCGAGTCGCGGTCCACCGTCGCCGGCGGGCGCACCATCAGCGGCGCCACCGAGACACCGGGCATCGCCCGGATCTCGTCGAGCAGGGCGGCCGGATCCTGGCCGGGCAGGTAGCGGATGTCGACGTCGATGACGCATCGGTCAGGCACCTTGTTCAGAGCGTCGCCGCCCCAGATCCGCCCCAGGTTTATCGACGGACGGTCGAACAACTCCGAACTCTGTCTCGCAAACGGTAGCGACTCGATACTCCGGAAAACGTCGATCGCGCCCAGAACCGCGTTGTCGCCGAGCCAGGGCGTGGCCCCGTGGGCGGCTGTCCCGGCCACCTCGAGGCGCAGCGCCAGCACTCCCTTGGCCTCGACGCCGATGTGCAGGTCGGTCGGCTCGCCGGTGATCGCGAAATCGCCGACGAAGCCGCTGTCGACCAGCCGGTCGCAGCCGCGGTCCTCCCCCTCCTCGGACTCCTCGTCGCCGACGATCCCCAGCCGCACCCGCACCCGGTCCTGCTCCCGCAGTGCCGCGACCACGACCATCATCGCCGCGATCGCCCCCTTCATGTCGTAGGCGCCCCGCCCGTACAGCCGATCGCCTTCCAGCCGTGGCTCGAACTGCTCGGCGTGCGCCGGAACCACGTCGATGTGCCCCTCGAGCACCACCGTCGGCGCCCCCTCCGGCCCCACCTCCGCCTTCACCACCGGCAGCCCGCGGACCTCGTCCCGCGTCGCCTCGATGTCGCGGGCCTCGAGCCACGCTTCCACAAACCCCGCGCACTCGACGATGCTGCGCTGCTCGCAGGTTTCGTAGGCGATCAGGCGCTTGGCGAGGGTCAGGAGCTCAGATGTCGGGGAGTTCATGAGGCTGGCGAGGGAGGGGATCCGGTCGTCTCGTTCCGGAATTGACTCGCGCACCCTTCGGGTGCGGCTCGGAATGATGCTGCGCCCCTATGGGGCGCAAATGAGAGATTGCATATCGCGCCTTCGGCCACATTCCGGAACGAGACGACCGGATCCCCTCCTCGGAGCGCGCTCCGGGGGATCCTCGCCGCCCGGTCGTCCCTACCCACCCAAAGCGCGGGAAAGGACGACCAGGCACCGGAGCCTCGGTCTCCCTTCCGAGCAGCCCCGAGCTCATTCCGCCGCTTCTTGCGCAGAAGCCGCAGACGATTCACAGCACCCCTCGGTTGACGGGCCGAAAACCGCCCTATATGACGGGTTTTCGGCCCATCAACCGGACGGGCGCACAGCGGTGTGACTGGGGACACCTTGGCCGGAGCCACGGCGTCAGCCGGCCGAGGCCGCGAGCCGGGCGGGGATGCCGGACTTGCCTCGGCGGAATGTCGCCGAGGGCGCGAAATGCAATCTGATCCCTGCGCGCCATAGGCGCGCAGCATCTTCCCGAGCCGCGACCGCAGGTCGCGCGAGCCAATTCCGCCGAGGCAAGTCGGGCATCCCCGCCCCCGCCGACGCCCAGAATCGAGCGAGCCCGCCGGGGCTCCGGTCATCCCTGGGCGATGCTGAGGAACGTCTCGGCGCGCTGTTTGTCTTTCACCGCGCGCGACCACTCGGCGGTGCCCGCCTCGCTCTCGGCGACGCGGCGTTCGGCGTCGGAGAGCTCCTCTTTGAGCGCCCCGGCGTCGAGATCCTCCGGCGGCACGGCTTCCTCGACCAGGACGCGAGCGACGTTGTCGAAGACCTGCAGCCAGCCGTGGGACTGCGCGTACCGCCTGGTCTCGGAGTCGGAGACGTGGAGGCGCAGCGTGGTCGGCTGCAGGGCGCCGAGCACCGGGGCGTGGTTGGCGAGGATGCCGATTTCGCCGACTTCGGTGCGGGTCGAGAGCTGGCGCACTTCGCCGCGGAAGACCTCCCCCTCGGGGGTGAGGACTTCGACCTCCAGCATGTGCTCGGCGGCCACTTCGTCCCTTAGGCTTTCGCGGCGGCGTTCTCGGTGACCTGGTCGATCGAGCCCTGCATGTAGAAGGCGCCCTCCGACAGGTCGTCGTGCTGGCCGTCGAGGATCTCGCGGAAGCCGCGCACCGTCTCCGACACCGGCACGTACTCGCCGGAGCGGCCGGTGAACTGTTCGGCGACGAAGAACGGCTGCGACAGGAAGCGCTCGATCTTGCGCGCGCGCGACACCGTCTGCCGGTCCTCGTCGGAGAGCTCGTCGATGCCGAGGATCGCGATGATGTCCTGGAGCTCTTTGTAGCGCTGCAGGACCTCCTGGACCTCGGTCGCGGTGCGGTAGTGCTCGTCGCCGACCACGTCGGGCTTGAGGATCGTCGAGGTCGAGTCGAGCGGGTCGACCGCCGGGTAGATGCCTTTCTCGGAGATCGCCCGCGAGAGCGCGGTGGTCGCGTTGAGGTGGGCGAACACCGAGGCCGGCGCCGGATCGGTGTAGTCGTCGGCGGGCACGTAGACGGCCTGGATCGAGGTGACCGATCCGCGGTCGGTCGAGGTGATCCGCTCCTGCAGGCCGCCCATCTCGGTCTCCAGCGTCGGCTGGTAGCCGACCGCCGAAGGCATGCGCCCGAGCAGCGCCGAGACCTCGGAGCCCGCCTGGACGAAGCGGAAGATGTTGTCGATGAAGAGCAGCACGTCCTGGCCGCCCTGCTCGCGGTAGTACTCGGCCATCGTCAAGCCGGAGAGGGCGACGCGCAGGCGCGCTCCGGGCGGCTCGTTCATCTGGCCGAAGACCAGCATCGTTTTGTCGATGACGCCGCTTTCTTTCATCTCGAGCCAGAGGTCGTTGCCCTCGCGCGAGCGCTCGCCGACGCCGACGAAGGCCGACAGCCCCTCGTGCTCCTCGGCGATGTTGCGGATGAGCTCCTGGATCAACACGGTCTTGCCGACCCCGGCACCGCCAAACAGCCCGACCTTGCCGCCTTTGGCGTAGGGCGCGAGCAGGTCGATGACCTTGATCCCGGTCTCGAGGATCTCCTGGGTCGGGGTCAGGTCGGAGGCCTTCGGCGCGGGCCGGTGGATCGGCCAGCGCTCCACGTCGGCCGCGACCTCCTCGCCGTTGTCGATCGGGTCGCCGAGCAGGTTGAAGATCCGGCCCAGGGTGACGTCGCCGACCGGGACCGTGATCGGCCCGCCGGTGTCGATGACCTTGTCGCCCCGCTGGACGCCGTCGGTGGCGTCCATCGCGACGGCGCGGACGCGGTCGTCGCCGAGGTGCTGCTGGACCTCGCAGACCAGTTCGGTGTCCTCGCCGAGGTCGTTACCGCGGCTCTCGATCACGATCGCCGAGTAGATCTCCGGCAGCCCATCGGGGAAGAGCGCGTCGACCACCACTCCGGTGACCTGCTCGACCCGCCCGATGTTCTGCCCTGCTCCGTTGCCGTTGCCGTTGCCGTTCTCAGCCAATTTGATCCTTGGTCCTTTTTCCTGGTCTTCGAAGTCTCGTGATTTTCTGGGGTCTGGTCCTGGGTCTAGCTCAGCGCCTCGGCGCCGGCGACGACCTCGAGGATCTCCTGCGTGATTTCCGCCTGGCGGGCGCGGTTCATCTCCAGGGTGAGTTCGTCGTTGATCGATTCCGCGTTCTCGGCCGCGTTGCGCATCGCGGTCATCCGCGCGCCGAGCTCCGAGGCCGAGGACTCGAGCAGCGCCCGGTACACCGAGATCGTCACGTACTCCGGGATCAGCCGGCCGAGCAGCTCCTCAGCTTCGGGCTCGAAGAACCACTCCGAACGTCCCTGAGACCCACCCGACTCGTCCTCGGCGGTCGCCTCCTCCTCTTCCTCGGCACCCTCGCCGACGACCTCGGCCTGCTGCAGCGGCAGCAGGGTCTGGCGCCAGACGTGCTGGGTGAGGGGAGAGACGAAGCGGTTGTAGATCAGCTCGACCCGGTCGACCTCCTCGTCGACGTAGCGGGCGACCAGCTCCTCGCCGATCCGCCGCGCGTCGGCGAACGAGGGCCGATCGGTGAAGCCGGTGTATTCGCCGACCAGCTCCTGCTTGCGGAAGGTCATCGCCGAGACGCCCTTTTTGCCGACCACCGAGAAGACCGGCCCGGCACCCTCGCCGCGGACGCGGTCGGCGGAGCGCATGCCCTCGCGGATGATGTTCGAGTTGAAGGCGCCCGCCAGGCCGCGGTCACCGGTGACGAGGACGAGCCCGACCGTCTGCACGTTCTGGCGCTCGACCAGGACCGGGACGCGCGGCACTCCGCCCGCGTGGGCGGAGGCGATCCGGGTCAGCTTCCGCATCCCCTCCGAGTACGGGCGCAGGTCCTCGATCCGCTGTTCAGCCCGGCGCAGGCGCGCCGCCGCGACCATCTCCATCGCGCGCGTGATCTTCTGGATGTTCTTGATCGACGCGATGCGATTTTTGACTTCCTTCTGCGAGGCCATGGTTCCGCTCCGGCGCGACTAGGAAGCCGCCGTCGCCTCCTCTTTCGCCTCGTCGGCGGCCGCCGCAGGGGCGGGCGCGCCGGCGTGGGTGGCACCCAGTTCGCCGGCCTCCACCGGATCGCCGTTCTCGTCGAAGTCGGCGCCGAAATCGTCGACGAAGGAGCCGATCGCCTTGCCGAGCGCCTCCTCGTCCTCGTCGGACAGCAAGCCGGTCTCGGCGATCCGGTCGAGGAGCGCCTTCTGGTCGGAGTGCAGGCGCACCCGCAGGTCACCGAGGAACTCGGCGACGCGCTCGACTTTGATCCGGTCGAGGTAACCGCCGGTGCCGGCGTAGATCGAGGCGACCTGGTCGGCGACGCCGAGCGGCTCGCGCTCTTTCTGTTTCAGCAGCTCGACCAGGCGCTGCCCGCGGGTCAGCGCTTTCTGCGTCTCCGGGTCGAGCTCGGAGCCGAACTGGGCGAACGCCTCGAGGTCGCGGAACTGCGAGAGGTCGAGGCGCAGTTTTCCGGCGACCTTCTTCATCGCCTTGGTCTGCGCGTTGCCGCCGACCCGGGAGACCGAGATGCCGACGTTGATCGCCGGGCGGACGCCGGAGAAGAACAGGTCGGACTCGAGGAAGATCTGGCCGTCGGTGATCGAGATGACGT
>JAFDWB010000087.1 GCA_018268675.1 Actinomycetota bacterium
CAAGATCAAACGTGGCGGGAAGGTCTGGATCAACGTCTTCCCCGACAAGCCCTACACGAAGAAGCCCGCCGAGACGCGGATGGGCTCCGGCAAGGGCAACCCCGAGGGCTGGGTCGCCGTGGTCAAGCCGGGCAAGGTCATGTTCGAGCTGGCGGGCGTCCCCGAGGAGCTGGCGCGCGAAGCGCTGCGCCTCGCCGGGCACAAGCTCCCGGTGAAGACGAAATTCGTCAAGCGCGAGGGGGCGGAGCAGTGAAGGCCGCCGAGGTGCACAATCTGAAAGACGACGAGTTGGTGGCGAAACTGATCGACGCCAAGCAGGAGGCCTTCAACCTCCGCTTCCGGCACGCCACCGGCGAGCTCGAGAACACGGCCCGCCTGGGTCAGGCGAAAAAGGACGTGGCCCGGTTGATCACCGTGGCGCGCGAGCGCGGTATCGATGTGGAGAAAGAGACGCGACGGATATGAGCGACGACGAGACCAAGACTGACGAGACGACGCAGGACGAGGGCGCTCCAACGGCGGGTCCTGTCGCGGACGAGGCGCCCGAGGCCGACGCTTCGGCTGACTCGACCCCGAAAGCTGCGGCCGAGCCGGATCCGTTGGACGACCTTCCCTGGAAGGAGCGGCGCAGGCTGCTCAAGTCGCGCGAGCCGCACACGGCCAATCCGTCGCAGACGGTCGAGGAGCGGGCGGCCGCTCGCGATGCTCGGCGCAAGGCGAAGGCCGGCGGACGGCGCAAGGAACGCGCCGCGCTGAAGGCGGACCGCAAGCCGGGCACCGGCACGCCGCCCGCCGAGCGCGAGTCGAATGCCGCCAAGGTCCGCCAGGGCATCGTCGTCTCCAACAAAGGCGACAAGTCGATCACGGTCCGCATCGACATCGCCCGCCGTCACCCGACCTACGAGAAGATCGTCCGCCGCTCGCGCACGCTGCACGCGCACGACGAGAAAAACGAGGCGGGGGAGGGCGACGTGGTCCGCGTGATCGAGACCCGACCGCTGTCGAAGACGAAGCGCTGGCGTCTCGTCGACGTCGTCGAGAAGGCGAGGTAGGTCGATGATCCAGCAAGAGTCCCGCCTCAAGGTCGCCGACAACTCCGGCGCCCGCGAACTGCTCTGCATCCGCGTCAAGGGCGGCTCCCACCGCCGCTACGCGTCGGTCGGCGACGTCATCACGGCGACCGTCAAATCGGCCAGCCCGCAGGGCGGCGTGCGCAAGGGCGAGGTCGTCCAGGCGGTCGTCGTGCGGACCAAAAAGCCGCTCGGCCGGCCCGATGGCACCTACATCTCCTTCGACGAGAACGCCGCCGTGCTGATCGACCCGGCGAACAACAACCCGCGCGGGACCCGCATCTTCGGCCCCGTCGCGCGCGAACTTCGCGACCGCAACTTCATGAAAATCATCTCGCTCGCCCCCGAGGTCCTCTGATGTCGAAGACGATGCGGATCAAGACCGACGACCAGGTGATCGTGATCAGCGGCAAGGACCGCGGCAAGACCGGGCGCGTGCTGCGCACCGAGCCGAAGAAAAGCCGCGTCTACGTCGAGGGCCTGAACATCATCAAGCGCCACGAACGTCCCCGCTCCACCGGCGACATGGCGACCGCCAACCCTGGCGGCATCGTCGAGAAGGAGGGGCCGATCCACGTCTCCAACGTGATGGTGCTCGACCCGAAAGGGAAAAAAGGCACCCGCCTCGGCGTCCGCCGCGGCGAGGACGGCAAGCGCGTGCGCATCGCCCGCCGCTCGGGAGCGGAGGTCGACTGATGGAGGCCGGAACCGTGACCCCGACGTCGCAGGTGGCCCCGCCGCCGCGCCTGCGGGAGAAATACGAGAACGAGGTGCTGCCCGCGCTGACGAAGAAATTCGGCTACACGACGCCGATGGACGCGCCGCACCTGGTGAAGATCACCTTGAACATGGGCCTCGGCAAGGAGAAACAGGACAACCGCTCCTTCGAGCTGGCGCAGGAACAGCTGGCGACGATCGCCGGCCAGCACCCGAACGTGCGCCGCGCCCGCAAGTCGATCGCCTCCTTCAAAGTGCGCGAGGGGATGCCGGTCGGCGTCTCGGTGACCCTGCGCCGCGCCCGCATGTGGGAGTTCCTCGACCGCCTCACGTCGATCGCGGTGCCCCGCATCCGTGACTTCCGCGGGCTCAACCCGCGCAGCTTCGACGGCCGCGGCAACTACTCGATGGGCGTCAAAGAGCAGCTGATCTTCCCGGAAATCGACTACGACTCGGTCGACATCGTGCGCGGACTCGACGTCACGATCACGACGTCGGCGAAGACCGACCTCGAGGCGTTCGAGCTGCTGCTCGGGCTCGGCATGCCGTTCGCGCAGGAGGGCCGTCCCGGCCAGGCCGAGCGCGAAGCCGAGGAAAAGGCGGCCGAGGAAGAGCGGGAAAAGGAAGAGGCGCGGCTGAAGGCCGAGACCGAGCAGGCCGCCCTCGAAGAACTGAAAGAGGAGAACCCCGAGGCGTACGCCAAGCCCGCGACCGAGGACGAGGGCAGCGAGGGCGAGAGCGCGGACGAGGGTGGCGAGAGCGCCACCGAGGAGAGTTAGAAGAAGCATGGCCAAGACTTCCCAGAAGGTCCGCCAGGGCCGCAAAGCCAAGTACAAGAGCCGGGCCTACAACCGCTGCCGCCGCTGCGGCCGCCCCCGCGCCTATTACCGCAAGTTCGGCCTCTGCCGGATCTGCCTGCGCGAGGCGGCCCACGAGGGCTACATCCCCGGCATGACCAAGTCGAGCTGGTAACGAGATGCATACCGACCCGATCGCCGATTACCTGACCCGGATCCGCAACGCGATCCGCGCCGGCCACGACGAGGTGGACATCCCCGCCTCGAACGTCAAGGTGGAGCTGTCGCGCATCCTCAAGGAGCAGGGCTACATCACCGACTTCCACAAGAAGCCCGCCAGGGTCGGCGAGTCGATCGAGGTGACCCTGAAGTACACCGAGGACCGCAAGCCTGTCATCCTCGGGATCGAACGGGTCTCCCGCCCCGGCCGGCGCCGCTACGTGGACCACAAGAGCGTGCCGCGGGTGCAGGGTGGGACCGGGACCGCGATCGTCAGCACCTCGCACGGGGTGATGACCGGTCACGAGGCGCGCCAGAAAGGCGTCGGCGGCGAGGTCGTCGCCTACGTCTGGTGAGTTCGAGATGAGCCGAATCGGAAGAAAGCCAGTCGCAGTGCCCGATGCCGTCACGGTGACGATCGCCCCTGGCAACATCGCCGTGAAGGGGCCGAAAGGGGAGCTGACCCAGACCTACTCCCAGGACATGACCGTGTCCGAGGAGGACGGCGCGATCCTCGTCGCCCGGCCGACCGACCGTGGCGAGCACCGCGCCCTCCACGGGCTCACCCGCTCGCTGATCGCGAACATGGTCGAGGGCGTCACCGACGGCTTCGAGAAGCGCCTCGAGATCCAGGGCGTCGGCTACCGCGCGGCGCTGAAAGGCAAGAACCTGGAGCTGGCGTTGGGTTTCTCCCACCCGGTCGCGATCCAGGCGCCGGAAGGGATCGAGTTCGAGGTGCCGCAGCCGACCGAGGTCGTGGTCCGCGGCATCGACAAGCAGCTCGTCGGCCAGGTCGCGGCGGACATCCGCAAGCGGCGCCCGCCGGAGCCCTACAAGGGCAAGGGCATCCGTTACAAAAACGAGCAGGTTCTGCGGAAGGTTGGTAAGCGCGCATGACGATCCAGACTCCACAACAGCGGCGGCTGCGCCGTCGGCGTCGGGTCCGCGCGCGGGTCAGCGGCACGGCCGAGCGGCCGCGCCTCTCCGTGTACCGGTCGAACAAGGGCGTCTTCGCGCAGCTGATCGACGACCGCGCCGGGCACACCCTGGCGGCGGTCAACTGGATCGAGCCGGAGCTGAAAAGCCTCACCGCGACCGCGCAGGCCAAGCGCGCCGGCGAGCTGCTCGCCGAGCGGGCGAAGGCGGCCGGGATCGAGACCTGCGTCTTCGACCGCGGCGGCTACCAGTACCACGGTCGCGTGCAGGCGCTGGCCGAGGGCGCGCGCGAGGGGGGCCTCAAGTTCTGATGACCCGCCGCCGCTCAACTTCCGCTACGGTGGTCCGCTGCTCATGAAGGGCATGGACATGAACAACGTCGAGACGGTCAGCCCGCGCGGCCTCGACCTCCAGGAGCGCGTGATCGAGATCAATCGCGTCGCCAAGGTGGTCAAGGGCGGTCGTCGCTTCTCCTTCACCGCGCTGGTCGCCGTCGGCGACGAAGAGGGCGTGGTCGGGATCGGCTACGGCAAGGCGCGCGAGGTGCCGCTGGCGATCCAGAAGGGCGTCGAGGACGCCCGCAAGAACCTGATCCGCGTGCCCAAATACGGCCAGACGATCACCCACCGGATCATCGGTCGCTACGGCGCCGGCCACGTCGTCCTCCGTCCGGCCAGCCCCGGTACCGGCGTCATCGCCGGTGGCGGCGTGCGCGCCGTGCTCGAGCTCGGCGGCGTCCGCGACGTGCTCACCAAGAGCATCGGCACCCAGAACCCGATCAACCTGGTGAAGGCGACGATGGACGGCCTGATCCGGTTGCGGCGGCCCGAGGAGGTCGCGGAGCTGCGGGGGTTGACGGTCACGCAGGTCCTGGGCCTGACCTCCGAGAAGGGCGCTGGCGACGGTGAGCACCTCGAGGCCGAGGCACCGGCGGCGGAGGAGACGGCGTCGTGAGCGTCAAGATTTCGCAGACGAGATCGCCGAACGGCACCAACCCCAAGCAGAAAGCGACCCTCAAGGCGCTTGGCCTGGGACGTATCGGCAAATCCGTAGAGCGAGAGGACTCCCCCCAGCTTCAGGGGCAGATCCGCGTCGTCTCCCACCTTGTCGAGGTAACCGATGGCTGACAAAGAGCGCGCCGAGGAGATCGGCCTTCACAACCTGAAGCCGACGCCCGGCTCGACGCACCGGCGCAAGCGCGTCGGGCGCGGCGAGGGCAGCGGCATGGGCAAGACCTCCGGTCGCGGCCACAAGGGGGCCGGCTCGCGCTCGGGCGCGAAGGAAAAGCCCGGCTACGAGGGCGGGCAGAACCCGATCCACATGCGGATGCGAAAGCTGCGCGGTCCGCACATGAAGAAGTCGATGCCCTTCGAGAACTTCCGCACGAAGACCCAGCCGGTGAACCTGGCCGACCTCGAGGAGCGCTTCGAGTCCGGTGACGAGGTGACCCCGGAGACGCTGAAGGCCAAGGGCCTCGCGACCCGCACCGACCCGGTGAAGATCCTCGCCCGCGGCGAGCTCACCACGAAACTGACGGTCCGTGCGCATGGCTTCAGCAAGGCGGCCAAAGAGAAGATCGAGGCCGCCGGCGGAAGCTGTCACACTCTGGAGCCGTAATGCTCAGGACTATTCTCAACGCGTTCAGCGTTGCGGACATCAGGAAGAAGCTCGCCTTCACCGCGGCGATGCTGGCCCTGTACCGCCTCGGTGCCTACATTCCGGCGCCGGGCGTCAACGTGGAAGCGATCAAGTCGGTCTCCAGCAACTTCGGCGGCTCCAACGTCCTCGGCTTCCTCAACCTCTTCTCCGGCGGCAGCCTGTCGCGCTTGTCGCTGTTCGCGCTGGGGATCATGCCCTACATCACGGCGTCGATCATCCTGCAGTTGCTGACCGTCGTCGTCCCCTCGCTCGAGCGCCTGCAGAAAGAGGGTGAGGTCGGGCAGCAGAAAATCACCCAGTACACGCGCTACCTCACCGTCGTGCTCGCCTTCTTCGAGAGCATCGGCTATGTCTTCCTCTTTCGCTCCTTCGGCAACGAAAGCGGCACCCAGGTGGTCGGCCAGTTGACCTTCCCGAAGGTGATGCTGATCGTGATCTGCCTCACCGCCGGCTGCACCTTGCTGATGTGGCTGGGCGAGCTCATCACCCAGCGCGGCATCGGCAACGGCATCTCGCTGATGATCTTCGCCTCGATCGCCTCCTCGATCCCGAGCGGGATCACGAAGTGGTGGAACAACCCCGACCAGGTCTTCGTCGTGATGATGCCGTTCATCGCGCTCGCGGTGATCGTCGCGATCGTCTTCGTGCAGGAGGGCCAGCGCCGCATCCCGGTCCAGTACGCGAAACGCGTGGTCGGGCGGAAAATGACCTCCGGCGGGTCGACCTACCTGCCCCTGCGGGTGAACATGGCGGGCGTCATCCCGGTCATCTTCGCCGCCTCGATCATGGCCTTCCCGCCGACGATCGGCCAGCTCCTGAACACCCCGGCGGCCCTCAGCTTCGCCGAATTCTTCAGCCCGAACAGCGTGCCTTACGTGATCGGCGAGGTGCTCTTCATCATCATCTTCACCTACTTTTACACTGCGGTCACCTTCAACCCGGTGGACCAGGCCGACAACCTCAAACGCTACGGCGGCTTCATCCCCGGCGTGCGCCCCGGGCGACCCACCGCCGAGTACCTCGACCGCATCCTCTCCCGCCTCACCTTCCCCGGCGCCCTCTACCTCGGTGCGGTGGCCGCCTTGCCGACCATCCTGATCAGCCAGACCTCGGCGAATTTCTACTTCGGCGGCACCTCGATCCTGATCGTGATCGGCGTGGCCTTGGACACTGTGAAGCAGCTCGAGGCCCAGCTGATGATGCGGAACTACGAGGGCTTCCTGAAATAGGGGGTGGGGTGGCCGTCCGAAATGGGCGGCCGTCCGAGATGCGTCCTGGGCGTCCCATGGCGGTCCTGGCAGGCTGTGACCCCCATGAGACGCCCAGGGCGTGAGGGATGCGTGGGGGAGCGGGCGCAGGGACGGCGAGAAGTCGGACTTCCGTCACCGTCCCTTACGAGAGAAGGCGCCCGGGAGGCCCGGGATCGAGGCCCGGGACGCGCTGCAACGATTCAGGTCGCCATGGCGACACCGATCCTTGCAGCGCGTCGCAGGCGGTCGAGGAAGACGGGAGGAACCGTGACGGACCTTCCCTCTCCCCGGCCTGACCCCGTCCAGCTGTTCCTTATGGCCGATATACCGGCATAAGGAACAGCTGGACGGAGGGCGTGCTTC
>JAFDWB010000088.1 GCA_018268675.1 Actinomycetota bacterium
GGAAAGGAAGGTCCGTCACCCTTCCTCCCGTCTTCTTCAGGCGTCCGATACGCGCTGCAGCGAGCTCCGGGGCCTCGATCTCGGCCTTCAAATGGCACGGAAGTGTGACGTCCCCGACGTCTTCGTCACGATCCCGTGCCCTCTTCCCCACGCACCCCTCACGTCCCGGGCGCCTCATGGGGGTCACAGCCTGCCAGGACCCCCATGAGGCGCCCGGGACGGACCTCGGACGGCCGCCCCGGCCAGAACCCGACCCTTGTCCTCAATACGAAGACAAGCGTCTAAGCCGCGAGCGGCAGCCGCGGGCCTTCGGCCACAACCCGGTGGAGGCCCGCCAGAGTCAGCGAGCCGACCAGGCCTCGGTAGGGCTCGTAGGGGGCGTAGAACTCTTCGACCTCGGGGACGGTGGCGCGGCGGCCGAGGCCCGCCAGGTGGCCGACCAGCTTGATGTACCCGAGGTCGCCGGCGGGCAGGGCGTCCATGTCGCCGCGGCCGAAGAGGGCCAGGCACTGGATCGTCCACGGGCCGATGCCGGGGACGGCGAGGAGGCGAGCGTCGCCGGCGGGCGTGGTCAGGTCGCAGCGCCCCCGCGCGACTTCGCGGGCGAGCCGGGCGAGCGCCACCGAGCGCCCGCCGGACAGGTCCATCGACTCCAGTTCGGCCGGGGCGCGGCCCGCGATCAGGGCGGCGGACGGGGTGTCGCGCAGCGCCCCGCGCCCCTCGCCGAGCCGGGCGCCCCAGCGGCCGACGAGCCGGCGCTCGATCAGCGCCGCGCGGCTCGCCTCGATCAGCTGCCCACAGACTGCCTGGGCGAGCGCCTCCCATGGCCAGGGCCGGCGCCGCGGCCGGTAGTCGGGACGGCGACGGATGATCGGCCCGACCAGCGGGTCGCGGCGGAAGCGGCGGTGGAACGCCGCCATGTCCTCGTCGACGCCGAGCGCGAAGCGCAGCCGCTCGATCGCCGCCTCCAGCTCGGGGCGCCCGGCGGGGCGCGGCTCCTCGCAGCGGACCGGGATCCTCAGCGCCGCCGGGTCGACCGCCTCGGCGCGGAACGCGACCTGCCCGGGCCCGCGCATCCACCCCCGCACGAGGACCGGCGCGCGGTCGACGGTGAGGAGGCGGGTGGCGACACCGCGCTCGACCCGCAGGGTGCGGTCGGCGCTCCCGCCGGCGAGCCGGAACGGCGAGGGCGGCCGGACGTCGACCTCGAGCGAAGCAAGCGCCGCGCCCACCGACGCGGCCACCTACCGATCCAGCAGGTGGACGTCGACCAGGAAGGAGCGGCTGGCGATCACCTTGCCCGCCGGGCGGCGGCGCCGGGTGAGCCGGCGCGAGCCGCTCGCCCGCGCGCCGACCGCGGTGACCGCGCGCACCGCGGCGACCGTCGCGGCGCCCGCCAGCACTCCGCCCGCGGCGGCGATCGCGGCGCTCCTCACCTCGCCGCGCAGCGCCGGCAACCCCGCCTCGGGCGCCGGGCCGGGAAGCCTGCGGACCGCGGCGACGGCGTCCTCCGCGGCGGCGTCTTCCTCGGCGACGATCTCCCCGTCAAGCTGGTGCTCGCTCACCGAACCCAAAATAGCGACGGGCCAGGTCGCCTCCTTCACACCTGGCCCGGAACCCCGCAATCTGCGGGTTTGCGCCCGTTCCACCGTCGGCCGACCTAGACTTGCGCCCATGAGCGAGACCGCCAAGGCGCCGGTCGACGTCTTCGCCAAGGCGCGCGAACACGACCGGCTCGAGCAGCTTGAAGCTGCCAAAGAGCACGACCTCCTCCCCTACTTCCGCCTGCTCACCTCGCAGGCCGGCCCGGTGGTCGAGATGGAGGGGCGGGAGACGATCATGCTCGGCTCCAACAACTACCTGGGCCTGACCGGGGACGCGCGGGTGAAGGAGGCGGCCCGCGAGGCGCTCGAGACCTACGGCACCGGGGTGACCGGCTCGCGCCTCCTCAACGGCACGACGCCGCTCCACCTCGACCTCGAGCGCGAGCTCGCCGAGTGGATGGGGACCGAGGACGCGATCGTCTTCACCACCGGGTACCAGGCGAACGTGGGCGCGATCGGGACGATCCTCGGCCCCGCCGACACGGTCATCTGCGACACCGGCGACCATGCCTCGATCCTCGACGGGGTCCGCATCTCGGGCGCCAAACTACGCCCCTTCCGTCACAACCGCATGGACAAACTGGAGAAGATGCTGGGCCGCGCGGCCGAGGACGGCGGCGGCGTCCTGGTCGTCGTCGACGGCGTCTTCTCGATGGAGGGCGACGTCTGCGACCTGCCCGCGATCGTCGAGCTGTGCCGCGCCCACGGCGCCCGGCTGATGGTCGACGAGGCACACGGGGCCGGCGTGCTCGGCGCCCGCGGGGCCGGCGCCGCCGAGCTCTTCGGGCTCGAGGACCAGGTCGATCTGCGGATGGGCACCTTCTCGAAGAGCCTCGCCTCCTGCGGCGGCTTCATCGCCGGCCCGGCCGACGTGGTCGAGTACCTGCGCGTCTCCTCCCGCGCCTTCATCTTCAGCGCCTCGGCGGTGCCCGCGGCGGTCGGCGCGGCGCTGGCGGCGCTGCGGGTGATCCGCGCCGAGGGCCCGGCCCTGTTCGAGCGCCTGCTCGGCAACGCCGAGTACCTGCGCGAAGGGCTGCGCGGCCTCGGCCTGCGCGTGGTCGAGCCGGGGACGCTCCCCGACGGCCGCGTCGCGACCACCCCGGTGGTGCCGGTCGTGGTCGGCGACGACTGGCAGGCGGTGCTCCTCTGGAAGGCCCTCTTCGACGCCGGCGTCTACACCAACGTGGCGATCCACCCGGCGGTGCCGCCCGGCGGCGCGCTCCTGCGGACGAGCCTGATGGCGACCCACACGAAGGAGCACCTGGACACCGCGCTGGCGACGATCGAGCGGACGATCGAGGGCTTCCCGGACCTGCCTAGACTGTAACCGTTGGTTAACCCCCAGTTGACATCCCCCGGCGGGGGTAGTTTCAGACTTGTGCGGTTGGGGACCTTTCCGGACCTCGCCCGAAATTGTTGCTCTTAGCGACCGGACCGGGCGCCGATTCGCCGAAGTCGGGTTGACGGCCCGTACCTCGAAGACGTAGCTTCGACTCCTCGCCGACGCCACACCCAAGGGACGGCTTGGACTCTTTCTTTCACGGGTCCGACGAGGCAGGGAACTGACGGTGATCCGTCGGCGAAGACCACCCAGTTAACGATTCCTTTTGAAGGGAGGAGTCCCAGTGGACGCTGCCATGACGGCACCCGCAACGACGACCGCAACCCCGGAGCCGCCTCAACACATGAGGGCCCTCGAACGCGCCAACTCCGTGCGGCTCGCTCGCGCCGAGCTGAAGCGCGCGGTGGCGCGGGGCGATGTCGACCCCGCCGAGGTCGTCCGCGACTGCCCGTGGCAGACCGAGAGCATGACGATCTCCGAGCTCCTGACCAGCCAGCGGCGCTGGGGACGCACCCGCGCCCGCAAGTTCCTCACCCCGCTCTCGCTCAGCGAGAACAAGCAGCTGGGCACCCTCACCCCGCGCCAGCGCACGCTCCTCTCGGCCGAGCTGGCCGCCCGATCTTCCGGTGCCCCGCCGCGCGCCATCGTCTAGCGCAGGCCTCCCCGAGGCGGCCTCGCCCTCAGGTTCCTAGCCGCGCATTCCGCCGATCCGGAAGCTGAGCCCTCCGGAGGCGCGCTGGAATGCGCGGCGGGCGAGGTAGAACGCCGCCGCGAAGCAGACCGCGCCGATCGGCAGCGCGTAGGCCAGCACCATCCCCGCCGCGTAGAAGAGGACACCGACCACCACCACGAAGACGAAGCCCGCGATCAGCGTCGTGTGCGAGCGATAGCCGGCGAAGTGCTCGCGGATCGCCACCTCCATCCCGCCCACCGCGGCGAGGCCGACGCCGACGCCGATCATCGTCTCGTGCGAGCCGAAGATTCCGATCGCGAGGCAGATGATCCCGGCGAGGATCGCCAGCTCGGCGAGCGGCGCTTTCCCCCAGGGCGCCGGCGGGCGCTCCTCGGCTTTGGAGATGTGGGGGGAGCGGCCGCCAGCCGCGCGCCTCTCGGACATCCCGAGGAGACCTTGACCCGCCACCAGCCCATCAGCATCCCGAGCGGGCCGAGCAGCGGGCGCGAGTGCCAGTGCCCGCAACCGGGCAGCCCGACGTCGGTGCGGCTGATCCGCAGCCAGCGGTGCTCCTCCGGCGCCGCGATCAGCGCCGTCAGCAGCTCGCGGTTGGCGGCCTCGAACGCCTCGCGCTCGGCAAGCGCGAGGCGCGCCTCGCCGAGCCGACCCGCGAGCGCGTCCCGAACCTCCTCCAGCTCCCCGAGCCCGAGCACCCGCGGCGGCCCCGCGGCTTCGACCCGGTGCGGCACCTCGACCCGCCCGAGCCCCGCCGCGACCAGCCCCGCGAGCTCCAACTCGAGCCTCCCGATCTGCCGCCGCAGCTCGGCCCGCGCGGGGGCCTCCTCGACCCCTGACAAGAGGTTGAGTTCCGGCGGCGCTCCCCTGTCGAGCAAATCCGGCATGGGAAGATTCTAGAGCTTGTCCGGAGGGGCATCGGGTGTCCCTCCGCCTGAAGCCGTCGCGCAGCTGAATCGCGTGAAAGGGCTCGGGCCTCTGCTCTTGAGCTTCATTCGGAGGGGCACCCCCCCGCCCCGCAAGCCCGTCCCTACGCCGCCTCGAGCGTCGCGGCAGCGATCCAGAGGGCCTCATCTATGGCGATCGCGGGGACGGCGCCGACGCCGACGGCGGCGATCGCGATGCGGCGGCTGTCGCGTTCGACCCCGCGGCCCGCGCCGGTCTCGCCGAAGAGGAGACCGACCGGCCCGGAGGCGTCGGCGATGGTGAGGGTGCCGGTCGCCAGCTCGGCGGACCGTCCCGGCAGCCGCTCGCCGGGCGCCGCGTCGCGGATGCAGAGGTCGCCGTCGAGCCGGTCGGCGTCGAAGCAGCGGAGGGCGACGCCGGTCTCGATCGTGGCGATCGTCAGCGCGTCGGTGGGCAGGCCGCGGCTGCGGAAGCCGCCGTCCTGGAGGCGGTCGAGGACCAGCTGCTCGACCGGGGTGCGGTCGCGGTCGGGGTCGAGCCCGATCTGGCGGAAGAAGACCCGGTAGGCCCAGGGGATCGGCCGGCCGCGGAGGCGGATCGCCTCGGCCCCGAAGAGGCGGTCGGAGAGGTCGCGGAGGCGGCGGCGGACCGGCTCCGGGCTGCGGCCCGGGCGGCCGTCCACCTCGACCGTCGCCAGCGAGAGCCCGGGGAACTCGGCTTCGAGGTGGGGCGCCACCCACCTCGGCGTCGGCGCCGGCTCCCACCCGATCGCTGCCCGTGCCCTTTCGGTCGCCATGTGGATCAGCCCCCTTCAGCCACCCGCGTCGCGTCCAGCAGTTCCCGCACATGTTGGCTCAGGGCGCCGACGCCAAGTTCGCCGAAGCTGGCGCTCTCGAGCGTGCCGCCGGGGTAGGCGTAGGCGAACGTCGGACAGCCGCCGACCCGGTAGAGCGCCGCCACCGCCCCGTCGCGGTCGAAGCCGACCGGCATCGCCCAGTGGTGCGCCCGGACGACTTCGCGGACCGAGCCTCGCGAATCGAGGATGTCCAGCGAAAGGAAGTTCACCCGTCCACGGTAACGCGCCGCCACCGCGCTGACCACGTTCTGCTGCGCCTCGCAGCGGCTGGTGGTCCCGAACCAGAACGAGATCACCAGCGGGCGGCCGAAGAGGTCGCAGACACGGATCGCGCCGGGGGTCGTGATCTGGCAGGCGGGGATCCGGCTCGCGCCTTCCGGGCAGGGCAGCGAGGAGCTTTCGCAGTCGTCCTGGTAGACGTTGGCGTCGCCTTCGAGGCCGCCGGCGGCGGCGGGGACGGCGAACTCGGGGAGCGGCCAGCGGGGCGGCTGCTGGTCGAGCCCGAGCGTGTCTTCGCCGCCGCCGCCGTTCAGCGTGTGGAGCGTGGCGACGGCGATCAGGGCGAGGAAGATCAGCCCGACCCCCAACGTGTAGCGGTTGGCCACCCCCTTCACGACGGCGCCCCCGGGCGGCGGCGCTCGAGCAGGACGAGCGTCGCCGGGAGGATCACGATCACGCCGAGCAGGGCCGCCGCCAGGTCGATCACGGTGACCGCGCCGAAGTCACGCAGCATGCGGATGTCGGAGGCGAGGAGGACGGCGAAGCCCGTGATCGCGGTGAGGCCGGAGGCGAGCACGGCGGCGCCGGTCCGCGCGTAGGCGCGGCGGAGCGCCGCGGCGACGTCGAGGCCGATCGAGCGCTCCTGCTCGAAGCGGCCGGAGAGGATCACCGCGAACTCGGTCGCGATCGCGATCGTCAGCGCCCCGAGCGCCGCCGACATCGGGTTGAGCGGGATGCCGGTCAGCCAGATCAGCAGCGAGGCCCAGCCGGTGGCGAGCACGGTCGGCAGCAGCGGGACCAGCGCGCGGCGGAAGGAGCGCAGCAGCGCGAGCAGCACCAGGGTGACGGCGGCGAGCCCGGCGAGCGCCAGCCAGTAGCGACTGGACGACAGCTCCGAGGCGGCTTCGGCGGCGATCACCGGCGTGCCGGCGAGGTGAACCTCCACTCCGGCGGGCGGGCTGCCGACCTGGCCGCGAACGGCGTCGATCAGCGCCTGCTGTTCGGCCAACGTCTGGGAGCGGATGCCGAAGCTCATCAGGGCGACGTGGCCGACCTTCCCGGTGCCGGGATCGAGCGGCGCCACCTGGCGCAGGGAGTACGGCGACATCGCCGCGAGCGTCGCTTCGATGCCCGACCTCGTCACCTTCCCGCCGCGGGTGAGGAAGTCGGAGAGCGCCGGGCCGGCGGTGACGTCGTCACTCTTCAGCACGCGGTGCTTGAACGCCGCCATCCATTCGATCGTCGCCGGGGACGTCAGGTCGGGGGCTTCGACGAGGACTTCGAGGGCGCCGGTGGTGCCGGTGGCCTGCTCGAAGGCGTTGAGATTTTCGACGGCTCGGAGGTTGGGTGGGGCGAGCTGGCGGATTTCGCTGACGGTCGAGATCTGGGTGCCTACGGCCCAGCCGACTGCCGCCAGAGCGATCGACACGGACAGGATGAGGGCCGGCCTGGCTACGGCAAACGAGACAAGGGCTTGCAACGGGCGGGTCCCGTCGCGGCCGGGTCCCACCATGCCTCCGGTAGCTGAAGCTTCCTCGGCATGGTTCCCCCGGCGGCGCCACCCCCCCGGTGAACGCATGCCCAAGGCGGCGAAACCGGCGGTCATCACCAGGATGAAAGCCAGGAGGACGCCGATGACCAGGAGGACACCGAAGCCGCGGACCATCGGCGTCGGGGAGAGCAGGAGCACGAGGAAGCCGGCGGTGGTGGCGAGGCAGGCGGTCGCGATCGTCGGGCCGGAGAGGTTGGCGGCAGTCCTTGCTGCCTCGGCACCGGAGGCGCCGGTCGACTGCACCTCGTCCAACCTCGCCTGGAACTGGATCGCGTAGTCGACGGCGAGGCCGATCAGGATCGGAAGGACGGCCACGGAGGCCATCGTCAGGCTGCCGCCGACGAGATCGAGAAGGCCGAACACGATCGCTGCCGACGCCAGTGCAAGTGCGAGCGGGAGCAGGCGGAGGCGACTGCGAAAGGCGAGGAGGAGGACGAAGGCCATCACCACGACGGCGACGCCGAAGAGGAGGAGCAGGGCGTTCTTCAGAGCCTGGGCGATCGCGTCGACCACCACGGGGGCGCCGGTGACGAGGTAGGAGCCTCCCTGGAGCACAAAGCAGGGTTCGGGCTTGTGGGCGGTGCCGCACGCTTTGCGGGGGGTCGTTTCGGCGACGGCCGATTCGATCAGGGAGATCGCCTGACGGCGTTCGGATTCGGAGAGGGTCGGCTTCAGCCGGATCACGATCTGGGCCGAGTGGGAGTTCGGGAACAGGTAGGCGAGGCGGGCCTTGGGGGTGCCGCGCGCCTTGGCCAGGTCGAAGACGACGGTGGCGACGAATTCTTCGTTTTCGATGCTCGGCACCGAGGTGATCCCGTACTTGGTCGCGACCTGCAGCAGGTATTCCTGGAAGCGGTGCGCGGGCAGGTTCTCCGCCAGGCGTTCGAGCTGTTCGTCGATCTGCACCACCGCCTCGTTCAGGAAGGTGGCGGGGCCTGCGAGGAAGGACACCGGTTCCAGCGCGGCGATCTGTTCGCAGGCGCCGGGCAGCGGCTTCGCCCCCTTGGGCACCTTGCCCGAGAGGCACCCCTCCAGCCGCAGCAGCTGGATCAGGTCCTTGCCGAGCAGCAGCTTCGGCAGGCTCCCCTTGACCAGCACGACCACCGGTTCTTCGCCGAACTCGGCGCGCACCCGCTGGGTCGCGGCGTAGGTCGCGTCGCCCTTGTCGACGAGCGTGCCGAGGCTCGCGTCGGTGTCGACCTGGGTGGCGGCGACGGCGGCGGCGACCGCGACGATCGCGGCGGCGGCGAGCACCGCCCGGGCATGCCGTACCGACCAGGCGGCGATCGCCCCGAACGGGCGGCGGCGCCTCAAGACCTAGCGCCTGGCATGGCGCTTCAGTCCATCGAGAGCGGGCCGCTGACGTCCGCGTGGAGGAACTGGCTGACGAACGGGTTGGAGGAGTCGAACACTTCCTCTTTCGGCCCCGACTCGACGATCTTGCCGCTCCACAGGACGGCGATGAAGTCGGCGATCCGCCGCGCCGTGTTGAGGTCGTGGCTGATCACCAGGTAACAGCCGCCATTCTCGGCATGGATCTCCCGGATCAGCTCGCAGAGCAGCGCCGTGCGGACCGGGTCGAGGCCCGAGTCGGGCTCGTCGAACATCACGATCGCCGGTTCCAGCACCAGCGCGCGGGCGAACCCGGCGCGCTTGCGCATCCCGCCGGAGAGCTCGTTCGGCATCTTGTAGGTCGCCTCCGAGAGCCCCACCTCTTTGAGCCGGCGGTTGACGATCTCGCCGATCTCCTCCTCGCCTTTGTCGGTGTGCTGGCGCAGCGGGAAGGCGACGTTGTCGTAGATGTTCATCGAGCCGAAGAGGGCCCCGTCCTGGAACAGCAGGCCGAACTTTTTGCGCACCTCGAAGAGTTCGTCGTCGGTCATGTTCGGGATCGACTCGCCGTGCACGAGGACGTCGCCGGAGTCGGGGTAGAGCAGCCCGACGATGTGCTTGATCAGCACGCTCTTGCCGGTGCCCGACGGTCCCAGCACCATCGAGACCTGATCTTCGGGCAGGCCGAGGTTGAGGCCGTTGAGGATGCGGGCGCGGCCGAACTGTTTGACCAGGTCGATGATCTCGATCGCGTCCTCGCCGCCGTGGTCGCGCTTGCGGCCGGTGTGGAAGCGATAGGGATCGTGCTCGCGCGGGTCGACCCCGGGGATGACGAAGTCGCGGCCCATGACGGCGCCGTCCTCGCTCACATAAGGGCCCTCGTCGGTGGCGCTCTGCGGGTGGCCGGGGATGGCCCCGGCGCCGGCGGGCGCGCCGACCGGTTCCGTCGCGGCCAGCTCCGCGCTGGTTTCCTCGGCCGCCGCGTGGTCCTCCTCCTCGATCTCGTTGAAGCGCTCTTCCTCGTCGTTTCGCATCGCGTTCACCCCCCTATCGGAGCCCTCGGGTTGGCTCCCCAGAAGACAAGGGTCCCAAGCATGCCGATGATGTGGACTAAGACGATGTTCAAGACCATCGACTTGGCGGTCGCCGTCCCCACGCCCACCGGTCCCCCGGACGCCGTGTAGCCGTAGTAACAGCCGACCAGCACGATCGCGGTCGCCATCACCATCCCCTTGACCAGGCTGAAGATCACGTCGGGCGGGTTCTGGAACTGCCAGAAGATCAGCAGGTAGCCGCCCGAGGACGCATCGCCGATCTGCTTGACGACGGCGATGTAGCTGGCCAGGTACATGACGCCGATCGCCACCAGGTACATGAACGGGAAGGCGATCCAGGCGGCGAGCAGGCGGGTGGCGCAGAGGAAGGTGACCGGCGGCACCCCCATCACCTCGAGGGCGTCGATCTCGTCGGAGATCCGCATCGCGCCGAGCTCGGCGACGATCCCGGTCCCGACCTTCGCCGAGAGCATGTAGCCGAAGGCGTACGGAAGGATCTCGCGCAGGTCACACCAGGCGGAGAAGACGCCGGCGTAGGCGGGGGCGCCGTTGGCGCGCAGCAGGTAGGCCCCCTCGATGCCGCACTGGAGGCCGAGCACGAAGACGAGCCCCCAGATGACGAGGGCGGAGCCGAGGATCAGGATCCCGGCCTGGCGCAGCGCCTCGCCGAAGAAGCGGAGCACGCGGCCCGAGTAGACGAGCATCGCGACGCGGCCGCCGAAGCGGGCGATCTCGCCGAGCGAGTCGAGCCAGCCGCGTGGGACTTCGAACCAGGCGTTCACCGGATCGTCTGCAGTTCGGGGTTGGTCGCCAGGAGCGTCTGCGTGAAGACGTAGTTGAAGGCGAAGAAGGCGAGGAAGGAGATCACCACCGCCTCGTTGACGGCGCGGCCGACGCCCGCGGCGCCGCCGGAGGCGGTCATGCCTTTGTAACAGCAGACGATCGCGATGATCGCGCCGAAGAGCGTGCACTTGACCACCGAGCCCCACAGATCGGTCACGGAAGCCTGCTCGAACAGCGTCGCGAAGAAGCCGCCGAGGCTCTGGTGGTAGAGGATCTCGGTGAGGATGCCGCCGGAGAGGCCGGCGACGATGGCGAAGATGTCGAGCAGCCCGGTGACCAGCATCAGGGCGAGGAAGCGGGGCACGACCAGGTTCTTGATCGGGTCGACGCCGAGGACCTGGAGGGCGTCGAGCTCCTCGCGGATCTTGCGGGCGCCGAGGTCGGCGGTGATCGCGGTGCCGGCGATCCCGGCCACGCAGACGCCGGTCACGAAGGGCCCGATTTCGCGGATCGCGGCGAGCACGAAGAAGCCGCCGAGTCGGTCCAGCGCGCCGAACAGGGTGAGGAAGTTGGCGGCCTGGAGGCCGGGGGCGCCGAAGTTGATCGCCACGGTCGAGACCAGCAGCGGGAACCAGCAGAGCTGCAGGGCGAAGAGGAACTGGCCGATGAACTCCTCGCCGTAGGGGTAGGGCGGGCGGACCGCCGAGGCGATCGTGCGGCCGGTCAGGAGAACGAGCTCCCCCACCTGTTCGAACACCGACCTGGCGGGCAGGAACGCCCTGTTCACTGCGGATCCGACCATCTGCTCCTCCAGCAGGCCGCGCCTTCCCGGTCGCGGCAGCCCCACTCTTCGCGCCGCAGTCTATGTGATCGATCGGCCCCCTCCGTTAGCCGCATATTGAGATCTCGCTAACCCTGCGATCGTCCCGAAAATGGCTCCGTTGCGGGGATTCCCCGTGCTATGTTCGCCACGCTTTGCGGGGAGCCGGAACACCACGCCGGGGTGCCCGCCTTCGAGCCGCCGCGGTGGGGTCCGCGGTCCTGGCGATGGCGGTGCTGCTCTCTGCCTGCGGCGAATCCTCCTCGAGCTCGAACGAAAAGTCGGGCACCTACGAAGTCGCCGTGACCGGCGCGAGCTTCCCCTCCCACCAGTTCGTCGGCCAGACCTCCCTGCTCAAGATCGCCGCCCGCGACACCGGCGAAAAGCCCGTCCCCAACCTCGCGATCACCGTCAACGTCGAGGGCAAGGAGGGCGAAGCCGCCCGCATCCCCTTCGCCATCCACGACCCGCAGGCCGGCCTCGCCGGCCCGGACCGCCCGGTCTGGGTCCTCTCGGCCGCCTACCCCCGCCTCGCCGGCTCCTCCCACACCGCCGGTGCCGAAACCTCCAACGCCAAGACCTACACCTTCGGCGAACTCAAACCGGGCGAATCGGTGGAAGCCGTCTGGAAGCTTTCCGCCGTCCGCCCCGGCAAATACACCATCGGCTACGAAGTCGAAGCCGGCCTCACCGGCAACACCAAAGCCAAAACCTCATCCGGCGTCACCCCCGGCGACACCTTCGTCACCCAGATCACCACCGAACTCCCCGAAACCGAAGTGAACGCCGCCGGCGAAATCGTCGAAATCAAGCACCCGAAGTAGCCGCGACGATCAGCGGGCCACGACGACTTAGTCCTCGGTCTCCGACACTCGGTATTCGCCGTCGCCGTGACCGTCCGGAACCCATTCGATACCCGCTAGAAGCTCGCCTGGATCGACGCCGAGTGCGGCGGCCAGCCGGGCGAAAACGGAAATATCCACATCTGGCACACCATCGAGCAGAGATGCAAGGTCGGCGGGGGCCATATCGGAACGTTCGGCGAGATCCTCGACCGTCAAGCCGCACGCGAGACGACGCCTTTCGATTCGCCCGGTGAGCACTGATCTTGCATCTCTCGGTTTATCCGACATCGCCGCCAACCAAGAAGGGGAGGCACTCCGACTAACCCCCCGGCCGGAAATTGGCTGACCGATAATGCGAAGAAAGAACTGCCCTGACCGCTGTGGGGTTTTGTCGGTGGAATTGTTTGTCTGCGCACTGTACCCCTCTGGAGGTGAGCCCAGAGGAAGACCTGGTCAGGGCAAAAAGGCTTCTCGGTGAACGGATCCGCAGGCGGCGAAAAAAGGTCGGGCTGAATCAGGAAAACCTTGCCCTTCTCGCCCAGGTCGATCGATCCCACATGAGCACCATCGAGACCGGCAAGGCGTGGCCCGGGGTCTGGACGCTGATCAGGATCGCGGGAGTCCTCGGGACCACGCCGGCGCGACTCCTCAGAGGTCTGAAGTGGACCCCCGCCGATCGCGTCTCCGACTACATCAAAAAGCCGGAGAAGTAGATGGCACACAATTGGCACAGTCCTGTTTCCCACACGCGCACCGACCCGCCCTACAGTGGCCTCATGCAGTCGACGCGACCTAACTGGACCGACGCACGGATGGACGAATTCGCCGAGCGGACCGAACAGAACTTCCGCGAGGTTCGGCGGGAGATCCGCGACGCGCGGACCGAGGTGCGGGCGGAGATCAAAGAGGTCAAGACCGAGCTGAAGGGCGACATCCAAGAGCTGCGCGGCGAAATGAACGCGCGGTTCGGCGGTATCGAGCAGCGCTTCAACGTCTTGTTCGGAGCACTCGCGACCGGGTTCGTGGGCGCTGTCGTCGCGCACTTCCTCGGCTAACCTTGGCTGACCAGCCAAAGGGGACGGAGGAGTGAGCATGGAGAGCGGGACGGCGGAGACGAGGATCGAGACCAACGGCTCGAACGGGGTGGCCGAGCCGGAGGTGATCGAGGTGCTGAACCCGGCGACCGGGGAGACGATCGCCACGGTGCCGGTGGATTCGCCGGAGGTGGTGGCGGCGACGGTGGCGCGGGTGCGGACGGCGCAGCCGGACTGGGAGGCGATGGGGATCGAGGGGCGGTATCACTGGCTGGGCAAGCTGCGGGACTGGATCCTCGACAACCAGGACCGGGTGCTCGACACGATGCAGCGGGAGACCGGCAAGGTGCGGGCGGACGCGTCGAACGAGCCCACCTACCTGGCCGACACGATCAACTTCTACGGCACCCAGGCGGCCAAGTTCATCAGCGAGGAAGGCGTGCGGCCGCACTCGCCGCTGCTGGCGGCGAAGAAGCTGCGGGTGCAGTACCGGCCGCACCCGGTGGTGGGGATCATCAGCCCCTGGAACTTCCCGCTGATCCTCTCGCTCGGCGACGCGATCCCGGCGCTGATGGCAGGCGCCGCGGTGGTGATCAAGCCATCCGAGTTCACGCCGCTCGGGATCGCCGAGGTGGCCGAAGCGTGGAAGCGCGAGATCGGCGGGCCGGATGTCTTCGATGTGGTCCAGGGCATCGGCGAGACCGGCGGCGCGCTGGTCGACAACGTCGACTTCGTCCAGTTCACCGGCTCCGATCGCACCGGCCGCAAGGTGATGGCGCGCGCCGCCGCGACGCTCACCCCGGTCAGCCTCGAGCTCGGCGGCAAGGACCCGATGATCGTTCTCGCCGACGCCGACCTCGACCGCGCCGCGAACGCCGCCGCCTGGGGCGGGATGTTCAACTCCGGCCAGGTATGCATCTCGGTCGAGCGCATATATGTGGAGGAGCCCGCCTACGACGAGTTCGTCGCCAAGCTCACCGCCGAGGTGGGCAAGATCCGCCAGGGCGCCGACGACGCCCGCGACCCGAAGGACGTCGGCGCGATGACCTCTCCCAACCAGACCGCGATCGTCGCGAGCCAGGTCGACGACGCCCTCGCCCACGGCGCCCGCGCGCTGACCGGCGGCAAGCGCGTTCCCGGCCCCGGCGACTACTTCGAACCGACCGTGCTCGTCGACGTCGACCACTCGATGAAGGTGATGCGCGACGAGACTTTCGGCCCGGTCGTCGGGGTGATGAAGGTGCGCGACTCCGAGGAGGCGCTGCGCCTCGCCAACGACACCCGCTACGGGCTCTCCGGCTCGGTCTTCGGCACCCGCGCCAACGCCGAACGGGTCGCCCGCCGGGTCGAGTGCGGCGCCGTCAACGTCAACGACGTGCTGGTCAACTACTTCGCCTCCGACGTGCCGATGGGCGGCTGGAAGGAGTCCGGGATCGGCTACCGCCACGGCGCCCAGGGCATCCGCAAGTTCTGCCGCACCGAGTCGCTCGTCATCACCCGCTTCGGCGGCCGCCGCGAACCGACCTGGTACCCCTACACCCGCGGCCGCCGCGGCCTCATCGCGCGCCTCGCCCAACTGATCAACGCGCGCGACTGGCGCCGCCGCCTCGGGCTGAAGCGCTAGGCGACGGGCCCTTGCCGGCCGGCGCCCGGGGGACAAGGAGACCCGGCCGTCTCGTCCGAGGGTGCGGGAGAGGAAGGGCCGGCACGACGCACCAGGTGCGCCCCCGCCCGCGATGAGTTCGCAGAAACCCGCGGATAGCGCGGGGAAGTGCGAACTCACCGGGAGGGGACGGTGCGCGCGAAGGACGCGCCCTCCGTCCAGCTGTTCTTTATGCCGGTATGTCGGCCATAAGGAACAGCTGGACGGGGTCGGGTCCGGGAGAGGGGAGGTCCTCCAACTCAGCGCGTCCTGGGCCTCTGTCCCGGGTGCTCCTCTCACAAGGGACGGTCACGGAAGTCCGGCTTCGCATCGTCCCCGTGCCCGCTCCCCCACGAACCCCGGCGCGTCCTGGGCGTCTCATGGGGGTCACAGCCTGCCAGGACCGTCACGAGACACCCAGAACGCATCTCGGACGGCCGCCCCGCGCCCAAGCCCAAAAAGAACAGCTGAACCTGCTCGATAGCCTTAGACGTTCATGGCTGAGCGCGACTACATAGCGGCGGTGAACGAGCGGGTCGTCGTCTTCGACGGCGGCATGGGCGCGACCTTGGAGCAGTTCGACCTCACCCAGGAGGACTACGGGGGCCTGCTCGGCAAGTGTCATGAGGCGCTGGTCCTGAACCGGCCCGACGTGATCGAGGGGGTCCACGCATCGATGCTGGAGGCGGGGGCCGAGGTGGTCGAGACCGACACCTTCCAGGGCTCGCGGCTGAAGCTCGACGAGTGGGGGCTCGGCGAGCACACGCTCGAGATCAACACCAAGGCGGCGGAGATCGCCCGCAAGGCGGCGGGCCCCGACCGCTTCGTCGCGGGCTCGATCGGCCCGACCGGCTTCCTCCCCGCCTCCACCGACCCGACCCTCGGCGACATCTCCTTCGGCCGCCTGGCCGAGGTCTTCGCCGAGCAGGCGACCGGTCTCGTCAACGGCGGCGCCGACCTGATCATCATCGAGACCGCCCAGGACATCCTCGAGGTGAAGGCGGCGATCTTCGGCGCCCGCGAGGCGTTCAAGCAGACCGGCCGCAAGCTGCCGCTCCAGATCAGCGTCTCCCTGCTGCCGAACGGCGGCAAGATGCTGCTCGGCACCGACATCCGCTCGGTCCTGACGACGCTGACCGCGCTCGAGGTCGACGTGGTCGGCCTCAACTGCTCGACCGGCCCCGAGGACATGCGCGACGCGATCCGCTTCCTCGGCGAGACCTCCCCCCTCCCGGTCCACTGCATCCCCAACGCGGGCCTACCCCTGCAGGGCCCCGACGGCGAGACGATCTTCCCGGAAAAGCCCGAGCCGCTCGCCGCCACCCTCGGCGAGTTCGTCGAGCGCTACGGCGTCGGCATCGTCGGTGGCTGTTGCGGCACGAACCCGGAACACATCCGCGCGATCCGCGAGCGGATCGGCGACGCGCGCCCCGCCGCCCCTCGCCCCGCCAAG
Organism: Actinomycetota bacterium; assembly: GCA_018268675.1. Taxonomy (GTDB): domain Bacteria; phylum Actinomycetota; class Thermoleophilia; order Solirubrobacterales; family 70-9; genus VAYN01. Next base: position 16,132 of record JAFDWB010000088.1, read on the forward strand.
GGCCCGATCGAGGTCTCCTCGATGATGACCTCGACCCCGCTCGTGCAGGAGCCGCGCCCGACCCTGGTCGGCGAGCGGGTCAACTCGCAGGGCTCGAAAAAAGCCAAGGAGATGCTGCTCGCCGACGACTACGACGGCCTCGTCCAGGTCGCCGAAGACCAGGTCGAAGGCGGCGCCCACGTGCTCGACGTCTGCGTCGCGCTGACCGAGCGCCAGGACGAGGACGAGCAGATGACGGCGGTGGTGAAGCGGATCTCGCTGACCCAGCCCGCGCCGATCCAGGTCGACTCGACCGAACCGGAGGTGCTGAAGGCGGCGCTGGAGCAGATCCCCGGCCGGGCGATCGTCAACTCGATCAACCTCGAGGCGGGCCGCGCGAAGGCCGACCTCGTCGTGCCCCTGGCCCGCGAACACGGCGCGGCGCTGATCGCGCTGACGATCGACGAGGTCGGGATGGCGAAGACGGCCGAGCGCAAGGTCGAGATCGCCAAGCGCCTGGTCGAGATCGCCTGCGGCGAACACGGCCTCGACCCGGAAGCGCTGATCTTCGACGCGCTCACCTTCACCCTCACCACCGGCGACGAGGAGTGGAAGCCCTCGGCGGTGGAGACGATCGAGGGCATCCGCCGGATCAAGGCCGAGATCCCCGGGGTGAAGACCTCGCTCGGCGTCTCCAACGTGTCCTTCGGCGTCAGCCCGCGGCCGCGCGCGGTGCTCAACTCGGTCTTCCTCCACCACTGCGTGGAGGCAGGGCTCGACCTCGCGATGGTGAACCCGAACCACATCACGCCCTACGGCGAGATCCCCGACGAGGAGCGCGAGCTGACCGACGACCTCGTCTTCAACCGCCGCGAGGACGCGCTCGCCCGCTTCATCACCTACTTCGAGTCCAAAGGCGACGACGCCGAGGCCGAGGCGGCCGACCCGACCGCCGGGATGGAGCCCGAGGAGGCGCTCCACTGGCACATCCTGCGGCGCAAGAAGGACGGGGTCGAGGAGTGGATAGACCGCTCGGTCGAGAAGATCGGCGCCGTCCCGACCCTCAACGACGTGCTGCTGCCGGCGATGAAGGAGGTCGGCGACAAATTCGGCGCCGGCGAACTGATCCTGCCGTTCGTCCTGCAGTCGGCGGAAGTGATGAAGCGCGCGGTCGCGCAGCTGGAGAACTATCTCGACCGGATCGACGGCCACACCAAGGGCAAGGTCGTGATCGCGACCGTCTTCGGCGACGTCCACGACATCGGCAAGTCGCTCGTCAACACGATCCTCACCAACAACGGGTACACGGTGATCGACCTCGGCAAGCAGGTCCCGGTCGACGCGATCATCGACGCCGCGGTGGAGAACGAAGCTGACGCGATCGGCCTCTCGGCGCTGCTCGTCTCGACCTCCAAGCAGATGCCGACCTGCGTCGCCGAGCTGCACGAGCGCGGGCTCGGCTTCCCGGTGCTGATCGGCGGCGCCGCGATCAACCGCGACTTCGGCCGCCGCACGCTCTACCCGAAGGGGCGCGAATCCGACGAGGTCTACTCGCCCGGCGTCTTCTACTGCAAGGACGCCTTCCAGGGGCTCGACACGATGGACGCGCTGGTCGACGCCGACGCGCGCGCGGCGCTGGTGGAGCGGATCCGCGCCGAGGCAAAGGCGCTGCGCGAGAAGCCGGTCGTGGAGGACGACGCGCCGCCGGTGACCGACGACAGCGTGCGGTCCAAGGCGGCGACCGACAACCCGATTCCGGCGCCGCCGTACCTCGGGGTGCGCGACGTCGACGTCGACCTGGACGATGTCTTCCCCTACCTCGACCGCCACGTGCTCTTCAAGCTGCACTGGGGCGGCAAAGGGATCAAGGGCGAGGCGTGGCGGCGGCTGGTCGAGGGGTACGACGACGAGGAGGGCTTCGTGCCGCGGCTCGAACGGATGTGGCGCGAGCAGGACTACCTGCACCCGCGGGCGCGGCTCGGCTACTTCCCGTGCAACGCCGACGGCAACGCGCTGGTGGTCTTCGACCCGGAGGACCCGGACGTGGAGCTGGAGCGCCTGGTCTTCCCGCGGCAGCCGAAGCACGACCGGATCTGCCTCGCCGACTTCTACCGGCCGCTGTCCACGGGCGAACGCGACATCGTCGCCCTCCAGGGCGTCACGGTGGGCGCCGAGGTGACGGAGCTGATGGACCGACTCGGAGCCGAAGGGGAGGTGACCGAGCAGTACTACACGCACGGGCTGGGCGTGCAGTCGGCGGAGGGGCTCGCCGAGTGGTTGCACTCCGAGGTGCGCCGCGGCCTCGACATCCCGCTGGACCAGGGGCGCCGCTACTCCTGGGGCTACCCCGCCTGCCCGGACCAGTCCGAGCATGAGAAGGTCTGGCGCCTGCTCGACCTCGAATCGATCGGCATGACCCTGTCGGGCGGCTACGCGGTGATGCCGGAGCAGTCGACGGTGGCGATCATCGCCCACCATCCGCAGGCGGTCTACTTTGGCATGAAGTCCGGCTTCATCCCCGAGGGCCGAAGCGCCGACGAACTGATCGCCGGCACCGAGCGCGGCGGCGACCTACCGCCGGAGTCGGACCCGGCCGAGGGCGCCGACGAAGGCGACGAAGCGAAGCCGGCGCCCGAGACCGTCGGCTCCTGACCCCGACCCGGTCGCGGGGGGCGGGCCGGCGACGACTGGATGGCCTCGCCGCCGGCCGCACGCCGCCCTGCGTGCCAGGGGAGCCGGCCTGGGATCGGTGGCAACCTCCCCTTCCTGGCCAATTCTATCTCACTACACGAAAGTATTTATATAGATCAATAAACTTCGTGTTAACAAACCGCCGCACCAACTCAGGCGCAGCCGGCTGACGCCCGTCAACGCGCCCCAAGTGCGTTCGCAGTTGTCGACAACTGTTGTGGCCAACTGCGAACTCACCGGCCAGAGGCCACCGTGTTCGACCGCGCCGCGGGGCGGCAGCCGGCCCCTCAGACGACGCTGCTGTGGCTGCGGTCCGAGCGGCGGGGGCGGGGGTACGGGTCGAGGTGCACCGGGGCGGTCGAGATCGCCTGGACGCGGAGGTCGCTCCAGGTGAGGCCCTCGCGGACCAGGGCGGGGAGGCCGAGGGTGACGGCGGTCGCGATCTCGACGCCCTGGAGGATCACGCCGTAGGCGAGGGCGTCAGCCGTCGAGATGCCGAAGCCGGTGTGGAGGACGCTGATCACCGCCAGCTGGAAGACGCCGATGTTGGACGGGGTCGCCGGGACCACCGCGGTGACGTTGACCGCGAAGAGGACCGCGGCGGCGGCGCCGATACCCGCCTGGCCGTCGAGGCCGAGCGCGTAGAGCAGGGCCCAGCAGGCCGACAGCTGGATCCCCCAGGCAGTCAGCTGGGCGATCGTCGCGACGGCGCCCTCGCGCGGATTGCGGAAGATCTTCAGGCCGGCGCGGACCTGGACCATCGCCCGGTGCGCGGCGGCGCCGATCCGGGCGAGGCGCCCGTTGCCGGTCTGCCTCATCACGAAGGGCGCGACCAGCACGACCAGGAGGAGGATCAGCGGCACCAGGCTGAAGGCGAAGAGCTGCTTCGTCCCGGCCTGGAACAACGACGTGGTCGAGACGATGATCACGCCGAGCATGGCCAGGGCGACCAGGTTCATCAGCGTCTGCGAGACCAGGGTGCCGAGCAGCACCGGGAAGGTCTCGCGCATCCGGCCGGTGCGGCGCGACAGGGCCAGCGCCCTGGCCGGCTCGCCGACGCGGGCCGGCAAGGTCGCCGACATCAGCACGCCGATCATCGTCGCCGAGGTGACGTCGCGGCGGCGCACCGGGCTGTTCGGCAGCGCGGCGCGCGCGATCCAGTACCAGGACGCGGCGCGGAAGAACATCGAGACCGACATCAACCCGAAGCCGATCAAGACCCAGCTGAGGTTCGAGCGGACGATGCTTTCCGCCACTTCGTTGATGCCGATCCGCTTCAGCGCCTCCCAGGTCAGGAAGGCGCCGAGCGCGGCGGCGACACCGAAGCCGACCCGGCGGGCGATCCGGCGCCCGCGCTTGCCCTTGCGGGCGGGCGCGGGATCGAGGGAGGGAAGCCGCTGCGGCGGGACCGGCCGGTTGCCGTCGGCGGGACGCAACCCGGCCCAATGGGCGGCGCGCGCCGCCCTGCCCACCGGCGCCGGTGCCGCCATCGCCCGCTCGTAGACGGTCGTCACCTGGTCGGCGATCCGCGGCCAGGCGTACCGCTGGGCGCTGCAACGGGCGGCGGCGCCCATCGCGGCGAGCCGCTGCGGCTCGTGGTGCACGCGCTGCAGCTCTTCGGCAAGCCGCTGCGGATCGCCGGGCGGGACCAGCAGGCCGTCGACGCCGTCGGTGACGACATCGCTGTAGCCGGCGATCGCCGACGCGATCACCGGGGTGCCGGCGGCGAAGGCCTCGGTCAGGACCATCCCGAAGCTCTCCCCCGAGAGCGACGGCGCGCAGAGCACGTCGGCCGCGTGCAGCTCGGCCCACAGCTCCTCCTCGGAGACCCGGCCGCGCACGTCGATCGAGGCGAGCAGCTCGGGATCGGCGAGGAAGCGTTTGACGTCCTCCTCCTCGGCGCCGATCACGGTCAGCCGCGAAGGCACGTGCTCGACCAGCGCGTTGAAGGCGGTGAGCAGGATCGGCAGCCCCTTGCGCTCCTCCGGGCGGCCGACGAAAAGAATCCTCAGCTCCTCGCCGGGGACGGCGAGCCCGGCGGGCGGGCCGTCGACGTCGACGCCGTTGGGGATGATCGTGTACTCGCCGCCGAACCACCGCATGCCGGTCCAGGCGGCGGCCTCGGAGACCGCGATCCGCGCCGCGAGGCGGTTGAACATGCGGCGCGCGCCGACCGCGCTCGCGGCGTAGTTCGGGAACGCCTTGGTCGAGTAGGCGTGGAACGTGCCGACGACCGGCGTCCGCGCGCCGAGCACCGCGTTCCAGCCGACCAGTGGCGCCAGCGGCTCGTGGACGTGGAGCACGTCGAATTCACCCGCCCTGACGGCCTGCCGGGGGCGCGCGTAGCCGGCGATCGGCGTCACCGTGATGTTGGAGACCGCCCCGTTCGCCCCCAGGCCCACGGTGCGACCGAGCGGCACCACGTAATCGGGCAGCTCGCGCGCCTCCGGCGCCGCCCGATGCGACGCACGGCTGAGCAAGCCGGGCGGATCGACCGGCGCGAGGACACGCACTTCGTCGCCCCGCCCGAGGAACTCCTGGGCGAGCGCTTCGACGTGCCGGTTCACGCCCCCTTGGTAGGACCAGGAATATGGCGAGACAAGGCCTATGCGCACGAGCGTCTAAGAGTAGTTGATGGGACGGTCTGCATGAGAGCCATTACCCGCTCTCTCGGTGAGGATTACGCGCCGCGGGCCGATCTCCCTCCCTCGGCCCAGGCCCAACCGAGGAAGACGAGCAGGTAGGCGGCGCCGATCTCGAGCAGCAGGGCGCCCGAATCGTTGGCCAGGGTGCCCGCGATCGTCCCCACCGCGGCGCCCACCAGCCCGGCGCGCATCGCGGGCGTGTCGCGCACCCAGCCGTCGATCGTATCCCGCCGCAGACAGGCGACGACGACGCCGAGCGCAATCACCGGCAGGGCGACCAGCAGGACCGGGCGGACGAAGCTGCGCGCGGTCTGCTCGAGGCGCCGTCGGGCGGTGTCGGCGAGCGAGTGCACCCCGCCCGCGTCGAGGATCGAGCGGGTGAAGTGGGAGTTGGCGCCGGTCACCAGGTCGGCGAGCGCGAGCAGCGCCAGGATCCCCAGGGGGACGAGGATCACCGCCAATATCCAGCGCCGTCGCCTGCCACTGACCACCAGGGCGGCCACGACCGCGCCGATCGGGATGTCGACCGCCGCACCGACGTCGGCGCCGAACGCGCCGGAGGCGAAGATCCCGGCGCAGACCAGGGCGATCGCGAGGAAGACGGCGGCGCAGCGCCTGGGCGAGAGGCGCGGCGCGAAGCCTGCCAGGCCCGCCCCGATGCCGCCGACGGTCGCCACCACGAGCAACGCCTCGAGCTCGTTGCCGATCCCGTAGAAGCGGACGCCGAGCTCCGGGTTGGGACCGAGCAGCGAGAGCGCGCTGAGCGGCGAGCCGAGGATCGCGTCGAGCGCATAGGCGCCGACGGTGACCCCCGCGGCCACCGCCAAGGGACGGTAGCCGCGCAGCGCCGCCAGGGTGAGCGCGCCGAGGAGCGGCGAGCCGACCATCACCACCAGCATTTCCGGATATTCGGCCTCTTCGAGCGCCGAGCCGACCAGCAGCAGCACCGGCAGGTAGATCACCGAGAGGCCGATCAGCCGCACTCCGACCGGGGCGAGCGCCCCGCGCGAGAGCAGCACGACGAGGCCCAGGGCGAGCACCCAGGCAAGCAGGCTGAAGCCGATCACCGGCCCGCGCCGCACCGACACCACCGCCATCCGGGCGCCGCGCGCTTCCACCCCAGCCGCGTCGACCGGGCCTTCGGCGCGGATCGCCTGGCCGATCATCTGGGACGGGACGGGGAGGCCGAAGAATTCGAGCGTCGTCGGCGCGATGTCGGTCGAGGAGACGTAGCCGTTCGTGCGGGTCGTGTCGGAGGTCAGGTTCCCGGCGTAGCCCTTGCCGGCGACCCCGATCGGGAGCGGCGCTTCCGATTCCGCGGGCGGGGTGGCGACCGCGATCACCAGGTCGTGTGGGCCGGCCCGCCGGGCGAGTTGCGCGGCGACCGCGAGCGAGGCGTCGGAGGCGAGGAAGAGCCCAGCGCCGCCGAGGCCGCCGAAGATCCCGGCCTTGGACGGGACGATGCCGAGCGGGCAGGCCGACGCCCCTTCGCCGATCGTTCCGACGTGCCCGGCTTCCAGCCGCTTGACCAGGAGCCCCGGCTCGATTTCGTCGGGGGCCGTTTCGGCGCGCGCCACGGCTTCGGCGAACCACGGGCGGCAGGCGCTCGCCGCCGCGGGCGCCGGGCCGATTTCGTGTCCGTAGAGCGAGTCGAAGGTCCGGTTCCCGGCCCCGATGTCGAGGTACGCCTGGTCCGCGGACACCGTCCCCAGGCCGACGCTCATCAGCCCCGGCGAGAAGCCCGCGCCCGCCAGGGCGGCGACGCTGGTCCCGGACGGCACCCAGACGAGGTGGACCTGGGGAATCCGCGTGAGCGCGCCCTTGATCGCCCGCGGCGGGACCTGTGCGCCCGCGCCCCGCGCGGTGCCGGGGACCGCGAGCAGGAACAACGACAGCGCTATCGTCAGCCCTATGCCCGCCGACCGCACTTTCGCCAAATTCAGCCTCTTCAAAGTCGATCCCGCCTGGCGCCGTCGCGACGCCGACCTGCGCGCCGCCGACAAGCAGGAGTTCCTCGCCGCCTGCGAGGACTTCGGCATCGACCGGTCGCTGCGGGCGTACTCAACCATAGGAACCCGCGGCGATGTCGACCTGGTGGTGCTGAGCCAGAGCCCCAACCTCGAGGACATCCACACGTTCCACGTCGTGCTCGGCCAGTCGGGGCTCGCCCAGTGGTGCGAGACGCCCTACTCGTTCCTCTCGATGACGAAAGTGTCGCCGTACTCGGAGGAGAAGGCGCGCCCGGAGATCTGCGTCTCCGACCGCAAGTACCTCTTCCTCTACCCGATGGTCAAGCAGCGCCGCTGGTACGGCCTGCCGCCCGCCGAGCGCGGCCGGATCATGAAAAGCCACATCGAGGTCGGCCGCCGCTACCCGGAGATCACGATCAACACGACCTATTCGTACGGGATCGACGACCAGGAGTTCGTCGTCTGCTTCGAGGGCGACGACCCGGCGGAGTTCCTCGAACTGGTCAACGAGCTGCGCCCGACCGAGTCGAGCGAGTACACCGAGCGCGAAACGCCGATGGTCACCTGCGTGGCGATGTCGGTGGCGCGCGCGCTCGACGCCCTCGACGGCGTCCCCAGTGCCGTCGGCGCGCCCGCGGGCTCCTGACCGAGGCGCCCCGCCCGCAGGCCTCGCCTATCCTTCCGCGTTCCGTCCAAGACCAGACACACTGAGAGAGATGCCACAGATCGGTACCCCTGAGAACCCGCTTCGCGTCGCCATCGTCGGCGCCGGTCCGTCCGGCTTCTACGCCGCCGAGCACATCCTCAAAGACGACGATGTCCACGCCCAGATCGACCTCTTCGACCGCCTCCCCACCCCGTTCGGGCTGGTGCGCGGCGGCGTCGCCCCCGACCATCCGAAGATCAAGTCGGTGATCCGCGTCTACGAGAAAACCGCGGCGCGGGAGGGCTTCCGCTTCTTCGGCAACGTGAAGGTCGGCCGCGACCTCGAGGTCGAGGAGCTCGAAGACCGCTACCACGCGATCGTCTTCACGGTCGGCTGCGAGACCGACCGGGCGCTCGGGATCCCGGGCGAGGACCTGCCGGGGAGCCACGCCGCAACCGCCTTCGTCGGCTGGTACAACGCCCACCCCGACTACGCGGACGAGGACTTCGACCTCTCGGCCGAACGCGCGGTGGTGATCGGCAACGGCAACGTGGCGATGGACGTGGCGCGGATGCTGGCGCTGACCGACGCCGAGCTGCGCCAGACCGACACCGCCGACCACGCGATCGAGGAGCTCGACCGCAAGGGCATCAAGGAGATCGTCGTGCTGGGGCGGCGCGGCCCGGTCCAGGCCGCGTTCACCAACCCCGAGATCAAGGAGCTCGGGGAGATGGAGGACGCCGACGTGATCGTCGACCCCGCCGACGTCGAGCTCGATCCGGCGAGCGCCGCGTTCCTCGCGTCCGACGAGGTCGACAAGACGACGCGGGTGAACGTCGAGACGCTGCGGGAGTTCGCCGGGCGCGCGCCGGAGGGGAAGAAGCAGCGGATCGTGCTGCGCTTCCTCGCCTCGCCGATCGAGATCAAGGGCGACGGCAAGGTCGAATCGATCGTGATCGGCCGCAACGAGTTGGTCGAGGAGGACGGGCGCCTGGTCGCCCGCGACACCGGCGAGCGCGAGGAGCTCGAGTGCGGGCTCGTCCTGCGCTCGGTCGGTTACACCGGCGTGCCGATCGAGGGCGTGCCCTTCGACGCCGGCCGCGGCCTGATCCTGAACGAGGGCGGGCGCGTGCTCGACTCCCATGACGCCGGCCACAAGGTCGGCCACTACACCGCGGGCTGGATCAAGCGCGGGCCCTCCGGCGTCATCGGCACCAACAAGAAAGACGCTCTGGAGACCGTCCAGCACCTGCTCGCCGACGTCGGCGCCGCCACCCTGCTCGACCCCTCCGACCCCTCCCCGGAGGCGATCGAGCGGCTGCTCGACGAGAAGGGCGTCCGCTACGTCTCCTTCGAGGACTGGCAGGCGATCGATCAGGCCGAGGTCGGCCGCGGCGAGCCGCACGGCCGTCCCCGGGTCAAGTTCGTCCGCGTCGAGGAGATGCTCGACACGGTCGGCGAGAGCGTCGGCTGAGCACGATGGCGGTCGACCTGGCCGAGCTGAAGTCGATGATCGAGGCGGCGCTGCCGGGGGCCGAGGTCGCGGTCACCGACGAAGACGGTGGCGGCCAGCACCTGCGCGCCGAGGTCAAGGCCCCCCAGTTCGAGGGCCTCTCGCGGATCGACCAGCACCGCCTGGTGAAGGCGGCGGTAAAACCGCGGTTCGACGACGGCACCGTCCACGCGCTGTCGGTGAAGACGCAACCAGCCTGAAAATTGGCACACAAAATTTACGATCTGCGCGCCACACGCGCATAAATTCTCCCTAGCCTTCAGGGACAATGGAGGCCATGAGATCCACCTGGACCGACTCGCGACTCGACGACCTGAACGCTCGGGTCAAGAGCATGGACGCGAAGATCGACCGTCTCGACACCAAGGTCGATAACGGCTTCGCGCGGCTGGACGGACGGATCGACAGCCTGAACCATACGATGGTGCAGGGGATGATCGCGCTGATCAGCATCATCACCGTGCTGCTCGCGGCCCTGATCGGCATCATCGCGACCCACCTCTGAGCCGACGAAGGCGCTTGGATACCCTGTGGCCATGGCCGACCAAGAGCTGAAGTCCAGAGTCGAAGAGCTGATCGCGGCGAACCGGGTGCTGCTTTTCATGAAAGGCGTGCCCGACGCCCCGCGCTGCGGGTTCTCGATGCGCGTCGTGCAGATCCTCGACTCGATGGACGCCGAGTACGGCGCGATCGACGTCCTCCCCGCCCTCCAGCCGCTGCGCGAAGTGACCGCCGAGATCTCCGATTGGCAGACCTTCCCTCAGCTCTACGTCAACGGCGAGCTCCTCGGCGGTGCCGACATCGTCCAGGAGATGTACGAATCCGGCGAACTTGCCGAGGCCCTCGGCCTCGAGCAGCCGGAGACCGCCACGGTCCCCGCCGCCGAAGAGCTTCCGGTCACGCAGTCGCCGCCCCTCCAGATCGAATAGGGCCCCGCGCCAGCTCCTAAAGCTGGCGCCCGAGGGACAAGGGACGCGGCCGTCTCGGCCACGACCCTGGCAGGCTGTGGCCGTGGCCGAGACGGCCGGGTGTCCGGGGAGAGGAGGAAGGGTCGCGGGGGAGCGACGGGAGCGCCACGGGTCGGTCACCGAAGTGGTACCTCGCCGACGCCAGGAGGACGCCCCT
>JAFDWB010000089.1 GCA_018268675.1 Actinomycetota bacterium
CGGTGGGGACGACGACCTGCCGCACGTTGCGGTTCTGGCTCATCGTCTGGACCCGGTGCTCAAGGTTGTGCTTGACCTTGTTCTCGTGCCCGGAATAGGTGTTGATCACGTACCAGCGAAACATCAGATTGGGAGGCCTTCTTGGTTGGTTAGAGGATCTGCTTGATGAGCCAGTTGAACAACGCGTCGAGAGCGCCGAGATAGGCCGCTGCGACGGCGACGAAGATGATCGTGACGGCGGTGGCCTGGACCAGCGTCTCGCGATCGGGCCACTGGACTTTCTTCAGCTCGGCCCAGCAGGAAAGCAGGAAGCCGATGACGCCGCCGCGCGCCCGGCTCTGCCGTTCGACGGTGGCTTTTTTCTGTTGCCGGGCGAGTTGCTCGCTCTCCCGTCGCTTCTGGTCGTCACGTTTCTTGCGCTCCGCCTGTTTGGCGGCTTTCGCCTCGGCGCGCCGTTCCGACCGCGAAGGTTGGTGCGGCGCGTCGGGGGTCTCCAGGTCGGCCTCGTCGGCGCCCGCCGCGATCCCGGCCTCGATGGCCTCGATCTCGGCGACGTCGCCGGAGATGCCGATCTGGGTGTCGTGCTGCGCCCGCGACTCAGCGCTGCGCTCGGCGCCAGAGCGTTTCTGCTCTTCGGCTTCCCGAGCGCGGCGCTCGGCCTTGCGCTGTGCGCGGGTTTTCGCCACTGGACCTCTACCGGGTCTCTTTGTGCGGGGTGTGATGCCCGCACCAGCGACAGAACTTGCGCAGCTCGACACGGTCGGGCGTGTTACGCCGCGACTTGTTGGTCTGATAATTCCGCCGCTTGCAGTCTTCACAAGCCAGCGTCACCGCGATGCGGACATCTCCGCGAGCCATCTGTCCCCTCAACAAGTTCCGTGCCCGGAGGCACTCGTTACAAAGGAAAACCTCGGGCCGAGGCGCGAGGCTCCGACAAGAATAGCGGGCGCGCGGCACTTGGGTGGGAAGCCCCTGAGCGGCGGCCGTCCCTCACCCGACGTCGCGGCGGGTGATCCGCCAGAGTCCGATCGCCAGCGGCACGACCATCCAGACCGCCAGCGTCACCAGCACCTGGGCCCAGTCGTGGCCGCTCAGCACCCGTTCGGTCAGCGGGCCGGCGGATTCGCCGATGTTGATCCATTCGATCGTCCCGTGGAGGGAGTTGATCGAGCCGAGCGCGGAGAGGGCGGTCGGCACGGCGAAGTAGAAGACGATCGCCGGCGCCGAGGCGAGGAGGGCGGCGCCGAAGCCGATCCCGATCAGCATCGAGCTGACCACGTAGACGATGTCCTGGAGGAGGAGGCCGAGTGGCAGCGACCACTGGTGCGGCGCGCTGGTCGAGGCGATCGCCGTGCCGACGACCGCGACCACCAGCGCCACGGCCGTCGCGGCGAGCGCGAGGAGGACTCCGGCCAGCACCTTGGCGCCGATCAGGCGCGAGCGGCCGGGGACGAGGGCGAAGCTGACCAGGGCGGTCCGCTGCGACCACTCCGAGCTGACCAGGAGGATGCCGACCACGGGGAGCAGGATCCCGGCGGGCTGCAGCGCGTTGGAGAGGATGTGGCTGAAGGTCTTTTGGTCTTCGTGCGCTGCCAGGGCGGTGATCACCACCGAGAGAAGGGTCAGCCCGACCACCGCCAGCAGGAGCCAGAAGCCGCTGCGCGTGTCGACCATCTTGCGCAGCTCGACCTTGGTCAGCCGGCCCAACCCGGGCCGCGTGTCGCGCCCCGCGGGCGCCGCCTTCAGCTCGATCGCGTGGGCGCTCATCACTCCCCCTCCTCGCCGTTGTCGGTGGTCAGATCGAAGAACAGCTGCTCGAGCCCGGCGTCGCCGGCGGGCGCCAGGTGGACCAGGGCGACCCCTCCCCCCTGCGCCGCGGCGCCGACCGCGCGCGGCTCCGCGTCGACCAGGAAGCCACCGCCTTCCGCCTCGCGCGCCTCCAGGCCGGCCACTGTGAGCGCCTGCCCGAGCGCCGCCGCGTCGTCGGCGCGGACGAGGGTCCCGGCGTCGGAGAGCAGTTCTTCTTTGCTCCCCTGGGCGACGATCTTGCCGCTGCCGATGATCACGAGGCGGTCGGCGATCGCGTCGACCTCGTGCAACAGGTGGGAGGAGAGCAACACGGTCCCGCCGCGCTCGGCGAAGCCGCGGAGGAGACCGCGCATCCAGCGCATCCCCTCGGGGTCGAGGCCGTTGGCCGGCTCGTCGAGGATCAGGACCTCCGGTTCGCCGATCAGCGCGTTCGCGATCCCGAGGCGTTGGCGCATCCCCAGCGAGTACTGGCGCACCCGCTTGCGCGCCGCCGGGCGGTCGAGACCGACCAGGGCGAGAAGCTCGTCGACGCGCCCCTCCTCCACCCCCATCGTGAGGGCGGAGAGCGCCAGCGCCTCGCGACCGCGGCGGCCGCCGTGCTGGGCGGAGGCGTCGAGCAGGACCCCGACCCGGCGGCCCGGATTGGGCAGCTCACGGTAAGAGCCCCCGAGCACCCCGGCGCGGCCCGAGTCCGGGTGCGAGAACCCGCAGATCATCCGCATCGTGGTCGTCTTCCCCGCCCCGTTGGGTCCGAGGAAACCGGTCACGGTGCCCGGCTCGCAGCGGAAGCTGACGTCGTCGACGACCGCCCTCCCGCCGAATCTCTTGGTCAGCTTCTCGGCTTCGATCATGGCCCCAGCCTTCCCGGTCCGCGCGCCGACCACATCGGCCGCAGGTCGCCTCTTGCCCCGCCGAAAGTCGGCGGCCGACCCCTACTTTGGTAGGCGCATCGGACTCCACGCTCGCCCTACGCTGTGGCGGTGGGATCGGTCGCGGTGAAAGAAGGAGTCGATCCGGCGCGCTGGCAGCGACGGTTGCTCCCCGGCTCGATGGTCGACGGGCCCGACGCCCGGCGCAGCCTCCGCGACTGGGGCGTCGACGCGCTGGTCACCGTCGTCGCGCTGGGCCTCGGGGTGATCGCCCTCCACGACACCTGGGGCGCGCACGGGACCGCCGCCTGGGTCATCGACATCGCCCTCGGGGTCGCCTCGCTCGTCGCGCTCTGGGAGCGTCGCCGCCACCCGGTCGGCGTGGCCGCGTTCGTGATCCCGGCCTCGGCCGTCTCGGCGCTCGCGGGCGGCGCCGGGCTCGCCGTCCTCTTCAACGCCGCGATCCGCTGCGACCGCCGGTCCCTGGCCTGGATCACCCTCGCCTCCGTCGGCGCCTCGATCGCCTACGGCCTGCTCTACGCGAGCAGCGGGGCCAACGCCCGCGACAACATCTTGGCCGGCCTGCTGCTGTTCGGGATCGCGATCGGCTGGGGGCTCTTCGTGCGGGTGCGGCGCGACCTCGTCGACTCGCTGCGCGAGCGGGCGGAGCGGCTCGAGGAGGAGGGCCGGCTGCGGGCGGACCAGGCCCGGGCGGCGGAGCGGGAGCGGATCGCGCGGGAGATGCACGACGTGCTCGCCCACCGGCTCTCGCTGCTCAGCCTGCACGCGGGGGCGCTCGAATTCCGGCCCGGCGCGCCGCCCGCCGAGGTGGCCGCCACCGCCGCCGTCGTCCGCGAGGCGGCGGCCGCGGCGCTCGAGGAGCTCCGCGACGTCGTCGGGGTGCTGCGCGAGGGGACCGACGCCGACACCCGCCGGCCGCAGCCGACCCTGGCCGACCTGCCGACGCTGATCGAGGAGTCGCGGGCGGCGGGGATGCGGATCGAGGCCGAGCTCGACCTGCCGACGGAGGGAGAGGACGCGGGCGCGGCGGCGGTCGGGCGGACCGCGTTCCGGGTCGTCCAGGAGGGCCTCACCAACGCGCGCAAGCACGCCCCCGGGACGCTGGTGCGCGTGCGGGTCGCGGCATCAGCGGACGGGCTGACGGTCGCGGTCCACAACCGGGCGCCGGTGGCGCCGGCCCCCGCGCCCGCGCTGCCGGGGGCGGGCAGCGGGCTGATCGGCCTCGGCGAGCGGGTCGAGCTGGTGGGCGGGGAGCTCCGCCACGAGGTCGCCGCCGACGGTGACTTCCTGCTCGTGGCGACGCTGCCCTGGGAGCGACGCGGGCGATGAGCGAGGCGGGCGGCGGGGCGGCGCGGGCGATCCGCGTGATGCTCGTGGACGACGACCCGCTGGTCCGCTCGGGCCTGCGCATGCTGCTCGGCGGCACCGAGTCGATCGAGGTCGTGGCCGAGGTCGACGACGGCGATCGCGTGCTTGCCGCGGTGGACCGCCACCGCCCCGACGTGGTCCTGATGGACATCCGCATGCCGACCCTCGACGGCGTCTCCGCCGCCGGCCTCCTCGCCGCCCAGCCCGCGCCGCCCGCGGTCTTGATGCTGACCACCTTCGACGCCGACGAGCTCGTCCTGCGCGCCCTCCGCGCGGGCGCCGCGGGCTTCCTCCTCAAGGACACGCCACCGGCCGAGATCGTCCGCGCGATCCAGCTGGTCGACGCGGGCGACTCGATGCTCTCGCCGGCAGTGACCCGTCGCCTGATCGACCTGGTCGCGCGCGAGGGCGAGCCCGGGAACCCGCGCGCCGACGCCGACCGCCTCCTCGCCGACCTCTCGCCGCGCGAGCTCGAGGTCGCCCGGGCGGTCGGCCGCGGCCTTACCAACGCCGACATCTCCGCCGAGCTCCACCTCAGCGTCGCCACTGTCAAGTCCCACGTCTCCCGCCTCCTGGAAAAGCTCGGCGTCGACAACCGCGTCCAGATCGCCCTCCTGGTCCGCGACGCCTCGCCACCCGGCCTGCCGCCGCCGACCCCTACGGACTCTTCGGCTGGAGCCCGAACACGGTGAAGTAGCCGACCAGGATCAGGCGTCTGCCGTCGGAGATCATCGGGGTGTAGCCGGCCTGGTCGATCTGGAAGTTCTTCTTGTGGGTGAGGACGTCGATGCCGATCGTCTTGCCCGTGGCGAAGCTCGAGACGTAGACGGTGTGGCCGATCACGGTGGCGGTCCCCGGCACCGGGCCGCCGACGTCGTAGGTCCAGCGGACCTTGCCGGTGCGCGCGTCGAGCGCGTAGAAGCGGCCGTTTTCGGAGCCGATGTAGACGGTCGGCGGCGTGCCCGGCACGCGGGCGACCGCGGGCGAGCCGTACACGGCGCCGCCGGTTTCGAAGGTCCAGCGGACCTTGCCGGTGCGCTCGTCGAAGGCGTAGACGATCCCGTCGTCGCGCGCCGCGTACACGTCGCCGAAGGCGATCGCGGGCGAGGAGAAGAAGCCGCCCTCCCCGTACGGCGGCACCGTGCTGGTGTTGGTGCGCCAGACCACCTTGCCGGTGTTCTCCCGCAGCGCGTACATCGAGCTCTCGTAGTCGGCGACGAAGATGTCACCGTCGTCGTAGCTCGGGCTCGCTTTGATCGCCCCCGGTGCCTTGAAGCGCCACAGCGGGTGGCCGTCCCGCGCGTCGAAGGCGAGGACTTCGGCCGTGTCGGTGCCGAGGAAGACCTTGCCGTCGACCGGCAGCGGCGAGGATTCGAGGTGGGCGTGAAGGTGGCGCTTCCAGACGACCTGCCCCGTCCTCCCGTTGCCGGCCGCGAGCGTTCCGTCGAGGAAGGCGCCGTAGACCAGCCCGCGGTAGAACGCGGGCCCGGTGACGATCGCCTGCTTTCCGTGGTTTCGCCGGTCGAGGACGAGTTCGCCGACCACCTTGCGGTCCCTGAGGCGGACCGCCTTGCCGTTGCCGTACTTGTTGATCGCGTAGGCGATGCCGTCGCCGATCGCGGGCGGGAACTCGATCAGCCCGTGGGTGCTGACCGACCACGCCTGCTTCAGCGGCGGGTCGAGCGGCCGATCGACGATGCCGTCGCCGGCGGGTAGGTAGTGGGTGCGCTGCGGGGTGCGGCCGAAGAACGGCCAGTCGATGTAACGAGGTTCGAGGGCCTTCGCGGGCACCGTCGCCGCGCCGGCGCCGCCCGCGGAGCCCGAGGGCTCACCTCCGCCGCAGCCGGCCACGAGCGCGGCGAGCGTCGCCAGCAGTGCGAGCAGGCCCGCGGTTCTCGGCTTCGGTTCAGTTCCCATCGGCGCGCTCTGTGTATCGGCCGGAGAGCCGCGGACATGAGAGGCATCGATGTCTGGCCTCGACCTCGACGGGCGCGCGAGGCCGCACCGCACGAGCGCGCCCGGGCCTGGGCGGAGGAGACCCTCTCCGGGGCGGAGGCCGTCGGATTCGCGTGGCCCGTCCTCCTCGGCTTCGCGCGGGTCAGCACCAACCCGAGGATCTACGAGAGGCCGCTCGCGATCGAGCACGGGGCCGAGCTGTGCTCGCGCGACAACGACTTCGCCCGATTCAGCGGCGTCCGCTGGGTCGATCCGCTCGCTTGACCATCGATACTTCGTCCATATTCGACAAATATTGGGGAGCCGCCAGGCAGTCTGGGGCAAATGCGCCAGACGCGGCTCGCGCCGGAACCGAAGCTCGTTGCGACGAAGATCGGGCGGGAGCGGATGCTCGACGCCGTGCGACGGCTGTACCAGACGGTCGACATCGCCGACCCGCCGCGGATCGAGGACTACTGGATCGTCATCCCGGCCGACCCGGCGCTCGTCTACCCGGGCCTGCAGCGGGCGGTCCCGGACTGGTTCGAGCTCTTCGTGGTGCCGCGGGAGGGTCGGCGGACATGAGGTCGACCCCCATCGTCAGGTCGTCGACGTAGGTGCCGGCAGGACCGGCCGCCGGGCGACCTCGAGCCGCCGCAGCGCCGGCTCGTCGTCCTCCCGGGCGGTGCGGACCTCGATCGCGCTCAGCCAAGCTTCGCCGCGTTCAGGCGGCAGTAGTTGAACCCGAAGGGCAGCACCTGGAGGTTCGCCTTGTTGACGTTCAGGGTGAGCTTGGTGAAGACGTGCTCGGCGCCCGGCTTGTCGCCCGCCTTCAGCTTCTTCCCCGCCGTGGCGAACAGTCCGGCCTCGACCTTCAGGTAGGAGAACCACTTGGCGAGCCGCGCTTCGTCGGCGGTGGGCCGCGGCAGCGCTTCGAGTTCGCGCAGCGCCCGCGCCTGCTCCCTGGACGCGGCGGCGAACTTCGCCCCGGCGGTCTTCAGCTTCCCCGCTCTCACTTCCTTGCGCACTCCGGTGAGGATCCGTTCGTTCGCCGTGGCGCTCGCGTGGCAGATCGGTTCGGCCGACGCCTTGTATTCCTCGCGGCTCACTTCCGCGGCGAATGCCGCCGCCGCCAACACCAGGGCGACCGTCAGCGACCCGCACACGATGGCAATCGTTCGTCTCATCGAAACCCCCCTCCGCCGACGAACATAACAGCCCGCCGCTCGAGCGCGGCGACGAACTCGGCCTTGCCCTCGACGTAGGCGAGGCGATCGCCGGGCCGCGAGGCGACCAGCTCGCGCTTCAGCGCCGCGTAGCGCGCCGCCTCCTCGGGATGGGCGCGCAGGTAGTCGCGCACCGCCAGGTGGCGCATCTCGTCTGCGCCGCCCGCCAGGCAGACGTGGAGGTGGTGGGTGCGCGGGCGCGCCGCGGGCAGGCCGAAGAAGTGAAAGTCGGGCGACTCCGGGTCAGGGGCAAAGAGGTAGCCGAGCGCCTCCAGCGGCTCGGCGTAGGGCGCGGCCGGCCGGATCTCGGCGACCGCGACCTGGAGGTCGACGATCGGCTTCGCCGCAAGACCCGGCACGGCGGTCGAGCCGACGTGCTCGATCCGCACCGCCACCCCGTCGAGCGCCGCCCCCACCCGAGCGATCTCCGCCGCCGCGAGCCGCGGCCAGGCCGGGTCGTATTCGACTATCCGCACGGCCGGGTCGAAGCGCTCCTCCAGCGACGGGTGCCGCACCGCGCCCTCCGCCCGGCTCAGAGCCCGAGCCCGCGGACCCCGGCCTCGTCCCAACCGAGGTGGTGGGCGACCTCGTGGCGGACGGTCCGGGCGACCTGGTCGCGGAGCAGCCCGGGGTCGTGGCCGAAGTCCCGTTCCAGAGTGTCCTGGTAGATGACGATCTGATCGTGGAAGTGGTCACGCGCGACGGTGTCGCCGATGTAGTGGCCGTAGGCGCGGAACTCGTGGCCGCGATTCGAGATCACGATCGGGACCTCGGCGAGGACCTCGCGCAGATCCTCCGGCAGCCCGTCGATCGCGGCGCGCACGTGGTCCTCGAATTCGCTCGACTCCCGCTCGGCGCTCGGCATCGCGGCCAGCTCCTCGCTGCGCGCGGCCAGCTGTCGGAACTCCTCCTCCGGCATCTCGTTGGCGCCGAGCGCGATCACGCCCCAGGCGGCGACCAGGACGATCGCGACGACCGCCGCGAGCGCCGTGGCCACGCCCTCCAGCCGCCCCCAGGAGAACGGGTCGAGCACCGCCGTCGCCAGGGCCGCAAGCACCGCCGCCCGCAGCGTGCCCCGCCTCGCGCTCGCCTGCGTCAGCTTCATCGACCGAGGGTAGCGCCGCCCGCCGGGCGCCTGCGAAGGGTCCCGCGAGGGCGCCTCTCTATAACTGGGTGGATGAAGGCATTGGTGAAGACCGCGGCGGCGCCGGGACTCTCCCTGCGCGACGTCGCCGAGCCGGAGATCGGCCTGAACGACGTCCTGATCCGGGTGATGAAGACGGGGATCTGCGGGACCGACGTCCATATCTACGACTGGGACGCCTGGGCGGCGGCGACCGTGCCGGTGCCGCTGGTGATCGGGCACGAGCTGGTCGGCGAGGTGGTCGCGGTCGGCGACAACGTCACCGGCTTCCGGCCCGGCGACCTGGTCAGCGGCGAGGGCCACGTGGTCTGCGGGCGCTGCCGCAACTGCATGGCCGGGCGGCGCCACCTCTGCGCCCACACCAGTGGGGTCGGGGTGAACCGGCCCGGGGCGTTCGCCGAGTACATCGCGCTGCCGATGACCAACGTCTGGCACCACCGCGACGGGGTCGACCCGGAGGTGGCGGCGATCTTCGACCCGCTCGGCAACGCGGTCCACACCGCGCTCACCTTCAGGACCCTCGGCGAGGACGTGCTGATCACCGGCGCCGGGCCGATCGGGCTGATGGCGACCGCGGTGGTGCGCCACGCCGGGGCGCGGCACGTCGTCGTCAGCGACCCGAACCCCTACCGGCTCGAGCTGGCGCGGACGATGGGCGCCACCGTCGCCACCGACCCGCTGGCGACCGACCTCGCCGACGTGCAGCGCGAACTGGGGATGGAGGAGGGCTTCGACGTCGGCCTCGAGATGTCGGGGCAGCCGGCGGCGCTGCGGGCCATGCTCGCCAACATGGCGCACGGCGGGCGCATCGCGATGCTCGGCATCCCCAGCGAGGAGATCGCGATCGACTGGAACCAGGTCGTCTTCAACATGCTCACGGTGAAGGGCGTGTACGGCCGCGAGATGTATGAGACCTGGTACATGATGAGCGTGATGCTCCAGTCCGGCCTCGACATCACCCCGGTCCTCACCCACCGCTTCCACTACACCGAGTACGAGGCGGCCTTCGACGCGGCGAAGGGCGAGCACGCGGCGAAGGTGCTGCTGGACTGGAGCTGACGGTGCTGGGGGACGTGCGCGAGCAGCTGGCGGGGGAGCTGGAGGAGATCCGCGCCGCCGGCCTGCACAAGGCCGAGCGCCCGCTGGCCTCGCCGCAGCGGGGCGAGGTCGAGGTCGGCGCCGGCGAGCTGATCAACCTCTGCGCCAACAACTACCTGGGGCTGGCCGACCACCCGGAGGTGATCGCCGCCGCCCACGAGGCACTCGACCGCTGGGGCTACGGGATGGCCTCGGTGCGCTTCATCTGCGGGACCCAGGAGATCCACCTCGAGCTGGAGGCGCGGCTCAGCCAGTTCCTCGGCACCGAGAAGACGATCCTCTACAGCTCCTGCTTCGACGCCAACGGCGGTGTCTTCGAGACGCTGCTCGGCGAGGAGGACGCGGTGATCTCCGACGCCCTCAACCACGCCTCGATCATCGACGGCATCCGGCTCAGCAAGGCGCGGCGGCTGCGTTACGCCAACGGCGACATGGAGGAGCTCGAGGCGCGGCTCCTCGAGGCCGCGGACGCCCGGCGCAGGCTGGTCGTCACCGACGGCGTCTTCTCGATGGACGGCTACCTGGCCCGACTCGACCGCATCTGCGACCTGGCCGAGCGCCACGGCGCGATGGTGATGGTCGACGACTCGCACGCGGTCGGGTTCATGGGCCCGACCGGGCGCGGCACGCCGGAGCTCTTCGGCGTCGCCGACCGGGTCGACCTCGTCACCGGCACGCTCGGCAAGGCGCTCGGCGGCGCCAGCGGCGGCTACGTCAGCGGCCGCGGGGAGATCGTCGACCTGCTGCGCCAGCGCTCCCGCCCCTACCTCTTCTCCAACGCCCTGGCGCCGCCGATCGTCGCCGCCTCGCTGCGGGTGCTGGACCTGATCGAAGCGGGCGAGGCGCCGCTCGAGCGGCTGCGGGGGAACACCACCCTCTTCCGCCGCGAGATCGCCGCCCTGGGCTACGAGGTGCTCCCGGGCGAGCACCCGATCGTGCCGATCATGTTCGGCGACGCGAACCGGGCCGGCGAGGTCGCCGAGCGCCTGCTCGCCGAGGGCGTCTACGCCGTCGCCTTCTCCTACCCGGTGGTGCCGATGGGCCAGGCCCGCATCCGCACCCAGATGTCGGCGGCGCACGAGGACGAGGACCTGCGCCAGGCGATCGAGGCGTTCGCCCGCGTCCGCTGAGACCGCCGCGGTGGGACGCGGGCATGGGCCGAGGGACGGACGCGCTGCAGTACTTGGTGTCGCCAGGACGACACCAATCACTGCAGCGCGTGGGACCGGGCGGGCGCGGCGAGGGGCGACGTCGCGGGCGCCGGCCGCGAACGCGGCGACCGCCGCGAAGGAGGCCGCGGCCGCCGCCTCCTCGACCACCAGCGTGTCGTCGAGATCGAAGAGCAGGGCGGGCGTCATCGCTCTTTATCTTCGCCGGCGACCGCCCCGGACGCGGGGCCGCCGAAGACGCCGGCCAGCACCTCCTCCAGCCGCGCCTCGCTCAGAAGGCCGCGCGCGACCGCGAGGTCGCGCACGTCGCGGCCTTCCGCCGCCGCCGCGGCGGCGAGCTCCACCCCGGCGCGATAGCCGATCTCCGGGATCAGCGCGGTGAGGACCGCGGTCGAGCCGAGGGCGTTCTCGACGAGCTTCTGCCGGTTCGCGACGATCCCGCCGACGCAGCGCTGGGCGAGCGTCCCGCAGCCGGCGGCGAGGTGTTCGCAGGACTCGCTGATCGCCTGGTGGATCAGGGGCACGAACGGGTTCAGCTGAAGCTGCCCGGCCTCGGCGGCCATCGTCACGGTGGCGTCGTGGCCGACGACCTCGAAGGCGATCGCGTTGACCACCTCGGGGATCACCGGGTTGACCTTGCCCGGCATCAGCGAGGAGCCCACCTGCACCGCCGGCAGCACGATCTCGCCGAGCCCCGCGCGCGGCCCCGAGGAGAGCAGGCGCAGGTCGTTGCAGACCTTCGAGAGCTTCACCGCGAGCCGCTTCAGGGCGCCCGAGACCTGGACATAGGCGCCCGCGTCCTGGGTCGCCTCGACCAGGTCGGGCGCCGGCCGCAGCGGCAGCTCGGTGAGCGCCGCGAGCCGCTCGGCCGCCGCCTCCGCGTATCCCGGCGGCGCCGCCAGGCCGGTGCCGATCGCGGTGCCGCCGAGGTTGATCTCGTGGAGCAGCGCGACCGCCTCGAGCAGCCGCTCGCGATCCTCCCCCAACATCACCGCGTAGCCGGCGAACTCCTGCCCGAGGGTCATCGGCACCGCGTCCTGGAGCTGGGTGCGGCCGAGCTTGATGACGTCGGCGAACTCGTCCGCCTTGGCGACGAACGCCGCCCGCAGGACCTCGGTCGCCTCGGCCAGCCGCAGCGCGCCGCGGGCGAGCGCGATCCGCACCGCCGTCGCGTAGACGTCGTTGGTCGACTGGCTCCGGTTGACGTGCTCGTTCGGGTGGAGGAAGGAGTACTCGCCGCGCTCGTGGCCGAGGTGCTCGAGCCCGCGGTTGGCGATCACCTCGTTGGCGTTCATGTTGGTCGACGTGCCGGCGCCGCCCTGGATCACGTCGACCACGAACTGGTCCCGCAGCATCCCGCCACGGATCTCCTCGCACGCCGCGGTGATCGCGCGCACGCGGTCGCCGTCGAGATGGCCCAGCTCCCCGTTGGCGGCGGCGCTCGCCTCCTTCACCGAGGCCAGCGCCTCGATCAGGAACGGCTTGCTCCCGATCGGCGTCCCGGTGATCGGGAAGTTCTCCCGCGCGCGGAGGGTGTGGATGCCCCAGTAGGCGGCCGCCGGGACCTCGCGCTCCCCGAGCAGGTCGCGCTCGACCCGCACCGCGGCTCGGGGCGCCGCCGTCTCCTACCTCCCGCAGTCGTCGGGAATCTGAGGCACGTCGAGGGCCGGGTTCTGGTCGAAGAAGCCGTCGGGACGCAAGGAAGATCCAGCGTACTCGACCGCGGTCTGGAGGCTAGGCCAGATGGCCGCCGACCCGGCGGCGGCCGCTGAGGAGGTTGCGGGCGATCGCGCGGCGCTGGATCTCGTCGGTGCCCTCGTAGATGCGCCAGAGGCGGGCCTCGCGGTACCAGCGCTCGATCGGCAGCTCGCGGGTGTAGCCGATGCCGTGGCCGGCCCCTCGACGCTTGTAACCCATAGGGCGACAAGCGTCGAGGGGCTTACTCGGATGGCTCTTCGGGGAGGCGGGGTGGGGCGGTGCGGTAGGTCGGGGGGGTGGCGGAGAGGCGGATCGGGTTGCGGGTGAGGGAGACGGTGCCGCCGTCCTCGCGGGGGACGGCCACGGTCGGGGCGAGGCCGATCTGCTCGGCGAAGGCGAAGGCGGCGCCGAGGTCGTTGACGGTGCCGGCGGGGACGCGGCGGGCGAGGAGGGTCGATGCCCAGTCGGTGGCGGGGCGGGCGGCGAGGAGGCGGTTCAGCTCGGCGCCGAGGGCGTCGCGGTTGGCGACCCGGTCGGGGTTGGTGGCGAAGCGGGGGTCGCTGGCGAGGGCGGGCTCGCCGAGCTCCTCGCAGAGGGTCGCGAACTGGCGGTCGTTGCCGACCGCGAGGACCAGCTCGCCGGCGGCGGTCGGGTAGACCTCGTAGGGGGAGATGCTGGGGTGGCGGTTGCCGAGGCGCTTCGGGACGACGCCGGCGATGGTGTAGGCGGAGCCCTGGTTCACCATCGAGGCGAGCAGGGCCGAGAAGAGGTCGACCTCGACCAGCTGGCCCTCGCCGCTCGATTCGCGGTGGCGGAGCGCGGCGAGGATGCCGACCGTGGCGAAGAGGCCCGCCAACACGTCGACCAGGGCGACGCCGACCTTCATCGGCTCCCCCCCGGCCTCGCCGGTGACGCTCATCAGGCCGCCGAGCGCCTGGATCAGAAGGTCGTACCCGGGCAGCTCGGCGCCGCCCGACCCGCTGCCGAAGCCGGTGACCGAGCAGTAGACGAGCCGCGGGTTGTCGGCGCGCAGGGTCTCGTAGTCGAGGCCCTTGGCCGCCATCAGCCCGGGGCGGAAGTTCTCCACCACCACGTCGGCCTCGCGGGCGCGCCGGCGCAGGTCGGCGACGCCCTCCTCGGTCCCCAGGTCGACGACGATGCTCGACTTGTTGCGGTTCACCGACTGGAAGTAGGTCGCCTCGCCGCGATCGTCATAAGGGGGGCCCCAGGCGCGGGTCTCGTCGCCTCCCCCGGGCCGCTCGACCTTGGTCACCTCGGCGCCGAGGTCGGCGAGCATCATCGTCGCGAAAGGCCCGGCGAGGACGCGCGAGAAGTCAAGAATCTTGAGCGGACCCAGGGCCGATCTGTATGTTTCTGAAGTCTCGATTTTCGAAAATCTACAAAAAAGGCTGAATTGATGACCGCAAGCACCTCCGCCGCCTCCCCCCCGGCCCTCCGTCCCGACGACTTCCTCGCCATCGACCGGATGCTTTCCGACGAGGAGCGCGACATCCGTGACACGGTGCGCGCCTTCGTCCGCGACAAGGTCACCCCCCAGGTCGGCGACTGGTTCGAGGCGGGCGAGGTCCCGGCGCGGGAGCTGGCAAAGGAACTCGGGGCGCTCGGCGTGCTCGGCATGCACCTCACCGGCTACGGCTGCGCCGGGGCCTCCGCCACCGCCTACGGGCTCGCCTGCCTGGAGCTCGAGGCCGGGGACTCCGGCATCCGCTCGCTGGTCTCCGTGCAGGGCTCGCTGGCGATGTTCGCGATCTGGCGCTGGGGCTCGGAGGAGCAGAAACAGGAGTGGCTGCCGCGGATGGCCGCCGGCGAGGCGATCGGCTGCTTCGGCCTGACCGAGCCCGACGCGGGCTCCGACCCCGGCTCGATGCGCACCCGCGCCCGCCGCGACGGCTCCGACTGGGTCATCTCCGGGCAGAAGATGTGGATCACGAACGGGTCGGTGGCCGACGTGGCGGTGGTCTGGGCGCAGACCGACGAGGGCGTGACCGGCTTCCTCGTCCCCCAGGGCACGCCCGGCTTCACCACCCAGGACATCCACAAGAAGCTCTCGCTGCGCGCCTCGGTGACCTCGGAGCTGCTGCTCGACGAGGTCCGCCTCCCCGACTCCGCCCGCCTGCCCGGGGTGAGCTCGCTGAAAGGCCCGCTGTCCTGCCTGAACGAGGCCCGCTACGGGATCGTCTGGGGGGCGATCGGGGCGGCGCGTGCGTGCCTCGAGGCGGCACTCTCCTACGCCAAGGAGCGGACCCAGTTCGACAAGCCGATCGCGAGCTTCCAGATCCAGCAGCTGAAGCTGGCGCGGATGGCGACCGAGGTGAACCGGGGGACGCTGCTGGCGCTTCACCTCGGGCGGCTGAAGGACTCCGGCGCGCTGCGGCCCGAGCACGTCTCGATGGGCAAGCTCGCCAACGTCGACGCGGCGCTCGACGTCTGCCGCACCGCGCGGCAGGTGCTCGGTGCCAACGGGATCACGCTCGAGTATCCGGTGATCCGGCACATGAACAACCTGGAGAGCGTGGTCACCTACGAGGGGACCGCCGACGTGCACGCGCTGGTGCTGGGCGAGGCGCTGACCGGGATCGGGGCGTTCCGTTGAGCGGCGGGATCGAGAGGGTCGGCGTCGTCGGCGGCGGCATCATGGGGACCGGCATCGCCGAGGTCTGCGCCCGCGCGGGCCTGCCGGTGACGCTGGTCGAGGTGACGCCGGAGCGGGCCGAGGGGGCACGCGCGGCGGTCGAGGCCTCGGTCGGCAAAGCGGTGCGGCGCGGGCTGCTGGAGGAGGCCGACGCGGCCGACGCGCTCGAGCGCCTCGCCTACGCCGACGATCTCGCCGCGCTCGCCGACGCCTCGCTCGTGGTCGAGGCGGTGGTCGAGGACCACGACACCAAGCGCGACATCTTCGTCCGCCTCTGCGAGGTGGTCTCCGATCCCGACGCGATCCTCGCCTCGAACACGTCCTCGATCCCGATCGTCGACCTCGCCGCGGCGTCCGGCAAGCGCGGCGACCACGTCCTCGGCCTGCACTTCTTCAACCCGGTGCCGGTGCTCTCGCTGGTCGAGATCATCCCTTCGCTCTTGACCGGCGAGGAGGTGGTCGACCGCGCCCGCGAGTTCGTCACCGGGACGCTCGGCAAGGACCCGATCGTCGCCCCGGACCGCGCCGGCTTCACCGTCAACGCGCTGCTGATCCCCTACCTGCTGGCGGCGATCCGGATGTTCGAACAGGGGCTCGCCTCGGCCGAGGACATCGACGAGGGGATGGTCAAGGGCTGCGCCCACCCGATGGGGCCGCTGGCGCTGGCCGACCTGATCGGGCTCGACACGGTGAGCGCGGTCGCCGAGACGCTTTATGCGGAGCACCGCGAGCAGCTCTTCGCGCCGCCGCCGCTGCTGCAGCGGCTGATCTCGGCGGGGATGTTGGGGCGCAAGAGCGGCCGGGGGCTCTACAGCTATGGCTAGCGGCGGGGTCGTTCTCCAGGCGCGGGCGCGACCCGGGACCACCGCCCAGCACGCCGTCGACGAACTGCGGCGGGCGCTGATCGAGGGGCGGCTGGCGCCCGGTGAGCGGGTGCGCCAGGAGGAGATCGCCGCCTCGCTCGGGATCAGCGTCGCGCCGGTGCGCGAGGCGCTCGCGATCCTCGAGCAGGAGGGCCAGGTCACCTACCGGGCGCGGCGCGGGTACTTCGTCACCGAGCTCGACGTTGCCGACCTGCGCGAGATCTACGAGCTGCGCGCGATCCTCGAGGAGCGGGCGGCGCGCCACGCCCTGCCGCTGGTGGACGAGGAGGCGATGGACCGCATCCTGCTCGCCGCCAAGGACTGCGCCGACGCGGTCGAGAACGAAGACGTGGCCGCCGAGCTGGAGGCGAACCGCCGCTTCCACCTCGCCCTCCTCGATTCCCCCTCCCAGACCCACGCCCTGCGCCTCGTGCGCCTCCTCTGGGACTCGACCGAAACGTACCGGGCGATGTACTACAACGCCGCCGACGCCCGCCGGGCCGCGGTCGACGCCCACGACCGCATCGTCGCCGCCGTCCGCGCCGCCGATCCCGACCTCCTGGTCAAGGAACTGGACCGCCATCGGGGCGAAGCGCTGACGCGGCTCGAAGCGGTGCTGTCGGGGTCGGGGGCGGAGTAGGGACGGGGGCCCGCCGGCCTGCGCGGGCTGCGCCGTCCGGGCACGGGTGCGTTCGCAGTTCTCGTCGCCATCCGACGATTACTGCGAACTCACCGGGGGGTCGACCCCTGCGGTGTTCCTTACTTGCCACATGCGCAAGTAAGGAACACCGGAAGGCCGAGGCGCGCCCGTCGCCCTCATAACCAACCGAAGCATGAGGGGGAACGGGCGCGCCGTCGGGCGGCAGCCGGCAGCGCCGCGACGGCTGAGACAGGCGCTCAGGCCTTGCGGACCGCCGGGGGGCGCCAGTCGCCGTCGAGGGCGGGGACGTCGGGCTCGTAGAGGCGCAGGCAGAGGTTGAACGAGCCGGTCGGGGATGGGAGCCAGTTGGAGGATCCCTCGGCCGGTTCGGCGGCCGAGATCTGGAGGTCGAGGGAGCCGTCGGGGTTGGGCTTCAGGTCGTCGCGGTCGCCGATCGCGAAGCGGTCGATCGGGTTGGCGACCTGGAAGCCCTCCTCGTCGTACATCGTCAGCGACCAGAACGCCTTCGCGGGCGGCAGTGCGCCGGCGTCGAAGTGGAGGACGTAGGAGTTCGAGCCGTCGTAGGGCTCGCCGTCGGCGTCGAAGTAGGAGACCGGGTAGATCGCGTCCTCGGGGAGGTTGGCGCCGAGCCCGATCAGGTCGATGCAGGCGCGCCGCAGGTAGTTCGTCCCCCACGCCCCCATCGACTCGACCAAGGAGATCCAGCCGTCGACCGGCGCCGCCAGGGTCTGCTGGCGGGCGGTGATGCGTTTGATCGCGGTCGGGACCGCCGCTTCCAGCGCCGCGCGCGCCTCGGGCGCGGCCGCGGCGAGGTCGAAGGACTGCCCGGCGACGAGCCCGAGCCGCGCCATCCGCGCGAGGACCGGGTGGTCGTTCAGGTGGGGCGCGTTCCCCTTCATCAGCTCCGCCGCCTCGGCGAAGAACGCGGCCGCGTCGAGCCCGAAGACCTGCCGCAGCGGCGGGGTGTCGTCGTCGACAGCGGCGTCGACCGTGCCCTGCGGCGTCGCCGCCGGCCCGGGCCAGGCGCCCAGCGCCGTGATCGCGAGCTGGTCCTGGAACGCGTGCACCTCGTCATACGTCGCCGGGCTCGCCTTGGCGCGGCTGATGATCCAGACCCACGGCGTCGGCGCGTCGATCCGCTCGACGCCGTCCGGCAGCGCCCCGTCCCAACCCGGCCCGCAGAGCGCGTAGTGGCCCGCCCCGGTTCCGGTCGTCCGCGGCCCCGGGCAGGCGAAGATGTCCGACCACGCGTCGTACATCGGCAGCACGTAGTAGAGATCGGTCTCCGGCACCGAGACGATCCGCGGTTCCTC
This sequence comes from Actinomycetota bacterium, assembly GCA_018268675.1. Classification (GTDB taxonomy): domain Bacteria; phylum Actinomycetota; class Thermoleophilia; order Solirubrobacterales; family 70-9; genus VAYN01. Next base: position 17,828 of record JAFDWB010000089.1, read on the forward strand.
GCGCAGGTCGAGCCAGGCGGGCGAGTAGAGCGTGTCGAAGTTGGGCTTGACCACGTCCTTGAAATCGGCGGGCGGGAACTCGCGGATGTGGACGAAGGCGTCGACCGGCCCACGCCCGATCCGGTCCCCCGGCGCCATCACGTTCGTCATCTGCAGCCGCGTCCGCTCCATCAGGACCAGCGGGTAGAGGTAGATGTAGGCGTCGACGGCGATCTGGTCGGCGGTCGGGCGGTCCAGCGTGGGCATTCGTTCTCCTTCTCTGGTTGCGGGCGGGGAGCGCACGATAAGGCCCTGGCAGAACCGGGGGCGCGTCATACCGAAACCCGGCTCTGGCCCGCGGGGAAAGAGGTCGATCACCGTGTCAGCGGAGAATCAAGGCGTGCGCTTTTTGCCAGGCGACATCGACACGCTGGCCGATCTCCCAGCGCGTGTCACTTCGGGCCAGGTGAGAGTTGCGCGTCAGCGCCACCACCCTGCTGCCGGCGCCAAGGTCGACCAGGACCTGCGTCGTCGTCCCCAGGTAGACCTGCTCGACCACGACGCCCTGTACGCCAACCATCCCTGACTCGGTCTCGTTCAACCAGATCTTCTCCGGGCGAACCGACAGGTGGACCGCTTCACCGACCTTGCTGTCGGTTGGGACATCCGCTGCCACGAACGCCCCCGAGCTGAGCTTCACCCCACCCGCCTCGATCCTGCCCTTGATCAGGTTCGAGATTCCGATGAACCCGGCGACGAACGGCTTCACCGGCTCCTCGTATACATCCTCCGGCGTTCCGCATTGCTCGATCACACCGTGATTCATCACCGCGATTCGATCCGAGAGAGCAAGCGCCTCCTCTTGGTCGTGCGTCACGTAGACGAAGGTGATGCCGACCTCGCGCTTGATCTCCTTCAGCTCGACCTGCATCTCCCTGCGCAGCTGCAGGTCCAGCGCGCCCAGCGGCTCATCGAGCAGGAGGACGGCGGGCCGGTTGACCAAGGCACGGGCGAGCGCGACCCGTTGCCGCTGGCCGCCCGAGAGCTCGGCGGGCCTCGATCGCTCCCGGCCCGTCAGCCGCACGAGCTCCAGTGCTTCCCGAACCCTGATCGCGATTTCGGGCTTCGGCACACGCTTCCGCTTGAGCCCGAATTCGACGTTCCCTTTGACGTCGAGATGCTCGAACAGCGCGTAGCTCTGGAACACCGTGTTGACGTTCCGCTTGTAGGGCGGAACCCGCTCGACCGGTTTTCCGTCCAGGAAGATCCTTCCCGTGGTCGGGACGGTGAAGCCGGCGATCATCCTGAGCGTGGTCGTCTTCCCGCAACCCGAAGGACCGAGCAGGGAGAAGAACTCGCCTCGCCGGATATCCAGGGTGAGATCGTCGACCGCTGTCCGCTCGCCGAACTGTTTGGTCACGCCCACCAGCCCAACCGCCGACTCGCTCGACGCGGTCACCTGAGACCTACCTCGGCCAAGAGGGGGAACACACGTTCACCCATCATCTTCACGCCCTCCATCGGGTCGAAGAAGTTGACGACGACGTGATCGACGCCCGCCGCACTCATGTCGCGCAGGGTCGCCGCGACCGTCTCATAGCCACCGAAGAGCTGAAAGCTCTGCATGCCGAGGCCGATGTGCATGAATTTCTCCCGCCCGACCCCGAGGTAGGGATCGTCCTCTGGCACGAGCTCGATGCCGGCCTCTTCGCGGTAGATGTTCAAGAACGCCGCGACAGCCTCGCGATCGACGTTCTCTTCCAGCCACTCCACGGTGCGGGCGGCCTCCTCGTCCGTCGCACCGACGACGGCGTAGCAGGAGACGGCCACACGGACCTTGCGGCCATATTTCGCGGCCAGCCCGCGCACCTTCTCGACGGAGTCGCGGAGGCCCGAAAGATCCCCGCTGGGAGCCGAGACGAACGCGCAGTCGACCTGCCGACAGGCGAAGTCGAGCCCGGTGTCGGACATCCCCGCATTCATCAGCAACGGCCGCGGCTTGCGGGCGGGTCGGGGGGCCAACCGCGCCGCCGTCGCGCGAAAGTACTCGCCCTCGAAGTTGACGGGGGCCTCGGAGGTCCAGAGGTACTTCATCAGCGTCGTCGACTCGTCGGCGATGGCGTAGCGCGTCTCGGATGGGGGCATCTCGTCGACGCCGAACTGCCGATAATCGCGCGGCACCTGGCCGGCAACGATGTTCAGCCCCAACCGACCACCTGAGATGAAGTCGATCGACGCCGCGATCTTCGCCAGGTGCAGCGGATGAAACGCGTAACCCACGTGAATGGTGGAGAACAACCCCAGGTTCTCCGTCGCGACGGCGGACGCAGCAGCGGCGCTGGCGAAGTCGAGCGCCGCGTCGTTCCAGCCGCTGGTCCCGCCCCAGCCCGACCAGAGCCCGAACTGGACCTGCGCGTCGAACCCCTGGCGTTCGGCCTCCCTGAGCAGCTCCGCGGCGCGCGGCCAATGCCAATAGTCCCGGTAGCGGGGAAGGTCGGTCAGCACCGCGTTGTTCGCCGACAGGCCGCCTTGGGCGTTCCAACCGAAGAGGGACATCTCGAGTTGATGCCGAGCCGGCCACTCGGGTTGCCCGCCCGGGTCGAACGGCCCCCGTGTGACCTCGGCATCGACAGCGGTCGCCTTGCCCATCGTCAGGCCCTCAGATCCCGGCCGGCTCGGTACCGGCGGGCAGCAGGTTCCACATGTCGGCGATGTCCCGCCAGACGCCATCGGCGTCCCGACGCCACACCTCGAGCGAGCGGCCGTAGCGCGTCTCCCGCTCCTCACCCCCATCGTCGTGGATGAAGTAGCAGCCCAACGTGTAGGCCAGGTCGCCTTCGATCTCGAGCCTGGTCACCGGCCCATGCTCGGCAGTGATCCCCTCGAGCTCCTGCGGCGCGGGGACGCCTGCCCGGAACCCCTCCGGTCCGAACCGAAGTTCACCGCCGGGTGGCAGAAGGATCGAATCCTCGTCGTAATACTGTTCGGTCTGGTCGAATTCCCGACGGTTGAACCAGCCGATGTATCTGGCCCTCCACTCGAACAACTCCAGCTCCTCGTCGCTGTACTGGCTCATCGCCTTACTCCTTTCTTTGTTCTGACTCACGACCGCCTCCCTCGTTTCCAGCCGATCAGCGACATGGCCAGAATGCTGAGAAGAATCGACACGACCATCAACGAGGTACCGAGAGCGTTGATTTCCGGGCTCACGCCGAGGCGGACCATCCCGTAGATGAGGACCGGCAGGGGCGTCACGCCGACTCCGGAGGTGAAGTACGAGGTGACGAAGTCGTCGAACGAGAGGATGAAGACGAACAGGGAGGCGCCCGCGATAGCCGGCCACAGCTGGGGAAGCAGGGCGAGCCTGATCGTGGTCAATGGCCCGGCGCCCAGGTCCAAGGCTGCCTCCTCGACTTCCTCCGACACCCCCAAGAGTCGCGTCCGGACGACGATCATCACGAAGACGCCGGAAAACGTTATGTGGCCGACCATGACCGTGAGCAACGACAGTTCCAAGCCGAGGCCGACGGTGAAGAAGTAGAAGAGGGCGATCGCGATGGCCGTCTCCGGCGTCAGGATGCTCAGGGCCGCCAGCCTTTCCACCACCCTGGTCGCACCCAGCCTGGTTCTCACCAGGCCGAAGGCGAGCATGGTGCCGATCGTCGCACCGACCGCCGTGGCGACCGCGGAGATCTCGAGGCTCTGTCGCAGCGAGCGAAGGATGACTTCGTTCCCCCATAGCTTGGCGTACCAGTGGAAGCTGAATCCTTCGAGATGGCTGACGGACTTGATGCCGTTGAAGGAGAACAACACGACCACCAGTAGCGGCGCCAACAGGAACAGCCCCACGACCCCGGTGAATGCCCACAGCGCGAGGTGCCGGAGGTTCCGCGACGACCGCGGGCGCGCGTCGACGTGGGTCGCCGCCGGCGACTCCGCAGACTCCACCGTCGCCGTCATCCGGTGCCGCCGAGAACCACGTCGCTGCCGATGCGGTGGGTGGCGCCGCGACGCCTGATCCGGGCGACCAGGGACGCCATCACCAGGACCATCACCATCGAGCCGATGATCACCACGGTCCAGGCCGCCGCCTGGGGAGCGTTGCCGACGGTCGAGAAATCGTTGACGATCAGGTTTCCGATCATCGTCTGGTTCGCACCGCCCAGGAACTGGACCGTGGCGAAATCTCCGAGCGCGGGCAGGAAGACGAGCAGCGACCCGGCGACGATCCCCTGCAAGGTGGTCGGCAGAGTCACATAGAAGAACGTGGACCACGGCCCCCCGTACAGATCCTTACCGGCCTCGATCACGCGCGGATCCATCTGATCGACCGCCACGTAGATGGTCAGGATCATGAACGGAAGGTAGGAGTAGGTGAGCCCCAGGATCACCGTGTAGGAGTGGCCGACGAAGGACAGCCCCGCCGCGTTCGTCAGGCCGAGCTGATGCAGGACGTTGTTGAGCAGGCCGTTGCCACCGAGGATCGCCAGCCAGGCGTAGATCCGAATCAGGTAGTCGACGAACCACGGCAGTGCGATCAGGAGGATGATCGCGTGCCGATGGCGCCCGCCTAGGCGCGCAACCGTGTACGCGGCCGGATAGCCGAGCAGGATGCACAGCGCCGTCGCCGCCCCGGCGTAGGCGAGGGTGCGGATGACGACCGGGACGTAGAGCGGATCGAGCAGCGCGCTGTAATTGCTGAATTCGAGCGCGAAGATCGGCGTGCCGACCAGGTCGGTGGTCGCGAGGGAGATCGCACAGATCATCCCGAGTGGGACCAGGAAAAAGGCGACCAGCCACGATGACAGCGGCAGCAGCGAGATTCCCGCGAGCCGGTCGCGCATCGTCCTACCCGAGCCTCGCGGCACGGGGCGCGAGCGATGGATTGAGCACCGCATCCCAATCGCTGTACCGAGCGCCGGAAGTGATCCCGCCGTCGGCGCAGATCAGCGCCCCGGTCACGTAGCTCGCCCTCTCCGACAGCAGGAATGCGACCACCTCGGCCATCTCGTTCGGATCCGCGGGCCGGTCGATCGGCACCCTCGAGCGGTACTTGCTCCAGGCCGCCGAGTCCTCGAGCGACCCCTCGGTCGCCGGCGTCCTCACCCATCCCGGCGCCAGCGCGTTCACCCTGATCCCATACGGGGCGAGATCGAGGGCGAGTGCCCGGGCCAGCTGGGTGACCGCGCCTTTGGAGGTGGTGTAGCTGACGTATCCCTCCTCGGCCACCACGGCCATGCTCGAGGTGGTACAGACGATCGATCCACTCCCTCCCCGGCTCATCACCCGGGCAGACTCCAGCGCCAGGCAGAACATGCCGCGGACGTTGACCCCGTGGGTGAGGTCGAAGCTCTCGATCGTGGCCTCCATGATCGGCTCATGAATGGCGATCCCGGCATTGCTCGCCAGCCAGTCCAAGCCACCGAACGCAGCATCGGCCCGCGCCACGACCTCGGCGCAGGAATCGGCGTCCGCGAGGTCGCACACCTGTGTATCGATCTTGCCACCCACCTCGGCGAGACCATCCGCGACCTCGGTCAGGGACTTCTCGTCACCGGGCCCCGCAGTGAGCATGAGGTCGGCCGAGAAATCCTCTGCCAACCTGCGCGCGATCGCCGCCCCGATGCCACTCGACGCGCCGGTGACGATCGCGCGCGGGCGCGCTTCCAGCCCGGACCTCACAGCTCGGGCCCGGAATCAGGCACCGCGGGTTCGTCTCGCCACATGTCGGCCACGGTCAGCCACTGACCGTCCTCGCCGCGCCGCCATACCTCGATCGAGCGGCCGAAGACGGTCTGCGCGTCCTCGCCCTCGCCGATGTGGAGGTAGTAACACCCGACCGTGTACGCGAGCGATCCTTCGATCGTCAAGCGTGAGACGGGACCGTGCTCCATCCTCACCGGCCCGCCCGCCATCGCCGCGAACATCTCGCGAGCGGCGTCACGGCCGACGACCACCTCGCTGTTCGGCGGCACCAGGACGACATCGTCCGCGAACGTGGCCACGATCCCGTCGGCGTCACCGGCGTTCAGGTAGTCGACGAAGGACGCCCGCAAATCGAACAATTCCTTCTCTTCAGGCGTGTAGTCGGTCATTCTCTCTGTTCCTTTCTGGTAAACGTGGCTCGTCTCGGTCAGCCGACGGCTTGCACCCGAGACCACTGTTCGGTGAAGAGCTTCCGCCGTTCGGCGGTAAACGGTTTCTGCCAGCCCGCGAAGCTCGTGACGATGTCCGGCGGCACCTTCAGGAATGGAAATTCCTTGCCCAGTTCTTCATAGGCGGCCATCCCGGCCTTGGTGGGCACGCCCGCCCCGACCTGGCGGACATTGGCTTCCATGTTTTCCGGCTTGAGCATCCAGTCGATGAACAGGGCCGCGGTACCAGGGCTCTTGCCGGCAGCGTCGACGATCATCGGGTTCATGTCGACAAGCGATCCCTCCTTGCAAAACTGGAAGCCGAGCGAGCTTCGATCCTTCACCTGCAGGACCGAGAAGTACATGCTGTTCGACCACGAGGGGACCAGCCACCCCTGGCCGCTGATGATGAGTTCTTCGTCGGAGGGGTCGGAGAATCCGCCCGTGGACGGCATCAGTTCGACCAGCGCCTGGCCGGCTTCTTCGATCTGCTTCGCGTCGCCTGAGTTCAGATCGTGACCCTTGTACTCCAACGCCATGCCCATACTGGTCTGCATGTCGTTCATCACATAGGCACGGTGGCGGAGCTTCGGCGCCAGTCTCCAAAGGTCCGCCCACGATCCGGTGAGTTCGCTTTCCTTCACCCATTCGGTCGCGTAGACGAGACCACAGCGCGCGAAGGCATAGGGGACCGAGTACTTGGCACCCGGGTCGTACGGCGGGTTCATGAACGCGGGAAGGATCTGGTCCCAGTACTTGAACTTTTCGTGGTCGAGAGGGCGGGCGAGGCCCGACGCAATGATTTCCGGCAGTTGCGACGCGATCGGGGTGGTGAGGTCGAACGGCTGACCCGAGGCGATCTTCGCGAGTTCTTGGCCGCCGACGAAGGCGGTGCTTTCCACCTTGACCCCGTACTCCTTTTCGAATCCTTTGACCGCCGATTCGGCGAAGAAGCCTGGATAGGTGAGGAGATTGAGCACCTTGCCGTCGACCTTCGGTGCAACCGGCTGCATCGCCGGCGCAGAGGTGGACGAGGAGCCCCCGCAGGCGGCCAGCAGGTCACCCGCGCCGGTCGCCAACAGCGCCGCGCCGCCGATTCTGGCGCCGGTACCGAACAGCCCGCGACGAGTGATCTTCCCACCGAGTGGGTCCGGACCTGACATATAGCTGTTCACCGCGCCCTTTCGTTCTCTGGATTCATCCATTTGCGCTGCCCGTGCACTTCGCGGTCCTCGCCAGTGCCGCTTCGAGCACTCGCCGGAGCTGGAAGGCGCGGTCGTACTGAGCGAAGTGGCCACACTGGTTGACCAGTTGAAGATCGAGGGCGCCTTCGCCGGATCCGAGGATCTCCGTCAGGACGGCGCCGCGGGCGACCGTCGCGGTCACGTCACCCGCGCCCCAGAAGACGGTCAGGGGGATCCCGTACCCGTGGTCGCGGCAATAGGCGTAGAGCTCGTCCTGTGAGCGAAGCTGCGCACCGAGGAGCCCCGACCTGTTCACCGGGTCGGAGAGCATCTCGACGGCCCGCAGATGTGCGGGGCCCGCCGCATGAGCCTCCATGCATTTCAATTGCTCGACAGGGAATCGATCCGGCGAATACGCCAATCGGCGCACCGCCCATCTCAGTGAGCGGGATCCCCAGCGAGGCACGGGCGGGCTCAGCAGCGAGACGTTCTGGATGCTGTCCCCGATCGGAGCCGCGGCGTTGGGGGCGACCAGGAAGCAGGAAGCAATCGGCACCGACGAGCTCCGTGCCAGCCCCAGTGCTCCCAGCGAAGACTCCCCGTGGGCGAGGAGGTGGACCTCGTCGACCCCGCCGACCGCTCCCACCACGCGCGCGAGGAAGGCCGCCGTACCCTCCGGGCCGAGGTCCCGCGGGTCCCTGGGGATCGTCCCGCCGGCCCCCGGAAGGTCTGGCGCGAGGATTCTGTACCCGGGCAGGTCGAGGGCATCGAGCAACTCGGCGAAGAGGTCCGCCGAACCGCAGAACGGCGAGATGCCGGGGATCCCGGTGTGGGCCATCAGGAGCAGCTTCGATCCACTGCCCTTGCTCAACGCCCGCACGTCCTGGCCCTCGACCGAGAGCGTGTCTTCGACTCGGTCAGACATCTGCCTCGACCTCTTCGATGAAGGTCGTGACCATGTCGTCGAACCAGCCTGGGACCTCGCGATAGGGGAAGTGGCCGCACTTGTCGGTGACGCTGAGCGTCACCCGGGTCTCGTGGCGGGCGAGGATGTCGAAGAGGTCGTAACCGAGACGCACCGGGACGGTCCGGTCCGTAAGCCCCCAAAGAATCTGGACGGGCCTCTGCAGACGGCCCTCTTCCAGCCACCGCAGGGTCTCACGCTTATCGCGTTGGAGCTGCGGGAAGAAGAATCGCTCCAGCAACCGTTCGCCTTCGATCTGCTCCATCATCGCGCGGTACTGCTCACCCTCGAGCAGGTCGACGAAGGGCTGCATCCACTCATCGGTTACATGACCGGGGTCGTAGCTGTATCCGGAATGCAACCACTTCATCCCATCGAGGCTGAAGGGTGAGTGTGGATTTCCGGCGAGAGCCACGGCGTTCATCCCGACTCCCGGGCCGAGCGTCCCGGAGGTGACGATCGTCAGCGACTTGACCAGGTCCTGCCGCAACAGAGCAGCGCGCGTGACGATGAAACCGCCGCGAGAGTGACCGAGGAGATGCACCGGTCCAGCATCGAGCTGCTCGAGGAACCCCACCAGGTGACCGATCACGTACTCCATCGTGTAGTCCTCCGGCCGTGGCGGGACGGCGGTGTATCCGTTGCCGGGACGGTCGTAGGTGATCACCCTCAGCGACGCTGCCAACCGCTCGAAAGTGTCACTCCAGACCATCGCGCAGTTGCCTCCTCCGAACGCAGGGGAGCCGAAGTTGCCGCCATAGACGAGCACCAGAGGCGCTCCGTCGCCCATCTCGGTCCACCAGGTCCGCAGGCCCTCGGCTGTCGTCCAGGCGCCTTCTCCCAAGCCCGGGTAGCCAGGCGCCGACGGCGGGGGCGCGGCGCTCATCGACGCAGGTCCTCGGCGAGCGCCCAGTCCGCGATTTCGTCACCGCGGGCGAACCAGACACCCGCGTGCCGTTTGCAGTAGCGAATCAAGTCCCGGACCAACGGCGTCAGGGTCGGCCGACCGGCCCCGTGGCAGTGGAGAACCAGCCCGACCGATCCCGGGCGCCCTTCCAGCGCCTCTTGATAGACGGCGTCGAAGGTCGTCTTGAACCCATCGGCGATCACCATCGGGCCCTGGCCCGTCAACACCCAGTGGAGGAGATCGTTGGAGGCCAGGTCGACCGTGGGGACGACGGCCAGGGATCGACCGTCGACATCGACCACGAAAGGCAGGTCGTCGCTGGCATCGTCGCCGGTGTAGCGAATGCCTTCGTCGAGCAGAAGCCTCTCGGAGTCGATCGAACCCATCTTTCCAGGGCTGACCCAGCCGACCGGCCGCACACCGCCTCCCTGCTCGATCGCGTCAAGGGTTTTCACGATCACCTCGCGCTCGGCCTCTCCACCCGGCATGAGGACGTCATTCACCCAACCGTGGCCCACCAACTCGTGCCCACGCTCGGCCATCGCCCGGACCGCGGCGGGGTGGCGCTCGGCGGCCAGACCGTTGATCGCCACACTGCTCACCACACCCTCGTCCTCCATCAGCTGCAGCAGCCGCCAGATGCCCGCGCGCGCGCCGTACTCACCATAGGAAAGGGAAAATGGATTGACCCCTGACGAGGCCTCCGTGGTGAATTGCGAATGCTCGTCAAACGCCTCGAAGGCGACCAGGAGCTGGACTGCAACCAGGGCCTCGTTCGGCCACTCGATCGAACGCCAGGACGGGAACCGGGCCAGAGTGTCTTGACGGTCGACGGGCGGCTTGATCGTTGACAAAGGTCAGTCCCTTCCGGAAAGGCGGAGATCGCCAGGTGAGGATCAGGCGAGTCTCACAGCACTTCTGGATTTGGCTAGAGGTCAAGCTGACACCAATTGAGGCATCGAGGTAGACACTCAGAAAGGCCCTACCGATCCGCCGGAGTTGCACATGAGCACGCCGACCCAGGCGTCTGCACAGCGCCTCCAATCCGCGTCGCCGGCAGCCTCAGATCGAAAACGCCGGGCGAAGCCGGGCGTGATCTGGGAACGGCGCCCAGTGACGATCCTCTACCGTGGCCCGCTGGGAGAGGTCACGGCCACTCGCACGCGTCCCGGCGTCCCTCATCCGGTGGATCCTGAGGGCCACATCGATCGCGCAGAGAACCTCAGGGTCGGAGAGATCTGCATCGATGATCTCCTCGATCCGCGCCAATCGCTTGTACATCGTCTGCCGCTCGATGAACAGCTCCCGCGCCGCCTCGGTCTTGCGACCGCCGTGACGACAGAGTGCCTCCAGGGTGGGCGTCAACGGGACCTTGCGATCACGGTCATAGTGCACCAGCCTTCCCACGGTCCCCTCGCGAAACGCGATCAGCTCGGGACGCGAGCGGAGCGACCAGAGCAGGCCGTCGAGGCTCGGGCGAGTGGCGTCATACCAGGCCTGGTCGATCGTCACCAGGCCGGGGTGAAAGCCGTCGGCGGCAAGGCCGAGCGCCTCCCGCAGGCCGATCCAGCCGGGCGCCGACGGACCGACGCAGATCGCCGCACGAACCGCCGGCATCAACCGACCGATGCGCTCCGAGACGGATGCGGCAAAACTTCGCGCCGCGCCCTCGCGCTCACCCCCCGGAGGCAGGCCCACGACCGCCAGGAAGCGATCGCCGAATCCGTGGCGGGAGACCATCACCGGATTCCGCGCTCCACAGCTCGCCCGGACACCGGCCCAGATCAGGTCCCACTTCGCCTGGTCGATGTCGACCGCCGAGGCATCGTCGGTCGAAGCCGGCACGACCACGATCGGCAGCAACGACTCCACCTCTGGGCCAAACCCATAAGCCTCCGCCTGGCCGGCAACCTCCTCAGGCCCCAACAGGCCGTCCATGAAAGCAGCAAGAAGATGCTGGCGGCGACGCTTTTCCGCCGTGGGCAGTGCCCCGCGGGCCATCTCGAGGGCGATCATCCGGCCAACCCTCTCGACCGCGGCGCGGACGAACGGCGATCGGCCCGGGTCGACCCCGATGGCCAGCAGCCGAGCGCACTCGCCGGCGCCTTTCGGCGAGAGCCCGCTGTCCACGACCGCGGAGCCCGGAACCTCACCCCGCTCGAATGCGATCCACGCCTCGCGCCCGGACCCACCGGGACGGGCCGCGTCGGCCGAGGCGACGATGCTCCCGTCGGTGGCCTGCAGCACGATCGGGGTGTCGAGCCGATCCGCCAACACCGCCATCGCATCGACCATGTCCCCACCGGTCAGCAGCAGGTCTGTGAGCTCCCGCTCGAGCGCTTCGGTGAAGCGGACGACCTCCATGTCCGCATTGAGAATCTCCCGATTCGCCTGCTCTGCGACCACCACGAACGAGATCGACTGCTCGAATGCCACCACCGGAAACAGGCGCCGTCGAGCCGCTGCCACCAGGGCGGTCTGGCCACTGCAGAATCGGCTGCCGAGCCCGATTATCAACCCACTGGCGTTGGCGTCGACCAGGCTGCTGACGAGCCGCTCTTCGTCTCGCTTGGTCTCGCCGATGGATCTCGCTTCGACCATCACCACCTCGCCACCGTGGAGTGGTGAGCCGCTGATCGGCGCCTCGGCGACGTGAACCCAGCGGACCGTTCGATCGAGCTTCCCCTCGGCGGCGAGCACTCGCGGCATCGCCCTCTGGACACACGGGAGAGCCAGGAAGTCGTGCAGAGTCACCTCCACACCCGACCGCACCGCGGGGATCGCCGGTCGATACTGCGGCGGCCCGAGGCGTGACTGGGCACCGATCGCCGCCACGAGCGGGAAGGTCGATTCGGTCGGATTAACGGGCACGCTCGAGTTCGACCCTCTTTTTCGTCATCCCGACCCTCGCAGCGGAGCATGGATGGAGCCGCGGCGTCGGTACTCCGCCAACGGGTTGGCGGCTCGCCAGCGCTCCTGGTAGGCGCCCAGAGACTCGAATACGACACCCTGATGCGATGCCATGTACTGGATCAGCTCGTCGAGCATCGTCAGCCGCGATCCGCGGCCGATGACCTGCGGGTGCATGATGATCGTGACCGCGCCCCCCGCCTCGTTCTCGTAGGCCCAGTCGAACTCTTTCTGCCAGATCTCGCGCACGTGCGAGGGCGGATGCTGCGAGTAGGACCACCCCACCTCGAACTCGAAGAGGGGGAAATCGTCGAGCATCCACGAGATCGGCATCTCGACCAACTCGCACGGCTCGCCGAACTCGTAGGCCTCCGTTTTCGAGACCTTGTCGCCTCGACGCACGTAGTACGGGTGAAAGTCCGAGCCCGAGAAGGTGGAGTCATACCGAAACCCGTGCTCGAGCAGGATCTCGATGGTGTTCTCACTGTAGTCGCCGGCGGGCGACCGGAACCCTGTCGGTGTGACCCCGGCGACCTCCGCGAGTGCGCCGAGGCCGCGGCGGAACACCTCGGTCTCGGCCCGGCGGTCCAGCTCGGCCGGATTCTCGTGAACCCAGCCGTGATGTCCGATCTCGTGGCCAGACGCATCGATGGCGCGAACGAGATCCGGATAGGCGAGGGCCGTATGCCCCGGAATGAAGAAGGTGGCAAGAGCTTCGCGCCGACGCAGCAGGTCGAGCAGGCGTGGGACCGCAACCGCGCCGAACTCACCACGCGAGATCATCGCCAGGTTGTCGGTGCTGGATATCCACACCGAGGTCGCGTCGAAGTCGAAGCTGAGGCAGACCGAGAGTCGGCGGTCGTCGGTCACGCGAGCGCCTCGCCCACGACATGAGAGGGAGAGGGGACTCCGGCACGGACCTGGCCGCGGATGATCGCCGCGCATGCAGCCGGGGCCTCGAGGTGCGGCAGGTGGCCACAGCGAGCCATGGCATGGATCGACGGCGGACACGCCCCACCGGAGAGAAGCGTGTGGAGGAGCATCGCCCGCTCGAAGCTCGAAAGTGGATCGCGGACACCCCAGATGATCGCCACCGGCACCGTGACCCCCTCGTCGCGCACGCGTGCATAGAGGGCGGTCAAGGCCCGCGCCTCGGTCAGTTCGATCTGCGCGCGGGCGCCTGCGCGCATCTCCATCACCACCCGCGAGTGAGGTGAATTCGCCTCCCGCTCGAGCAGGTCGAACAGGTCGGCGTCGAGACACAGCTCGTCGCCGACGAGGCGGCGAGCCGTCCAGACGAGCGAGCGTCGAGCCAGGTGCGGTTTCGGCCGATTGATCAGCGCCAGGTTCATCTGCCGATCGCCGGCGGGGATGATCGCCGCGGGGGCGATCAACGTGCAGGAGACGATCCGGGGATCGCTTCGCGTCGCCTCCAGCGCGGCCAGACCGGCCTCGTCGTGGGCGACGAGGTGGGCGTCTCCGAGGCCCAACTTCGTCAACACCTCCCCGACCGCCTCGATGGCGCCCGCCGAGGAAAGCCTCCGGGGCTCGTCCGCCGCACTCCCACCGACGCCCGGCAGGTCGAGCGCCACGACCCGATGCTCGCCCGACAGTCGACCGGCGAGCGGCCTCCACAGGTCGGCGGGGCCGGGCAAAGGTCCGCCGCGCGTTCCGCTCCCGTGAAGGAGGACCACGGCCGGGCCGTCGCCGGCCTCGAGCGCCCGAAGCCCGCCGGCGGCGGTCTCGACCCAGGTCTCGCGGAGCTCAGCCGCCATCCCGCGCGACCTCCTCGAGAAAGCTCGTCAGGCAGGAGACGAACCATTCAGGGTGCTCGCGATAGGGGAAATGGCCGCAGGCATCGATCACGTCGAACCTGGTGCGCGGTTCGTGACCGGCGAGACCTTCGAAAAGCTCCCGACCTAGCCCCACCGGGGCGGTTCGGTCGTCCCGTCCCCAGACGATCTGGGTCGGACGCTGGAGGCGTCCCTCGGCCAGCCAGGTCAAGGTCTCACGCTTGTCCCGCGCGAGCTCGGGGTAGAACCGGTCCAGCAGCAGGTTGCCCGCTTCGATCCGTTCCACCGCCTCGAGATGTCCGGGCGCGTCGAGGAGCACGATGTTGGTGTCCACCCAGCTCGTGTCCACACTGGTCGGTGAGTACACGTAAGTCTCGAGGGACCACCTGATCGCCGCCCGCTGGTCGCCTTGATGCGCGACGTCGGCAAGTGCAACAGCGTTGGTCCCCACCCCAGGGCTGAGGGTTCCAGAGTTGATCACGGTCAGCGATCGCACCAGGTCCTGCCGGAGCAGGGTCGCCCGGGTCGCGATGTATCCGCCGCGCGAGTGACCTACAAGTCCGACCGGACCGCAGTCCAACGCCTCCAGCAGCGATATGAGGTGGGAGACGACGAAGGCCATCGAGTAGTCCGCGTCACGCTTCGGCGCCTCGGTCCAACCCATACCAGGCTTGTCGTAGACGATGACTCGACTCGAGGCGGACAGCAACTCGAAGCAACTGTCCCACTGATTCGCCCCGTCGCCGCCGCCGAACTCGGGCGGGCCGAAGTTACCGCCATAGACGAGGACCACGGGATCACCTTCACCGGCTTCTGCGTACCACGTGCGCAGCCCCGCCGCCTCGAGCCAAGAGCCTTCGGGCAGTCGCGGATAGCCTGGATTTCGAGTTTCTGCGATCACGTTATACAACAGCGTTGTTTTACGTACCGTAGCGAGTCGCTCGACAGGTGTCAAGTAGGTGAACTGACGGTGAGAAGAGGTCGCGCCGCTTACCGCCGGGGCGGTGCGAGAAGCGCCTCGGCAACTGCCGTGAAAGCGTGCAGACCCCGTTCCGGATTCCACTCCTCGGGGTCTTCGGTCGCGGACAGCCAGAAACCGCGCAACACCAACATGAGGGCGTCCACCACGATGGCGTCGACGGCGACGCCGGCGGCACCGAGGACCTCGCTGACCCGGCCTCGATCCTCGGCGGAGATCTGGGCGATCAGCTCGGCGAACTCGGCATCCTCGCTCGCGGTGAGGAGAATCTCCAGCCAGAGGTGGCGTAGGGCCCCGTCCAGCGGTTCCGTTGACGCCCACCACTCAAGCGTGCGCCGCAGCCGATCGGGACCGCTCAGCCCCGCCACCGCGGCATCGAGCTCGCGCTCCCATTCGCGCCGCCCGTGGCGAAAGGCGTTCAGGACCAGCGCGGCCCGCGAAGGCAGATAGTTCGTCACGACCGTCGTCGACCGACCTACCTCCTGGGCGACGGCGCGGATCGTCAACGCCGCCAGTCCGTCCCGCTGGACCACCTTCAAGGTCTCGACCGCCAATTCGTCCAGACGCTCGTCCACGTCGACTTCGATCGGCACACGGTGAGTATATGAGCACGGTGTGGCGAGCCCGCGTCGTTGTCACACGGGTGCTCATACCGCCACCGGCGCGACGGCGAGCGGGAAGAGATCCTCCACCGCGAGCCCTGGATCGGCGACCCCCTGGTCGCGCGCGTGGCGGAGGAAGGTCTCCAGGGTGGTGCGGTTGGGCTCGATCCCGTAGGGCCAGAGCTCGCCGCCGAAGCGGGTGCGGGACTCGGCGGCGAGGTCGGCGACCCAGGGCAGGGGGACGTGGCTGGCGGTCGGGTCGAGGAGGCGCCGGGCGGAGCGGGCGCGGGCCTCGTCGAGGGCGGCGTGGAGGCTTGCGGCCGCCCACGGAGCGGCGGCGAGGAAGTCGGCCCGCAGGACGACCAGGTGCATGATCGGGAAGACGCCGGTCTCCGCCCAGTAGGCCTTCTCGGCGGCGCGGGGGTCGGCGAGGAGGCGACGCAGCGCGCCGCTCTCGACCCCGGCGGGCGGCCGCGCCGAGATGACCGCGTCGAGCTCGCCGGCGCGCAGGAGTCGATCGAGGGAGCGCTCGCGCTCGACCGCGAGCTCGATCCCCGCGGGCAGCTCCGGCCTTCCCTTCTCGCGCCGCCCGGGGTCGTTCACGCCGCCCTGCACCCAGCGGATCGAGGCGAGGTCGACGCCGTGGCGCTCGGCGAGGATGCCGCGCGCCCAGACGCCCGCCGTCTGCGCCCACTCCGGGATGCCGACGCGGGCGCCCGCGAGCTCCTCCAGCGCGGTCGGGCCGTCGGCACGGGCGTAGAAGGACCCGTGGCGGAAGACCCGCGAGGGGAAGGCCGGGATCGCGAGCAGCGAGCGGTCGCCGCGGCCGACCCGGTTGACGTAGAGCGCCAGGGAGAACTCCGCCGCCTCCCAGTCGGGCCGCTCGACCGTGCGGGCGAAGATCTCCTCCGGCGCCAGCCGCAGGCAGGTCAGGTCGAGGCCCTCGGGCCGCACCCGACCCTCGACCAGGTCACGAACGTGGTCGTAGTCGCCGATCGCCAGGGCCATCGATCGCATCGCCGCGCGCCGCCTTCAGGAACCCCGGGTCAGGCCGACCTCGGGCAGGTCGTGGCCGAGGCGGCGCCGCTTCGTCTCCAGGTAGGCGACGTTCGCGGGCGTCAGGCGCGGCGCCAGCGGCACCCGCTCGACGATCTCCAGGCCGAACCCGTCGAGGCCGTCGAACTTGGCCGGGTTGTTGGTCATCAGGCGCATCTCGAGCACCCCGAGCTCGCGGAGGATCGCGGCGCCGACCCCGTACTCGCGGGCGTCCACCGGCAGGCCGAGGTCGAGGTTGGCGTCGACCGTGTCGCGGCCGCGGTCCTGCAGGTCGTAGGCGGCGATCTTGTCGGCGATGCCGATCCCCCGGCCCTCATGCCCGCGCAGGTAGACGACGACGCCGCGCCCCGCCGCCGCGATCATCCGCATCGCGTCGTCGAGCTGGCCGCCGCAGTCGCAGCGCTGCGACCCGAAGACGTCGCCGGTGAGGCACTCGCTGTGGACGCGGACCAAGACCGGCCCCGGCGCCGCCGGGTCACCGCGGACGAGGGAGAGATGGTCGGCGCCGTCGGCGAGCGAGCGCCAGACGCCGCACTCGAACTCGCCGTGGGCGGTCGGCACGCGCGCCCGGGAGAGGTGGCGGACGAGCCGCTCGCCGCTCATCCGAACAGCACGTTCACGTTCTTCGGCTCGGCGTATGACTGGAGCTCCTCGATCCCCTCCTCGCGGCCGACGCCGGAGTTCTTCACGCCGCCGTAGGGGGCGCCGAGGAAGTGGCGGGAGGAGTCGTTGACCCAGACGTAGCCGGCCTCGACGTCGCGGGCGAAGGAGTGCGCGATCCGCAGGTCGCCGGTGAAGACGGCGGCGGTCAGCCCGTAGGAGACCGAGTTGGCGATCGCCACCGCCTCCTCGTAGTCGCGGAACTTGATCGCGGTCAGGACCGGGCCGAAGATCTCCTCCTGGGCGAGGCGCGAGTCGGGCTCGACGCCGGCGAAGAGGGTCGGCCGGACGAAGCGCTCGGCCATCCCCTCGACCGCGACCGGGCCGCCCCCGGCGCGCACCTCGGCGCCCTCCGCCCGCCCCAGCTCGAGGTAGGAGAGGACCTTTTCGTACTGGCCCTGGTGGACGATCGCACCGGTGTCGGTGCTCTCGTCCGCGGGCGGCCCGGAGCGCATCCCCTCGAGCCGCGCGGCGAGGCGCTCGACGAACTCGTCGTGCAGGGACTCGTGGACCAGGAGGCGGGAGGTCGAGCCGCACGACTGGCCCTGCCAGGTGAAGTTCATCCCCCGCACGGCGCCGTCGACGGCGCGCTCGAGGTCGGCGTCGGGGAACACCGCGATCGGGTTTTTGCCGCCCAGCTCGAGCGTCACCGACTTGACCACCCGCTCCGCCGCGCGGCGCTGGATCGAGAGGCCGATCGCGACCGAGCCGATGAAGGCGAGCCGGCGCACGCCGGGGTGGGCGACGAGCGCGTCGCCGGCCTCCGCGCCGAGCCCGGTGACGACGTTCAGCACGCCCGCCGGGAAGGTCTCGGCGATCATCTCCGCCAGCCGCAGGGCCGAGAGCGAGGTGTGCTCGGAGGGCTTCAGGACGACGGTGTTGCCGGCGATCAGCGGCGCCGCGATCTTCGAGGCGGCGAACATCAGGGGGTGGTTGAAGGGGATGATCCGGCCGACCACGCCGAACGGCTCGCGCAGCGTGTAGTTGACCCGGTCGCTGGTGGTCGGGATCGTCTCGCCGCGCAGCTGCAACGCCAGGCCGGCGAAGTACCGCATCTGGGCGACCGCGATGTGCGCGTCGTTGCGCATCTCCTTGATCGGGCTGCCGTTGTCGGCGACGTCGAGCGCCGCCAGCTCCTCGGCGCCCTCCTCGACCCGGTCGGCGAGCGCCTCCAGGCAGGCGGCCCGCCCGGTCGCCGCCATCGCCCGCCAGGCCGGGAAGGCCGCGGTCGCCGCGGCGACGGCGCGGTCGACATCCTCGGCGCGCCCGCGGGGGAACCGCCCGAGCAGCTCGCCGGTCGCCGGGTTGTGCGCGGGCAGCGTCTCGCCGGCGGCCGCGGCGCACCGCTCGCCGCCGATCAGCATCGCGCCCTCGTGGACCTCGGTGGCGCTCACCCGGCCCTCCCCGCGCCGACGACAGTGCACGTCTCGAGTGCCGCCATCACCCGCGCCCGCGTCTCCTCGTCGAGCGGCGCCAGCGGCGGGCGCACCTCCTCGGAGCCGAGCCCGGACGCGGCCAGCATCGCCTTCAGCGGCCCCGGGTTGGTGTCGTAGAAGACCGCCTGGTTGACCCGGAAGAGCTCCCGATGCAGGCCGAGCGCCCGCGCGTGGTCGCCCTCCGCCACCGCCGCGCAGAGGTCGGCGACCTGCTCCGGCACGAGGTTCCCGACCGCGCTCATCAGCCCCGCCCCGCCGACCGCGAGGAACGGGTAGGAGAAGCTCTCCAGGCCGCAGAACATGCGGAAATCATCGCCGAGGCGGAGCAGCAGGTCGGTGACCAGGTCGAGGTCCGGCGAGGCGTGCTTCAGGCCGACCAGGTTGGGCGCTCCCTCGGCGATCCGGGCGACGGTCTCCGCCGTCACCCACACCCCGGCGCGGCCGGGGATGTTGTAGATCAGGAACGGCCGCTCGGTCGTCGCGGCGACGGCGACGAAGTGGCGGCGCAGCCCCTCCTGGGAGGGTTTGACGAAGGCCGGGCAGACGACCAGCACCGCGTCGGCGCCCGCCGCGTCGGCGGCCTCGGTGAGGGCGATCGTCTCCGCCTGGTTCGGCGAGCCGGTCGCGGCGACGACCGGGAAGCGCCCCGCCGCCACCGCGACCGCGCGGCGGAAGAGCTCCTCCCGCTCGGCGGCCGAGAGCGAGGTCGGCTCGCCGCTGGTGCCGGTGACGACGACGCCGTCGGAGGCGGTGCCGACGCGCTCGACCGCGGCCTCGAAGGCGTCGAAGTCGACCGCGCCGCCCGCGAACGGGGTGACCAGCGGGACCAGCGACCCCCGCAGGTTGGCCGGTGCCGCCATCAGGACCCCGACCCGACCAGGTTGTCGCGGTTGGTCTCGAAGCCCTCGGTCCGCCCCAGCGCCTCGGTGCGGTCGTCGCGCAGGTTCTCGACCCACAGCAGGCTGCCGATCGCGATCTGGAGCGGCGAGTCCTGGATCGTCAGCTCGTAGACGTCGTCGCCCTCGAAGGTGGCGTGGCCGTGGTTCATCCAGCCCGGCGCGGTCAGCATCAGGTCGCCGGCGCCCCATTCGTATTTCTGCCCGCCGACGATGCTCCAGCCGCGGCCGCTGAAGATGTAGTTGACCGCCGCCGAGGTGTGGCGGTGGGGCTCGTCGACGATCCCCGCCGGGCGCATCGTGATCGTCGCGAAGAAGGTCGAGGTGGTGCCCTGGGTGCGGCCGGTCGAGCGGTCGTACATCAGGTAGAGCCGCCGGCCCTTGTACTCCTGGCCGAGCGAGCGCAGGTGCTGGAGCCGGTCGTGGATCTCCTGATAAGGCCAGTACATCGGGGTCTGGTAGGGCGGCTCGGGGGAGATCAGCTGCTCGTAGGTGAGGAGCGCCTCGCCGTGCTCGCCGATCACCTCGCCGCGGGCGCTCATCTCGCGCTCCGCCTCGGGGTCGCCGAGCGGCTGGTTGGGGTCGAGGTCTTCGGCGTCCTCGAAGACGTGGACGCCGAGCAGGTTCAGCAGGCCGCTGTTGGAGTAGCTGAGGCGGACCGAGATCTCATCGGTGTCGTTGATGTGCTGGTGGACGGTCCAGGGCGGCGTGTTGAAGGTGTCGTATTTGCCCCACTCGATCGTGCGGCCGCCGACGATCGACTTGCCCGACCCCTGGATGCCGAAGTTGACCACCGAGGAGTTGTGGCGGTGCGGGCGGGTGCGCTCGCCGGGGAGCAGGACGTTGACCGAGACGCTGACCGCCGGGTAGAGGCTGCCGCTGCCGAGCAGCGCAGGGTTGACGATCTCACTGCGCCGCGAGCCGAGGAACTCGCCTTCGGCGAGGCGGGCGATCTCCGCGTCGATCTCCGCTTTCGGGATCAGCATCGGCTTCAGCGGCCGGTACTGGTTCGGGGTGCGGCCCGACTTGTCGACAAACACCGCCTTGACCGGTTCGTCCTGGTTCCCGTAGGTCATCGCTTTCTCCTTGCTCTGGTTTCTCTCAGTGGGTGATCTCGCGGGCGGGCAGCGGCACGCCGACGCCTTCGGCCCGGGCCCGTCGCAGGACCTCGGCGCCGAGGGCGACGTCGGCGATCCCGACCCCCATCGCCTTGAAGAAGGTGCGCTCGCCGGCGCCGCCGCGGCCGGGGGCGGCGCCGGTCAGGACCTGGCCGAGCTCCGCGACCTCGTCCCAGTCGAGGCGGCCCGCGGCGACCGCGGCGTTCAGCTCGCCGGAGGCCGAGCGCGCCTGCGGCAGCGAGTCGACCGCGATCAGGTCGAAGCCGGCGACCGCCTCGACCGCCAGCTCGCGGCGGTCGGGGAGGATCGCGCCGACCCCGTTGACGTGGGTGCCGGGGGCGATCATCGCCGCCTCGACGAAGGGCTCGGCGGCGCGGGTGACGAGGGTGACGATGTCGGCGTGGACGAGCGCCGCCTCCAGCGAGGGCTCCTCGCGGACGTAGGCCTCGACCCGGTCCTGGAGGCGGGCGACGCAGGCGGCGCGGCGCCCCGGGTCGCGGCCGTAGACCGAGATCGCGGTCAGCGGCCGCACCGCGGCGACCGCCTCGGCCTGGGCGACGGCCTGCTTGCCGGTGCCGACCAGGGCCATCGTCGCCGCGTCCTCGCGGGCCAACTCGCGCGTCGCCAACGCCGAGGTCGCCGAGGTGCGGCGCTGCCCGAGCGCGAAGGCTTCGATCACCGCCCGCACCCGCCCGTCCTCCGGCGAGATCAGGATCAGCAGCGGCTGGGCGCCGCCCGGCGTGTGCATCCAGGTCTTCGTCCCGGCGATCTCCTGGCCGGCGATGATCGCGCCGACCGCGTGCAGGTTCGAGGGCCCCGACTGGGCCTGGGTCTTGACCATGTTCGCCGCCTCGCCCTCGGCGTAGAGCCGGTGCGCGCCGGCCAACGCCTCGATCGCGTCCTCGATGGAGAGCAGCGCCGCGGCGTCGGCCTCGGCGATCCAGATTGGCTCGTCGCGCTCAGACATTCGCCGCTCCCTCCTCCAGCGGCGACTCGACCGGCGCCTCGAGCCCCCAGGTGTTCGACATCGTCGCATGCGCGAGGTAGCGGCCCGCGATCATCAGGCACCCGACCGCGACCTCGGCCCCGACCAGATCCTGCAGCCGCCGGTAGGAGGCCTCGCAGCTGCCGCCCCGGGCGTCGACCACTTCCGCGGCGAGCTCGGCGGCGGCGCGCGGCGCGCCCTCGAGACGGTCGAGCTCGCCGGCGACCAGCGCCCGCACCGTCGCCTCCTCGATCCCGAGCGCCAGCGCGAGCCGCTCGTGCTGGACCCGCTCGTAGGCGTTGCCGGTGCGGGCGGCGACGGTGAGCGCGATCGCCTCCGTCAGCGGCGCGGGCACCGCCTCCTTGAGCGCTTCGGTGAAGGCGGCGAAGGCGGACAGGGCCCGCGGCTGGTGGGCGGCCACCTGGAAGAACTCGCCGAGATAGCCGAGCCGCTCCACGCGCGGGCGCAGCTGCTCGCGGAGATCCGCCGGCAGCTGCTCGAAGGGGATTCGTGGGGTGCGCACAGGAAGGACGCTAAGCCTGCGACAACATAATTACAAATCGCATATCTGGGTTGCTCGAATAGCCATTTGACTATGCGCTGGAACGCGCTGGCCGACCTCTGTCGAGGTCCGCGGAAGCGTCGAATTCATGGTGGGAGGTTGCCGTCTGGAAGATCGTCGCGAGCTGCAGCAGGTCCGGGTCGCGGTGCGGGGCGCCGGCGAGCTGGGCGCCGACCGGCATCCCCGCCGAAGTGCGACCGACGGGGAGGCAGACGACGGGTGAGCCGGCGAGGTTCCACATCGAGCGGATCGTCGGCTCGCCGAAGCGGTCGAGGTCGCCGCCCTCGCGGACCGCGGTGAGCGGCGGAGTCTCGGCGAGCTGGCCGGGGGCGATCACGGCGTCGAGCCCCTGCTCGACGAAGATCCGCGCCCAGGCCCGCCGGTATCGCCGCGCCGCCGCCGCGTCGCGGCGGCGGTCGGCGAGGCCGTCCCGTTCGGCCCGCTCCAGCAGCTCGGCGCCGAAGCGGCGGGTGAAGGCGGTGAAGCCCTCGCCCCGCGCCGCCAGGTTGGCGCGGAAGAAGGCGACGTGCTCGGGCCGCGGCCGCCGGTCGAAGCGGGGGTAGGCGGGCGGCGCCACCGCGACGAGCTCGGCCCCGAGGCCGACGAGCTCGCCTTCGAAGCGGGAGAGGGCCCCCGCCACCGCGGCCGCCGGCGCCTGGTGCCGGGTCAGCTCCAGACGGCCGAGACGAACGCCGCCGAGCGGGCCGGCGGGGGGGCGATCGGACGCCGCGGCCGGGGCGGCGAGGCGGGTGAAGGGCGCCGCGATCGCCGCCGCCAGCAGGGCGCAGTCGACCGCGTCGCGGGCGAGCGGCCCGACCCGTTCACTGCCGAGGTCGAAGCTGTGGACGCCGGACAGCGGCACCGTCCCGGCGGTGGCGATGAAGGAGGTGAGGCCGCACGCCGAAGCGGGACGGCGGAGGCTGCCGCCGACGTCGGTCCCGAGCGCCGCGGGGGCGGTCCCGGCGGCGACCGCGGCGGCGCCGCCGTTGCTGGTGCCGCCAGGGCTGCGGCCGAGGTCCCAAGGGTTGGCGACGAGCTGCGGCGCGTTGCCGAGCGCCAGCTCCTGGGTCGTCTGGTGCCCGAGCAGCACGACGCCGTCGTCGCGCAGGCGCGCCCAGGCGCCGGCGTCGGTGGCGGCGACCTCGCCGGCGAACGCCTCGCTGCCGAGGCTGCGGGGCAGACCGGCCACCGCGATCACGTCCTTGATCCCGATCGGGATGCCGTCCAGCCCGCCGAGCCCGCCCGTGGCGGCGGCGCGGCGGCGGTCCGACTCTCGTGCCGCCGCCAGCGCCCGCTCCGGGTAGGTGCGCGCCCAGGCGCCGAGCGCGCCGTCGAGCGCCGCGATCCGCTCGAGGTAGGCCGCGGTCAGCTCGACGCTCGAGACCTGGCGCGAGCGCAGCAGGTCCGCGGCGGCCGCCAGCCGCAGGTTGGCGACCCCGGCCGCGGCACCGATCGCCGCCGCACCCTCAGGCATTCAGGCGCGGCTGCCCCTCGGCGGCGACGGCCGGCGGGCCGCCGGCGCCCGCCTCGCCTTCGTCCTCCGCGGAGCGCCGCAGTAGATCCGAGAAGTTGAAGCGGTCGCTCAACACCGCCAGCAGCAGGATCACCCCGGTGACCACGTTCTGCCAGTCGCTGGAGACGCCGGCGAGACTGAGCCCGTTCTGCAGAATCGCGATGAACAGCACCCCGACCGCGGTCCCACCGACGCCGCCCGAGCCGCCGGTCAACGCGGTGCCGCCGAGGAGGACGGCGGCGATCGCCTGCAGAGCGATCGTGGAGTCGACGGTCGGCGTCGCCGCGCCGACCCTGCCGACGGCGATCGCGCCGGCGAGCGCCGCGCAGGCACCCATCAGCCCGTAGACGATCATCAGCGTCCGCGGTACCCGGATCCCGGCGAGCCGGGCGGCGACCGGGCTGCCGCCGATCGCGTAGACGTCGCGGCCGAAGAAGGTGAAGCGCTGGACGTAGAGGGCGGCGACGAAGACCGCGGCCATGATCCAGATCGGGACCGGCAGGCCGAGCACGTTGTCGACGCCGATCATCGCCGCGATCGGGGCGGTCACGTAATACGATTCGCTCCCGGACCAGAGTTCCACCAGGCCGGTCAGGGCGATCATCGAGGCCAGGGTGACGACGAAGACCGAGAGGTTGAGGCGACCGATCGGGATCCCGTTCAGCAACGCCCCGACCAGCGCGCCGAACAGCACCATCAGCGCCAGCACCACCCCGCCCGGGATCCCG
Source organism: Actinomycetota bacterium (assembly GCA_018268675.1). GTDB lineage: Bacteria > Actinomycetota > Thermoleophilia > Solirubrobacterales > 70-9 > VAYN01. The sequence continues at coordinate 42,234 of JAFDWB010000089.1, forward strand.
AGGGCGAGCACTTTCACCATGAAGATCCCGACCAGGGCGGCGGTCGCGCCTACCGAGAGGTCGAAGCCGCCGGAGAGCAGCACGAACGTCATCCCCATCGCGATCACCCAGAGGATCGCCGAGTCGGCGAGCATGTTCTTCAGGTTCTGGTTGGTGGCGAAGGCGCCCTGGGTGATGGTGAAGAAGACGAACATCGCGACCACCAGGATCAGGATCGGGCGGAAGTTCGCCGTCGCCCTCCAGGCCCGGCCGGGGAGCGTTGCGTCGATATTCATACGTGACCTCCTGCCGACGAGACCAGCTTCGCCTCGGTGGCTTCGTCTTGTGAGAGTGAGGCGACAATCCGCCCGCGTGACATCACCAGGATGCGGTCGCAGAGTTCGATCAGCTCCTCGTTCTCCGAGGAACTCACCAGCATCCCCACCCCGCCCGCGGCGATCGCCTTCAGGTGGGCGTGGATCTCGGCCTTGGCGGCGACGTCGACGCCGCGGGTCGGCTCGTCGAGGAGCAGCAGCCCGGGGTCTCGCAGCAGCCATTTGGCCAGCGCGATCTTCTGCTGGTTGCCGCCGCTGAGCGAGCCGACCGGCAGCCGCGGCGAGGCCATCCGCAACTGCATCCGCTCGCAGATGCCGGCGACCCGCCGCCATTCCGCCTCCGGCCGCGGGATCGCCGCGCGGGAGCGGCCGATCGTCTGGACCATGGTCAGGTTGGTCTGGACGCTGAGGCCCAGGACCAGACCCTGGCCCTTGCGGTCGGGAGGGAGGAAGCCGAGCCCGCGTTCGATCGAGTGGCGCGGGCTGCTCGGCCGGAACGACTCCCCGCCCACCGTCAGCGTGCCGGCGACGATCGGGCGGGCGCCGAAGATCGCTTCCAACATCTCGCTGCGGCCGGCGCCGACGAGGCCGCTGACGCCGACGATCTCGCCGCGGCCGACCTCGAGGTCGACGTCGCGGACGGCGCCGGCCACCCGCATCCCGCGGACGGTGAGCGCGGTGCCGTCGTGGCGGGCCGGCGAGCGGGGCGCGGCCTCACGCCCGTAGGCCGAGTCCGCGCCGACCATCGCCTCCACCAGCAAGCCCTCGTCGAAGCCGTCGATCGGGCCCGCGGCCACGGTGGCGCCGTCGCGGAGGACGGTCACCTCGTCGCCGATCGCGAACACCTCGGGCAGCCGGTGGGACACGAAGATCACCGCGACCCCCTCGCGCTTCAGCTGCCGCACGACCCGGAACAGCGCCTCGACCTCGTCGTCGGTGAGCGAGCTGGTCGGCTCGTCGAGGATCAGGATCCGCGCCTCGCTCGAGAGCGCCCGGGCGATCTCGACCATCTGCCGCTGGTCGGGCCGCAGCTCGGCGACCCGCGCCCGCGGGTCGCAGTCGAGCTCGAGCCGATCGAGCACCGCCCGCGCCCGCCGCTCGGTCCGGCCCCAGCTGAGGCCGAGCCGGCGCCGGACCAGCCCGCGGCCCAGCAGCACGTTCTCCGCCACCGAGAGTTCGGGGGCGACGGCGGTCTCCTGCGAGACCATCGCGATGCCCTGGGCGAGCGCGTCGACCGGGCTCGAGAACCTCACCTCGCGGCCGCCGAGGGTCATCGTCCCCTGGTCGGGGCGGGTCTGGCCGGAGAGGATGCCGAGCAGCGTCGACTTCCCCGAGCCGTTCTCGCCGAGCAGGATGTGGACGACGCCCGGGGCGGAGATCGTCAGGTCGGCCGAGCGCAGGGCATGCACACCGCCGTAGCGCTTGTGCATGCCCTGCAGCGACAGGACGGGTGAGTGTCCGGTGCCGGCCGCCATCGTTACTTGGTGGGTTCCACTTCGCCGGCGTTTTCCTTGGTGATCACGGTGCCCCGCAGCCCCACCGTTTCGGGCAGCGGCACGTGTTGTTTGGTGGCGTAGTCGTACGCCCCTTTGATCATCTCCGCCCCGGTTTCGGCCCAGGGCATCTGGTAGCTCATCGTGATCTGGCCGGCCTGGATCGCCTTCATCGCCGCTTCTTCGGTTCCCGAACCGCCGGCGATTTCGATTTCCGACTTGCCGGAGGACCGGGCGACCGTCGACGCGGTGAGGGCGACGGCGTCGTTGTAGGTGAATATCTGTTCGATTTCCGGTGCCTTGGCGAGGAGCTCGCTCGCCGCGGGCCCGTAGGCGGTCGGCGTGTCCTGTTTGGCGTCGACCGTGCCGACGTACTTGAGGCCGAAGTGTTCGCCCCAGTACTGCTGCCTGGCGGCGAGGTATTTGAGCGCTTCCACCGGCAGGCCGAGCCCGATGATCCCGAACTTGGCGCCGGGTTTCGATTCCGACATCACCCGCGCCATTTCGTAGGCCTCGACGTCGAGGGTCTGCTCGACGTCGGCGGTGTAGCCGGGCGGCAGCGGTTTGGTGACGTCGGGCCGGGCGTTGGTCGAGACGACCGGGATGCCGGCGGCCTTGGCCTGTTCGAGCGACGGCCCGAGTGAGCCGGCGACGACCGGATAGACGACGATCCCTTCGACTCCCTGCGCCAGCAGCTGGTTGAACTGCGACACCTGCGTCTGCGGGTTCAGCTGCGCGTCCTTGACGATCAGCTTGACGCCGAGCTTGGCCGCCTCTTCTTCCGCCCCCCTCTGCTCGGTCGCCAGGACCGGCAGGGATCCGTAGATCTGCAGATAGCCGAATGTCATCGGCTTCCCCGACTTCTTCGGTTCGCCGAAGGAGGCGGGCAGGCTCTTCTGCGGCCCCTTGTATTCGCCGCCGGCACCCGCGGCGGCGGGCTTGGCCTTTTCCGTGCCTTCGGCGCCACCGGTTGCGGCCGCCCCTTCCGCCGAGGACGAGGCTGCTTCGGTGGTGGTTTCGGTACTTGAGCTGCTGCCACCACCACAGGCGGCGACGGCCAGGGCGAGAAACACCAAGATTGCAACCGCCGCGCAGATACGCACTCCGGCCGCTCGATCAGATCCACGTTTCACTACGAACACTCCTCTCTGAATCCCGCATCCGCGTCCCACGACACGACATGCGAGCGATCAAATTTTGGTTGCTCAGCCCGGCTGTCCGAGCCGCTTCAGGTACTCGACGACCTCCTGTCCATCGACTACATCGCCGTACTTCGCATCGACGTCGAACAGGCTTGCCAGATGGGGCAGCTCCGCCCGGTCGCCGACACACTCCTCGGGAACGATGGTGTGGAAACCGTGGGAACAGGCGTCCACGGCGGTGGCGCGGACGCAGCCGCTGGTCGTGCAACCAGTGACGATCACCGTGTCGATCCCGAGCGTCACCAGTCGCGAGGAGAGGTCGGTGCCGAAGAAGCAGGACGCGTACTTCTTCACCAGCCACTGGTCCTCGTCGGCGCGATCCATGCGCGGATCGCACTCGACCCAGTCGGAACCCTCGGTCAACCACTCGTGGGTGGGGACCTTGCGGATCCAGACCCCGGCCTCGGCCAGCTGCCGGTCGTAGGCGACGGTGGTGTAGATCACCGGCGCCCCCGCCGCCCGGGCGGCGGGCAGGAGCCCGTTGATCGCCTCGATCTGGGAGGTCAGGTCGCTCGCGAGCGGCGACTCGGCCTCGGTGAAGGCGCGGATCATGTCGATCACCAGCACCGCGGGCCTCTCGCCGAACCCGACCCGGTGGCCGAAGCCGCGTTCGGTGTAGAAGGCGAAGGTCTCCTTGTAAGCGTCCGGGACCCGCACCGCTAGGCCCCGTTCCGCTGCGCCAAGGCCGCCACGGCGCCGTCGTAGTAGTGCTCGAGGTAATGGTCGGCGATCGCGTCGCTGGTGGTGAGCCAGACGCCGTCGTGACCGGCGATGTGCTCGAGCGCCTCTTCGAGGTACCGGTGCCGCGAGGGCTGGTTGGCGATGAAGGGGTGCAGCGCGATCGTCATCACCCGACCGGTCGACTCACCGTCCTTGTAGAGCTGGTCGAACCAGTCGACGATCATCTCCCGGAACTGGGGGCCGGTGAAGCTCTTGCCGACGAACAGCGGGATGTCGTTGAGCTCGATCGAGTAGGGGACCGAGATCATCCGATCCTGTCCGAGGAGCGGATAGGGCTGGTCGTCGTTGCACCAGTCGAGGACGTAGCTGCCGCCGAGCCCGGCGAGGAATCCCGGCGTCTCGAAGGTCTCGGTCAGCGCCGGCCCCAGCCAGCCGCGCGGCCTGGTGCCGGTGGCCTGCTCGAGCTGGTCGAACATCTCGCCCAGCGCCGCCGCCTCCTCGGCGGGCGACTCGAAGCCGGTGTGCAGGCGCGAGTTGGTGTGGCCGTGGGCGAGCCAGGCCCAGTCGCGCTCGACCCCGGCGGCGACGATCTCCGGGTTCTCGACGCAGACCTCGGAGTTCAGCAGCACGCTCGCCGGCATCTCGAGGCGGTCGAGCAGCTCGATCATCCGCCAGATCCCCACCCGCGGCCCGTAGTCGCGCCAGCCGTAGTTGAGCGGGTCCGGCTTCAGCGCCGCCGTCCCCGGGAAGATGCTGGTCGCCGGCGCGTCGACGTGGTAGTGCTCGATGTTGAGCCCCACGTAGAAGGCGACCCGCGCGTCGCCGGGCCAGCGGATCGGCTCGCGCTCGGGAAGCGGCGTGTAGGCGAACGGTGGTCTCGGGCTGCTGTCACTCATGCTGACCTTCCTTTGCTAGGCGCTTTTCGCTGCCGCGTTGACGATCTCGACCTTGGCGACGCCTTCGGTGAGGACCTTCGAGACCGGGCACACCTGGTGGGTGCGCACGGCCAGCTCGTCGACCAGGCCCGGGTCCAGTTCGGGGGCGTCGATGGTCAGCGTCGCCTCGGTGATGGTGTAGATGCCGTTGGCGGCCTCGATGGTCACCTGGGCGGAGTACTCCACCTCGGTGGCGTCGGTGTCGGCGGCACGGGCGGCATCGATGAACGTCATCCCGAAACAGGCGACCCAGGCGCCGGCGATCATCTCCTCCGGCGTCACACCGTCGGCCTTCACCCCGGGGATCCGCACCTCGTGGTCATAGGAACCCGAGGTCGATCTGACGCGACCGAGCCGGCCACCGCTTCCAACTGCCTCGCTGACGTGTTTCACATTTCTCCTTTCTCTGCCCGAAATGGGGCGGTTACATGACGTGGCCGCCGGAGACGTTCAGAGTCGCTCCCACGAAGTAGTCACCGTTGCCGGAGGCCAGCAGGACGACCGCCGGCGCAATTTCCTCCACCGTCGCGAAGCGCTTGATCGGCAGCTCCTCGCGGATCGCGTCAAGCGTCTCGGCAGGAACCCCGAACAGGTTCTCGGTCTCGGTCGGGCCCGGCGCGATCGCGTTGACGTGGACGCCACGCCCGATCAGCTCGACCGCGCAGGCGCGGGTGAAACCGAGCACACCCGCCTTGGCGGCGCAGTAGTGGGACATCTTCGGAGCCCCACGGAGCGCCAGCTGCGAGGCGACGTTGACGATCTTGCCGCGCCGCCGCTCCAGCTCAGGCAGGGCCGCCTGGGTCATCAGATAGACACCGGTCAGGTCGACGGCGATGGTCTCGCTCCAGAGCTCGAGCGTGAGCTCCTCGAGGGTTGAGGTGTTGGTGATGCCGGCGTTGTTGACGAGCACGTCGATGCCGCCGCAGTCGGCGACGGTCCGCTCGACGGCCGCCGTGACCTGCGCCGGCTCGCTGACGTCGCAGCCGACCGCGAGCGCCCGGCCGCCGCCCGCCTCGATCGCCGCCGCGGCCGCCGCGGCGCCGTCGCGATCGCGGTCGAGGATCGCCACCTCGGCACCCTCGGCGGCGAGGGCCTCGGCGATGGCGCGGCCGATGCCCTTGCCGGCACCGGTCACCACCGCCACCTTCCCCGCCAACAGAGGCTCGCTCGGCATCGGCTCAGATCTCCCGGGCGGTCGTCTCGGCCTCGTAGATGACGGCCTCGATCGAGCGCGGGGCGAGGGCGTCGCCGACCAGCATCACGGCGCCGTCGCGCGCCCGCGCGAGCTCGCCGTGGAGCTGATCCCGGGGCAGCCGCGGCAGCGACAGGACCACGGTGTCGACCTCGCGCTCGACCGGCGGCCCACCGAAGACGCCGCTGAGCGCGAGGCGGCCCGGCTCGATCGCCTCGATCGTCCGCTGCGTGGTCAGGGTCACCCCGGCGTCGAGCAGCCGCGGCCCGATCCAGAACCAGTCCTGGGTCCGGATCGCCTCTTCGCCCACCGCCGAGTGCGGGGTCACGATCTCGACCCGGGAGCCCGCCGCGGTGAGGATCTCGGCGAGGCCGAGCGGCAGATAGTGGCCCAGTTCGTCGTAGATCAGCACCCGCGGGCCGAACGCCGCGGCGTCGGCGAGGGCGCGCCGGACGGCGGTGCCGAGGTCGAGCACGTGCTCGAGTTCGCAGCCGGGGATCGCTTCGCGCTCCGGCCGGTAGGGGCTCGGGATGCCGTGCCTGGCGTAGGAGGAGCCGGTGGCGCAGACGACGAGATCGGCATCGAGCCCGGCCGCGGCATCGAGGTCGAGCTCCGAGCCGCAGTGCACCTCGACCCCGTACTTCTCCAGCGGCCGCCGCAGGTTCGCGATCGCGTCGTCCCAGCCGGCCCTGGTCGGCAGCTGCTTGACCAGGTTGAGGTGGCCGCCGAGCTCGGCGTCCGCCTCGTGCAGGGTGACCCGGTGCCCGCGCGCCGCGGCGGTGCCGGCGAACCGCATCCCGGCCGGGCCGCCGCCGACGACGACGACCGACCTCGCCTCGCCCGGATCGACCATCCGCAGCGTGCCGTCGCCCAGCTTCGCCTCGCGGCCGGTCGCCGGATTCATCATGCAGGGCACGCGCTTCTGGTCGAACGCGTGGGCGAGGCAGATGTTGGCGCCGACGCACTTGACGATGTCCTCGGGCCGCCCCTCCTGCGCCTTCTTGACCAAGAACGGGTCGGCGAGCTGCGCCCGGGTCATCGCCGCCATGTCGGTGGCCCCGCTGCCGACCAGCCGATCGGCGGTGGCGACGTCGGCGATCCTGCCGACCAGGAAGACGACCCCGCGGTCGCCGACGATCCCTTTCACCGTCCGGCCCGCCTCCTCGAGGAACCCTTCCGGGACCTGCATCGGCGAGACCGTGCGGAAAAGGGTGTGGTACCCGCCGCAGGAGATGCTGAAGTAGTCGAACAGGTCACAGTCGGCGAGATAGCTGACGATTTCCTGCGCTTCGTCGCCGGTGAGCCCGGCGTCGCCGATGAATTCGTCATACGACAGGCGCACGCCTACGGTCATCTCACCGCCGACCTGGGCGCGGACCGACTCGGCGATCTCGCGGACGAGGCGACAGCGATTCTCGATGCTGCCGCCGTAGGCGTCGTCGCGCTTGTTGTAGGCGGGGCTGAGGAACTGACCCAGCAGGTAGCTGTGGGCGGCGTGGATCTCGACCCCGTCGAGGCCGGCGGCCTTGACGTTCAGCGCCGATTCACCGAAGGCGCGGACGGTGCTTTCGAGCTCGCTCGGGCCCATCACCATCGGCACCTCGCGGTGGACGATCGAGGTGACGCGCGAGGCGGCCCAGAGCGGATGCCACTCGTCGTAGACCATCGTCCCTTTGTCGTGCACGCCGGAGCCGAACAGCTGCACGAACTGCCGGCCGCCGTGCTCGTGCACCGCCTCGGCGAGCTTCGCGTATTGCGGCACGGCGCGGCGGTCGTGGGCCGTGCAGCCTGGGTAGAAGGAGCCCTTCCAGATCGGATGGCCCGCCTGCTGCTCGGTGATCATCAACCCCACCCCACCTTTGGCGCGCTCGGCGTAGAAGGCGATATGACGATCGCTGAGGAGGTGCTCCTCACCGTAGAGGATGGTCTGCGCCGTGTACATGACACGGTTACGAACCCGGGTCGGCCCGATGTCGAGTGGCTCCCAGAGGTGGGCAAGCTGACCTTTTACGGGCGGCATAGATGACACTCTCCTCAAGGCCGTGTGGCCCGATCTCGAAGCTAAACGGTGTGTGTGACCAACTGAGCCCGAGTATCACGGTGACGGTTCATCACCGCAAATACATATAGACCGAGATCAACATCTAAGTTCGGCTATCGGGGGCGCCGGCGCGTCGCAACAGGTCTCGCAGGTCGGTCTCATCGGCCACCCGCGCGTTGTTCCGGCGGAACGGGTGCTCACCGGCGGCTGCGACCATCGCCTCGACCTCGGCCGGGCCGAGGTCGCCCGTGGCGAAGCTCGGCTCGAAGCCGATCGACGCGTAGAGCCCGTCGAGGCGGTCGACCAGCTCCCCATCCACCGGGTCGAGGAGGTCGCGGTTGAAGGCGGCGACGTGCGGCAGGAGGACCCCGTTCTGGTAGCCGTGCGGGAGTCGCACCGCCGAGGCCGCCGAGAGCGCGTGGGCGAGCCCGAGGCCGGCGCTGCCGCAGGCGAGGTTGGCCATCGCGCTGGCCTCGATCAGCACCTGCAGGTCGTCGTCGCGGCGCCCGTCCAGCGCGCGCGGCAGCGCCTCCAGCAGCTGCGCCGCCGCCGCGCGCGCCAAGGCGTCGGTGAAGCGGGAGCGCCCGCGCGCCCAGAGCGCCTCGAGGGCGTGGCTGAGGGCGTCGAGCCCGGCGTAGACCATCGGCCGCTCGGGAAGGCGGCGGAGCAGCCGGCCGTCCAGCAACGCCACCCGCGGCTCGTAGCCGGGCCCGCGGACGATCGCCTGGGCGGGACCGCCGCCGGCCCGCTTGAGGACGAAGGCGTTCGAGACCTCGCTGCCGGAGCCGGCGGTGGTCGGGATCGCCAGGCATGGCACGGCCGGCTCGCTCGCCACGCCGACCCCCTCGAGCTGTTCCAGCGGCTCCGGGTTGGCGAGCCCGAGCGCCACCGCCTTGGCGGCGCCGAGGCCGCTGCCGCCGCCGACCCCGAGCACCCGCTCACAGCCTGCCTCGCGCGCCTCGGCGACCAGGGCCGCGGCCGCCTCGAAGCTGGGGTCCGCGGCGACCGGCGAGCACTCGAACAGCGGCTCGCCCGCGACCGCCTCCTCCACCTCCACCAGCAGCCCGGCCGCGGCCACGCCGGCGTCGCAGACCACCGCGACCCGGCCGGCGCCCAGCCCTCCCAGCAACTCGCCCGCGCACGCCAGCGAGCCGATCCCGGCGACGATCCGGGTCGGCACCGAGAATCCGACCGCGCCGCTCACCTACCCGGCTCGATCTTCGAGCTCGATCGTGTGCAGGTCCGGCTCCCCGACCCGCCCGACCTCGCACTCGAGCAGGGTCGCACAGGCGGGGCAGGAGAACTCGCGCAGCTCGAGCCCGGGATGCAGGCGGATGCGCCGCCCGTGCGCCTCCGGCCCGACCAGCCGCCGCGCCGCCCGCGGCTTCCAGTTCTCGGCGACGGCACCCAGGTCCTCGCCGCAGCGGCAGCGCAGCCGTCCGTCGGCGCCGCGGGCCAGGTACGGGCCTAGCGGCTCGCCCTCGGCGCCCGCGTCCACCGGGACCTCGCGGGCGGGAGCGGTCCCGAGCCGCTCGGCCCGGATCTCCGCCCGGCGGGCAGCGGTCGCGGTGGCGTCGAGCGCCCCGTCGGCGACGACGACGCCGTAGTGGTCGCGGGCGGACTCGGGGCTGACGAGGCCGTCGAGGACGTCGGCGAGGACCGCCTCGGGGTCGCGGTCGAGCGGATCGCCGAAGCCGCCGCCGCCCTGGAAGCTGTAGGCGAAGACCTGGCCGGCGGCGAGCCGGAAGTGTCCCGGCTTCGGCCCCGTCTCCTCCGTCCCCGCGATCGCCCGCAGGCCGTCGGGGTCGAGGACGCGACCGACCGTGCCCTCGCTCTCGCGCAGCAGCAGCGGGTCGTTGCAGGCCGCCTCCATGCCACCGAACAGCCCGGCGGAGTTCGGCACCTCGACCCCGTGGCTGATCAGCATCGCCGCGAGCTCGTCGACGTCATGCGGGGTGAGCGCCAGCCCCACCGCGGCGCCGCCGCGCCGGCGGCCGGGCCCGGCGGTGTCAGGGACCAGGCGGCGGTAGAGATAGAGGATCGGGCCGCCGGCCTCGTTGCTCTCGACGTTGGCGATCGAGGGCCGCGGGACGCAGTAGTCGCCGGAGCCGCTGATCCCGTCGTGGTCGGCGTAGGCGCCGCCGCCGCCGGCGGTCGAGTCGAGCACGAAGGTCCCGTAGGGGCCGCCGTCGCGATCCTGGCCGGCCAGGGTCAGGACCATCATCGAGCCCTTGGTGATCGCCGCCGCCTCGGAGCTGGTGGCGGTCGAGCAGGCGGCCAGGCGCGAGAGCGCGGCGACGCTGACGTTGGTCGCCACCCAGACGGCCGAGACGGTCCCCGAGGAGACCGGCGCCGGCCAGGAGGCGTTGATGATCGAGGCCTCCGGGGCGCGGACCTCGACCGGGTGCAGGATCCCATGGTTCCAGCGGATGTCGGGGGCGAGGATCGGCAGGAGCGCCGTGAACACCGCCCCGACCAGGCCGGCCCGGGTGCAGTTGACGAAGCCCGGCGCCTGCGGCGAGGAACCCTCGAAGTCGAAGACCAGCTCGTCGTCGCGCTTGTGGACGGCGAGCCGGACCTCGTAGAGCAGGTCCTCGTGGCCGTCGTGCTCGAGGAAGTCGACCGCCCGGAAGACGCCGTCGGGCAGCTGCCGCAGGCGCGCCCGGAGCCGTCGCTCCGACGCCTCGATCTCGGCCTCCATCACGCCGAGCACGAGCTCGGTCCCGTAGCGCTCCATCACCTGCTCGAGGCGGCGGGCGGCGACGTTGTTGGCCGCGATCATCGCCTTCAGGTCCAGCCCGAGGACCATCGGCAGCCGCGTCATGCCCATGATCATCTGCCAGATGTCCTCGCGGATCTCGCCCGCTTCGACGATCTTCACGCCCGGCAGCAGCATCGCCTCCTGCTGGATCTCGTAGGCGTCGACCGCCCAGCTGCCGAAGCTCATGCCGCCGATGTCGAGCTGGTGCGCGCAGGAGCCGGCCCAGGCGATCAGCCGCTCGCCGTCGAACAGCGGCGCCACGATCGCGACATCGGGCTGGTGGACGGCCCCGCGGTAGGGATCGTTGAGGATGAACATGTCGCCGGGGCGGATGCCCGGGTTCTCGCTGAACTGGGCGATCACATTCTCGATCACCGACGACATCGTGCCGCTGTGGAAGAGGACCTGGGGGCCCATCGTCACGGTCGAGCCGTCGGCGAGATAGATGCCGTTGTTGAAGTCGGTCGCCTCGGTCACGACCGGCGAACCGGAGACCGACTTCAGGGTGATCGCCTGCTCCTCGGCGATCGCCGAGAGCTTGTTCCGGATCACCTCGAAGCTGATCGGGTCGAAGTCGCGCAGGTTGCGAGCGGGTTCGGCGACGGTGCTCACGCGGTGCTCCTCTCCTCGATCACCAGGTTGCCGTGCCGGTCGACCGCGGCGACCTGGCCGGAGCCGACGAAGACGGTCGTGGTCGGGTGCTCCACCACCGCCGGGCCGGGCAGCTCGGCGCCGGCGCCGAGGCCGCCCCACTGGACCACGGCGGCGTCGGCGTAGCCGTCGACGGCGGTGTCGTAGACGCGGCGGCTGCCGCGTCCCTCGGCGGCCACCGGCGCCGTCGCCTGCAGGCTCGGCTTGCGACGGCGGCCGACCGCGTCGACCCTGAAGGTGGTCATCTCGATCCCCGCCTCGCGGAAGGCAGCGCCCTTGCCGTAGGTGTCCTCGTACATTCCCTCGAAGCGCTCGAACAGCGCCTCGAGCGCGGCCTGCTCGAGGGGGCCGGCGTCGACCGGCACGATCAGCTCGTGGGTCTGGCGGCGGTAGCGCATGTCGACGCTGCGGCGCAGCTCGGCCTGCCCGGGCTCGATCCCGTTTCCGCGCAGGCGCTCGAGGCACTCGGCTTCGAGCGCCTGGAAGCGCTCCTCGATCTCGTCCACCTCGATCCCGGCGGTCAGCGGCTGCGGGCCGCCGCCGGCCCGGACCAGGTGCGAGCGCTCGGCCGAGTGGTGGATGTCGGAGGCGAGCGCGCCGTAGGCGGACTGGACCATCGAGACGGCCGGGACCACGATCTTGGCGGCGCCGAGGTCGCTGCCGAAGCCGGCGCAGTGCATCGGCCCGGCACCGCCGTAGGCGTAGAGCACGAAATCGCGCGGGTCGTGGCCGCGGCCGATCGTCAGCTGCCGCAGGGTGTCGGCCATCTGCGAGTCGACGATGCGCCGGATCCCGGCCGCGGCCTTGACCACGTCCTCGCCGAGCGGCGCGGCGATCTGCTCGGCGATCGCCGCTTCCGCCGCCGCTTTGTCGAGCTTCATGCGGCCGCCGAGGAAGGTGTCGGGATCGATGACGCCGAGCACCAGGTCGGCGTCGGTCACCGTCGCCCGGGTCCCGCCGCGCTGGTAGCAGACCGGTCCCGGCATCGCCCCGGCGCTCTCCGGCCCGACCCGGACCATCCCGTCCTCGACCGTGGCGATCGAGCCGCCACCGGAGCCGATCGCGGTGATGTCGACCATCGCCGCGCTGAGGTGGTAGCCGCCGACCTGGGTGTGGGAGCTGATCGAGGGACGGCCGTCGAGGATCAGGCCGACGTCGAAGCTGGTGCCGCCCATGTCGGTGGTGATGACGTTGCCGTGGCCGAGCATCTCGGCCAGGTAACGGGAGCCGATCACGCCGCCGCTCGGGCCGCTGGCCAGCAGCAGGACCGCGTGCGCGGCGGCATCGCCGGCGCTCATCACGCCGCCGATGCTGTTCATGACGCTGAACTGACCGCCGAAGCCGCGCTCGCGCAGACCCTGCTCGAGCCGGTCCAGGTAGGCGGCGACGACCGGGCCGAGATAGCTGTTGAGGACCGTGGTCGCGGTGCGCTCGTACTCCCCGATCACCGGGCTGACCTCGCTGGAGAGGCTGACGAAGAGCCCGTCGCCGCCCAGCTGCGAGATCAGCTCGCGCAGGCGCTGCTCGTGCCCGGGGTTCTTGAACGACCACAGCAGGCTGACCGCGAAGGCCTCGACCCCCGCCTCGAGCAGCGCCTCGATCTCGCGCCGCGCCCCGTCCTCGTCGAGCGGGACCAGCACCTGGCCCGCCTGGTCGACGCGCTCGCCGATCTCGCGGACGAGGCGGCGAGGGACGATCGGCTCCGGCTGTCGGCGGCGGCTGTACCAGCCGAGCTCGTCGTTCGCCAGCCCGGTGGTGAACCCCATCAGGCGCTGGATGAACAGGGTGTCGCCGAAGCCGGCGGTGGTGAGCAGCGCCGTCGTCGCCCCGGTGCGCTCGATCAGCGCGTTGGTCGCCTGGGTGGTGCCGTGGCCGAAGCTCTCGACGCCGGCGAGGAACTGCTCGAGCGAGATCCCGCGTTCGCCGGCGATCAGGGCGAGGCCGTCGAAGACGCCCCGCTCGAGTTCGCCCGGGGTGGTCGGCGCCTTGGTGGTGACGAGACCGTGCTTGTCGTCCATCACAACGATGTCGGTGAAGGTGCCCCCGATGTCGACGCCGACGTAGTCCATCGGCCCAAGCTATTCCCGATCGCGGAATAGGGCAAATAGAAGGTTTCTCCTTGCCCAATTGCCAATTGGCTATATTGCTCGGGTGCCGATGGACCTCCGCATCCAGCTTTCGAAGTTGGCGGTCTACTGCCGGGTGGTCGAGCTCGAAAGCGTCACCAAGACGGCGAAGGAGATGTACCTCTCGCAGCCGGTGGTCACCGCGCACGTGCGCACGCTCCAGGACCGGCTCGGCGTGCAGCTGCTCTACCGCGACGGCCACTCGATGCGGACCACCGAGGAAGGCCGGCTGATCTACGAATGGGCAAAAGACCTGCTCACCCGCAGCCAGGAGATGGCGCGGCGGATCGAGGGCCTCGCCGACGGCAGCGCCGGGGCCGCGGCGATCGCCGCCAGCATGACCGCCGGCAGCTACCTGCTCCCCGACCTGCTCGCGCGCTTCCTGGCCGAACGGCCCTCGGCCCGGATCGGCATGGACATGTTCGACCCCGAGCACGTGATCGCGACGGTGGAATCGGGGGAACACGACTTCGGCGTCATCATCGCCCGCAAACCCCCCTCCGGCAGTGCCCTCAACTTCGAGGAGATCGGCGAGGAAGAGTTCCTGCTCGTCACCGACGTCGATTCCGAGCAGCCCGAGCAGGTGTCGAAGAGCGAGGTCGCCGAGCTGCACTTCGTCGCCTCGCCGAAGAACCGGGTGCGCACCCACCTGCTCAACGAGCTGCTGCGCGAGAAAGGGATCGAACGCGGACCGCCGGCGATCGAGCTCGGCCACGCCGAGGCGATGAAGCGGGTGCTGAAGACGACCGGCGCGGTCTCCTTCCTCTTCCGCTCCTCGGTGGAGGACGAGCTGGAACGCGGCGAGCTGCGCCGGATCGAGATCGAGGGCGGCGAGCGACTACCCGCGCCGATCCTCCTCGCCTACCGCGACAGCCGCAGCTTCTCCGCCCTCCAGCGTGACCTGGTCGAGTCGATCCGCCAGGGCATCGCCGGCGCTCAGTCGACCGACTCGCCGGCGACGGCGGGCGCGTAGCGGCTCGGCGGCCGCGGCACGCCGACGCTCTCGCGCAGGGTCGCGCCGCTGTAGTCGCGGTGGAAGACGCCGCGGCGCTGCAGCTCCGGGACGACCAGGTCGACGAAGTTCTCCAGCGAGCCGGCGGCGTCGCCGAAGGTGACGTTGAAGCCGTCGGCGGCTTCGCCCCGCACCCATTGCTCGATGTGGTCGGCGAGCTCCTCGGGGCCGAACGCGACCGCCCCGGTGCGGGCGGCGAACTGCATCAGGCCGCGGATCGAGAGGTTCTCGCGCCGCGCTTTTTCGAGGAAGAACTGCTGCCGGCCGCGCGACCCGAGCTTGGTCTCGGGCACCTCCGGCACCGGGCCGTCGAGGTCGTGGCCGGAGAAGTCGAATTCGAGGATCGACTCGAGCTGCGCCATCCCGACCTCGGGCACGACCAGCGAGTCGAGCCGCTCCATCCGCTCCTCCGCCTCGGCCTGGGTGCGGCCGACGACCGCGATCATCGCCGGCATCACCTTGACCGCGGCCGGGTCGCGGCCGGCGTCGGAGGCGAGGCCCTTGATCTCCTCGTAGAACTCGCGCCCTTTGTCGAAGTCGGCGGCCAGGGTGTAGATCGCGTCGGCGATCCGGGCGGCGAAGGCGCGGCCGACCGGCGAGGAGCCCGCCTGGGCGATCAGCGGCCGGCCTTGGATCGGCCGCGCCACGTTCAGCGGGCCGGCGACCGAGAGGAACTCGCCGCGGTGGTCGAGCTGGTGGACGGCCTCGGGGTGGAAGTACACCCCCGACTCCTTGTCGCGGAGGAAGGCGTCGTCGTCCCAGCTGTCCCAGAGGCCGGTGACGATCTCGAAGAACTCCTCGCCGCGCCGGTAGCGCAGGTCGTGGTCCATGTGCTCCTCGCGGCCGAAGTTCAGCGACTCGGCGGGCGTCCCCGAGGTGACCACGTTCCAACCCGCGCGCCCGTCGGAGAGGTGGTCGAGCGAGGCGAACTGGCGGGCGACGTGGAAGGGCTCGTTGTAGGTCGTCGACTCGGTGAGGATCAGGCCGATCCGCTCGGTCTGCGTGCTGAGCGCCGACATCAGCGTCATCGGCTCGAAGCGCACGCCCTTCGCCGTCCGGCTCAGCTCGGCGCGCCCCAGCGAGTGGCGGATCGCCAAGGTGTCGGCGAGAAAGAAGCCGTGGAACTTGCCCCGCTCCGCGGTCTGCACCATCTGCCTGATCGTCGCGAAGTCCATCGTCGGGTCGGCCGGGGCCTCCGGGTCTCGCCAGGCGGTCATGTGCATCCCGCCCCACTCGGGGAAGAAGAAGAGCACCGCCTCTCGCTTGTCTGCCATTCCTTCCTTCCTCCTTCTCTCTCGGGGGCCGCCGTTCAGAGGCGGACGATGCCGCCGTCGACGACCAGGGTCTGCGCGGTCACCAGCCTCGCCTCTTCCGATGCCAGGAACGAGACCACGTCGGCGAGGTCGGCGGGGACGACGCCGCGCCGGATCGGCTGCTGCTCGACCATCGCCTCGAAGTCGAGCCGCCCCGCGGCCTCCTCTTCCTCGGTGATCTCGGTCCGGGTGAGGCCCGGCATCACCGCGTTCACGGTGATCCCCCACGGCCCGACCTCGCTGGCCAGGGCGCGGGTGAACCCGACCACGGCGCCTTTGCTGGTGATGTAGGCGAGGCTGCCGCCCATCACCAGACCGAGCGTGGTCGAGGCGACGTTGACGACCCTCCCCCAGCCCCGCTCGCGCATCCCCGGGACGAGGGCGCGGGTGACGAGGAAGAGCCCGTCGAGGTTGACCGCGAGCAGCCGCCGCCACTCCTCCAGCGAGGTGTCGAGGATGCCCGACCGGGTGAAGAGCGCGGCGTTGTTGACGAGGATGTCGCAGCGCCCCGCCGCGGCGCCGACCGACGCGGCCAGCGCCTCGACCTCCTCCGGCGAGCCGATGTCGCAGCCGATCTCGAACGCCTCGCGCCCCGTCGCGCGCACCTCGGCCGCCGCCTCGGCGGTGTCGAGCACGTCGACCAGCACCACGTCGGCGCCGTCGCGGGCCAGGCGACGCGCGTAGGCGCGGCCGATCCCCCGCGCCGCCCCGGTGACCAGCGCGACCCGTCCCCGATGGCGGCCGGGGACCGCCTCCGCTTCGCCGCCCACCGGCACGCCGGCGATCTCGACGCTCATCTCCGCAACCCCCTTTCGGCGAGCAGCGGCGACACCTCGCGGGCGAAGCGCCGGATGCCCGGCTCGTACTCGATCCATGACAACAGCAGTCCGTCCAGGCCGCAGCGCGAGAGCTCCTCCATCCGCGCCGCGATCGTCTCCGCGGTGCCGACCAAGGGGTAGCCTCCGCCGCCCTCGACGATCCGCAGCCGCAGCGCCCGCAGCACCTCGGGCGGCAGGTTCGAGGAGGTCTCGATCATCCCCTCGATGAAGGCGTCGGCGGCTTCGTAGTCACCGCACTCGGCGCCGTAGTGGGCGACGTAGGCCGCCGCCGCCTCGTCGCTGTCGGCCTGGACGACGTAGGCCGGCGTCCAGATCTGGAGCTCGCGGCCGTGGCGCTCGCGCGCCAGCGCCCGGGCCGACTCGATCGAGGCCGCCATCGCCTCGGGCTCGGAGCTCTCGAACATGACGAAGGCGAGGTCGGAGAAGCGGGCGGCGAACTCGCGGCCGCGCTCGGAGCCGCCCGCGTTCATGATCGGCGGCGCCGGGGCCTGCGCCGGGCGCGGCTCGAAGTAGGCGCCGCGGACGTCGTAGAAGCGCCCCTCGAAGTCGAACTCCTCCTCCTCGCTCCAGGCGCGGCGGAGGATCTCGGTCCACTCGGCGGCCTGGGCGTAGCGATCGGCGTGGTCGAGCAGGTCGACCCCGAACATCCCCAGCTCGCCCGCGTACCAGCCCGCGACGACGTTCAGGCCGAAGCGCCCGCCGGAGATCTGGTCGATCGTCGCGCCTTGCTTGGCGGCGACGATCGGGTGCATGGCGGGCACGTGGCAGGTGGCGAAGATCGCCGCGCGCTCGGTGCGGGCGGCGACCGCGGTGGCCCAGCTGAAGCACTCCATCACCTGGCTCGAGCGGTGGTGGACGTTGCCCTTCACGTAGCTCTTCCAGCGCGCGTAGGGGACGATCGCCTCGAAGCCCGCCTCGTCGGCCGCCTGCGCCGCCGCCAGCGAGCCCGCCCAACTCGGCCGGTAGGCCTCGGGGACGAGGGTCAGCGCGCAGCCGATCGAGTTCAGGCCGAAGACGCCCAGCTTGAGCCGGTTGGGGCCGAACAGCGGGTTGCGCGCGCGGATCTCCGCCGAGCGCTCGAACAGGGTCGCGGTCTCAGGCACGTTCGGTCTCCGCCTTCAACCGGCGGTTGCGGCGCTTGTTCCCGAAGACGGCGACCGTCACCGCGCCGACCAAGGCGACGCCGTTGAACATTTCGGTCACCCACAGTTCGCCGCCCGCCAGCTGGAGGCCCTTGACGCCGACCGCGAGCAGGTAGATCGCGACCACCGTGCCGAGCACGTTGAAGCGGCCGACCTTGATCTGGGTGGTGCCGAGGAAGCAGGCGGCGAAGGCGGGCAACAGGTAGGGCGGACCGAGGGTGGGTGCGACCTGGCCGACCTTGGCGGCGACGAGGACGCCGGCCAGCGCCGCGACCGCGCCGCAGATCACCATCGCGAGGAAGGTGTGGCGGGCGGTGCGCACGCCCGCCAGGCGGGCGGCGTCGCGGTTGGCGCCGGTGGCGTAGGTGCGGCGCCCGATCGGCGTGTGCTCGAGCAGCCACCAGAGCACCGCGGCACCGAGCAGCGCGTAGAGGGTGACGATCGGGAAGCCCAGCGGTTCCGCGCTCGCGGCCTTCTGGAAGCCTTCCGAGAGCGGCCCGACGAATTCGTTCCGCGACACCAGCGTGGTGAAGGCCAGCAGGATCGAGCTCATCCCCAGGGTGGCGATGAAGCTGTCGACGCCGAACAGGATCAGGCCGCCGTTGGCGGCGCCGACCAGGGCGCCGCAGGCGATCGCGATCGCCGCGCACTCCGGCCAGCCGAGCCCGGTGCGGGTCTGCAGGGCGCCGCAGACGATCGCCGCCAGGCCCAGGTTCTGGGCGACCGAGAGGTCGAACTGGCCCGCCGCCAGCGGCACCAGCAGCCCGAGCGCGAGGATCAGGGTGATCGCCTGGTCGCCGAGCACCGACTTCAGCGTCGTCACCGTGAGGAACGTCGCCGGCACCCAGAGGGAGAAGATCAGGATGAAGAGGCCGAGCACGTAGATGCCGCTGAAGCGGGCCAGGTTGTCGGCACCGAAGAGCTTCATCGCCCCTCCCCCTCGGCCTCGCCGTTGCTGCGCAGCGTCTCCGCCACGATCCGGTCCTCGGACAGCCGCGCCCGCTCCAGCTCGACCCCGACGCGGCCGTCGCGGAGGACGAAGACGCGGTCGCAGACGGCGCAGAGCTCCTCCGGGTCCTGCGAGGTCATCAGCACCGCGGCGCCCTCCCTGGCGGCGTCGGAGAGCGCCTCGTAGATCGCCTGCTTGGAGCCCATGTCGACGCCGTTCGTCGGCTCCTCGAGCAGGAAGACGCGGGCGCGGCGCCGCAGCCAGCGGGCCAGCACGAGCTTCTGCTGGTTGCCGCCGCTGAGCGCCGAGAAGAGCTTTTCGGGCTCGGGCGGGACGACTTCGGCGCGCTCCAGCCACGCGAGCGTCTCGGCCCGCTCGCGGCGGGCGCCGATCCAGTGGGCCGGGCCGCTGCTCGGGATCGCGGGCAGGGTCAGGTTCTCGGCCAGCGTCCAGTCGAGGATCGCGCTGAGGCGCTTGCGGTCGGCGGGGGCGAAGGCAAGGCCGGCGGCGATCGACCTCGCCGGGCCGCCGCGACCGACCGGGGCGCCGTCGACCCAGACGGCGCCGCGCCGCGGCCGGTCGGCCCCGAAGATCAGGTGGAGGAGGTCCTCGTGGCCGGAGCCGACCAGGCCGGTGACGCCGACGATCTCCCCGGCGCGGACGTCGAGCGAGACGTCGGCGACGGTGCCGCCGCCGAGCTCGCGCACCTCGAGCGCGATCGGGGCGTCGCCGACCGGCGGCGGCTCCGGGTAGAAGGCGTCGAGGGGGCGGCCGACGATCAGCTCGACCAAACGGTCGTGGTCGAGCTCGCCGGTCGGCACGGTGGCGACGCGGCGGCCGTCGCGCAGCACGGTCACCCGTTCGGCCAGCGCGAAGACCTCGCCGAGGCGGTGGGTCACCCAGAGGACGGTGCCGCCCGCGTCGCGGACCTGGCGCACGACCTCGAAGAGCCGGCGGACCTGGGCCGCCGAGAGGGCGACGGTCGGCTCGTCGAGCACCAGCAACGCCCCCTCGCCGACCCCGGCGGAGAGCGCCCGGGCGATCGCGATCATCGTCTGCTGGGCGCGCGGCAGGCCGTTGATCGGCTCCTCGACCGCGACATCGATGCCGAAGGCGTCGAGCGCCGCCCGCGCCCGCCGCCGCTCGCGCCGGCCCGACAGCCACCAGCTACCCTCGTAGCCGCCGTCGAGGGCGAGGTTGTCGACCACGTCGAGGTCGCCGACCAGGCCCAGGTCCTGGTGGATGAAGTGCGCGCCCGGGGCCCCGGCGGGCGCGCCCAGCTCGAACGGCCGGCCGTGCATCGACGCCGACCAGCCCGGCTCCGGCCGGTGGTACCCGGCGAGGATCTTGATCAGCGTCGACTTGCCCGACCCGTTCGGCCCGAGCAGGGCGTGGATCTCTCCACGCCGCAGCTCGAGGTCGACGTCGTCGAGCGCCCGCTGTCCCTGGAAGACCTTGGAGACGCCCTCCAGGGACAGCGAGACGGTTGCGCTCGGGGCGGTGGCGTCAGCCGCCCACATGCCAGGCCTTGAGGAAGGCCGCCGGCACCCCGGGGGTGTCGGCAACGCCCTTTTCGGAGGCGTTCGACGAGTTGACGATCCGGTGCCAACCGGCGGGGTAGTCTTCGAAGGAGACCCCCTGTTCGATCCGCGCGATCGCGTCGATCGCCCGGTAGCCGCTCGCCGCCGTCTCCTCCGCGATCTGGGTCCATTCGCCCCCGGTCTGGATTTCCTTCAGGTTGGTCGGATGGGGGACGCGGGCGCCGATTTTCACGCCCTTGATGCCCGCCGCGGCGAGCGCCTGCGGCACCCCGGTGGCGAAGTCGGAGATCGCGAAGATCGCGTATTCGGTTTCCGGGTGGGCCTGCAGGTAGCTGACCACCTGGCTCGGGATCGCTTTGCCGATCTGCAAGGCCGAGACCTTCAGCACTTCGAAGGAGCCGCCGGCCGCTTCGATCTGCTTCGCGTAGCCTTCTTCGACCGGCCCCATCAGCGTCTGCGGATCCCAGACGAAGACCGACTTGGCTTCGGCGCCGCCTTCGGCGAGCACCGCGTCACCGAGCAGTTCGCCGCTGACCTTGAGCTGCGGAGCGCCGTTGAAGACCGCCTTCAGGGCGCCGCCGGGGGCGTCCCAGGCGGCGATCGCCACCGCGGGGATCTTCTTCGCTTCGACTTCGGCGAGCTGCTTCTTGATGTTGGTGTTCGGGAAGAGGCCGGTGTAGACGATCGCTTCCGGTTCGCTCTGGAGCATGCTTTCCCAGGTCGACGCATACGATTCGGGCGTCACTTCGGCGACGTATGACTTGGTCTTCCAGCCGAGCGCGGCGGCCGCTTCTTCGGCGGCTTTGGTCGTTTCCTGGCAGGACGGGAAGCCGCAGGTGAGGACGGCGACGAATTTGCCCGCGGCGGGCTTCTTCGGCAGCGGCGCGACCTTGATCGCGGGCTGTGGTTTCGCCATCTTTTCGACTTCGGCTTTCGCCGCTTCGACCGCCGCCGCGCCGGAGGAGGCCGCGCCGCCGCCGCTTTCCGAGGCGGTGGTTTCCGACCCACTCGTCGTGGTGGTTTCGCTGCTCGACGATTCACTGCTGCCGCAGGCGCTCAGGGCGACCGCGGCGACCAGCGCGAACAACACCGCCAACGGCACCAAGGCCCTCGTTCGACCACGCATCTCCATCTCACTCCTCTCTGAATTCTCCGCAGAATTCTGCAATGCAGTTCGATATTCCCGACAGCAGACACTAGACGTAGTCCCCGTCTGCGTCAAGGAACAAGATTCGATATTCCAGAATTCGCTCTTATGTATCGGCGAACCGGTTGCGCGGCCGCGACAGCCCCAGCGACTCGCGCAGGGTGGCGCCCTCGTACTCGCGGTGGAACAGCCCGCGCCGCTGCAGCTCCGGGATCACCCGCCCGGTGAAGAGGTCCATCGAGGTCGGCATGTCGGCGAAGGTGACGTTGAAGCCGTCCGCCGCCCCGGCGTCGAGCCAGGCTTCGATCCGGTCGGCGATCTGCGTCGGCGTTCCTGCGATCGAGCCGAACCCGAGCGCGGCCGGGATCAGACCGCCGATCGTGAGGCCCTCGCGCTCGGCCTTCTCGACGAAGAACCGCTGCACCGAGGTGGTGCCGACGGCGGTGCCGATCTCCGGCAGCGGGCCGTCGCGGGGCAGGCCGGTGAGGTCGGTCTCGAGGAATGCGGAGAGCAGCTCGATCCCGACCCGCGGGTCGGCCAGCTCGTCCAGGCGCGCCGCCCGCTCGGCCGCCTCGGCCTCGGTCTCCCCCAGCACCAGGGTCAGCGACGGCAGCACCCTGAGGCCGTCGGGGTCGCGGCCGTGCGCCGCGGCGGCGGCGCGGATCTCCTCGCGGAACTCGCGCGCCCGCTCGGGCGTCGGTTGGATCGTGAAGATCAGCTCGCCGAAGCGCGCGGCGAAGTCGCGCCCGGTCGCCGAGGAGCCCGCCTGGGCGATCACCGGGTGCCCCTGCGGCGGGCGGGCGACGTTGAGCGGCCCGGTGACCGCGACGTGCTCGCCGCGGATCGCCGCCGTGTGGAGCTTGGCCGGGTCGAAGGCGCGGCCCGACTCCTTGTCGAGCTCGAAGGCGTCGTCCTCGTAGCTGTCCCAGAGCGCCTGCACCGCGTCGACGAACTCGATCCCGCGGGCATAGCGCTCGGCGTGCGGGACGTGCTCGTCGCGGCCGAAGTGCTTGGCACCGGTGGGGAAGCCGCCGGTGACGATGTTCCAGCCCGCGCGGCCGCCGCTGATGTGGTCGAGCGAGGCGAGGCGGCGGGCGACGTGGTAGGGCTCGTCGTAGGTCGTGTTGGCGGTGAGGACGAGGCCGATCCGCTCGGTCCGCATCGCCAGCGCGGCGATCAACGTGAACGGCTCGAGCCGCGTCCCGGCGCCGGTGCGGGCGAGCGCCTCGGGGCTGATCTCGAGCCGGAAGCCGAGCGCGTCGGCGAGGAAGAAGGCGTGGAACTTGGCCCGTTCAGCCGCCTGGACGAGGCCGACCACGGTGGCCAGGTCCATCGCCCCGTCGGCGGGGCTCTCCGGCAGGCGCCAGGCGCCCGGGTGCATCCCGTTCCACTCCGGGGTGAAGAGGAGGAGCGCCTGTCGCCTGGTGTCGCCGGCCGCCATCGCCCGCCTCAGTAGCCGACGTAGGGAGAGGCGGACGTCTTCGGCTCGCGCCGACAGCGCGCGTCGAGGACCAGCGGCGCGCTCAGCGGCAGGCGCTCGGCGAGCGCCGCCTCGAGCTCCTCCGGCGTGCGCACCGTGACCCCGTCGACGCCGAGCGAGCGAGCGAGGTCGGCGAACTCGACCTCCCAGCCGAAATTCATCTCGAGCCCCGCCTCGATCACCGCCGGCGAGCGGGCGGCGAGGCTGGCGCGCATGCTCGACCAGCCGCCGTTGTTCAGCACCACCGCCAGCAGCGGCGCCCCGGCGACCTGGGCGGTCCAGATCGCCTGCACGCCGAACATGAAGCCGCCGTCGCCGACGATGCCGACCGTCGGCCGGGCCGGATCGGCGAGCTGGGCGCCGACCGCGGCGGGCAGCCCCCACCCCTGGCAGCTGCCGGAGGCGGAGAGGTAGAGCTCGCCGCGGGGGACCGGGAAGAACTCGCGGACCAGGCGCACCGCGGTCGTGCTGTGGTCGAGCAGCAGGGTCTCCTCGGGGAGGTGCGCGCGCAGGATCGAGACCACCTCGGCGATGCTCATCGGCACCTCGCCGCGGACCGCCTCGGCTTTCGCCAGGATCGGGGCGCGCTCCTCGGCGATCAGCCGCTCGACCTCGGCCCGGCGCTCCGCCGCCCGCGCGGACGCGCCGGGGTCGGCCTCGAGCCGCGCCTCGACCGCGCCCGCCAGCGCGCGGGCGGCGGGCCCGGCCGGCAGCATCGCCGCCAGCTCGACCTCGACCACCTTGTTCAGCTCGCGGTCGGAGGACCCGATCCAGACGTGGCGCTTCGGCGCCCCGGCGGCGAGGATCTCGCCGTGGAAGGCCTCGTAGGTGTTGACGCCGACGTGGGCGACGAGGTCGACGCGGGCGAACAGGTCGACCGCCTCGGCGACCGAGCCCGCGAAGAGCGGATGGCGGCTCGGGGCGGGCAGGGTCGGCGGCTCGGGCTCGGCGACCACCGGGATGCCCCGGCGCTCGGCGAGCGCCAGCAGCGCCTCGGAGCCCCCTTCGACGATCGCGTCGCGGCCGACCACCAGGCACGGGAGCTCGGCAGCGGCGAAGAGGTCCGCGATCCGCCCCAGCTCGGGCGAGTCGGCGGCGGGCGGCGGGCTCAGCCGCACCGTCTCGGCGGGCGGCGCGTACTCGACCTCGGCGCCCCAGT
Source organism: Actinomycetota bacterium (assembly GCA_018268675.1). GTDB lineage: Bacteria > Actinomycetota > Thermoleophilia > Solirubrobacterales > 70-9 > VAYN01. Next base: position 66,212 of record JAFDWB010000089.1, read on the forward strand.
AGTCGACCGGGATCGCGACGAAGGTCGGGCCGCAGGGCGGCGTGGTGGCGATCGCGTGGGCGCGCCGCAGCGCCTCCGGCACGCGGTCCGGGGTCGGCGGCATCCAGGCCCACTTGGTGACCGGCCGCATCGCCGCGACGATGTCTTCGATCTCCGCCCGGTGGTCGGCGCCGACCGCCCAGGACTCGGCCTGGGTCGCGGTCACCACCATCGGCACGCGGTCCCGCTGGGAGAGGAAGATCGAGCTCGCCGCGTTCAGCGTGCCGGTGCTCATGTAGAGGTTCAGGAACGGCACCTTGCCGCTCGCCCGCGCCCAGCCGTCGGCGACCGCCGCCAGCGGGAACTCGTGCAGGCCGGTGACGTAGCGCAGGCCGGGGACCTTCGGCAGCTCCTCGAGCAGCGGGTAGATGCCGCGCCCGGGGATCGAGAAGAGAACCTCGCCGCCGAGGTCGACGATCGAGCGCAGGGTCGCCTCGGCGCAGTTGACCCGGGTCGCCGTCGCGTTCACGAGCGCACCTCGGCCGCCGCGCCGGTCACCTCGGCCGCGTCCCTGATCCCCGCCGCCAGGTCGTAGGCGGCGGTGAAGCCGAGCGCCTGCGCGGCGGCGCGGGTGTCGAGCACGCCGGCGTAGTTGGCGACCAGGTGGCCGCGCTCGACGTCCTCGCCGGGCGCGTCGTCGTCGACCACCTCGATCTCCGGCACCGCCACCCCGGCCGCGCCGATCGCCGCGACCACGTCGCCCACCGAGGAGCCGACCCCGGTGCCGATGTTGAAGACGCGCCCGCTGCCGTCCTCGGCGGCGGTCGCCAGCTGCACCGCGCGGCCGACGTCGCGGTTGTAGACGAACTCGTCGAGCAGCTCGTGGTAGGCGAGGCGGGTGTAGCGGGCCTCGACCACGCGCCCTTCGATCGCGGCGCCGATCAGCCCCGCCGGCGCCTTGCCCGCGCCGCGCTTGAAGGGCCCGTAGGTGCTGGCGAAGCGCAGGGCCACGAAGTCGAGCCCGAGGTGCTCGGCGTAATAGCGGCCGAGCTGCTCGGCGGCCAGCTTGGTGATCCCGTAGACGTCGGTCGGCCGACACTCGAAGCTCTCCGGGACCGGCTCGTAGTCGGGATGGCCGTGGGGGCCGGCGAAGGGCGCGTAGGCCGACTTCGAGCTGGCGTAGACGACCCGCGGGATCTCCAGCACGCGGGCGGCCTCGAGCAGGTTGACGGTGCCGTCGACGATCGTCCGCACCCCGAGCGGCGGGTTCGGCCGCTCGACGTAGGCGGCGTCCATCTGCCACGGCTTGGCGCTGGCGAGGTGGGCGATCACCTCGGGGCGGGCGCGCCGCAGCGCCGCGACCAGCTCCAGCGGCTGGGCGACGTCGGCCTCGACCCACTCGATCTCCTCGGCCAGCTCACCGAGGATCGCGCGGCCGAGCGAGGTGACGCCGCGGGTGAGGACCACCGGCTCGTCGCCGGCGGCGGCGATCTCGCGCACCGCCCAGGCGCCGATGATGCCGGTGCCGCCGGTGACCAGGATCCGCCGGCCGCTCACTTGACGGCCTCGCCCGCGAAGACGCTCGCCGGGCGCTCGAGCCCGAGGTTCTCGCGCAGGGTGCGGCCGCGGTACTCGGTCTGGAAGACGCCGCGCCGCTGCAGCTCGGGGACCACCTCGGCGCAGAACAGGTCCATCGACTCCGGCATGTCGGCGAAGGTGACGTTGAAGCCGTCGCAGGCCCCCTCCCGCACCCACTCCTCGATGTGGTCGGCGATCGTCCGCGGCGAGCCACCGACCGCACCCCAGCGGAGCATGAAGCTGATCAGCTCGCGGATCGTCAGGTCGTCGTCGCGGGCCTTGTCGACGAAGAATTTCTGCACCGTCTTCGTCCCCAGCTCGGTCTCCGGGATGTCGGGCAGCGGGCCGTCGACATCGTGGCCGGAGAGGTCGTGGTCGATCATGCTGGAGAGGAGCTCGACGCCGACCTCGGGCGGCACCAGCGCGTCCATCTGGTCGAACTTGCGCTGCGCCTCGGCGTCGGTCGGCGCGACCACCAGGGTGAGCGCCGGGAGGATCAGGATCGAGTCCGGGCGGCGGCCGTAGGCGGCGACCTTCGCGCGCATCCCTTCGCGGAAGGCGCGCGCTTTCGCCACCGTCGGCTGGAGCGTGAACATCACCTCGGCGAAGCGGGCGGCGAAGTCCTGGCCGACCGGCGAGGAGCCCGCCTGGGCGAGCACCGGGTGCCCCTGGAGCGGCCGGGCGACGTTGAGCGGGCCCTCGAGCGAGATGTGGGCGCCGGCACGTCTGGCGACGTGGAGCTTGTCGACGTCGAAGAAGACGCCCGACTCCTTGTCGCGGGGGAAGGCGTCGTCGTCGAAGCTGTCCCACAGCTCGAGCACCGCTTCGACGAACTCGATCCCGCGCTCGTAGCGCAGGTCGTGCGCCATCAGCTCGTCGCGGCCGAAGTGGCGGGCGACGCCTTTGGTCCCGGTGGTGACGATGTTCCAGCCCGCGCGGCCGCCGGAGAGGTGGTCGAGTGAAGCGAAGCGGCGGGCGACCATGTAGGGCTCCTCGTAGGTCGTCCCCGCGGTCATGATCAGGCCGAGGCGCTCGGTCACCATCGCCATCGCCGCCATCAGGGTGAAGGGCTCGAAGCGGGCGGCGGTGCCGGTGCGGGCGAGGCCGGGGAGGCCGATGTCGAGGCGGAACCCGGTCGGGTCGGCGAGGAAGAAGCCGTGGAACTTGGCCGCCTCGGCCTGCTGCACGATCGACTTGACGACCGCGAGGTCCATCGCCCCGTCGGTGGGCGTCCCGTCGAGGCGCCATGCCCCCGGATGCATGCCGTTCCACTCCGGCGTGAAGAGCAGAACGGCCTGGCGTGTATCGCTCATCTCCCTCTTTCCCCGTAGGATTGTTGCGTCTTGCAGATCACTGTTCTGCTGAGCGAGCATATTTGCCGCCCCTGGTAAAGTCAACAATGCAGAACAGAATTCTGGACAGCATACGGAGATCGATTGACCTCGAACGGGGAGACAGGCAGGGTGGGAGCGCCGGCGGCGGAGGAGTTCCGCGACGTGATCGGCCACTTCGCCAGCGGCGTGACCGTGATCACGACCAGCGCCGACGGCGAGCCGCTGGGCACGACGGCGAGCGCCGTCACCTCGCTCTCGCTCGAACCGCCGATGCTCCTCGTCTGCCTCAAACAGGACTCGGCGACCGGGGCGGCGATCGCCCGCGGCGGCCGCTTCGCGGTCAACATCCTGCACGAGGGCCAGGCCGAGCTGGCACGGCGCTTCGCCACCAAGGGGCCGGGCAAGTTCGACGGCGTGGCGGTCCTCGAGGGCGCGGCCGGGATGCCGCTGATCGCCGACGCCCTCGCCCAGGTGGAGTGCGAGGTGGCCGAGGAGGTCGTCGGCGGCACCCACTCCGTCTTCCTCGCCCACGTGCTGGGCGCGGCGGCGGCGGGCGGGCGGCCACTCGCCTACTTCCGCGGGCGCTTCGGCCGCCTCCGGCCGGCGGTAGAGTCCGACGCCCCGGATCGGGCAGGAAGCTGAGAGCGGATGGCATCGAAAGCTGAGGCAGCGGAGAAACCGACCTACCCGATCGGCTCGGTCGACAGCGCCCTGCGCCTGCTGCTGCTGGTCGGCGAACACAAGCAGCTGCGGATCGCCGACGCGGCCGAGGAGCTCGGCGTCGCCCGCTCGACCGCGCACCGGCTGATGCAGATGCTCCAGTTCCACGGCTTCGTCAAACAGGACGAGGACTCGCGCGCCTACCGCGCCGGGCCGGTGCTCTTCAACATGGGCCTGCAGGTCGTGCGGAACCTCGACATCCGCCGCCACGCGCGGCCGGCGATCGAGGCGACCGCCGCCGAGCTGGGCGAGACCGTCCTCCTCTTCGTCCTCCAACAGGACGGCCACATCGCCTGCATCGACGGGGTCGAGAGCGAGAAATGGCTGCGGATCGGCAACCGGATCGGCGCCGTCCTGCCCGCCCACCAGACCGCCTGCGGCCTCGCCCTCCTCGCCGAGTACGAGCCCGAGCAGCTGAACCAGATCTACCCCGAGCATCACCTCGCCAACGGCGACGGCGCCGCGATCACCTGGAAGGAGTTCGAGAAGCGGCTGAAAGCGACGCGCAAGCTCGGGTACGCGGTGCAGAAAGGCGAGCTGGAGGCCGACGTCAGCGCCGTCGGGGCGGCGATCCGCGACGAACGCGGGCACGCGAGCTTCGCCGTCAGCATCGCCATCCCGACCTCGAGGCTGGGCTCGGACTCGGGCCGCAAGCTGGGGGAAGCCGCGATTGCCTGCGCCGGACGGATCACCGCCGAGCTGCCCTGGTAGGGCGACCGCGCCTCGCTCGGCGGTCGAGTTCGACCACCACGACCCGCGGCTCGGCGCGGAGGAGGTGTGGGCGGCCTACGCGAGGCTGAGCGCCGAGTGCCCGGTGGCGTGGTCGGAGGCACACGGCGGCTTCTGGGTGGTCACCGGGTTCGAGGAGGCGCGGGCGGCGGCCCGCGACCACGGGCGCTTCTCCTCCGCCGAGGGGCACCTGATCCCGATGCGGGGGCCGGGACGCTCGATCCCGATCGACTTCGACCCGCCGCTCCACGCGGCCTACCGCGAGCCGATGATGGCGGTGCTCGACCGCGGGCGCGTGCGCGAGCTGGAGGGGCCGATCCGCGAGCTGGTCGGGGAGCGACTCGGGGCGATGGTCGCCCGCGGCCGCGGGGAGGTCGTCGCCGAGCTGGCCCTGCCGCTGCCGCTGCTCGTGCTGAGCGAGCTGCTCGGGCTCTCCGAGGCGACCCTCGCGGCGCTGCGGCCGGTGACCGAGCGGATGTGGGAGCGGGTCGAGACCGAGGACCTCGCCGCGGCGCGGACCGAGATCGTCGCCCTCCTCGACACGGAGATCGACCGGCAACTCGACTCCGGCGCGACGGGCGCGATCGCCACCCTGGCTGGGGCCGAGGTCGAGGGCCGCCCGTTGCGGCGCGACGAGCTGCAGCGGATGCTCACCACCTTCGTGGTCGCCGGCCACGAGACCACCATGCACGCGATCGGCAACCTCTTCTTCGACCTCGCCTCGAACCCCGAGGTCCAGGCCGCCGTGCGCGCGGACCCGGGCCTGGGCCCCGCGATCGTCGAGGAGAGCCTCCGCCTGCGGGCGCCGAGCCACGGCTTCGCCCGCACCCTCACCGGCGACGCCGACCTCGGCGGCACCCGCCTCCGGGCCGGCGACCAGGCCCTGCTCGTCTTCGCCGCCGCCAACCGCGACCCGCGCCGCTACCCCTCCCCCGCCTCCTTCCTCCCCGGCCGCCCCGAGCGCGGCCACCTCGCCTTCGGCGCCGGCATCCACCACTGCGCCGGCGCCTTCCTCGCCCGCCTCGAGCTCCGCACCATCACCGACCTCCTCGCCGCCCTTCCCGCCTTCCACCTCGACGGCGAGCCCGTCTTCTCCGGCCTCGAGGGCGGCCACCACATGGGCCCGCGCAGCCTCCCGATCGCCTTCGCCGGCTGACGCCTCACGGCGCGCCCGGCCTTCCGGTGTGGCCCCCCGTGAGTTCGCACTTAGCAACACATGGTGTGGCTAAGTGCGAACGCGGGGCTGCCTCCACCCGCCGGCTGTTCCTTTTGCCCATATCTTGGGCATAAGGAACAGCTGACCGGGGTCGCCGCGGGCGCCCCCGGCCGGCGCGGCCAAGGCGCGGCCATCCCCCTCATAACCAGCCGAGCGTGAGGGGGATGGCCGCGCCGGCGGGTACCAGCCGGACGGTGGAGGAATCCGTTTCGGTCCTTTAGGAAACTGGTTTACCATCGGTCGATCGCGGAGGTTTCGAGACAGTCTTCGGTCGCGGCGGGGCCGCGGGGGTGGGAGCGGGAGACCGGGTGGATCGGGGCTCATATGGTGCGGCGGGGGCTAGTCGGCGACGGCGAGGCTGTCGCCGTCGTGCCTTTGCGAGGCGGGGTCTCGGCGGAGATCTTCGAGGTACGGGCGGGTGCAAGGGCGTTCGTCCTCAAGCGCGCGCTTCCGCGGCTGGAAGTCGCGGACGACTGGCGGGCCGACCCGCGGCGGGTGATCGTCGAGGGGCGGGCACTGGAGCTGGCCCACTCGATCGCGCCCGCGGCGGCGCCGCGGGTGGCCGACCTCGACGAGGAGCGGGCCGTGTTATGCATGGAGCGGGCGCCCGACTCGATGGTCGACTGGCGTTCGATGCTGCTGGAGGGCGTGGTCGACGTCGCGGTCGCCGAGCGGCTCGGAGAGGCGCTGGCCGACTGGCATCGGGAGACGGCAGGCTCGGCGGCGGCACGCGAGCGCTTCGCCGATCGCTCGCACTTCGAGGACCTGCGCCTCGATCCCTTCTACGCGACCGTGGCCGCGCGGTACCCGCAGGTCGCCGCCCCCGTCGGCGCCGCCGCCGAGTGCCTGCGGGGCGTCTCCGCCTGCCTCGTCCACGGCGACTTCTCGCCGAAGAACGTGCTCGCCGACGGCGAACGGGTCTGGGTGCTCGACTGGGAGGTCGCCCACTACGGGGCGCCGGTCTTCGACCTGGCCTTCCTCCTCGCCCACCTCCGCCTGAAGTCGATCCACCTCCCCCTTGCCGCCGAGGAGCACCTCGCGGCGGCCGCGGCGTTCCTGTGCGCCTACGCCCGATGCGGCGGGCCCGTCGACCCCGAGGATCCCGACCTCCCGACCCAGATCGGCTGCCTGCTGTTGGCCCGCGTGGGCGGCAAGTCGCCGGCCCGCTACCTGACCGAAGAGCAGCGCGCGCTCGCCGCCGAGGTCGGGCTCGCCCTGCTTTCCGACGGCCGGCCGGCCGGGCCGCTCGGAGCCTGGGAGGCGCTCGGATGAGCACCGACACGAGGATCGAGTCGGTGCTCGCCTGGGAGGCGCTGGACTCGCGCGGGAACCCGACCGTCGGCACGGAGGTCCGCCTGCGCGGCGGCGGCCGGGGCACGGCGATCGTCCCCGCGGGCGCCTCCACCGGCTCCCACGAGGCGCGCGAGCTGCGCGACGGCGGCACCCGCCACGGCGGCCGGGGCGTGCGGCGGGCCGTCGCCAACGTGGGCACCGAGATCGGCCCCGCGGTGCGTGGGCTCGACGCCGCCGACCAGGCCGCGGTCGACCGGATCGCGCGCGAGGTCGACGGCACCGCCGACCTCGGCCGGCTGGGCGCCAACGCGATCCTCGCCGTCTCCCTCGCCAACCAGCTCGCCGCCGCCGACGGCCTGCGCGAGCCGCTCTACCGCCTGCTCGGCGACGGCGCACCGCCGCTCCTGCCGATGCCGATGGTCAACATCGTGTCCGGCGGCGCCCACGCCGGCTGGTCGATGGACGTGCAGGACATCCTCGCCGTACCGCTCGGCGCGAGCAGCCTCGCCGAGGCGATCGAGTGGGCCGCCCGGGTGCGCCGCGCGGCCGCCGAGCTGGTCGCCGCGCGAGACCTCACCGCCGCGCTGGTCGCCGACGAGGGCGGGCTCGGGCCGCCACTGCCGGGCGCGCGGGCGGGGCTCGAGATCGTCACCGCGGCGATCGAGCGCAGCGGCCTGACGCCGCTCGCCGACGTCGCCATCGCGGTCGACGTCGCCGCCACGCAGCTGGTCGGTCCGGGCGGGTACCGGCTCGGCGAGCGCGGCACCGTCATCGATTCCGAGCGGGTGATCGCGACGATCGCCGAGTGGGCGCGCGCCTTTCCGATCGTCTCGGTCGAGGACCCGCTCGGCGAGGAGGACTGGGACGGCTGGACCCGCGCCCGCGACGCGCTCGCCGGCCTTCAGGTCCTCGGCGACGACCTCTTCGCCACCGACCTCTCCCGCCTGCGCCGCGGGATCGCCGCCGGGGCAGCCGACGCGGTGCTGGTCAAGCCCAACCAGAACGGCACCGTCAGCGGGACGAAGGCGGTGGTCGAGGAGGCGCGCCAGGCCGGGCTGGCGACGGTCATCTCGGCCCGCTCGGGGGACACCGAGGACAGCTGGCTGGCGGACTTCGCGGTCGGCTGGCGCACCGGCCAGATCAAGGTCGGCTCGACCATGCGCGCGGAGCGGACCGCGAAGTGGAACCGGCTGCTGCAGATCGAGGCCGAGCTCGGTGGCGCGGCGGAGTTCGCCGGGCGGGCGGCGCTCGAGCTCCGGGTGCGGGCGCCCCGGGCCGGGCTCAGCCGCGGACCGAGAAGCTCGAGCGCCGGTTGATCTCCCGCAGCCGCGAGTAGGGGGCGAGGCTGAGCTCGAAACCGGTGTAGCGGCCCGCGACGCGCACCGGGTCGGTGTCGTGGTCCTGCCCGCCCTCGACCCGCTCGACCAGCTCGGCGATCAGGCCGCCGACCACCGGCGCCGCCTTGAACTGGTGGCCGCTGGTGCCGATCGCCATGTAGAAGCCGCCGAGGCTCGAGCGGTCGTAGATCGGCAGCCAGTCGTCGGACACGTCGTAGACGTCGACCACGCCGAGGCGCGCGTTGGGGATCCGCAGGCCCGGCAGCCGGCGGGCGAGCCGGTACACCTGCGCCTCCCAGACGGCCTCGGTGACGTGGCGATCGAAGTCGGCGGGGTCCTCGACCCAGGTCCGGGGATCGCACTCCGGGTCCTCGCTGCCGACCAGGATGTGGTTGGCGGTGGTGGGCCGGAAGTAGATGCCCTGGTCGCCGTCGGAGATCACGCAGCCCTCGCGCTCGAAGTCGAACCCGGCCGGCGCGGGCACGTGGTGAACCTCCTGGCGCAGCGGGCGCGTGCCGACGTTCATCTCCTCGAGTACGCCCGCCATCGCGTTCACCGGGCCCGACCAGGGACCGGCCGCGTTGACCACGACCGCCGCGTCGAGGCGCCGCCCGTCGGCCAGGGTCACCCCGGCCACGCGGTCGCCGGCGCGGTTCACCGCCACGACCTCCTGGCGGAACTCGAAGCGGGCTCCCGCCGCCTCCGCCGCCACCTGCAGGTTGTGGGCGACGAGCTGGGGGTCGTCGAGATAGCCGGCGCCGGGGTCGAGGATCGCCCCCTCGATCCGCCCCTCCGGCGGCTCGCGGAAGGCCGGGTCGGCGGGCAGGCACGGCGGCCAGAACTCGCCGAGGTCGAGGATCGGCAGCCGTCGCCCGACCTCGTCCGCGTCCAGCTCCTCGTACTCGACGCCGAGCTCCCCGTAGCAGTCGACCACCTTCTCGTGGTGCCCGTCGCGGGCCTTGAGGAGGAGCGAGCCGCACTGCACGAACCGCGCCAGGCCGCGCTCGTCGGCGACGCCGAGGTAGCCGCCCCAGTCGGACCAGTGCCCGTAACCCTCGCAGGCGAGGGCGACGCCGTCGCGCGAGGAGTAGTAGCTGCGGGCGATCGTCGAGGAGTTGCCGGTCGCCCCGTAGCCGGCCGCCGGGAGCTTGTCGAGGCAGAGCGGGCGCCGCCCGCGCCGCGCCAGCTCGAGCGCGATCGCGGTGCCGATCACCCCCGCCCCGACGATGATCGTGTCCTGGTCCCGCGCCATCCGTTCCCTCAGACCTGCCAGCTCCCTTCCCGCAGCAGCGGGACCTCGCGGCCGCCCCGGGTGATCCCGGTCGCGTCGACCTCCTCACCGCCGATCATGAAGTCGATGTGGGTCGCCGAGCTGTTCACCCGCCCGACGTCCTCGACGCCGACGACGGACGGGAAGCCGTGCCCGAACGCCACGTGGCTCGAGGCATTCTCGTCGAGCAGGGTGTCGTAGAAGATCGCGTCGCGGTGGCCGACCCGGGCCTCGCCGCCGACCAGCGCCAGCTCGCCCAGCCGGCGCGCCCCTTCGTCGAGCGAGGTCAGCGCCCGCAGCGTCTCGCCGCGGCCGTCGTCGGCCTCGATCCGCACCGCGTGCCCGCGATCGAAGGTGACCTCGATGCCGGTGAACACCATCCCCGCATTGAACAGCGGCATCGTCGCCCGGACGACGCCCTCGACGCGATCCGGGTCCGGGCTCGTGTACACCTCCTCGGTCGGCAGGTTGGAGGCGTGGGAGACGCCCTCGACCGTGGTGAATTCGCCCAGCGCCCAGCGGCTCGACGGCAGCATGCCGATCGTGAGGTCGGTGCCCGGGCCCTCGTACCGCACCTGGTCGAGGTCGAGCGCGTTGATCTTGGCGACGATCTCGCCGAGCTCGGCGAAGCGCTCTTCCCAGGCGCGCACCGGGTCGGGCGCGTCGAGGCGGCAGACGTATTCGACGTCCTCCCACAGCAGGTCGAGGGCCGCGTCGGGCTCGAGGTCGGGGTGGACCATCGCCGCCCAGCCGGGGGTCGGGCAGGGCACCATCGTCCAGGCCGTCGTCCGCTCCCGGACCACCTGGCCGAACTCGGGCACCCGCGGCAGCATGTCGCGACCCGCGAGCGCCGGGTCGACGTCCTCCATCAGCCGCGGCGCGATCGGCCCGCGCAGGGACACCCGCGCCGCCCGTTCGCGCCCGAGCGCCACCTCCCACTCGCCGAGCCAGGCGGGGACGAAGTCGAGTGAATCGGGGTCCGCGTGCAGGGCGCGGGCGTGCTTCATGTAGGGGTCGAAGCACATCAGGTCGACGAATTTCGCCCCTCGCGCGTAGGCCTGCTCGGCGATCTCACGCGCCAGGTACTCCTTTCCCGGTTCGGACTGGATCGCGACGATCTGGCCGGGCTGGACGTTGGCGCCGAAGCGGACCGTGAGGTCGGCGAGCGCGCGGATCAACTGGGTGCGGTCGGGTGCGGTGGCTTCTGGCATGCTCCGGTACGATATCTTGGAAACCGGTTTCCTGCAATACTCCCGAATCGCGATGACGACCCCCCATCCCCCCTTCGCCGCCACGACCGCCGCCGATGATGCGAGGGCGCGGTGAAGGCGCTGGTCAAGGAGCGCGCCGCGCCCGGGCTCTGGATGCGCGACGTCGAGACGCCGGCCGTCGGCCGTGACGACGTCCTCATCCGCGTGCTGCGGACCGGCATCTGCGGCACCGACCTGCACATCCACGACTGGGACGAGTGGGCGGCGCGGACGGTGCCGACGCCGCTCGTGATCGGCCACGAGTTCGTCGGCGAGATCGTCGAGATCGGCCCCGAGGTGCGCGGCCACCAGGTCGGCGAGATCGTCAGCGGCGAGGGGCACATCGTCTGCGGCCGCTGCCGCAACTGCATGGCGGGCCGGCGCCACCTCTGCTCGCACACCCGCGGCCTCGGGGTCGAACGGCCGGGCGCCTTCGCCGAGTTCGTCGCCCTCCCGGAGGCCAACATCTGGCACCACTCCGACGCCATCGACCGCGACCTCGCGGCGATCTTCGACCCCTTCGGCAACGCCGTGCACACGGCGATGGCCTTCCCGGTGCTGGGCGAAGACGTCCTGATCACCGGCGCCGGGCCGATCGGGATCATGGCCGCGGCCGTGGTCCGCCACGCGGGCGCCCGCCACGTCGTCATCACCGACGTCAACCCGGCCCGGCTGCAGCTGGCCGAACGGATCGGCGTGACCCGCGCGGTCGACGTCCGCACCGAGGCGCTCGCCGACGTGCAGCGGGAGCTCGGCATGCAGGAGGGCTTCGACGTGGGCCTCGAGATGTCGGGCAGCGGCGGCGCCTTCGGCGACCTGCTCGAGCAGATGTGCCACGGCGGCCACGTGGCGCTGCTCGGGATCCCGCCCGGCGCCCTCTCGATCGACTGGAACCGGGTCGTCTTCAAGGGCCTGACGCTGAAGGGCATCTACGGCCGCGAGATGTTCGAGACCTGGTACCTGATGACGGTGATGGTCGAATCGGGGCTCGACATCGAGCCGGTCATCACCCACCGCTTCGCCGCCGCCGACCACGAGGAGGCGTTCGCGACGGCGGCGGCGGGCGGCGCCGGGAAGGTCGTCCTCGACTGGGAAGCGATCCGATGACGGCGCTCCGGGAGCTGCGGGCGGAGCTCTCGGAGATCGAGCGCGCCGGGCTCTACAAGCGCGAGCGACCGCTCGCGACGCCGCAGGAGGCGCGGATCGCGCTCGGCCGCTCGCGGCCGGTGCTGAACCTCTGCGCCAACGACTATCTCGGCCTCGCCGACCACCCTGAGGTCGTCGCCGCCGCGCGTGAGGGCCTCGAGCGCTGGGGCTTCGGGCTCGCCTCGGTGCGCTTCATCTGCGGCACCCAGGAGATCCACCTCGAGCTCGAGCGGCGCATCTCCGCCTTCCTCGGGACCGAGGACACGATCCTCTACGGCTCCTGCTTCGACGCCAACGGAGGGCTCTTCGACGTGCTCCTCGACGAGCGCGACGCGGTCGTCTCCGACGCCCTCAACCACGCCTCGATCATCGACGGGATCCGGCTCTGCAAGGCGCGCCGGCTGCGCTACCGCAACGGCGATCTGAAGGGCCTCGAGGCGCGCCTGCGCGAAGCCTCCGGCGCCCGCCGGATCCTGATCGCGACCGACGGCGTCTTCTCGATGGACGGGTACCTGGCACGCCTCGACGCGATCTGCGACCTCGCCCGGCGCCACGGCGCCCTGGTCATGGTCGACGACTCCCACGCCGTCGGCGTCGTCGGAGCGGGCGGCCGCGGCACCCCCGAGCACTTCGGCGTCGCCGACCGCGTCGACGTCGTCACCGGCACCCTCGGCAAGGCCCTGGGCGGCGCCACCGGCGGATACACCAGCGGCCGCCGCGAGATCGTCGACCTCCTCCGCCAGCGCTCCCGCCCCTACCTCTTCTCCAACAGCCTCGCGCCCCCCGTCGTCGCCGCCTCCCTCAAGGTCCTCGACCTGATCGAAGACGGCGAGCCCCGCCGCGCCCGCCTCCACCGCAACACCGGAAGGTTCCGCGCCGCCATGGCCGCCGCCGGCTTCGACCTCCTCCCCGGCGAGCACCCGATCGTCCCCGTCATGTTCGGTGACGCCCCCGCCGCAGTCGCGACCGCCGACCGCCTGCTCGACCTCGGCCTCTACGTCACCGCCTTCTCCTACCCCGTCGTCCCCCACGACGAGGCCCGGATCCGCACCCAGCTCTCCGCCGCCCACAGCGACGAGGACATCGACTTCGCGGTCGAGTGCTTCACCCGCGCGGGCGGCCCGCGGCGCTGACCGGGTCCGGGCGCGCGGTGATAATGCATCGATGATCTCGTCCAAAGCGTGGCGCCTCGCGCCGCTCACCTGTGCCCTGGCCCTCTTCCTCCTCCTTGCCGCAGGCCGGGCGGAGGCGGCGACGACGTATACGCCCAACCGCTTCGACGACCCGCTCGTGCCGGCGAAATCGTGCACGCCGCCGGTGCCGGTCGGCGGCTGCTCGCTGCGGGGGGCGATCGAATCGGCGCAGGCGGGGGACACGGTGCAGCTCGGCGCCGGCACCTACACGCTCGAACGGGGCTCGCTGAAGCTGCCGAAGGCGATCACGATCATCGGCGCCGGGCCCGGGGCGACGACGATCCGCCAGACCGGGCTCGACCGCGTGATCGAGATCGAAAACCAGGCCGGGCTGACGATGAGCGGCGTCACGATCACCGGCGGCCACCTGATCGGCCAGACGGGCGCTGGCGGGGCGAGCGCGGGCGCCGATGGCGAACCTGGTGAAGGCGTCTACGGCGCCGGGATCGACGCGGGCGGGGCGGTCAAACTCACCGACGTCGTCGTCACCGGGAACCAGGCGTTCGGCGGGGACGGCGGCAATGGGGCGGCCGGTACGGCGGGCCCCGGCGGCGAAGGGGGGCGAGGCGGTTACGCCGACGGCGCCGGGATCAGCGGCGGCAGCGCGCTGACGCTCGTGCGGGTGACCGTGTCGAACAACATCGCCCAGGGCGGCGCCGGCGGCGTCGGGGGAAGCGGCGGGTCCAGCTTCCCGGGTGGCAAGGGTGGGGCGTCCGGGTCCACGGGCGGGGTCGGCATCAGCATGGGAGGCAGCTCCTCGTTGACCGTCACCGACAGCGCGATCACCGGCAACCACGGCAGCTCCGGCAAGGGCGGCGCCGGCGGTGCCGGGGGCACGCTCGCCGGCGCCGGTGGCGCGGGCGGCCAGGGCGAATCCTCCGACGGGGGCGGACTGTTCTCGAACGGAACCGTGAAGCTCACCAACGTCACCTTCACCGGCAACTCGGCGAGCGGCGCCGATGGCGGTGACGGCGGCGCGGCCAGGAGTCTCACCCTCCCCAGCGTGGGCGGCGCAGGTGGCTATGGGTGGGGCGGCTCCGGCGGCGCGGTCGCCCTGATGAACGGCGCCGCCGGCCAGTTCGCCTCGGTGACGATCGACGGCAACGAAGCGGGTATCGCCACCGCGAGCAAAGGCGGTACGGGCAGCGACGGTGGCGCGGCCGGCGCGAACGGCGGCAAGTCCGGGACGTCGGGCGGCAACCTCTTCGTCTACAACGCCTCGCTGACGATCCGCGACACGATCGTCGCCGACGGCACGGCCGAAGCGAGCAACGCCAACTGCAACATCCGCGGCGGTGGCACCCTGCTGAGCGCCGGCCACAACCTCGAGGACCACAGCCAGTGCATCGCCGCGCCGGCGAGCGGGGATCTGCTCGGCGTTCCGGCGGGCCTCGCCCCGCTCGCCGACAACGGCGGCCCGACCCAGACGATGGCCCTGCAGCCAGGCAGCGCCGCGATCGGCGCCGGCGAACCGAGCTGCGTCGACGCCACCGGCAAACCGCTCGCCACCGACCAACGCGGCCTGCCCCGCTACGCGCCGTGCGACATCGGCGCCTTCCAGGTGCAGCCGACGCCTCCACCGGTACCGACCCCCGGGCCGTCTGGCCAGGGCCCGTCGGGCTCCCCGCCGCCGACGCCGGTGCTGAGCCACCTCGCGCTCTCACACGCCACCAAGGCACGGGGCGCCATGAGGTGGACGATCGCGTTCGACCTGAGCACCCCCGCGCACGTCACCTTCGCGCTCGCACGGAGCCGCCCCGGCGTCCTGGTGGGCGGCAAGTGCATCCACCCGGCCGGACACAAGAAGGGCAAGGCGTGCTCGCGCTGGACCAAGGCGGGCGGCGGCCCGCCCGCGGTCGACGCGCACCAGGGCGCCAACTCAGTCGCCTGGAGCCCGAGTCGCCTCGCGCCCGGCAAGTACCGACTGACCGCCACTCCGTCCGGTGGCGCCCCCGCCTCCAAGGCGTTCGTCGTCGCCGCCCCCCGCGCGCCGCGGAGCTGATGAAGGGCTGATCCAAGGCCCCTGCCCTTGCAAGCTGGCGCCCGAGGCCGTCGCGATCACGCTGAGTGAATTTGCCCCCTATACGGTGGAAATCTCACTCAACGCGTTCCCGGGTCCCCATCCCGGGGCTCCTCGCACGCACCCCTCACGTCTCGCCCGAGACCATTGCGGACGGCCACAAGCCGCTCGCGCCCGCCGGGCGAGTCGGCGTCGGCGGTGAAGCCCCTCGTCGACCTGGTCACCGGCGATCCGCCTAGAAGGCGGCGAAGCGAATGAAGCTGATGCCGCCGGCGATCAGGCAGTAGATCGCGAACGGGGTGAGGGTGTGGCGCTCGAAGTAGCGGACCAGGAAGCGGACGGAGATGTAGGCGGCGACGCCGCAGACGACGAAGCCGACGGCGACCTGGCCGTGGATGTGTTCGCCCGCGCTGCCGAAGAGGCTGGGGACCTTGAGCACGCCGGCGGCGAGGATCACCGGCGTCGCCAGAAGGAAGGCGAAGCGGGCGGCGTCCTCGTGGGAGAGACCTTTCCAGAGGCCGCCGACCATCGTCACCCCCGAGCGGCTGATGCCGGCGAGGAGGGCGAAGGTCTGGAAGGCGCCGATGATCAGGCCGTCGAGATAGGGCATGCCGGAGAGGCGGACGTCGGAGCGGTAGGCCTCCTCGACCTCCTCCGCCGAGCGCGAGCCGCTGGCGCCGTGGGTGGGGTGCGGCTCCGCCGGGACCACCGGCACGATCGCCGGCGGCGACGCCTCGGCGCGGCGGCGCAGGCGCTCGCCGGCGAGGAGGATCAGGCCGTTGACGAAGAGGAAGGCGCTCGCGGCGACGGGCTTGGCGAAGATCGTGCGGAAGACGTGCTCGAGCGCCAGCCCGGTGATCCCGACCGGGATCGTCGCCAGGATGATCATCCAGGCGAGGCGCTCGTCGGAGTCGGCCGCGCTGAAGCGACGCTCGCGCACGGTGCGACCGGCGCTGCGGAAGAAGCCGCGCACGATCCGCACCCAATCGGCGCGGAAGAAGAAGAGCAGCGCCAACGCGGTGGCGACGTGGAGGGCGACGATGAAGGCGAGGTAGAACGAGGCCTCGCTGCTGGCCTGGGAGGACTGCGTCACCAGCGTCTCCCATTCGCCGCCGATCCAGGCCGGGACGAGCACCGAGTGGCCGAGGCTCGACACCGGGAAAAGCTCGGTGACGCCCTGGACGAGGGCGATCACGATCGCCTGTAGATAGGTCAACATTCAGCGACTCCTCGCGATCTGTTCATGGGCGGGCCGGGGGCTGCGGTCGTCTGGCCTGGGTTCGGTCATCGGTACCGGGGAGCAGTAGCGTAAATCCGCCGTCAAGTTGTGAGGATTCGGGGATCGAAGTGGCCGCCGAGGCCGGTTGAGTCATAATCCGGGGATCGTCACCACTCACACTAATAACTCGGATCGCACCAACTCCAAACAGCAATCGACCCGTACGGTCGGGCGCGCGCTGGCGTTGCTGTCGACGGTCGCCGAGGGGACTACCGGTAACACCCTGACGGAGCTCGCCCGCGCGGTCGACCTCTCCCCCAGCACCGCGAGCCGGCTGCTCGGGACGCTTGCGCAACACGGGTTCGTGCGGCGGGACGAGAACTCCCGTTACGGGGTCGGGCCGCGGATGAAGCAGATCGCCGCCGCGACCTTGCGGGAGGAGCCGCTGTACGACCTGGTCGGCCCGCACCTGCTGTCGCTGGCGGCGGAAACCGGTGAGACCGCGAACCTCGGGGTGGCGACCCAGGACGGCCGGGTGCTCTACCTGCGGCAGGTGTCGAGCGGGCAGCTGGTGCAGACGGCGACCTGGACGGGACGCACCATTCCACTCGAGTCGACGGCACTGGGGCGGGCGCTCAGCGGCGAGGCGTCCACCGACGGCTACGTCACCTCGCACCGCGACGACAGCGACATCGTCGCCGTCTCCTCGCCGATCGTGAACCATGACGGCGAGATCGTCGGCGCGATCAGCGTCAACGCCCCCGACTACCGCACCACCGACAGCTCGATCCGCTCCTTCGGCAGGGCCCTGATGTCACACGCCCACGAGATCTCCCTCGCCCTCGGCGCCCCGGCCGACTTCTTCACCCACTCCGAGGACACAGAGGGCGACGAGCCAGACGCCGGCTGACGCCCCCTCCGCGCGCCCGACGCCCGCACCCCGGCGCGTTCGCACTTATCTACAACTGTTGTGGCCAACTGCGAACTCACCGGCCCGGCCGAGGGCCATGGCGCGGGGCGACAGCCCGTCCGGAGGCTCCAGCCGGCCTGGGGGAAGCCGGCCGAGCCCCCGGACCGACCCTTACCCCGCCTTCGCCGCCAGCAGTGACTTCGTGTACGGGTCCTGGGGGTTGTGTAACACCTCCTCTCGCGTCCCTTCCTCCACCACCCGGCCCGCGCTGAGGACGACGATCGACTGGGCGATCATGCGTACCAGTTGCAGGTCATGAGTGATGAACAGCATCGCCATCTCGGAGTCACGTTGGAGGTCGGCGAGGAGGTTCACGATCGAGGCCTGGACCGAGACGTCGAGGGCCGAGGTGACCTCGTCGCAGATCAGGACCCGCGGCTCGGCCATCAGCGCCCGGGCGATCGCCACCCGCTGGCGCTCGCCACCCGAGAGCTCGTGCGGGTACCGGGCCGCGTACTGCTCGCCGAGCTCCATCCGGGCCAGCGCCTCCACCGCCCTCCCCCGCGCGGCGCGGGCGTCGAGGCCGAGAAAGGTGCGTCCCGGTTGGGCGACGATGTCGCCGATCCGCCGGCGCGGGTTGAGCGAGGAATAAGGGTTCTGGAACACGTACTGGATCGCCTGGCGCACCGCCACCGGGCGCCTGCCCGCCGCCGCCGCGATCGGCGCGCCGTCGTACTCGACCACGCCGCGGTAATCGGTGTGGAGGCCGGCCAGGCAACGCGCGAGGGTCGTCTTGCCGCTGCCAGACTCGCCGACCAGCGCCACACAGGTCCCCGGCGGCAGCGTCACCGTGACGTCGTCCAGCACCTCGACCCGGCCGTGCGCCGCCCGCTCGACCTCCACCCGCGCCACCGGCGCGACGACCGCGCTCGCGCGGCGCTCCAGCTTCACCAGCGGCGCCGCCCGGTGCAGGCGCGCGACCTCCTCGACCCGCAGGCAACGGGCCGCGTGGCCGGGCGCGACCTCGCGCAGGTCCGGGATCTCGGCCCGGCAGCGGTCCTCCACATAAGGGCAGCGCGGCGCGAAGTCGCAGCCGACCCGGTGGGCGCGGGGCGGCGGGCTCTGGCCGGGGATGCCGACGAGGCGGTGTTCGCCCTCGGCCCGCGGCACCGCGGCGAGGAGGCCGAGCGCGTAAGGGTGGCGCGCGCTCTGCGCGAGGTCGGCGACGGTGCCGGTCTCGACGATCCGCCCCGCGTACATCACCGCCAGCCGGTCGGCCACTTCGAGCAGCAGCTCGAGGTCGTGGCTGACGAACACCATCGCCGTGCCGTGCTCGGAGCGGAGCGTCCGGATCGTCTCGATGATCCGCGCCTGGGTCGCCACGTCGAGGCCGGTCGTCGGCTCGTCGAGGACGACCACCGCGGGCTGGTTGGCGAACGCCATCGCCAGGGCGAAGCGCTGCTGCTGGCCGCCGGAGAGCTCGTGCGGGTAGCGGCGCAGGAAGCGCACGTCGCTCGGCAGGTCGACTTCCCCGAGTAGCCGGGCGGCGCGGGCGCGGCGCGCCTTGCGGTCCCCCAACCCGTGCACCGCGAGCAGCTCGTCCAACTGCGGGCCGAGCCGGTAGCCGGGGTCGAGCGAGGCCCCCGGATCCTGCGGCACGTAGGAGATCAGGGAGCCGCGGCGGGCACGCAGGTCGCCCTCGGAGCAGTGCAGCATGTCCTGTTCGCCGACCGCGACCGAACCCGCGGTGACGCGCATCCCGGTCCGGCAGTGGCCGAGCAGCGCCAGCCCCAGCGTCGTCTTCCCCGAGCCGGTCTCGCCGACCAGGCCGAGGATCTCCCCGCGCGCCAGCGAGAGCGAGACGCGGGAGAGGACCGAGCTCTCGCCGACGTCGATGGTCAGGTCGCTGACCGCGGCGGCGGCCGGCTCGACCGCCTTCGAGGAGCGCGGCACGCTCGGGGCGCTCATCCCTGCCCCCCGTGCTCGCGCCGCCGCGCCGCGGTGGCGAGGCCGTCGGTGAGCAGGCTCACCCCGATCACGAACAGCCCGAGCACGACCGCGGGCGCGATCACCGCCCACGGCTGGATCGTCAGGCCGCCCTGGTTGACGTAGATCATCCGCCCCCAGTTGACCCCGGTGCCGCCGAAGCCGAGATACCCGAGCGAGGCGAGGGTCACGGTCGAGATCGCGAAGCGCACGCCGAGCTCGACCGAGCAGGGCGTGGTGATGTTGGGCAGGATCTCGGCGAACAGCATCCGCGGGCGGGAGAGGCCGATCGCCTCCGCGTAGGCGATGAAGTTCTCCTCCACCACGCGCAGCGTCGCGGCGCGGGCGACGCGCGCGGTGAGCGGCACGTGGAAGGCGGCGACGATCAGGGTGAGGACGACCGGGCTCGGGCCGATCCGCGTCAGCACGAGCAGGATCAGGACGATCTGCGGCAGCGCCAGCGCGGTGTCGTTGGCGCGGGCGACGAAGCGGCTGAAGCGCGAGGAGGAGAGCCCGGTCGCCATGCCGACGATCGTCCCCACGGCGACGCCGATGATCGTCGCCAGCAGCGCCTCGAGCAGGATCGCGCGGCCGCCGGCGAGGACCTGGCTGACGACGTCGTGGCCGACCGCGTCGGCGCCCAGCGGCAGGCCGGGGCCGGGCGGCGCGTAGGGGGCGGCGACGAAGGCTTCCGGGTCGTTCGGGGCGATCGCCGGACCGATGATCGCGATCACGAGGACCACGGTGGCGAGCGCCAGCCCGAGGCGCGTCCGCCAGAGCCGCAGCGCGACCCGGATCAGGCCGCCCGAGGCGCCGGTGGGCGGCGCCAGCGCGAGCGGCTCGGCCTCGTCGAACAGGGCGGGCGTGGTGCTCACAGGCGGGTCCGCAGTTTCGGCGTCAGCATGATCACGATCACGTCGGAGAGGATGTAGAGGAGGACCGCGGCGGTGGCCAGCAGCATCGTGATCGCCTGGACCACCGGCAGGTCACGTTGGGAGACGGCTTCGACCAGGGCGAGGCCGAGACCGGGGTAGGAGAACACGGTCTCGACCGCGACGATCCCGCCGGTCAGGTAGATCAGGATGATCGTCGCCACCTGGACCGCCGGGGCGGCCGAGTTGCGCAGTCCGTGCCGCCAGATCACCCGCCGCTCGGGCACACCGTTGAGGCGCGCCCAGCTCACGTACTCGGTCTCCAGCACCTCGATCATCGTCGCCCGCACCATCTGGGTCAGGTACGGCAGCGCGCCCAACACCAGGGCGAGCACCGGCAATACCAGCAGTTCGGGCTGTTCCCAGGCGGATTCGCTCGGGTTCAGGGTGGAGACCGCCGGCAGCACGTGGAACACACTGGTCGCGAAGAACACCACGACGAATACCGCGATCACGAACTCGGGCAGCGCCATCAGCACCAGGACGCTGCTCGAGATCACCGTGTCGAGGAGCCCGCCGCGCCGCCGCGCCGCCGTCAGCCCGAGCACGAAGGCGAGCGGGAAGGCGATCACCGAGGTGAGGACGACGAGGGCGAGCGAGTTCTGGGCGCGGCCGCCGACGATGCTGCCCACGGTCAGGTTCCGGTTGGCGAGCGAGTTGCCGAGGTTGCCGCCGAGCAGGTTGCCGAGCCAGCTCAGGTACTCGTGGATCACCGAGTGGTTGAGCCCGAGCTGTTCGCGCAGGTGTTCGACCGCTTCCGGGGTGGCGTTGCGGCCGAGGACCGCGGTCGCGACGTTGCCGGGCAGCGCCTGGGTGAAGAAGAACACCGCGACCGAGATCACGAACAGCATCACCAGGCCGGTCAAGAGCCGGCCCGCGATCAGCCGCGCCATCGGGCCGGTGAGTGCCCGCTTCAGTGACTCGAGGCGCCGCCCGGGCGCCGCCTCAGGACTTGAATCCCATTTCGCGGTAGCGGAAGTCACTCCCCGCCTCGCCGTTCGGGTACGGCCGGTAGCCCGTCACCCCCGCGGAGTAACCGGTGACGTAGTCGTGAAACTGGGTGACCACGTAGGGGCCGCGTTCGTAGGAGATTTCCTGCATGCGATGGACGATCTGCTTGCGCTTTTCGTCGTCTTTCTGGGCTGCCGCTTCTTCGAAGAGCTTTTCGTATTCGGCGTCTTTGAAGTGGGTGTTGTTGTAGGGGGCGGTGGGCGCTTCGGTGAGGGCGGCCTGGTCAAGGATGCTGAGCGACCCCCACAGTGACAGGGAGAGCGGATAGGTCCCGTACTGGGGGCCGTAGAAGGTCGCCTCGTCGACCTGGCGGAATTCGACCTTGAAGCCGGCCGGGGCGACCTGCTGGACCAGCACTTCGTTCTGCCGGTTGGCCATCGGCAGGATCGGCGCGCCGGTCAGCTGCACGGCGAGCTCTTCCTGGCCCGCGGCCTTGAGCAGCGATTTCGCTTTTTCGATGTCCTGTTCGCGCTGCGGGAGCGAGTGGTTGTACTCCGGGTCGAAGGGGCCGAAGTAGTCGTTGGCGATGACCGCGTGGCCGGCGTAGACCTGGGAGATCAGCTGCTTGCGGTTGACGGCGAGGCGCAGGGCCTGGCGCACGCGCACGTCGTTGAACGGCGGCTTCGAGCAGTCCATCGGCCAGGTCAGGGTGGCGCTCGAGGGGTAGACGAACACGTTGAACTTGCTGCCGCCTTGTTCGACCACCGGGATCAGGGTGGGATCGAGGTCGGGCGCGACGTCCACCTGCCCGCCGACCAACCCGTTGACCTGCGCCGTGCCGGTGGGGAAGTTGACGAACGACAGTTCGTCGATGTAGGGCTGGTTCGGCACCCAGTAGTCGCTGAACGCTTCGAACGTCGCCCGCTGGCCGGCGGTGTAGGAGGAGAGTTTGAAGGCCCCCGACCCGATCGGTTCCTTGGCGTTGAAGCCGACCGGGACGATCGACTGGTTGAAGCTCGTCATCGTGTCCGGGAAGTACATCGCGGGCCGCTTGAACTGCATGCGGATCGTGCGGCTGTCGAGCTTCTTGATGTTGTTCGGGTCGATGAATTCGATTTCGCCGACGTTGTAGAGGCCGGGCGGCTTGAGGATCCGCTGGAAGGTGTAGATGAGGTCGTCGGCGGTGACCGGTTTGCCGTCGTGCCAGTGCGCCTGGCGCAGGCGCACCACCCATTTGTCCGGCGCTTCGCAGTGGATTTCTTCGGCGAGCTGGTTGACCAGCAGGCCGTGGGTGTCGTAACTGGTGAGGGTGTCGTAGAGCTGCTTGCAGATCGCCGCCGAGGAGGTGGTCGAGGCTTCCGCCGGGTCGAGCGTGTCGCTGGTGCTCATGCCGGGGATCGCGACCCGGAGGGTGCCGCCCTTTTTCGGGGTCGTGCGCCCGCCCGCGGCGCCGCTGACGGTGCTCGCGTTGCCGCCGGTGGCGGTCGTCGACGAGCTCCCTCCGCAGGCCTCGAGGAGGGTGGGGAGGGCGAGCGCGCCTGCGCCCGCCGCCATCCCCTTGAGCATCAGTGCCCGTCGGTTCATCGCCCGCGCGGCAAGGTGGCCTGAATTTCGAGTCATCTCTTTCACCACTCCTCCTTGTGCTTCAGTCGGTCTCCCCTTCACCCCCTGCGTCTCAGTCGTCGTCGATGAGTGCGAAGTGGATGTTGGCCCCGGGCTCGATCCAGCAGCGCATGCCGATCAGCTCGAGCTTGTCGTGGCCCTCGATCACCTCGCCGATCGAGGAGACCGGGAGCGGCTCCGAGGCCAGGTCGTTGCCGTAGACGATCGACATCTGCTGGCGCGGGCTGTAGAACGACACCGCGCCGCGGACCTCGCCTTTGTCCTCTTCCCGTTCGGGGCCGAAGTCCTCCGGGTAGTAGATGTTCTCCCAGGGGGCCATGATCTTGGTCGGGATCTGCAGGAGGTCGCCGACGATCTTGCCGTGGGCGATCACCGAGGAGAACGGCAGCGCCTCGCGGATCTTCTCCGTCAGCATCGGGGCCTTGTCCTCCCAGATCTCGATGACGGCGACGTCCTCGCCTTCGACGTTGACCTGCATCTTCATTTGACGGCGCCTTTCTCGTTGCGCTGGATCCATGCCTCGAGCCCGTTGACGCGGAGGAAGCCGCTGGAGACACCCCAGGGCATGACCATGTCGACCCAGGTGTGGAGGCGGTTCACGTACGTCATCACCGCCTGGGTGGCGAGGCAGAATTCCTCGATCGTCTCGCAGGCGTTGACCGCGCCGACGTACTCTTTCACCAGGCTCGCGGCGTGCGGCAGGCCGACGAAGTCGAACATGTTGGCCTTGTACTGGACCAGCTCGTCGATGTACCGCTGCAAGGTGTGGAGATCGGCGCCACCCTCGACGGCGGCCAGCTGCCAGGCGAACCACAGCGTCTCGTCGGTCAGCGTCCGCAGCTCGTTCTCGGCGAAGATCAGGGTCGTCAGGTAAGTCCCCTTCGCTCCCGTACCGCGCGGAATTTCGCCCCTTCCCATCGCCCTGACCTCCTCGGGCGGAGTCGTCCAGATCACGTCACATTCGCGGTTGAGTTTCTCGATCACCGCGTCGACGGAATCGACTTCCGTCCTGATCTCTGCCTTGCTCGGCACAGCGGGCTCCCTTCTTGAAAGTCGGTGAAGGCTGTCAACAGTCAACCTAACCCGCACTTCTCTGGCTGTCAAGGAGCGAATTCAATTTTCAAGCAGTGAAAATAGGACGCGGACCGCCTCGACCGCCGGCCGTTCCTTATGGTCGCCTGGCGACCATAAGGAACGGCTGACGGCCGCCCTGGGACGCCGCGCGCGCCCCGGGCCGGCGCGAGCGCAAGCCGGCGCAGCCCTACTGCCCGGCGCTCGCCGCCACCGGCTCCGCACCTGCGGCGACGGACTCGGGCGCCCAGCGGCGCCAGGCCGAGACCGCGGCGGCATAGGCGAGGACGGCGAGGATGGTGCAGGCGCTGACCACGGTGCCGGCGGCGGTGGCGGTGACGAGGTTGGTCGAGCCGAGGGCGGCGGCGGTGGCGGCGGGGCCCGTGCCGACGCCGAGGGGCAGGAGGCCGACGGCGCCCATCGTGAAGAGGACCAGGCAGACGTGGGCGGGGTCGGTCGGGAGGTCGAAGCCACCGAGGACGATCAGGGTGCGCAGGAACGCCATCGCGGTGAAGGCGGCGACGACGAGCGCGAGACGGTTGCGCAGGCCCGGGTGGGCGAGGACGCCGAGGCCTGCCGCGAGCTTGTGCCCGCGGAAACGCCCGTAGAGGAGGCGCAGCGCGGCGAGGACGGCGAAGGCGCCGGCGAGCATCGCCCACGGCGACCAGGCCGGGATCGTGCCGACCGCGGTCGAGCCGATCGCCGCCAGCACGGCCGAGGCGCACACCTCGAACATCACGATCGGCGCGTCGGCGAGCGCGATCTGCGAGGCGGCCGGCGCCTCCTCGCCGCCGAAGCGCCGCAGCAGCGCGACGCGCGCCGGCAGCGCCGCCTGTCCCTGCACGGTGCCGGCGAGGAAGGCGCCCGCGTTGGCCGCGTGGACGGTCGGGTGGTCGACCCGCCCGGCGCCGGCCGCCCGCAGCGTCGTCCGCCACGCCTCGGTGCGCAGCACCAGCGTCAGCAGATGGGCCAGGGTCGCCGCGACGATCACCCAGGCTGGCACCGACACGATCGCCGCCAGCAGCGCGTCACCGTGCGTCCAGAGCAGGTACCCGACGACGGCGAGGCCGGCGAGCGGGACCAGGCGCGACAGGGTCTTGCGCATGGACCGAGAATCCCCCCGGTCGATGAAGAGCGGATGAGAAGTGGGCGGGCCTAGTACGACCGGTACCGCACCCGACGCGAGTCGTCGTCGGGCATCACCAGGTTAAGCAGCCCGTTGACGATGCTGACGATGATCGCCGCCAGCACGCCCCACCAGAAGGTGCGGATCTCGAAGTCCGGCACGATCCAGTCGGTCAGGTACAGCATCAGCACGTTGATCAGGAAGTAGAAGAGGCCGAGCGTCAAGACGATGAAGGGGATCGAGAGGATCGCCAGGATCGGCTTCACCCAGGCGTTGACGAGCGTGAAGACGGCGGCGGCGATGAAGAGCGTCCACCACTGGCTGCCGTAGCTGATGCCGGAGAGGATCCAGGCGGCGACGAAGAGGGCGACGACGTTGCAGACCCAGCGGACGAGCAGCTTCTGCATCAGGGGTGAAGCTTCGACTGCCAGTCGGACGGCACCGCGCCCTGCGGTCCCGGCACCCCTTGGTCGAGCGGATGGGCCTCGGGTGGCGTCAGCTCCGGGCCTTCGAAGAACTGGCCGGAGCGGTAGTCGTAGAACCAGTCCTCGCCGGGCTCGAAGCTGCGGATCACCGGGTGGCCGGTTTCCTCCTGGTGGCGGGTGGCGTGCTGTTCGGGCGAGTTGTCGCAGCAGCCGACATGCCCGCACTGCGCGCAGCGACGCAGGTGCAGCCACCAACCGCCGGCCGCGGTGCACTCCGCACAGCCCACGCCGCTCGGCGGGGCGCTCACGTCGATGTCGCCAGGCTCGATGCTCGCCACTTTCCCTCCTCGGTTCGGGCCCTGAGCCTAGCGCGCGGCCGTGCCGGGCCCGGGGACTTCCCGCGCGCCGCCGGGAGGCGACGCTCAGCCGCGCACGAGACGGCCGACGGCACCCATCAGCTCGTCCGTCTTCTCGGCGCGATCCTCGGCGTCGCCCTCGACCATGCAGTGGCGGACGTGGTCGTCGAGGAGGCCGAGGGCGACCCCTTGGAGGGCGGCCTCGGCAGCCTGGATCTGGGTGAGGACGTCGATGCAGTAGCGCTCTTCCTCGACCATCTTGGCCACTCCGCGCACCTGCCCCTCGACGCGCGAGAGGCGCTTCAGCAGCTGATCCTTGGAGGCGGTGTATCCGGGCGTCGTGCTCATGCTCGGAATAGTACCCCCTGCGGGTATCGGCGCGGGCGAGCCTACGGCGCGTAGCGGCGGTGGAGCATCAGCGAGTTGCCCTCGGTGTCGCTGAAGAAGGCCATGTTGCAGACGCCGGTGTCCTGCTCGCCGGCGAACTCGACGCCGCGGGCCTCGAGCTCCTTCTTGGCCTCGGCGACGTCGTTCACGCGCAGGGCGATCGGGGCGGTGTGCGGCGCGAACTCCTGGCCCATCACGGTGGGATCGACCAGGTAGAGAGAGACGTTGCCGGTCTCGATCTCCGGCCACCCATCGTCCCAGTCAGGGCTGTGGAGCCGGAGGACGTCGCGGTAGAAGGCCTTGGCCCGGGCCATGTCGGTGACCGGGACCGAGACGAAGTCGGTGCGTTCGAATTCCATGCCCTCATTCTGCCGTCGCGGGGGGTCGGCCCGCGCCGCGGGGCGTCAGCCGGCGGGCGCGCGGGCGAGGCCGAGGCGGGTGGTGACCTCGGCGGCGATGCGGGCGGGGTCGGGGAGGAAGGCGTCCTCGAGGGTCGGGCTGTAAGGGATCGGGGTCTCGGGGCAGGTGATGGTCCAGGCGTCGTCGAGGTCGTGAAGGCCCTCGGCGGTGAGGATGCCGAGGAGGTTCGCGGCCCAGCCGCCGATGAGGGGGCCCTCCTCGACCACCACCACGCGGTTGGTCTTCGCCACCGAACGCAGGACGGTCGCGGTGTCGAGGGGACGGAGGCTGCGCATGTCGACAACCTCGCAATCGATCCCGCGCTCCGCCAGCTCCGCCGCCGCCCGCAGGCAGTCGCGCACGCCCTTCGAGACCGAGACCAGGGTCACGTCGCCGCCCTCGCGCACCACCGCGGCCTCCCCGAGCGGCAGGGTCTCGACCTCCGAGACCGGGTCGACCACCGAGTAGAGGCGCTTGTGCTCGAGGAAGGCGACCGGGTTGTCGTCGCGGATCGCGGCGCGCAGCAGCGCGTAGGCGTCGCCGGCCGTCGCGGGGGCGACGACTTTCAGCCCCGGCACCCCCTGCAGCCACGGCACCGGCGTCTGCGAGTGCATCGCGCCGAAGTTGCCGCCCGCGCCCATCGCCGAGCGCACCACCAGCGGGCAGGGCGCCTGCTCGCCGGACACGTACCAGTACTTCGCCGCCTGGTTCACCAGGCTGTCCATCGCCAGCGGCAGGAAGTCGGCGAACATGATCTCGAGGACCGGCCGCAGGCCGGTGACCGCGGCGCCGAAGGCCCCCGCGGCCAGCGCCAGCTCGGAGATCGGCGTGTCGAAGACGCGCTCGCCGAAGCGCTTCCGCAGCCCCGGCGTCACCGCGAAGACGCCGCCCGCCGCGGCCACGTCCTCGCCGAAGAAGACGACCGCCGGGTCGCGCTCCATCTCCGCCGCGATCGCCTCGCGGACCGCGACCCGGAACTCGATCGTCTCGACGCCGTCGCCGCCGCTCACGCGAACTCCCTCCCCCCGGCCGCGGGATCGGGGAACGGCGCCGCCAGCCCCCGCGCGACGACCTCCTCCAGCTCCCCCGCCACCTCGGCGTCGATCTCATCGAGGCGCTCCGGCTCGACGCCCCAGTGCTCCGCCAGCGCCCGCCGCGCCAGGACCAGCGGGTCGCGCCCCTTCCACGCGTCCAGCTCCCCCGGCTTGCGGTACCTCCCCGGGTCCGAGCGCGAGTGGCCGACGAAGCGGTAGGTCAGCGTCTCCAGGAACGCCGGCCCGCGCCCCGAGCGCGCGTGATCGATCGCCTCGCCCGCCGCCTCGCGCACGGCGAAGACGTCGTTGCCGTCGACCTTCTGCGTTGGGATCCCCATCGCCATCGGCCGCGCGGCGATCGCCCCCGCGGTCACCGCCTCGATTGGCGTGAACTCCATATAGAGGTTGTTCTCGCAGACGAAGACGACCGGCAGCCGCTCCACCTGGGCCCAGTTGAGGCACTCGTGGAAGTAGGCCTGGTTGGCGGTCCCGTCGCCGAAGAAGGCGACCGCCACCGCGCCCGTACCGCGCAGCTTCTGCGTCAGCGCCGCGCCCGTCGCCGCCCCGATCGAGCCGCCGACGATGCCGAAGCAGCCGATCAACCCGTGCTCGACGTCGACCACGTTCATCGACCCGGCCCGCCCGCCGCAGGCCCCGCTCGCCCGCCCGAGCAGCTCGTCCATCAGCTTCTGCGGCGAGACCCCGAGCGCCAGCGCGTGGCCGTGCCCGCGGTAGGTCCCCGCCACCTTGTCGCCATCGCGGAGCATCGAGCAGACCCCCACCCCGCTCGCCTCCTGCCCCGAGTAGAGGTGCGTGGTCCCGTGCACGTTGCCCTGCTGGAACTGGGACTGGACGGTGTCCTCGAAGGTGCGGATCAGGCGCATCCGCCGGTAGAGGTCGCGGGCGTCAGCCACGGCCCACTCCCTCAGCCGGCCCGCGACCCGGCCTTCGCGACCGCCTCGATCGCGACCCCGATCGCGGCGGGGATCAACCCGATCTCCTCCGCGGTGATCGTCAGCGGCGGCGAGATGCCCAGCGAGGTCCCGAGCGGCCGCGTGATCACGCCCTCCGCGCGGGTCGCTTCGAACACTGCCGGGACCGTGATCCCGGCGCCGATCGCCTCCGGCGCCAGCTCCACCGCCGCCATCAGCCCGAGCCCGGCGCGCACCTCCGACACCTCGTCCAGCTCGGTCAGCGGCGCCAGCGCGTCGGCGAGCACCCCCTCCAGCTCGCGCGAGCGCGCCAGCAGCCCCTCGCGCTCGATGATGTCGAGGTTCACCAGCGCCGCCGCGCAGCAGGCGGGGTGACCGGAGTACGTCTGCCCGGTGCGGAAATAATCGCCGTCGCCGGTCCAGAAAGGCGCCGCGAGGCGGCCCGCGGCGATCACCCCGCCGAGCGGCTGATACCCGCTCGTCACGCCCTTGGCGAAGACGATCATGTCCGGCTCGACGCCGAAGCGCTCCGCCGCGAACCAGTGCCCGAGCCGGCCGAAGGCGCAGATCACCTCGTCGAGGACGAAGAGGACGCCGGTCTCCGCGCAGAGCGCCGCGACCCCCTCGATGTACCCCGCGGGCGGCGGCAGCACCCCGCCCGCGCCGACCACCGGCTCGACGAAGACCGCGGCGACGCGCTCCGACCCGAGCCGCTCGATCTCCGCCCGCAGATCGTCGAGCGAGTCGTAGGCCACCCGCGACACCCCGCCGACCAGCGGCCCGATGTCCTGCAGGTTGGCCTCGATGCCGCCGATCGTGGTGCCGAAGCCGCCCGCGCCGTGGAAGGCCGAGGCGCGCCCGATCAGGTGGTTGCGCTCCGGCGCCCCTTCCACCGCCCAGAAGCGCCGCGCCAGCTTCGCCGCGGTCTCGATCCCGTCGCCGCCGCCCGGGGTGAGGAACACGTGCCCGTCGGCCACCGGCGCCAGCCCCGCCAGCCGGTCGGCGAGCTCCAGCGCGGGACGGTTCGCGTAGTCGTTGAAGATGTTGTAGGAGTCGAGCTTCACCAGCTGCTCGCGGACCGCGTCGGCGATCTCCACTCGCCCGTGGCCGACGTTCACGTACCAGAGGCTCCCGGTCGCGTCGAGGAGCCGCTGCCCGTCCTCGGTCCAGACCCAGACGCCCTCCGCGCGGTCGACCACGAACTCGCGCCCGGCGACCGTCGCCATGTTCGTGAAGGGGTGCCAAAGTCGGGTCATCGCATCGCTCCTTGGGGATCGCCCGGCCGCCGCAGCAGCTCGCGCGCCGCGTCGGTGACGCCGTCGGCGTCCAGCCGGTAGTGCTTGTAGAGATGGGTCGGCGGGCCGATCAGCGCGTACTCGTCGGCGGGCATCCCGAGCCGCGAGAAACGGGCCCGGACCCCGGCGTCGACCAGCGCGTCGGCGCAGGCGCTCGCCACGCCGCCGTAGACGTTGTGCTCCTCGGCGACCAGGACCGCGCCGGTGCGCTCGGCCGCGGCGCAGAGGGTCGCCGCGTCGAACGGCCGCACCGTGTGGGCGTCGAGCACCGTCGCCTCCACCCCGTCCTCGGCGGCGAGCCGCTCCGCCGCCGCCAGCGAAGCGGCGACGGTGAGCCCGTTGGCGACGATCGTCAGGTCGCCGCCCTCGCGCAGCGTCGCGATCCGGCCGACCGCGAAGGCGCCCGGGTCCGCGGCGAGCCGCGCCGCGTAGACGTCGGGGTCGCGCCCGCGGCCGAGGCGGAAGTACACCGGCCCCGGCTCGTCCACGGTCTGGCGCAGCGCCGCCCGCAGCGAGGCCGCGTCGCAGGGGCAGACGACGGTCATCCCGGCGATCGAGCGCAGCACGCCGAGGTCCTCGGTGGCGTGGTGGGAGGTGCCGTAGAAGCCGAGCGAGATGCCGGCGTGGTGGGCCAGCACCCGCACGGGCAGGCCCGGGTAGGCGAGGTCGGTGCGCAGCTGCTCGGCGGCGAGCAGGCCGACGAAGCTGGCGAAGGTTGCGACGTAGGGGACGAGGCCGAAGGTCGCCATCCCGGCCGCCATCGTGACCATGTTCTGCTCGGCGATGCCGACGTTGAAGAAGCGCTCCGGGTGGCGCTGCTCGAACTCGACCGTGCGGTTGGAGTACTTGAGGTCGGCGGTGAGCACGACGATCCGCTCGTCGGCGTCGGCGATCGCCGCCAGCTCCTCGCCGGCGACGAAGGACTCGGCGAGCCGGTAGGAGACCGCCATGTCCCAGCTGTCGGGGTCCTTCAACTCGACCGGCGGCGGGGTCGGCAGCTCACGCATCGGCGTCCAGCTCCTCCATCGCGGTCGCGGCGTCGGCCGGCGCCAGGTACCCGAGGTGCCAGGTCCGCGACCCTTCCATCCAGCTGATCCCCTTCCCCTTGACCGTGTTCGCGACCAGGCAGCGAGGGCGGGCGGGCGCGTCGGCCCGGTAGCGCTCGAACGCTTCGCGGACGGCGTCGACGTCGTGCCCGTCGAGCTCCTCGACCTCCCAGCCGAACGCCGCGAAGCGGGCCGCGATCGGTTCGATCGGCATCGTCTCCTCGGTGGTCCCGTCGAGCCCCATCCCGTTGCGGTCGACGATCGCGCAGAGGTTGCCGAGCCCGAACGCGGCGGCGGTCTGGGCCGCTTCCCAGATCTGCCCCTCGTTCAGCTCCTGGTCGCCGAGCAGGACGTACACGCGGGTGTCCTCGAAGCCGCGGAGCTTCGCCGCCTGCGCCATCCCGGTGCCGATCGAGAGCCCGTGCCCGAGCGAGCCGCTGGAGAAGTCGACGCCGGCGACGCGCCGCATGTCCGGGTGGTCGCCGAGCGGGTTGCCCAGCCGGGTGTACTCGTCCAGGACCTCCTCGGCGATGTAGCCGCGTTCGGCCAGCAGCGGGTAGACGCCGACCGCGCAGTGGCCCTTGGAGAGGATCAGGCGGTCGCGCTCCTCCCAGTCGGGGTCCTCGGAGAGCCGCAGCACGCCCGAGTAGAGGACGCCGAGCAGCTCGGCGCAGGAGAAGACGCTGGTGTAGTGGCCGCTCTTGGCGACGCCGACGAGGCGGACCGTCTCGCGGCGGACAAGGGCCGCCCGCCCGCGCGCGTCGTCGGGTGCCAGCTGCTCAATCGCCATAGTCGACGCTCCGGGTGAAGCGGGGGTCGTCGTGCCAGTCCCAGTAGGTGGCGCGGATGCGGGCGCTCAGCGAGCCGACGCCACCCGCCCCGACCGGCCGGCCGTCGAGCTCGGCGACCGGCATCACGCCGCCCGCGGTGCTGGTGAGGAAGATCTCTTCGGTCTCATAGAGGGCGCTCACCGGGACCTCGCCGACGCGCGCCGGGATCCCCAGCTCGGTGGCGATGTCGAGGACCGTCTGCCGGGTGATGCCCTCGAGCACGCCGCGGGCCGGCGTCGCCAGCGCCCCGTCGCGGACGACGAAGACGTTCACCCCCGGCCCCTCGGTGACGTTGCCGTCGCCGTCGGTCAGGATCGGCAGCACCGCGCCGCGGTCGTAGGCCTCGAACAGGCCGCGGACGAAGTCCCCCCACATGAAGTTCTTCACCGTCGGGTCGATCGCCCCCGGGGAGACGCGCACGGTGTCGCGGGCGACGACGACCTTCGACCCCACCTCCTGCTGCTCGGGCCGCTGGATCCACACGTAGGGGATCGCGTAGGCGTAGAGGCGGTTCTCGAAGCGGCGCGGGTCGCGCTCGCCGGGCGTCGGCACGCCGCGGGTGATCACGGTCTCGACGTAGGCCTCGCGCAGCCCGCTGCGGGCGACCACCTGCTCGAGGATCTCCTCGGTCTCGGCGCGGCTCATCGGCGAGCGCAGTCGCACCCGCTCGCAGCCGCGCTCGAGCCGGTCGAGGTGGTCGTCGAGCCGGAAGAACTTCCCGCCCCAGACGGCGACCACGTCGTAGGTGAGGTCGGAGCGGACGAAGCCGGTGTCGAGGATCGGGATCCGGGCCTCGGCGATCGGCAGGTAGGAGCCTTCGATCCAGGCGCAGCCCTGGGGGGCCTCACTCATAGAAGGCGCGCGGCGCGATCTTCAGCCGCTCCTCGTAATCGAGGTCGTGGGAGGTGATCAGGAAGGCGTCGTGCTCGCGCTCGAGCGCCTCGACCCGCTCCCAGGTGTCGAGGATCGCGGCCTCGTCCCACAGCACCGCCGGCGGGTGCCGGATCCGCATCTTGTCGAGCAGGTAGGCGGCGTCGGCGAGCAGGAAGATCGCCTGCCCGTCGTCGAGCCGCACCAGCAGCGACTGGTGCCCCTTGGTGTGGCCCGGGGTCGGGACCAGGGTCAGCCGGCCGTCGCCGAACACGTCGGTCTCGCCCTCGACCAGGCGCCATTCGGTGACCGGCGCGAAGTCGTCGGCGATGTAGATGTCGCGCTGCTCCTCGGAGGGATCTTCGGCGAACTCGAGCTCCTCCCGCTGCACCATCACCGGCGTCTCCGGGAAGGCGTAGAGCCCGCCCGCGTGGTCGAAGTGCAGGTGGGACGCGATCACCAGGTCGATGTCGGCGGGCTCGAGGCCGATCCGCGCCAGCACCGGCTCGATCGCGTCCTCCGGGTCGAGCTTGACGACGAAGTCCTCCGCCGCCGCGCCCATCCTCGCCACCGCGTCGGTGCCGAGCTGCGGGTGTGCCCCGGTGTCGAAGAGCACCACGCCCTCCGGGTGCTTCACCACGTAGACGAAGTAGGGGTTGTAGACCATCTCCCCGGCCCGCTCGTCGAGCGGGTCGAAGGTCCCCCAGTCGGTCAGGTCGCCGCCGGCGTGGAGGGCGTGGATCTGCACGTCGCCCATGCCGGCCTCACCGGTCCTCGGGCGCGATCACCGTCTCCGGCGGGATCGCCGACGGGTAGGGCTGCTCGGGCCCCTCGACCAGGAACACCTTGCCGATCCGGGCCAGCACCTCGCTGCGGTTGCGGGCCAGCCAGGCGGTGACGATCACGCCGATGATCAGCCAGCCGAGCGCCACGAACGGCAGCCAGCTGTACGGCGGCACCGGCCGCGGGTAGAACGTGCCGACCAGCGGGATGCCGAAGATGACGATCGCCAGCAGCGGGAAGAGCAGGTGCTTGATCGGGTTGAACTCGCCGCGGTACTTGGTCAGGAAGGCGACGATCATGGTCACGCTGACGCTGATGAAGAGGATGATCAGCGAGATCCCGGAGACCGCCCCGATGTAGGCGAAGGCGAGGAAGCCACCTTCGGCGATCGTCACCGGCAGGCCGATCGCCAGGGCGATCACGGTGATCGCGGCGACCGCGTAGCCGGGGGTGCCGTAGCGCGAGAGCGACGCGAGTTTGGAGGGCAGCATCCGCTCGCGGCCCATCGCGAAGGCGAGCCGCACGGCCGCGTTGAAGGCGGCGATGACGAAGCCCAGGGTGCTCAGCGCGACGACCAGGTCGACCAGCCAGAGGATGCTCGGGCTCCAGAACGCTTCGGTCAGGAAGCCGAGCTGCGAGGGGTTCGTGGTGAACGCTTCGATCTGGGAGGGAGCGACGCCGTGGAGCTCGGCGTAGCTGACGAAGAGATAGAAGGCGCCGACCAGGATCACGGCGCCGAAGATCCCGCGCGGGACGTTGCGCCGCGGGTCTTTGGTCTCCTCGCCGAGCACGGCCCCCGACTCGAAGCCGCTGAAGATGACCACCGTGTAGACCATGCCGAGGGTGATGTCGCTGAACTGCCCGTGCAGCGTGTTGGAGGGGTCGAAGAGGTGGATGCCGCTCGGGCCGGGGCCGCCCTTGAAGAGGATCGTGGCGGCGAGGGCGACGATCACGCCGATCTCGATCACGAGCACGATCACGTCGACCGCGGTCGAGGTGGCGATGCCGCGGAAGGCGAGCCCGGCGACGATCGCGAGGACGATCAGCAGGAGGATGTTTTCGTTGATCGACCAGCCGAAGGCGCTGGAGAAGAATTCGGAGCTGAAGGTGCCGACCGCGCCGATCCCCGACGGCACCCAGAGGATGTAGGCGAAGACCATCATCCAGCCGGAGACGAAGCCGACCTTGGAGCCGAGGATCGCCGAGTTGTAGGTGTAGAAGGAGCCCGCGCTCGGGAGCTTGCGGGCGAGCTGGGCGACGCTGTTCGAGGCGAGCAGGGCGCCGAGGAACGAGAGCAGGACGACGAACGGGGTGGCGAACCCGGCGAACGAGATCGCGGCGACCAGCCCGAGGGCGATCGAGGCCGCCGGCCCCATGAAGGCGGCGGTGAAGGCGATGACCCGAACGAGCCCGATCGAGTCCTTGGCCAGTTGCTGCGGTGCCTCAGACGAGGTCGAATCGACGACGGACATACCTGGATCCCTCCTGTGGATTCACTTCCCGATGAATTCCCTGTAGTGCGTCTCCCGACCACACAACGGCGCTTTTATATCGCATGCTAGGCGCAGTGTCCACATCGTGGATTGGTATTCTGCCGTCCGTGCCGACACGGAGCGCCGTCCGCGCAGAGATCGATGGCCGGCCGGAAGCCTCGGTCGGGGTGCTGGCCAAGGCGGTCCGGGTGCTCGACCTGCTGGCGGGCCGGCGGGAGGCGTCGGCGGCCGAGCTCGCCGACACCCTGGGCGAGCCGCGCAGCTCGGTCCACCGCCTGCTCACCGCGCTCGCCGAACTCGACCTGGTCGAGCCCGGCTCCCAGCGCGGCACCTACCGCCTCGGGCTGAAACTGCTGCGCCTCGGCACCGCGGTGATCGCGCGCCTCGACGTGCGGCTGGCGGCGATGCCGGTGATGGAACGAATCCACGACGACACCGAGGAGACCGTGTTCCTCTGCCTGCGGCGCGGCCGCGACGCGGTCTGCATCGAACGGATCGACGGCCGGCGCGCGGCGGTGATGGACCTGAAGCTCGGCGGCAGCCTGCCGATCCACGAGGGCTCCGGCCCGCGCTCGCTGCTGGCGTTCGCCCCGCGCTCGGAGTGGGACGCCTACATCCAGGGCAACTCCCTCTACGACAGCCAGACCGACTCAGAGCTCGCGCCGGAGGATCTGATCGCCAGCCTCGAGGAGGCGCGTCGGGTCGGCGCGGTGGTCAACCGCGACGTGTTCCCGCCCGGGTTCGCGACGATCGGGGCGCCGATCTACGACCACCGCGGCGAGCCCTTCGCGGCGCTCTCGGTCAGCGGCGTGCGCGACGCGATCCTCGGCGACAACGAGGCGCGCGTCTTCCAGATGGTGACCAGCGGGGCGCACGAGATCTCGCGCGCCCTCGGCTATGACCGGGTCCACGAGCAGAGCGCTGTTCGGCATCGGGTCGCTGACTGAGCGCGGCACGCCGGTCACGCCGGCGGCGGCGGAGCGGCTCGCGGTCGAGCAGTGGGGGATCGCGGGCGCGGCGACCTCGCTGCCGGCGGAAATCGACGAGAACTTCCGGATCGACGTGGGCGGCGAGGGCGCGCCCGAGGGCTCCTTCCTGCTGAAGGCGCTGCCCGCCGACCAGGACGCGGCGACCGCCGACCTCGTCACCGCGGTACTGCTCCACCTGGAGGGGCGCCCGGGGGTCGCCGCGCAGCGCCTGGTGCCGACGCTCGCCGGCCGGCCGCTGGCCGAGTTCACCGACGCCGACGGGGTCGCGCGGCGGGCGCGGATGACGACCTTCCTCGAGGGCCCGGTGCTGCGCTCGGTGGTGATCGACGCGGAGCTGCGCCGGGCGCTCGGGGCGACGCTCGCGCGGCTGGCGCTGGCGCTGCGCGACTTCGACCACCCGGGCGCCGACCGCGACCTCTCCTGGGACCTCCGCCACGCCGGCCGGATGAGCGCGATGCTGGCGGAGCTCGCGCCGAGCCCGCGGCGGGAGCGTCTGGCGGAGGCCCTGCGGAGCTTCGACGCGGAGGTCGTGCCGCGGCTCGACCGCCTCCCGGTCCAGGTCGTCCACAACGACCTCAGCCGTGACAACGCCGTGCTCACCGCGGACGGCCGGCTCGGCGTGATCGACTTCGGCGACGTGGTGCGGACCCAGCGCGTGAACGACCTGGCGGTGGCGATGGCCGACCACGTCGAGGCGGCCGCCGATCCCTTCGGCCCGGCGCTCGACGTCGCCGCCGGGTATCTCGCGGTGGCGTCGCTCGACGCCGAGGAGCTCGACCTCCTCTACCCGCTGGTCCGCACCCGGACGGTGACCCGGATCGTCGCCGGCGAGTGGCGCGCCTCGCGCTTCCCCGCCAACCGCGAGTACCTGGCGCGGAACGTGGAGCGGCTCGAGGGCGTCCTCGAGGCCCTGCCCGAGCGGCCCTCCGCCGCCGACTCCGAGCGGCTCGCGACGCTCGCCGCGGAGGCCGGACGGTGAGCGACGGCGCCCGCCGTGAAGAGCTGCTGGCGCGGCGGCGGGCGGCGCTCGGCCCCGCCTACCGGCACTTCTACGAGGACCCGGTCGAGGTCGTCCGCGGCGAGGGCACGCGGCTCTACGACGCCGACGGGATCGAGTACCTCGACGCCTACAACAACGTCCCCTGCGTCGGCCACTCCAACCCGCGCGTGGTGGCGGCGATCGCCGAGCAGGCGGCGCGCCTCAACACCCACACCCGGTACCTGGCCGAGCCGATCCTCGCCTACTCGGAGCGGCTGCTGGCGAGCCTGGGCGCGCCGCTCGGCCATGTGATGTTCACCTGCAGCGGCAGCGAGGCCGTCGACGTGGCGCTGCGGCTGGCGCGCTTCGAGACCGGCCGCGCGGGCGTCGTCGCCACCGCCAACGCCTACCACGGCACGACGACGGCAAGCGCCGAGGTCTCCCCCTCGCTCGGGCCGGCGGTGGCGCCCGGGCCCACGGTCCGCCTCATCGCCGCGCCCTCCCCGGAGGCGACCGACGCCGAGGCGGAGGGCCGCCGGATGGCGGCCCACCTCGCCGCGGCGGTCGCCGACCTCGAGGCGGCGGGCCACGGCTTCGCCGCCTTCGTCTGCGACTCGATCTTCTCCAGCGACGGCATCCGCCCCGGCCCGGTCGGCCTCCTCCGCCCCCTCGCCGAGGAGGTCCGCCGCCAGGGCGGCCTCTTCGTCGCCGACGAGGTCCAGACCGGCTTCGCCCGGACCGGCGAGGAGATGTGGGGCTTCCGCCGCCACGGCATCGAGCCCGACCTCGTCACCCTCGGCAAGCCGATGGGCAACGGCATGCCGATCGCCGCCACCGCCGCCCGTGCCGACCTCCTCGATCGCTTCGGCCGCGAGACCCGCTTCTTCAGCACCTTCGGCGGCAACTCGGTCTCGATCGCCGCCGCCACCGCCGTCCTCGACGAGATCGAAGCCCAAGACCTCCAACAGAACGCCCTCACCGTCGGCACCTACCTCCTGGCGGGGCTCACCGCCCTGGCCCACCGCTCCCCCCACCTCGCGAACCCCCGCGGCGCCGGCCTCTTCCTCGCCGTCGACATCCCCGACCCCGACGCGACCGGCACCCCCGCCCGCCTCCTCGAGGCCCTCCGCGACCGCCGCGTCCTCGCCGGCCTGACCGGCCCCGCGGCCGACACCCTGAAGATCCGCCCACCCCTGGTGTTCTCCCAGACCGACGCCGACCGCCTCCTCGCAGCGCTCGACCAGGCGCTCGCCGATCTATCTTGATCTGAGCCCGCGTTTCTCGAGCCGCCATCGGGAACGGAGGCGTGCCTTGTTTAGAATCGCCGCGCATGGGAGGGTCGCGACGGAAACCGACGAAGCACATTGACCCACCCACCCAGATTGGGTACTCTGCCGTCACACACATCGTGCTGGGCATCCCCCAGCACTTGGGCGGCCCGTCGGGGCCGCCCGTCCTCCAAGACCGCCCACCGGCGGTCTTGGCTATTTAGGGCTCCGATGCAGCTCTGCTACGTGGACGAGTCGGGCACCGCCGAGACGCTGGTCGAATCCGACCCCGACCAGCAACCGGTGATCGTCGTCGCGGGCGTCTCGCTCCCGGAGCGGGACCTCACCAAGATCACCCACGAGTGGATCAAGCTCAAGACGCGGTTTCATCCGAGCATCGCCGATTCAGGAAATGGCTGGCTCGACGCGATCCTCAAAGAAGTCAAGGGGGCCAAGCTGCGAAACGGCTTCCGCGGCGAGTCATCCCAGCGCCGACGCAAACAGGCGGTCGGCGTGATCGATGGGACTGGAGCATCGCTGATCCAGGGGCGGCTTGGACGGTCCGCAATACTGGCTTCATGGCCACGTTGCGTGCCGTTCGGTTTTCCGATGCCGGCGTCGCCGAGTGGGGCGAGCGGTTGGCTCAGGGCATTGCACGGGGGATGCAGCTGGACCGGGAGATGCTGCAGGTGGTGCTGTGCACGCTGCTGGCCGGCGGGCACCTGCTGCTCGAGGACCGGCCGGGAGTCGGGAAGACGCAGCTGGCCCGCAGCCTGGCCGCCAGCATCGACGGGCGGTTCGCGCGGATCCAGGGAACCGTCGACCTCCTGCCCAGCGATGTTCTCGGGACGACGATCTGGCGGGCGAGCACGGAGGCGTTCGAGTTCCATCCCGGACCGATCTTCGCCAACGTGGTGCTGGTCGACGAGCTGAACCGGGCGACGCCGAAAACGCAGTCGGGGCTGCTCGAGGCGATGGCCGAGCTGCAGGTGACGGTCGAAGGGCGGGCGCACCCGCTGCCGCGGCCGTTCACGGTGATCGCGACGCAGAACCCGACCGCGGGCTTCGACGGCACCTACGCGCTGCCGCCGGCCGAGCTCGACCGGTTCATGACCCGGCTCTCGCTGGGCTACCCCTCAGCCGGGGCCGAGGCCGACCTTCTCCACTCCCCGCCGCCGCCCGCGCTGCCGCCGGTCGCCGACCTCGCCGAGGCCTCGGCGGCGATCGCCGCGGTCGCCGAGGTGGAGGCGCGCCGGCCGCTGCTCGAGTACATCGTCTCCCTGCTCGAGGCGACCCGGCGCCACCCGCTGAGCGAGGCCGGGGCGAGCCCGCGGGGCGGCCTCATGCTGCTCGCCGCCGCCCGCGCCCGCGCGGCGCTCGAGGGGCGCGACTTCGTCGTCCCCGACGACGTGCAGGCGCTCGCCGGGCCGGTCCTCGCCCACCGGATCCAGACGGTCGGCGGCGCTGCCGCCGAGGCGCAGCTGACGATCGTCGACGACGCCCTGGAGGAAGTGCCGGCGCGATGAGGCGGGGGCTCGCGACCGCGCTGCTCGGGGTCGTCCTGCTCCTCGCCGCGGCCGTGCTTGGCTCGGTCGCGCTCTTCGCCTTCGCCCTCGGCCTCCTGCTGGTCACCGGCGGCTGCCGGGCGGCGGCCGGGCTCGGCGCGCGCCGGCTCGCGATCGAGCGGACCGTCGACGGGACCGAGGTGCTCGAGGGGCGGCCGATCACCTTCCGCTTCGCGGTCGACGGGCTGCGGGGGCTGCCGGTGCACGCCGAGGTCCGCGACGAGGACGGGGCCTGGCGACGGCTCGAGGGAGGAGCGTCGCGGCGGCTCACGATCGAGCGGCCGGGCGCCCACCTGGTCGGCCCTTCGGCGGTGCGGGTGCGCGACGACCTCGGCCTCTTCTGCCGCCACGGCACCGCGGGCGACCCGGCGGTGGTGCTGGTGCTGCCGGCGCCGGCCGACGTCGGCGTCCAGCCGCGCCCGCAGGGGGCCGACCCGGGCGGTGACCCGGAGCCCGACGGCCTTCAGCCCTACGCGCGCGGCACCCCGGTCGGCCGCATCCACTGGCCGAGCGTCGCCCGGGCAGGCGAATGGCAGGAGCGCCGCGTCGTCACCGCGCCGCGGGGGGCGCCGCTGGTCGTCGTCGACCTCGCCGGGGCGCCGTCGGAGGAGGCGATCGATTGGACGCTGCGGGCGGCGGCGGGGCAGATCCACGGGCTGGCGCGGGCCGGCGGGTGCCGCGTCCTGCTGCCGGGGGAGCGGCTGCCGATCCAGGTCGAGAACGTGGTCGAGGGGTGGCCGGCGGTGCACCGGCGCCTGGCGGGGCTGCGGGGCGCCGCCGAGCGCGCCGCGCCCACGGCCCCGCCCGGCGCCGTCCACGTGCGGGCCGCGCACGCCCCGGCCCTCGGCGAATCCCGGCGGCTGCCCCCAGGGGTGGTGCCGCTCGAGCGATCGACCTTCGGCGATGGCGCCGGCCGTCGACCGTGAGCCCCGCTGGGGCGACGCCGCCGCGCTGATCCTGCTCAGCGCCGGCGGCCTGGTGGCGTGGTGGGGCGACCTCGGCAGCGGCCTGCTGTGGCTGGCGCCGGTGATCGCGGTCGCGGCGCTGACGGCGGGCGGGCTGCTCGGCCCGCGGCCGGCGATCGTGCTCGCGGTGGCCTGGGTGCCGGGCGCGATCCTCGCCGCGGGGCAGCCGCTCGGGAGGCTGGCGCCGGCGGCGCTCGACACGACCACGGCCTCGCTGCGCATCGGCCTCGAGGCGCTGCCGTCGGTCGGCGACGCTACTCCGGTCGTGCAGGGCTGGGCGCTGGCCGCGGTGCTGCTCCTTGCCGGCACCTCGATCGGCCTCGCCGGGATTCTCTGGCGGCGGCCCGGCTGGGAGCGGACCGTGGCCGGCTTCGCGCTCCTGCTCGTGCCGCTCGCCGGAGCGGTCGCGCTGCAGCAGGCCCCGGACGCCGCCTGGGAGGGCGCGATCGTCCTCGTCGCCGTGGTCCTGCGGGTCGCGCGGGGGCGGCTCGTCCCGATCGTCGCCACCGCCACGACGGTCGGCGCGGTCGCCCTCTTCGGCGCTCAGGTGGCGGCGCCGCGGGCGGGCTGGCAGCCCTTCGGCCACGAACACCTGCCCCAGTTCCACGAACTCGACACCAGCCAGACCTACGGGCCGCTCGGCGACCGGCGGACCGGCGCGGTGATGCTCGACATCAACGCGGCGCGGCCGGCGCTGTGGCGGATGCAGGTGCTGGAAGCGTTCGACAACCGCCGCTGGCTTGTCTCCCGCGAAGGCGCCGAACTGCCCGAACCGGACGCGCGGCGGCACACGATCAGGGTGCAGGTGCGGGGGCTGCACAACCAGCTCGTCGTCTCGCCGGGCCGGATCATGGCGGTGCAGAGCCGCGCCGGCACGGTGCCGCAGCCCGGTGAAGGCGAGTCGCTGCTCAAACCGCCACACGAAGGCGAGACCTACCGCGTCGAAGCGGCGACGGTCCAGGCGTCGGTGGCGCGGCTCGCCCGCGTCCCGAGGCCTACCGGCCGACGCTACGAGGCGCTCACCCAGATCGGCCTCGGACCGCCGCCGCCCTCCTCCATCCCCTACCCGCTGGCCAAGCTCGCGACCGACATGCCGACCGTGCTGCGGGGAACCGACTGGGGCCACCTCTTCCACCTCTCCTGGCGTCTCTCGGCCGGGGTCCCGACCGAGCTCGGCGTCGTCCGCCGGGTCGAGGACTACCTGCTGCGCGGCGGTCGCTACCGCTACACGACCGAAGTCGGCACGCCGGGCCCCGAACCGCTGCTCGAATTCCTCTTCCACACCCACGCCGGGTACTGCCAGCACTTCGCCGGCGCCGCCGCGCTGATCCTCCGGATCGCCGGCGTGCCGAGCCGCGTCGCTGTCGGCTTCGCCACCGGGGAACAGATCGGCCACGACACCTGGGCGGTCCGCGACGAGGACGCCCACGCTTGGGTCGAAGTCTATTTCCCGGGGGTCGGCTGGGTCCCGTTCAACCCGACCCCTTCGGCCGCCGCCGCCGACATCTCCCCCGGCATCGACGTGCTCCAGGCCGGCGTCGCGCCCCCGACCGAAGGCGCCGGCACCCTCCCCCAGCTCCTCGGCGCCGCCGCCGCCCTCGCCCTCCTCCTCTTCGCCGGCACCCGCCTCGCCCGCCGCCACCGCGTCCCCCGCACCCGCCTCGGCGAGCTCCTCGTCCGCCTCGCCCCCGAGCCCTCCGGCCCCGGCACCACCCTCCGCGGCCTCCACCCGACCCTTACCGAGATCGGCCCCGCCACCGCCGACCTCGCCCTGCTCGCCGAGCGCGCCCGCTTCGCCGCCCCGACCCCCACCGAGCCTCCCCACCCCAACCTCATGGTCTGGCGCGCATTGATCGCCGACGTCGGCTTCCCCCGGGCGCTGGCGTTGATGGCGCGCACCGTGGCGGGTCGGAGGTGAAGCGGAGGAGGCCGGCTGCCGCCCCGGCGGCGCGCCCGTCCCCCTCATGCTTCGGCTGGTTATGAGGGCGACGGGCGCGCCTGGGTGCGCCGCTGGGATCAGGGAGCACCTGCCTTCCGGTGTTCCTTGCTTGCACATACGCCAAGTAAGGAACACCGCAGCGGCCGACCCCCCCGGTGAGTTCGCAGAAACCCGCGCTATGCGCGGTGAAGTGCGAACTCACCGGGCTCGGGCCGCACGCCCCCGCGACCGCGGGTTAGGACGACCGCGCTCCCTCTTCGCGCCTCCCGACCTCTGTGGCGACGACGCCCGGGCCGGTGCAAACCAAGGCGCGGCCATCCCCCTCATGACCAGCTGAAGCATGAGGGGGATGGCCGCGCCGTCGGGCGCCGGCCGGACCCGGCGCCATCCCTACGCGGCCCCGTCCCTTTCCACCTCTTCCGGCTCCTCGTACCACTGCTTGCGCTCGCCGATGCGGGCGCGGAGCTTCCAGCGGCGGGACTTCGGGGCGTCCTCCATCGCCGCCGCGAGGCTCGCGACGCGGTCGGCGATCGCGGCGCGGCGGGAGTCGTCCAGCTCAAGCTCGGCAAGGGCGGCGCGGAGGCGGTCGAGGTTGAGCTCGAAGGTGTGCTGGAGGCCCCAGTCCTGGGCGGTGAGAGCGGCGATCCGGGACGCGTTGATCGCGTCCGAGCCGTCCGCGGCACGGTCGGCGTCGACGACCTCGGCGCCGTCGAGGAGGGCGAAGGCGTCGCGCTGGTCCTTGCGATTCAGCTCGACGATCTGCAACTTCGTCATCAGCAGCTCGGCCGCCGGCAGGGTCGCCGCGCGCACCTCGAGCCGCTCCGCCAGCGGCAGCGGATGGCACATCTCGAAGCCGCCGACGAAGACGTCGATCTGGCGCCCGTGGCTCGGGTCGAAGAAGAGGAGCCGGCGCGCCCCGTTCAGGGCGTTGAACTGCTCGTCCGCGAGGTAGCCCGCCCCGACCAGCACCTCGGTCAGCCGGTCGCCGGCCCGCGAGGCGCAGATGAAGTCGAGATCGGCGATCTCGCGCTCGAAGATCGGGTCGAGCCGGTCCCCCAGCAGCAGCCGGATCGCCATCCCGCCGATCAGCCGCGCCGGCACCTCGGCCGCCGCGATCGCCGCCAGCAGCCGCTCCGCCTCGACCGCGAGGTCGGCCTCCGGCGCTCCCGCCGCCGCCGCGCTCATCCGACCACGAACTGGTAGTTGACCTTCTCCCCCTGCAAATGGACAAGGCAGCCGGAGATGCGGCCGGTGTGGTAATCGCTGCCGGGGTTGATCGAGAGCGTGCGCCCGAGGTGGGTCGCCGCCCGCGACTCGTGGACGTGCCCGTGCAGGGAGAGGACCGGCTGGTAGCGCTCGATCGCGTCGCGCACCGCGCGCGATCCGCACGGCGCCATCACAGGCTGTCCGGCGACCGTCACCACGGTCAGATTCTCGTCCAGTTCGGGCGCCGTGTCGAGGCCCGAGTCATACGGCGGCACGTGGAGGTTGAAGACGCAGCGGCCCATGTCGTCCACCTGCTCGGCGAGCGCGTCGATCCGCCGCGCCAGCTCGTCCTCCTCCAGCTCCCGCGGCGAGTCGAACGGGGTGCGATTCGAGTACCCGAGCGAGAGCATCGTGTAGCCCTCGAACTCGACCACGCGGTCGTCGCAGCCCTCGATCCGCGGCGCCGCCTCGATCGCCCCGTCGACCCCCTGCGGGTCGTCGTTCCCGGGCATCACGAAGCACCGCACCGCCGGGTCGGCGAGCCGCTCCGGCGCCAGCGCCAGCCATTCGGCGAACGTCTCCAGCATCACCTCCTCGAACCACGCTTCCCGCTCCTCCTCCGAGAGCGCGGCGACGCGGTCGACCTCCTCGCGGGTCATCTGGTGCGGATACATCCCGTTCGCCCGCACCTGTTCTTCGAGCCCGGCGATCTCCTCCTCGCCGTGGACCTCGACCCGCCGGCCGAAGAGGGTGGCGACGCTCGTCCCCGGCCCCTCCGCGACGATCGGGATCACCGCCTTGCCGGTCAGGTCGCCGCCCATCACCAGCACCCTGGCCTTGTAGACCTCGGGGGCGCGGAGGAACTTCCGCCACAGGACCTCGGTGCCGTGGATGTCGGACGCGTAGTAGAGCCGCAGCCGCTCCTCGCTCTGCTTCCTGCCGAAGAGACCCATCCTCACTCCGGCGGCAGTTCGGCGTGGGCGAGTTCGATGTCGATCCCCTGCGACCGCCGCACCGCCCGCGAGATGAAGTAGATCGCGAGGGCGACGATGTAGACGAGGACGGCGAGCTCGAGCTTGCCCGGGTTGGCGGAGAGGCTGGCGCCCGAGCCCGGGTCCCAGAGCAGGATCGCGATCGCGCCGGAGAAGCCGAGCAGCG
This sequence comes from Actinomycetota bacterium, assembly GCA_018268675.1. GTDB lineage: Bacteria > Actinomycetota > Thermoleophilia > Solirubrobacterales > 70-9 > VAYN01. Next base: position 111,014 of record JAFDWB010000089.1, read on the forward strand.
CCAGGCCGCCGACCAGCGAGATCAGCGGGATGCCGGCGACGCGCCGGTTGTAGGGCGAGCTCTCCACCATCGCCCGCTGGGTGAACGGCAGGACGACGCCGGAGAGGGCGGTGAAGAGCATCGTGGTCGAGAGGCCGAGCAGCACCGAGAGCGTGGTGAACCAGGTGGTGAAGGCGTAGATCGCGGTGCTGGCGATGGCGAGCAGGCTGACCACCGCGATCGCGAAGATCGGCGAGTGCGAGCGCGGCTCAACATAAGAGAGTTTCTGCGGCATGATCCGGTCGAACGACCAGGCGAACATGCTGCGGCTGACCAGCAGCATCGTCTGCGGCAGCCAGATCAGCAGGCCGGCGCTGAAGCCGGCGATGATGATCGTGCCCCAGACCGGGCTGCCGGAGGCGATCGCCATCAGCTCCGGGTACGCCGGGGCCGAGGTGAAGCCGTAGGCGGCCGGTTCGGCGAAGCCGAGCGCGCCGTTGGTGGCGTAGCCGACGATGTGGGTGTAGAGCGGGGTGAGGATCAGCAGCACGACCACGGCGACCGCGACGGCGCCCGGGATCGAGAGCATGTGCGTCCGCTTTTTCAGCCGGATCTCACCGGCGAAGTAGTTGCTCGAGTAGATGAAGCCGAAGATGAACCAGAAGACGGAGACCGATTTCAGCGTGGTCGTGAAGTTGAACCCCGACTGCGCGTAGCCCGCTTCGGTCGCCGAGTGCTGCATCGACTGGAAGGCGTGGGCGACGCCGAGGTTCTGGCCGTATTCGTTGAAGTTCGAGATGAAGCCGGTTTCGGAGCCAAACAGGCCGACCAGGGCCGGCAGCAGGAAGGCGCCGGTCATGTAGAGGACGAAGGCGCCCACCTGGAGCTTGAAGAAGAGGCGGACCCCGCCGATGACGAAGATCGCGGCCGAGACGAGCACGGCGACCGTCCCGGTGATGAAGAGGCCGGCTTCGGTCGAGAACCATTCGCCGAAGGAGACCCAGCCACCCGAACCGGTGTACCCGGCCATCATGTGGGCGAACGCGCCGATCCCGTAGCTGGCGAAGTACGTCGTGTAGACGCCGTAGACGACCGCCAGCCAGAAGCAGTAGCTGGCGTTGGCGGCGAAGCCGATCGCCGGGTGCAGCGCGCGGCTGTTGAAGACGTAGTCGCCGCCGGTCCGCGGCATGATCTGCGCCAGCATCGCGTAGAGGAACGCCCCCGGCAGGCCGAGGCAGGCGGCGATCAGGAAGGCGAGGATCGCGTTCGAGCCGTCGTAGTAGAAGGAGTAGAGGAGCCAGAAGAAGCCGAACGTGAGGGCGACGCTCGACCACATCACGTTGTAGAACAGCGCGTCGACCGTGCGCCCCTCGCGCACCAGGCCGGTCGCTTTGCGGGTGAACAGCTCCGGCGACGCGGGGCGTCCACCGGTGTCGACCGCACTCATCTCGTTCCTCCTTTGGCGTGGTCCTTCGTTCGCACTTCAACCGGGAGCCGGGTCGGCTCGAAGCTCAGGTAGTCGGCGCGGGAGTCGGCGGCGCCGGCGGAGCCGACCTCGACCATGATGGTCTCCTCGCCGTCGCCGGCGGCGGCGTGGGTGACGATCCCGTCGGCGTCGACCGCACAGGTGCCGCCGACGAAGCGCATCCCTTCCTCGCTGCCGACGCGGTTCACGTAGAGGTGGGGGACACGGTTCTCGAGCGCCCGCGCCTGGGCGTGGAGGCGGTGTTCGCGGGCGAACGGCTCCATGTTGGCGGCGCAGGTGACGAGCAGGTCGGCGCCGGCGAGTGCCGCGGCGCGGGCGGGCTCGGGGAACTCGACGTCGAAGCAGACCAGCGGCGCGATCCGGCGCCCGGCCAGCTCGACGACCTCGAGCCAGGTGCCGGGACGGAAGACCTCGGCCTCGGCGCCGAACAGGTAGGTCTTGCGATAGACGGCGGCGAGCTCGCCGTCCGCGTCGATGCAGGCGACCGAGTCGTGGAGGCCGAGCGGGCCGCGCTCGACGAAGCCGACGAGAGCCGCGGTGCGCGCCTCCGCGCAGGCCGCCGCGATCGTCGCCAGCTCCTCGCCGTCGGGATCGCAGGCGATCTCCGCCGCGCCGCGCAACCGGTAGCCGCCGAGGGCGAGCTCCGGAAAGACGGCGAGCTCCGCCTCCGCCCCGGCGCGGATCGCGGCGGCGGCGCGGCGCGCGGCGGCCCCGGGGGACTCGCCCCCCGGGTCCTCTTGGACGAGCAGCGCGCGCATCGTCAGATGCTCGCCCCGGCGTGGAACGCCATCGCCTCGACCGCGACGCGGACGCCCATCAGGCTCGTCGCCGCGGTCGCCTCGAGGCTCGGCGCGACCTCGACCACGTCGACGCCGACGAGGCCGCCCGCGGAGACGCCACGGACCAACTCGATCGCCTCGCGGCTGGTGAGCCCGCCGGGGGTCGGGCAGCAGGTGGCGGCGCCGTGGGCGGCGTCGAGGGAGTCGATGTCGAAGCTGAGGTAGACGCCGCCGGGCGCCGCGCGGGTGACCTCGCGGGCCTGGTCGACCGCCCACGCCGTCCCCTTCTCCCAGATCTCCTCGAGCCAGATCACGCGGATGCCCTGGTCGCGGCAGTACTGGATCTCGGTGCGCGGGTTCATCCACCCCGACATCCCGATCAGGACGATGCGCGAGGGATCGAACCCGGCGTCGACGGCGCGGGTGATCGGGCAGCAGTGGTTCAGTTTCTCGCCGCCGACGTCGGGGGCGGTGTCGAGGTGGGTGTCGATCAGGATCAGCGCCGGGTCCTCGACGTGCTCGGCCACCGCCCAGGCGGCCGGGATCGTCACCGAGTGGTCGCCGCCGAGGGTGACCGGGAGGGCGCCGGCGCGGAGGATCTCCAGCAGGTCGGCCTTGGCGCGGTCGAAGGTGACGGCGGGATTGGCGAGGGCGAGATCGCAGTCGCCGCAGTCGACCGGCGAGAGCGCGTCGGCGATGTCGAAGTCGAGGGTCGCGTTGTAGGTGAGGAACTGGCAGGAGACCTCGCGCATCCCGCGCGGGCCGTAGTTGGCGCCGGTGCGGCTGATCGAGGTCGAGTCGAAGGGGATCCCGTAGATCGCCGCCTTGGCGCCCGCCTCGCGGAGCGCGTCGGCGCTTGGGGCCACGTGCGGGAACGACATGAAGGACCCCGCCAGCCCCGAGTGCAGGAGGCTGTTCCACATCGTCCGATCAGCAGGTTCGGTCGCCACTTTGATCCCTTTCTCTCTCGCGCGCAGCCGTTCCCGGTGGCTGCCTAAGCGATTTTGCAGATGCTGCTGACACCTTATGCATAACCGCTTTTGCAAGTCAAGCGGTTTCGGCTAGATTTCTCGATCGTGAGGCAGCGGATCGGGATCAAGGAGGTGGCCGCGGCGGCCGGGGTGTCGACGACCACCGTGTCCCACGCGCTGAGCGGCAAGGGGCGGCTGCCGGAGGGAACGCGGGCGCGGGTGCGGGAAGTCGCCGAGCAGCTCGGCTACCGGCCGAACGTGAGCGCGCGGAAGCTCGGCGGCGGGTCGACCGGGCTGCTGGCGCTGGCGGTGTCCCAGGTCGAGGACCTGACCTTCCAGCTCGGCGACTTCGACTACTTCGCGAGCCTGATCCGGGAGGCGACGACGGCCGCCCTCGACCGCGGCTACGCGCTGGCGATCGCCCCGGCGGCGGCCGCTGAGGACGCCCTCCACAAGATCCCCGCCGACGGCGCGCTGGTGGTCGACCCGGTCCCCGACGACGCCTCGATCGCCTACCTGCGCGGCCAGGGGGTCCCGATCGTCACCACCGGCCGGCTGCTGGACGACGGCGACGGCTACTGGGTGGACAACGACCACGCCGCCGGGGTCGGCCGCGTCCTCGACCACCTCCACGCGGTCGGCGCGCGGCGGATCGCCCTCGTCGCGCCCCGCTCCTTCGCCTCCTACATCGTCGACGTGCGCGCCGGGTACGCCGGCTGGTGCGCCGCGCACGACTGCGAGGAGATCGTCGGCATCGCCCCCGATGTCACCGAGCAGGGTGGCTTCGCCGCGTCCTCCGCCCTCCTCTCCGACCCCGACCCGCCGGACGCCATCTACGCCGTCCTCGACCGCCTCGCGATCGGCGTCCTCCTCGCCGCGGCCGCCGCCGACGTCGACGTCCCCGGCGACCTCCGCGTCGCCGCCTGCACCGACTCCGTCGCCGCCCAGACCGCCCGCCCCCCGCTCACCACCCTCGGCCTCAACCCCGAGCAGATCGGCCGCGAAGCGATTGGCCTCCTGATCGACCTGGTCGAGGGCCTCCCCGTCTCCCCCGGCCACCGCCTCGTGCCGACGACCCTGATCGAGCGCGAGTCGACGTTGGGGAGCCCAGCGCGGGCACGCTGAGGGCGCTTACCGGCTGGCGCCCGAAGCACAAGGGACGGGCCGTCTCGTCCACGGCCCGGGCGGGCTGTGGCCGTGGCCGAGACGGCCGGGTCCGAGGGGAGAGGAAGGGCCCGCACGTGTACGAGGGACGCACGCCCCGATGAGTTCGCAGAAACCCGCGGATAGCGCGGTGAAGTGCGAACTCACCGGGGGAACGGGACGGTAGGCGTGGAGGAAGGGTCGCGGGGGAGTCACGAGACTCGCACGGGAGCGCCACGGGTCCGTCGCCGATGTGGGACCTCGTCACATGGACGTCGGGAAGGCCGGGGACCTCGCCCTCCTCGGGAGGACGCCCTCCGTCAGGCCGGGGAAAGGGGAGGTCCGTCACGGTTCCTCCCGTCTTCCTCAGACGCTTGGGACCTCGATCCCGGGCCTCCCGGGCGCTCCTCTCACAAGGGACGGTCACGGAAGTCCGACTTCGTGCCGTCCCTGTGCCGGGACCCTCACGGACCCCTCACGTCCTGGGCGTCTCATGGGGGTCACAGCCCGCCAGGACCCCCATGAGACGCCCGGGACGCATCTCGGACGGCCGCCCCGACCCCGGACCCGGGGCGTCAGGGTCCCGGGGCCGCGACGATCAGCTCCAGGCGGCGGGGGCCGTGGACGCCCTCGACTCGTTTGAGCTCGATGTCGGAGGTGGCGGAGGGGCCGGAGATGAGGGTGATGGCGCGACGGGCGGCGATCGGGGTGGCGAGGCGGGCGATGGCCTCGGGGACGGTCTCGACGATCTGGTGGCTGCGGACGACGCAGACGTGGAGGTCGGGCAAGAGGGTGGCGGCGCGGCGGCCCTGGGCGGGGCCGGTGGCGAGGATGACGGTGCCGGTGACGGCGATCGCCAGCTCGCAGCCGCTGAGCACCCCGTCGCAGGCGGCGAGGTCGGGCCAGGCGAGGGGCGGGTCGTCGGCCACGGGCTCGATCGCGTCCGGCACCCAAGCTCGGTCGAGTCCGTCGGGGACGACGACGCGCCGCGTCGCGTGGCGGGCACAGGCCGCACCGACCGCGGCGGCGATCGCGGCGCCCTCGTCGGCGCAGACCGTGACCTCGGCCTGGTAATCGCCCGCGCGCTCGACGAAGAGCGCGAGCCGCGCCGCCACATCAAGCGTCCCGCCGCGCTCGTAGCGCGCCTCAGCCTCGGCCCCGTCCCGATCGAAGGCGAGCACCTCCCCCGCCGGCACGTCGGCGATCGCCGCCCGCACCCGCCCAAGCACCACCTCCCGGTCGCTCACCGCTCGCCCCCGCGAGCTTCCGAGCTTTCCCGCCACATATGGCCGAAAAGCTCGGAAGCTTGGGTGGTGCGGCGGCTGGGGCGGGCCTCGCGGGTCATGGACGGCGGCCGCGCCACCAGTCGCCGAACGTCTCGGGCGGGGGCTCGGGGAGGTCGCGGACGGTGATCCAGGCAGCGAGCGGGCCGGGGACCAGGCGTCCCAGGACCGGGACCTTGGCGAGGACGCGCAGGGCGCGGAGCGCCAGGCGTTGGGCGCGACGGTACCGGGTCGTGGAGCCGAAGGCGTACGCCGCGGCCTTCATCGAGAGCCGCTCCGCCGCGTCCTTGGACCCGCCCGCCTCGCGCCGCACCACCTCGCCGCGCAGGTGCACGAGCACCGTCGGGATGTCGATCTTCACCGGGCAGACGTCGTAGCAGGCGCCACAGAGCGAGGAGGCCCATGGCAGCGTGGCGCCGCTCTCCAGGTCGGACAGCTGCGGAGTGAGGATCGCGCCGATCGGCCCTGGGTAGACCGACCCGTACGCGTGCCCCCCGGTCCGCTCGTACACCGGGCAGACGTTGAGGCAGGCCGAGCAGCGGATGCAGTGGAGCGCCTGCCGGCCGACCTCGTCGCGCAGCGCGTTCGTCCGCCCCGCGTCGAGCAGCACCAGGTGGAACCCCTCCGGCCCGTCCCCCGGCGTGACCCCGGTCCAGAGCGACGTGTACGGGTTCATCCGCTCCGCGGTCGAGGAGCGCGGCAGCAGCTGCAGCATCACCTCCAGGTCGCTCAACCGCGGCAGCACCTTCTCGATCCCCATCACCGTGATCAGCGTCCGCGGCAGCGTCGTGCACATCCGCCCGTTTCCCTCTGACTCGACCACCCCGACCGTCCCCGTCTCGGCGACCGCGAAGTTGGCGCCGCTGATCGCCACCTCGGCGCGCAGGAAGCGCTCCCGCAGGAACCGCCGCGCCGCCCCCGCGAGCGCCGCCGGGGTCTCGTCGAGCTCCCCCGGGTCGGGCAGCTCGCGCAGGAAGAGCTCGCGGATCTCGGCCCGGTTGCGGTGGATCGCGGGGACGAGGATGTGCGAGGAGGTGTCGCCGGCCAGCTGGTTGATCAGCTCCGCGAGATCGGTCTCGAGGACGTCGATCCCGCGCGCCGCGAGCGCGTCGTTGAGGCCGATCTCGTCGGTCGCCAGCGACTTCACCTTGACCGCCTCGGCGCTGCCCGTCGCGGCGACGAGGTCGCCGACGATCCGGTTCGCCGCCGCCCCGTCGGGCGCCCAGTGGACCTGCCCGCCGGCCGCGATCACCGCCGCCTCGAGGTCCTCCAGGTGGCGGTCGAGGTGGCGCATCGCGCGCTCCTTGATCAGCCTCCCCGCCTCGCGCAGCTCCTCCCAGTCGGCCACCTCGGCGACCGCCGCCGCCCGCTTGTCGCGGATCGCGTGGGTGGCGCCGCGCAGGTTGGCGCGCAGCTGCGAGTCGGCCACCGCCGCGCGCGCCGCCGCCGGGAAGCCGCCCGCCGGCGTCATCGGCCCTCCACCGCGGCGAGGATCTCGGCCACGTGCACCGTCCGCACCCCGGTCCGCTGCCGCCGCAGCGCGCCGTCGATGTGCATCAGGCAGGAGGAGTCGGTCGCCGTGCAGACCTCCGCCCCGCTGTCGAGGACGGCGCGCACCTTGTCGGCCAGCATCGCCGCCGAGACGTCGGCGTTCTTCACCGCGAAGGTACCCCCGAAGCCGCAGCAGGTCTCCGCTTCGCCGAGCTCGCGCAGCTCGATCCCGCCGACGCCGCCCAGCAGCCGCAGCGGCGCCTCATCGAGCCGAAGCATCCGCAGCCCGTGGCAGCTCGGGTGGTAGACGACCCGGTGCGGGAAGAAGGCGCCGACGTCCTCGAGCCCGAGCTCGCCGACGAGGAACTCGCAGAGCTCGAACACGCGCGGGGAGAGCGCCGCCACCGCCTCGGCGAGCGCCGCGTCCCCGGCCTCGGCCGCGAGCCGCGGATAGTGGTCGCGCACCATCGCCACGCAGGAGCCGGACGGCGCGACGATCGCGTCGAGGTCGTCCCCGCCGAAGCACCGGGCGAAGCCGCGCACCAGCGGCAGGGCCTCCTCCTCGTACCCAGAGTTCGCGTGCATCTGCCCGCAGCAGGTCTGCTCCGCCGGGAACACGACGGTGTGCCCGAGGCGCTCCAGCACCGCGACCGTCGCCCTCCCGGTCGCCGGGAACAGCGTGTCGCCGAGGCAGGTGATGAAAAGCCCGACCCTCATCCTCCGCCCAGTCTGCCCGGTCGGCGCGCCTAACGCGCTGACAGCGCGAGCGCCGCGGCGAACGCCTCGCGCACCTCCGCCGCCGTCCACGGCCGCGGCGACTGGGTGATGAAGAAGTCGGCCAGCGCCAGCTCGGTCAGCTCGTCGAGATCGGCCTCGGTGACGTCGAGCGAGCCGAGCACCGGGAAGTCGAGCTCGGCCAGCAGCGCCCGCACCGCACCGACCGCGCGGCTGCCGTCGCCGCGGCCGTCGTCCGGCACCCCCAGCGCATCGGCGACCCGCTCGAGCTGCTCCGGCACGACGCCGCGCTCGCGCTCCAGCGTCTCCGCCAGCACCAGCCCGACGGTGAGCCCGTGCGGCGCCCCGGTCCTGGTCCCGATCGCCTGCGCCAGCGAGTGCTCGGCGGCGCAATCGGAGATGTTCATCGTCAGCCCGGCGAGCAGGCTGGCGCAGGCCATCTCGGAGCGCGCCGCGGCGTCGGCGCCGTCGCGCCAGGCCGGGACCAGCGAGCGGCCGCCGAGCCGGATCGCCTCCAGCGCGATCGCGTCGCCGATCGGCGTCCGCGTCTTCGCCACCATCCCGGCGATCGCCTGGGCGATCGCGTCGACGCCGCTGAAGGAGGTGGTCGCGGGCGGCGCCGAGTGGGTGAGGACCGGGTCGACCAGCGCGTGGTCGGCACGCAGGTTCGGGCTCGCGATGCCGAACTTGGTGCCGGTGCGGTCATCGAAGACCACGGCGCCGCCGGAGACCTCCGAGCCCGTGCCCGCAGTCGTCGGCATCGCCACCAGCGGCAGCTCCGGCGGCGGGAACTCGCGCTCGGAGTCGACGAAGGCGGCGAAGTCGAGCCCCCGCTGGGCGCAGAGGCGCGCCGCCTTGGCGGTGTCGATCACCGAGCCGCCGCCGATCGCGACGACGATCCCGGCGCCGCTCCCCCGCAGCGCCGCGGCGGCGCGGTCGACATCGGTGCCGTGCGGCTCCCCCGGCCCCTTCGGGCTGCGGACGACCTCGACCCCGGCCCCGGCGAGTGCGCCGAGCGCCGCGGCGACCGCCGGGTTCAGCTCCTCGAGCCCCTCGTCGATGACCACCAGCGCCGTGCGCGCCTCGTGCTCGGCGACGATCCCGGGCAGCTCCAGCGCCACGCCGTCGCCGAAGCGGACGCGGACCGGGAGGTAGTTGGAGAAGGCGGGGACGATCTCGGGCACCGCTCAGCCCTCCGTCGACATGAAGACGTTCTTCAGCTCGGTGTAGGCCTCGGGGGCGTCGGCGCCGAGCTCCCGCCCGATCCCCGACTGCTTGAAGCCGCCAAACGGCGTCCCGAGCCGCACCGAGGTGTAGGAGTTGATCGCCAGCGCGCCCGCCTCGAGCCCGCGCGCGACCCGCAGCGCCCGGGCGCCGTCGCGGGTCCAGATCGAGCCCGCGAGCCCGTAGGGGGTGGCGTTGGCGCGGGCGATCGCCTCCTCCTCGCGGTCGAACGGGAGGATGCCGACGACCGGCCCGAAGATCTCCTCGCGCGCCGCGCGGTCCCCGTCGGCGAGCGGGTGCAGGACGGTCGGCGGGAACCAGTACCCGGGGCCGTCGGGGACGCTCCCCTGCATCGCGATCTGGGCGCCGGCGGTGTATTCGGCGACCGCGGTGCGGTGTCCGGCGGAGATCAGCGGGCCCATCTCGGTCTCCTCGTCGAGCGGGTCGCCGACGCGCATGCCCGCCACCGTGCGCTCGAGGCGCTCCAGGAAGGGCTCCAGCGCGACGCGCTCGACGAAGACCCGCGAGCGCGCGCAGCAGTCCTGGCCGGCGTTGCCGAAGACGCCCCCGGCGAGGCCCGCGGCGGCCTGGTCGAGGTCGGCGTCGGCGAAGACGATCGAGGGCGACTTGCCGCCGAGCTCGAGGCTGACGCGCTTGATCTGCCGCGCCGCCCGTTCGCCGACGTCGACGCCGACCGCGGTCGAGCCGGTGAGCGAGACCTTGGCCACGTCGGGGTGCTCGACCAGCGCCCGGCCCAGTTCGGAGCCGCTGCCGACGACGACGCTCAGGAGCCCCTCCGGGAGCCCCGCCTCGAGCCCGATCCGGCCCAGCTCGATCGCCGTCATCGGGGTGAGCGCGGCGGGCTTGTGGACGACCGCGTTGCCGGCCGCCAACGCCGGGGCGATCTTCCAGCTCGCGATCGTCAGCGGGAAGTTCCAGGGCGTGATCACGCCGACCACGCCGAGCGGCTCGCGGAAGGTCATGTCGACGCCGCCCGCGACCGGGATCGTCGTCCCGCCGAGGCGCTCCGGCGTCGCCGCGTAGTAGCGGAAGGTGGCGGCGGCGCCCGCGACCGCCCCGCGCGCGTCGCCGATCGGCATGCCGACGTTGCGGGCCTCGAGGCGCGCCAGCGTCGCCGCCTCGGCCTCGATCCCGGCCGCGATCGCGGCCAACGCCGCCCCCCGCGCGCTCGGCGCCAGCGACCACCAGTGCCGTTGCGCCGCCCGCGCCGCGTCGACGACCCGGTCGAGCTCCGCCGCCGCCGTCGTCCCGACCTCGGCGAGCACCTGCTCCGTCGCCGGTTCGATCACCGCCTGCGTCATCGCGCCACCCCCTCGCGTGCTTCCGAGCTTTCCCGCCATATATGGCGGGAAAGCTCGGAAGCTTGGGCCGCGGCGGGGCGGGGGGACGGTGCGGCGGCGCTCACCAGGGCGGCGATCGTGGTGTCGAGGTCGAGCGCCTCCGGGTGCCACTGGACGCCGAGGGCGTGGCGGAGCGCGGGCCACTCGATCGCCTCGACCACGCCGTCGGGAACGGAGCGGGCGACGACGCGGCCGCCGTCGCCGACCCGGTCGACGCCCTGATGGTGGTGCGAGTTCACGGTCAGCGTGCCGGGCGCGCCGAGGAGCGAGTCCGCCTCGACCGAGACGTCATGGAAGGTGCGCTCGCCGAGGCTCCCCGGCAGCGGCCGGTGCTCGCCGAAGCCGGCGTCGATCAGGTGTTGGTGCAAGGTTCCTCCGGTGGCGACGTTCATGATCTGCAGGCCGCGGCAGATGCCGAGCACCGGCAGGTCGTGGGCAAAGGCGGTGCGGACGAGGGCCAGCTCGAACTCGTCGCGCTCCAGGTAGGTGGCCTCGGTCCGCTCGGTCGCGACCTGGCCGTAGGTGGCGGGGTCGAGGTCGGCGCCGCCGATCAGCAGCAGCGCGTCGATCCGGGCGACCAGCGCCTCGACGTCGGCCGCGGCGAGCGCTTCCGGCACCAGCCCGACCGGCAGGCCGCCGCCGCGCCGCACCGAGTCGAGATAGGTGCCGGCGACGAGGGCCGCGTCCTGGTCCCAGAAGCTCCAGGCGGCGCGCTCGCGGGCGGCGCAGATGCCGACGATCGGCCGGCGCCCGGGCTCAGAGCCGCTCATAGCCCCGGATCCGCTCCCAGTCGGTGACCGCCGCGCGGTAGGCGTCGAGCTCGATCTCCGCCGCCCGCGCATAGTGATCGACGATCTCCGGCCCGAAGGCGCGCGCCGCCACCTCGCTGCCGCGGAACAGCGCCAGCGCGTCGTCCAGCTCCACCGGCAGCCGCGGCGCGTCGGAGGCGTAGGCGTCGCCCGCCAGCGGCGGCCCCGGCTCGAGCCCCTCCTCGACCCCGTGCAGCCCGGCGGCGATCATCGCCGCCAAGGCCAGGTAGGGATTGACGTCGCCGCCCGGCGCCCGGTGCTCGATCCGCAACGACCCGCCCGCCCCGACCACGCGGATCGCGCAGGTGCGGTTGTCGCGCCCCCAGGCGATCGCGGTCGGCGCGAAGGAGTGGCCGGCGTAGCGCTTGTAGGAGTTGACGTTGGGCGCGAAGAGCAGGGTCAGCTCCCGCATGCAGGCGAGCTGCCCGGCGAGGAAGCCGCGGAACACCGCCTCGTCGCGGGCGAACAGCGGGCCCTCGGCGTCGGCCAGCGAGAGGTGCAGGTGGCAGGAATTCCCCTCGCGCTCGTCCCACTTCGCCATGAAGGTCGCCGACACCCCCTCCTGGCCGGCGATTTCCTTCACCGCGTGCTTGAAGACGGAGTGGCCGTCGGCGGCGTCGAGGGGGGTCGAGTGGCGGAAGTTGATCTCGATCTGGCCGAGGTTCGCCTCCCCCTTGGCCGACTCCAGCTCGAGCCCCGAGCGCGGCATCTCGGCCGCCAACCGATCGAGCAGCGGCCCGGCGGCGCGCATCCCCAGCAGCGAGTAGTCGATGTTGTAGTCGCTCACCGGTTGGAGGCCCCGGTAGCCGCGCTCGCGCGCCTCGCCGTAGCTCTCGCGGTTGACGATGAACTCGAGCTCGGTCGCGGCGCGGGCGCTCCAGCCGCGCTCGGCGAGCCGCTCCAACTGCCGCCGCAGGATCGCCCGCGGCGAGGGCGCGACCGGGTCGCCGCCGGGCCAGACCGGGTCGGCGAGGCAGATCGCGGTGCGCGGGCGCCAGGCGGCGAGCCGCAGCGTCGCCGGGTCGGCGATCAGCTGGAAGTCGCCGTGGCCAGTCTCCCAGCTCGAGGTCGAGAGCCCCTCCTGCGGCGCCATCTCGACTTCGACGCTGAGCAGGTAGCTGCAGGCGCCGGCGCCGTGGTCGAGCACGTCGGCGAGGAAGTAGGCCGCGCCGAGCTGCTTGCCCTGGAGCCGCCCCTGCATGTCGACGAAGGCGAGCAGGACCGTGTCCACCTCGCCCGCCGCGACCAGCGCGCGGAGCTCCTCGACCGACATGCGACCGTTTCCCTCGCCAGCCATTTGGTTTGACATTCATACCAAATGATTTGCTCAACGTGGGTACGCGGCCGCGACGCCGCCGTCCACGTTCAGCATGTTGCCGGTGGTCTTGCCGGAGCGCCGCGCCGAGGCGAAGTGAAGCACGGCGGCGGCGACGTCGGCCGGGTAGACGTTGACGCCCAGCGTCGTGCGCCGGCGATAATGCTCCTCCAGCTCCTCCGGCGCGATCCCGTAGGCGGCGGCGCGCTCCTCGCGCCAGTCCGATCCCCAGATGCGGGACCCCTGCAGGACCGCGTCGGGATTGACCGTGTTGACCCGGATCCCGGCCGGTCCCCCCTCCTCGGCGAGGCAGCGGGCGAGGTGGAGCTCGGCCGCCTTGGCGCTCGAGTAGGCGGCGGCGTTGCGCCCGGCGACGACCGCGTTCTTGGAGGCGACGAAGACGATCGAGCCGCCGAGCCCCTGCCGCGCGAGCAGCTCGAAGGCGGCGCGGGAGACGAGGAAGTAGCCGGTGGCGAGGATCCGGTGGTTGCGCTCCCATTCGGCCAGCGCCGTCTCCGCGATCGGCGCGCTGGAGGCGATCCCGGCGTTGGAGACGACCAGGTCGACGCCGCCGAACGCGGCCGTCGCGGCGGCGTAGGCGGCGGCCACGTCCTCCTCGCTGGTGACGTCGCCGCCGACACCGAGCCCCTCGTCGCCGAGGTCGGCGACCGCGTCGGCCGCCCCGGCAGCATCGAGGTCGAAGCCGACCACGCACGCCCCCGCTCCCCCCAGGGCCGCCACCACGGCACGGCCGATCCCGCCCGCGGCGCCGGTGACGAACGCCACCTGGCCCTGGAGCTCGCCAGGCGGCGGCGCCAGCGAGAGCTTGTACAGCTCCAGCGGCCAGTACTCGACCGCGAAGCTCTCGGGTGCGGTCAGCGAGCTGAAGCCGCCGAGCGACTCGGCCCCCGCCATCACCTCGATCGCCCGCAGGTAGAGGTCGCGGGAGAGGCGCGAGGCCTTCACCGTCGTCCCCGCCGCGACCAGGCCGAGGTGTTGGATCAGCACCACGCGGGGGTCGGGGTCGGCGGCGGCGTCGCCCTCGCCGGCGTGCGCGGCGAAGTAGGCCCGGTACTCCTCGCGGTAGGTCGCGGCGCGCTCGCGGATCCGCTCGGCCAGCACCACCGCGTCCTCGCTCGCCGGGTCGAACGGCACCCACAGCGGCACCCGCTTGGTGTGGACGAGGTGATCCGGGCAGGCGGCGCCGACCTGGGTCACGCGGGCGCCGTCGGCGGAGCCGACCAGCTCCAGCACCGGCGCGCTGGTGTCGACGGTGAGCAGCTTATTGCGCTCGCTGGAGAGCGCCCCGCGCGCGGCCGGCAGGATCTCCGCCAACAGCGCCCGGCGCCGCTCCTCGCTCACCGCAGCGGCGCCCGCCTCCGGCCCGCCGAAGCGCGGCGCCCCGGCGTTCCGCTCGTTGACCGCCGCGGCCGCTTCGTTGATCACGTCGATGGTCCGCCGGTAGGCCTCCTCGGCGCTGTCGCCCCAGACCACCAGCCCGTGCTTCCCCAGCACGACCAGCTCGAGGCCGGGGTCCGCGCGCGCCAGTTCACCGACCTGCTTGGCGAGGGCGAAGCCGGGGCGCACGTAAGGGACCCAGGCCGCTCGGGCCCCGAAGACCTCAGCCATGATCCGCTCGCCGTCGGCCGCCCCCGCGATCGCGTTGATCGCGTCAGGGTGGGTGTGGTGGACGTGGGCGGCGGGGACGAAGGCGTGCAGCAGGGTCTCGATCGAGCTCCGCGGCATCGCCGGGTCGAGCATGCAACGGCCGAGGTAGGCGACCATCTCCTCGTCGCTCATCGCCTCGCGCTCGAGCAGCGGCTCGATCTCGTCCAGGCGCAGGGCGGTGAAGTCACCCCGCCCCATCGTCGCCAGGTCGGAGCCGGAGCCCTTGACCCAGAGCGTGCGGACCTCGCGCCCGGCATGGTCGACCGCGATCCCCTTGGCGGAGGTGTTGCCGCCGCCGTAGTTGGCGACCGCGCGGTCGGCGCCGAGCAGGTGCGAGGCGAGCACGAGCTGCTCCAGCGGCTCCTCCGGCACCGCCCCGGCCGGCCACAACGACTCCGCCGGGTGAGCGATCTCCCCCTCCCCTCGACGCTTGTCTTCCATACGAAGACAAGCGTCGAGGGGGTCAGGTGCCTCCTGGCCGCTCACGCGTTCCATCCGGCCGAGACCGGGGCAGCGGCGCCGCGCTCGCGCACGATCCGCTCGACATACCCCGATTCGCGCAGCGCCGCGACCGGGTCGGCGGCGCCGCCGGCGGCCTCCCGAACCCGGGCGCAGAGCTCGCGGACGTCGGCGCGGAAGGCCTCCAGCAGCACCTCGTGGGCGCCCAGCACGTCGCCTTCGGCCTGCGCCGCGGCGAGCGCCTCGCGGTCGACCAGCAGCGCCTTCGCGAACGCCTCCTGGATGTTGACCACCGACAGCGTCATCGCCTCGATCTTCGCCTCGACGTTGTGCGCCTGGTCGATCGTCAGCCGCGGCAGGTCGGTGCCGAGCTCGACGAAGACCGAGAACAGCTCGAACGGGTTGACCGAGCCGACGATCAGGTCGTCGTCGGCGTACTTGCGGTTGTTGAAGTGGAAGCCGCCGAGCCGGCCCTCGGCGGCGAGGATGGCGACGATCTGCTCGATGTTCGCGCCCAGCAGGTGGTGGCCGAAGTCGACCAGGACCGCGGCCTTCTCCCCCAGCTTCTGGCAGCAGAGGAGCGCCGAGCCCCAGTCGGCGAGATCGGTCGCGTAGAAGGCGGGCTCGAAGGGCTTGTACTCGAGCAGCAGCTCCTGCCCGGGCGGCAGCGCCGCGTAGACCTCGGTCAGCGACTCGAGCAGACGCTCGCGGCGCGCCCGCAGGTCGTCCTGGCCGGCGTAGTTGGTCCCGTCGGCGAGCCACAGCGACTGTGCGGTCGAGCCGAGCTCGGTGGCGATCTCGACGCACTCGAGCAGGTGGGCGACGGCGCGGGCGCGCACCGCCGGGTCCGGGTTGGCGACCGAGCCGAGCTTGTACTCGGCCGCCTGGAAGAGGTTCGGGTTGACCGCGCCGATCCGCAGCCCCCGTGACTCGGCGTGGCGGCGCAGCGAGCCGAGGTCCTCGACCCGGTCCCAGGGGAAATGGAGCGCGACGGCGGGCGCGGCGGCGGTCAGGCGGTGGACCTCGGCGGCGTCGTCGATCCGCTCGAAGGCGTCGCGCGGGCGGCCCGCCTGGGGGAAGGTGGCGAAGCGGGTCCCCGAGTCGCCATAGCCCCACGACGGCGTCTCGACCTCGAGTCGCGCGAGCTCCTGCTCCACTTCGGCGCTGGTCCTGGCCAATTTCAGATCCTTTCGATCGATACGGGGACGGGCTGCGGCAGCTCGGTGCGGTCGAGGAACCGACGGTAGACGGCTTCGGCGCGGCCGTGGTCGGACCGCGGCTCATAGGTCTGCGGTCGGGCCGAGGCGCGGGCGACGGCGTGGGCCTCGGCGAGCGAGCCGAGCTCGCCGACCGCGAGCGCCTGCACCAACACGTTGCCGAGCGCGCTCGCCTCCGCCGGCCCGGCGAGCACCGGGCGGCCGAGCAGCTCGGCGGTGAGCCGGCAGAGCAGCGCGTCGCGGGCGCCGCCGCCGATCACGTGCACGCAGGGGGCCACCCGCCCGGTGACGCTCTCCAGCTGCTCCAGTACCAGCCGGTACTTGCAGGCGAGCGAGAGCAGGATCGAGCGGACGAGGAGGCCGGGCTCGGTCGGCGCCGGCGAGCCGGTCGCGGCGCAGAGGGCGGCGATCCGCGCGGGCATGTCACCGGGCTCCAGCAGGCTCGGGTGGTCGGGATCGAAGAGGGCCGCGTCCTCGTCGGCGGCGGCATCGGCGAGGCGCGACAGCGTGGCGAAGGAGAGGTCGGGGTCGGCGGCGGCCCAGGCGCGCCGGCACTCCTGCACCAGCCACAGTCCCATCACGTTCTTCAGCAGCCGGGTCGTGCCTTCGACGCCCGCCTCGTTGCTCAGGTTGGCGGCCTGGGCGGCGGCGGTGAGGACCGGCTCGGCGACCTCCATGCCGAGGATCGACCAGGTGCCGCTGGAGAGGATCGCGGCGTCGGAGAGGAGCTCGGCCGGGGCGGCGGCGAAGGCGGCGGCGGTGTCGTGGGAGGCGGTCGCGATCACCGGCACGGCGCCCAGCCCGTGCGGGCCGAGGGCCGGAGCGAGGACGGTCCCCGGCTCGACCACCGGGCCGAAGATGCGCGGCGGCAGCCCGAGGGCGTCGATCAGCTCGCGCGACCAGGTGCCGCCGCCCGCCTCGAGCAGGCCGGTGGTGGAGGCGACGGTGCGCTCGTTGGCGAGCTCGCCGCTGAGCCAGAAGGACAGCAGGTCGGGGACCAGGGCGAGGCGGTCGGCGGCGGCGAGGACCTCGCTGTCCTCTTCGGCGAGCAGCTGGAAGACGGTGTTGATCGGGATCGCCTGGATGCCGCTGAGCTCGTAGCTCCGCTGCGGGGAGACGCGGGCCGCGGCGCGCTCGACCATCGCCCGCGAGCGCGGGTCGCGGTAGTGGTAGGGCATGCCGAGGAGGCGGCGCTGCCCGTCGAGCAGGCCGTAGTCGACGGCCCAGGTGTCGAAGGCGACGCCGGCCAGCGGCCCGTCCGCGGCGGCGGCCGCGAGCCCCTGCGTCCCCTGCTCGAAGAGCCAGGCCAGGTTCCAGTGCAGGCCGTCGGGCAGCTGCAGCGGGCGGTTCGGGAACCGGTGGATCTCCCGCAGCTCGACCCGGGCGCCGTCGAAGGCGCCCGCGAAGACGCGACCCGAGTCGGCGCCGAGGTCCACCGCACCAAAAGTTGGCTTCCCCGAGCGTGCCTCCATGGCGCGGAAGCCTAGCAAGTTTTTGAAACGTTTCATAGCGATCCGGCGTGCGTGGCACGGGGTTCGAGACCGAATCGGGGGCGTGAACCTGACCGGTGGGCTCTGACGCCGGGGATATCGTTCCTCGCCATGAAGCGGCTGACCATCCTCGACGTCGCCGAGCGTGCCGGTGTCTCGGTCGGCACCGTGTCGAACGCGCTCAACCGACCGGAGATCGTCGCCCCGAAGACGCTGGCCTCGATCCAGGCGGCGATGGACGAGCTCGGGTTCGTCCGCAACGCGGCGGCCCGCCAGCTGACCGGGGCGAAGAGCCCGGCGATCGGCCTGATCGTCCTCGACATCGACAACCCCTTCTTCACCGAGGTCTACCGCGGGGTGGAAACGGCGGCCAACGAAGCGGGCTACCTGGTCGTCGTCTGCGGCCTCTCCGGCGACCCCACCCACGAGCGCCGCCAGCTCCGCCTGCTCGAGGAACAGCGGGTGGCCGGGATCCTCGCCACCCGGGTCGGCAAAGGCAACTCGCGCGTCTACAGCCAGATGCGCAAACGCGGCATGCCGGTGGTCCTGCTCGATCGCCGCAGCGCCAGCCGCAACCAGTGCAGCGTCTCGGTCGACGACGTGGCCGGGGGGCGCCTGGCGGGCGAGCACCTCTGCGGCCTCGGCCACGACCGCCTCGCCCTCGTCAACGGGCCGCGCGACTGGAGCCAGTGCGCCGACCGCCGCAGCGGCTTCCTCACCGCCACCGACGGCGCCGGCGCCCGCCTCCTCGCCGACGCCGACATCGAAGTCGAGAAGATGACCATCGGCGCGGGCGAAGCCGCGGCCCACCACATCCTCGCCGCCGCCAAGCGCCCGACCGCGATCTTCTGCGCCAACGACCTCCTCGCCCTCGGCGTCGAGCACGCCCTGATCGCCGCCGGCCACCGCGTCCCCGAGGACTTCGCGATCGTCGGCTACGACGACGTCGCCTTCGCCACCATGGCCTTCGTCCCCCTCACCTCCGTCCGCCAACCCGCCTTCGAGCTCGGCCAGCGCGGCGCCCAACAGCTCCTCGGCGAGGCAACCGACGAGGCGCACAAGCACGAACAGGTCGTCTTCGAGCCCGAACTCGTGATCCGCGCCTCGACCGGCGCCGAGGTCGAGGCCAACGTCCCGGCCAGCTGAAAGGCCCGAAGCGCGGCCCGCCCTCACCACGCGACCGGCAACGCCGCCGCTCGATAGACGCCGAAATCGGTGCAGCTGAGCTGAACCTCGGCGGGAGCGACGGCGAGGTCGAGGCTCGGGAAGCGGGCGAGGAGGCCGGTCAGCGCGAGACGGAGCTCGAGGCGAGCGAGGTACTGACCGAGGCACTTGTGGATGCCGTGGCCGAAGGCGAGGTGACGGTTCTCGCCGCGGTCCAGGTCGATCCCATCGGGCTCGTCGAAGCGGGCGGGGTCGCGGTTGGCGGCGAGCAGGGAGATCGCGACGCTCTCGCCCGCGGCGATCGTCACCTCGCCGACCGCC
This sequence comes from Actinomycetota bacterium, assembly GCA_018268675.1. Lineage (GTDB taxonomy): Bacteria > Actinomycetota > Thermoleophilia > Solirubrobacterales > 70-9 > VAYN01. The sequence goes on from JAFDWB010000089.1 coordinate 129,909, forward strand.
ACGTCCTCGAGAGCGGTCCGCGTGAAGCCGATTTCGACCACGCTGACATAGCGCAGCAACTCCTCGATCGCCGCGTCCTCGAGCGCGCCCGCGGCGCGCAGCGAGTCCCACCGCGATCTGTCTTCGAGCAGGGCGAGGACGCACATCGTGATCAGGCCTGCGGTGGTCTCGTGGCCGGTGACCAACAGCTCGAGCGCCAGGCCCGCCACCTCGGCGTCAGACAGCCCGCCCCCGGCCAGCAGATCGCTGAGCAGATCGTCGCGAGGGTCGCTCCGCTTCTCCTCGACCAGAAGCCGCGCGTAGTCGGAAAAGCCGCCGAACGCCGCCGCAACCTCGGCCGCCGTCGCGTCCGGGTCGAGCAGCAGCTCGGTCGGGCGCACGAACCGGTGCTGCTCACTCTCGGGGACGCCGAGCAGGTCGCAGATCACCCGCGCCGGGACCGGGTCGGCGAGCATCGCGTGCAGATCGGCAGGGGGCCCCGCCGCCTCCATCGCGTCGAGCCGCTCGGCGACGATGCTTTCGACGCGCGGGCGCCGCCGCTCGACCCCGGCCGGGGAGAGGCGCTCGCCGACGGCGCGCCGCAGCCGCGTGTGCCCGGGCGGATCGAGGCTCGTGATCGCGCCGGCGCGCAGGGGGCCCAGCGCCGCGTCGTAGGCTTCCGACTTCGCCGGCTCGCCGACCGCCTGCCGCGTCACGCCGATGCTGAAGCGCCGATCCGCCAGCACCGCCCGCGCGTCGGCGTAGTCGCCGATCAGCCAACCGAGGTGCCCGTCCGGAAATCGCAGGCGCCGCGGGCGCCCGCCGGCGACGGCGTCACGGAGGGGCGGCGGCGGGTCGAATCCGTCCACCCGTTCGCGCGGGTAGGAGACGGCCGCGTCGATCTCGGGCACGCCTACTTCACCGCCCCGCTCGTCAGCCCGCGCGCCAGATCGCGCTGAAAGAACAGGAAGATCAGCAGCGGCGGGATCATCGAGAGCAGCAGGCCCGCCGAGACGACGCCGAGGTTTTTTTCCCAGTGACTCTGGAACTGCGCGATCCCGACCATGATCGTCCGGTTGGTTTCCTTCTGCAGGATCACCAAGGCGTAGAGGAACTCGTTCCACATGAAGAGGAAGTTCAGCGTGACCAGGGTCAGGAGCCCGGGCCGGACCAGCGGGATCACCACCGACCACAGCGTCCGCAGCGGGCCGGCGCCGTCGATCCGGGCGGCGTTCAGGAGCTCGTCGGGAACGGAGCGCATGAACGACGCCATCAGGAAGATGCTGAACGGAAGGTTGAGCGCGGAGTAGACGAGGATCAGCCCGAGCCGGTTGTTGAGCAGCCCGGCTTCGAGCACGACCTTGAAGATCGGGATCAGGACGACGGCCGGCGGCAGCGCCATCAAGGCGACGACGACGACGAGCGCCGACCGGCGCAGCGGGAATCTGAAGTGGACCAGGGCGTAGGCGGCGAGACAGGCGAAGACGGTGACGATGATCACCGCCGGGACCACGACCATCAGCGAGTTCAGCGCCAGCTTGCCGATTTCGACTTCGGAGAAGGCGAGGTGGATGTTGTCGAGGGTGAGTTCGTGGGGGATCCCGGCGGGCGAGAGCCGGTAGTCCTGGGTCGTGCGCAGCGCCGTCGCGACGAGGAAGAAGAGCGGATAGAGAGTCGACAGCGCGATCGTCGCGAGGATCAGCCAGAGGGCCAAGGCGCCGCCGAGACGGCCGATCCGACGCGCCTTCCCGGCTTGGCGGAAGCGCGGCCCGGCCAGGCGCGCGGCGTCGGTGCTCACGCGAGCCTCCGGCGCCAACGCAGCAGCGCCACGGTCAGCCCCGCCACCAATCCGATCACGATCAGCAGCACCACTCCGATCGCGCTGGCGTAGCCCATGTTGCCGCCGGCGAAGGCTTCCTGGTAAAGGTCGTAGTCGGCCGTGTAGGTCGAGAATCCGGGCCCGCCCTGGGTCAAGGTGTAGATCAGCGGGAAGAACGCGGTGAACGAGGCGATCACGATGATGATCGCCCAGAACTCGATCACCGGCAGGAGCTGCCAGAACACCACGTGCCGCTGGATCTGCCACCGCGAGGCCCCGTCGACGTGGGCGGCTTCGACCAGCTCCTCGTCGAGGTTCGCGAGCGCGCTGAGGAAGATCAGGACGCCGACCCCGAAGGTCGACCAGATGATGATCGCGATCACGACGCCGAGCGTCAGCCCGGGCTGGTTCAGCCATTCGTGGGCAAGCCCGCCGAGCCCGATCGCCCGCAACAGCCCGTTCAGGGGCCCGTCCGGTTTCAGGACCATCCCGTAGTACACGCCGATCACCACCGGCGAGAACACGGCGGGGAGAAAGAAGGCGAAGCGGAAGAACCGCCATCCCCAGACCTTGGTGTGCAGCCCCCAGGCGATGAAGTAGGGGATCGCGATCCAGATCGGCAGACTCGCGACGATGATCAGGTTGTGGAGCAGCGCTTCCTTGAAGTGTTTGTCATGCGCAAGTTCGGTGAAGTTGTCGAGGCCGATCGACTTCGGCGCCGAGAACCCGTCCCAGTTGGTGAACGACAGGTGCACCGCGTCCCCGAGGGGATAGGCGAGGAGCCAGACGAGGAGCGCCGCGGCGGGCGCCAGCAGCAGCCACGGGGTGAAGCGGCCGACGGCCCGCCGGAGGCGGATGCGGGCGGTGGGCCCGCGCCGGTCCAGCGCGGGCCCACCGAGCGCGTGGGTCTCGGGGGAGGAGGACATCGGGTCTGGAGGAACGCCCCGAGCCGGGGCCTATTTCTTTTCCTTTTCGAATTTTTCCTGGAGCGACTTCTGCATGTCTTCCATGGAGATTCGGCCCTGGAAATATTCGGGTGCTTCCTTCGACAGCTGCGCCGCGACCGTATTCGGGATGAGGTGCGCGACATCGTCGAAGGTTTCGTTGTTTTCGTAGAGTTCGACGACTTCCTTTGCCTGCCTGGGCGCGTCGGCAGGCAGCTTCACATCTTTGCGGTTCGGCAGGAGGCCGCCCTTTTCATAGAGCAATTCCATCGCCGGTTTGCTCGCCATGAATTCGATATACGCCCATGACGCAGCCTTGTTCGGCGCGAACTTCGGGATCGACCAGCCGAATTCGGGCCCGGCCGTCACGTATTCGGCGCCGGGGGAATAGAACATTCCGACGTTTTCTTCTCCCAGCGCTTTGTTGAATTCGCCCCAGTAGGCGGTGGTCGTCGAGCCGCCCAGGATCATGCCGCCCTTTCCTTCGCTGAACTGTTCATAGCCTTCGGTGAAGAACGGGGTGGTGAAGCGGCTCTTCTGCAACAAGCCGGCCTTTTCCATCATTTCCTCTGGTCCCCAGGCCTTGGCAAACTCTTCGCTGGTGAACGGGATTTCGCCTTCGCCGAGTTCGATCGACTGCTGTTTGGTGTTGACGGTCGGCCACCCCAACATCCACCACCACTGATCTTCGTAGCCTTCTTTGTCTCCACCGACAAAGGGCTGGATACCCGCCGCCTTCAGCTTTTCGCCCGCTTCCCGGACTTCGTCCCAGGTCTTCGGTTCGAAGGTGGTCGGCAGACCGGCTTTCTTGAACAGCTTTTTGTTGTAGTAGAAGATGAATTCGGTCGAGCCGATCGGGACCCCGTAGTGCGGGCCTTCTTCTTCATAGCCAGGGGTCATCGTGTACCAATAGCTCAACTGTTCTTTCATTTCCGGCGTGATTTTGCCGTTGAGTTCTTCCAGTCCCGCGGTGTAGTTCAGGACCCCCGAGTAGCTCGGGAGCATCATCATCACGTCCGGACCTTCGCGCGCGGTGAACGCCGCCTGCACCAAGGCCGGATACTGTTCGAATCCCTGCGCCACATGTTCGACCGTGACGTTCGGGAATTTCTTTTCGAACGCTTCGTCGAGCGGCTTCACGGCTTTGGTGTATTCCGGGAACAATTTGTAGAAGACATCCCAGACCGTGAGGTGGCCGCTGACTTCCGACGGCTTGGCCGGGGTGCCTTCGGCCGACCCACCTTCGGTCCCACCGCCGCTACTACCACCCCCGCATGCGCTGACCGCCAACAGCAGGCCACACAACAGGGCGACCATGCATCCCAGTCTTGCTCTCTTACTCATCTCTCTCCTCCGTCATCGATAATCGAAAGCGCTGCGGACGGGCAAAGGTCGACCGCCTCGCGTGCCAAGCGGAATTCACCGGCCGGGACCTCCTCGACCAGCACCCTGACCAGACCATCGTCGGCGCTCTGGTCGAAGACGTTCGGCGCGGTCAGCACGCAGACGCCGGCGCCGATGCACACATCCAGATCGGCGATGACCTTCATCGGACTACCAGGCCACCGGCAGCGTCTGGACGCCGTAGAGCTGAGAATCCTCGCTCACGAACGAGATCTCACCCGCCGGAGCCGCCAGGTCCAGGTCGGGGAAGCGCTCGAGCAGCCCGCGCAGAGCGACCCTCAGCTCGGCGCGGGCAAGGTGCTGGCCGATGCACATATGTTTCCCGTGCCCGAAGGAGACGTGTCCGGCGGCATTGCGGCCGAGGTCAAGTCGGTCCGGATCGGCGAACTTCTCGGGGTCGCGATTCGCGGCCGGGATCGAGACGACCACCATCTCGCCCTTCCTCACGGTGACGTCCTCGAGCTCGACGTCCTCGGTCGCGGTCCTCGCGAAGGTGCCCATCTGCAGGATCGAGAGGAAGCGCAGCAGCTCCTCGACGGCGGGCTCGATGAGCGCCGGATCCTCACGCAGGGCTTCCCAGTCGGAGCGCTCGCGAAGGAGCGTGAAGACGCTGAGCGAGAGCTGCGTCGCGGTGGTCTCGTGACCGGCCTCGAACAACTGGCGGGCCAGTCCGACGATCTCGTCCTCCGTCAACTCACCTTTCTGGATCAGATCACTGAGGAGGTCGTCACCGGGCGCCGTCCGCTTCTTCGTCACGACCTGTCGACAGTAGGAGAAGAAGTCCTCCAGCGCCGCCCGCTTGTCATCCGCGTCGGCGCGGGGATCGGCGAGCACCGCGCTGGGCCGCTCGAACAGCTCCCGGTCGCCGTGTGGAACCCCGAGCACCTCACAGATCGCGAAGGACGAAAGGGGCAGGGCGAAGGTGGAGACCAGGTCGACCGGGCTCCCGGCCGCTTCCATCGCATCGAGACGTTCGGCGACGATCCGGGCGATGGCGTCTTCCCGCTCGGCAACCGACCGCACGGTGAAATAGCCGGCCGCTGCTCGGCGGATCCGGGTGTGCTGGGGTGGGTTGAGCGCGATCAGCACCCCGGCGTCCTCGGGCATCGCCCGTTCGATCCGATCGGTTTCCGCGATCACCTCGGGGTCACCCAGCGGCATGACGGAGGGCGCGACGGCGAAGCGGTTGTCGACCAACATGCTGCGACCGAGCGCATATCCGGTGATCAACCACCCCGCCTGCCCGTCCGAGAACCGCAGGGGGCAGATCGGGTCGCGCTCGCGCAGGGCGCGCAGGGCCGGCGGCGGATCGAGGGGATCGACCCGTTCGGTAGGAAGGTCGATGGGCTCAGCCACGACCACGTCTTGATTGCGCTTCACCGTCCCTCTTCCTCCACGAATCGTCTGGGCACCCGCAATGAACATAGCAGAATTTGATGCGTTTCAACTCAGTTGGGCTCGAGGCGGACCAGCCGCCCTCCCAACACCCACTCGGCGACGTAGATATCGCCGCCGCCGCCGACCGCGAGGCCGTGTGGGCTGTTGAAGAAGCCGGGGCGGAGAGCGGGCCGGATCGTCCGCCCGTCCGCCTCGAGAGCGTTCGGCCAGCCCTCCCGCGAGACCGCGTCCGGATCGTCGCCGATCCGCTCGACCGCGCGATCCTCGGCGTCGAGGATCGTCACCCGCGCCTCCAGCTCGGCGACCACCAACTGGTCGCCGCGGAGCGCCAGCCCACTGGGCGCCCGGAATCCATCCTCGATCGAGCGCCGGAACTTCCCGTCGAGGTCGTAGACGACGATCCGGTCGTTGCCGCGATCGGTGATGTAGACCTCGGGGTCAGCGGGGCGACGGCGGTCGACCAGGATGCCGTGCGGGGTGTCGAAGCGACCCGCGCCCTCCTCCCCGCTCAGCGTCAACAGGTGCTCGCCCGCGCGCGAGAGCTTGTGGACGAGCTCGGCGCCGTAGCCGTCGGCGACCCAGACCGAGCCGTCGCCCTGCCAGTCGACGTCGACCGTCGTCGGCCGGTAGGTCTTCTCCTCGTAGACGGGCAGAGCGGGGGTCGGCAGCTCGGCGATACCGGCGCCGGTGAGGTCGAAGGTGACGACGCGGCCGTGCTCCGGCGCGAACACCGCGTCGTGGACGCCGGCGGCGTCACGGGCGAAGGTGACGGCGGGATCGGCGACCCACAGCTCCTCCGCGTCGGGCGGGCCGGCGAGGGTCAGGCCGTGTCCCTCGCCGAGCTCGGTCGCCCACTCGCCGACCAGCCGACCGTCCCGATCGAGGACCCAGAAGGAGTGGCCGCCGGAGCGGAAGCCGACGAGCCGCCCGTCGGCGGTGGCCGCGAGATCGTGGTGCGCCCAGGCGTCCTCCGGGTAGAGCTCGGCGGCGGCCCAGTCCTCGTCCCAGATCACGGCGCTCAGGCCGCGACCATGCCGTGCGGGTCGATCACGTACTTGCGGGCCGCCCCGTGGTCGAAGTCGGCATAGCCGGTGGGGGCCTCGTCGAGGGAGATCACGGTGGCGTTGACGGCGTCGGCGATCTTCGCCTTGCCCGAGAGGATCATCTGCATCAGGCCGTGGTGGTAGCGCATCACCGGGCACTGGCCGGTGGCGATGCTCTGCGACTTGGCCCAGCCGAGGCCGATGCGGATCGAGAGCGAGCCTTCCTTTGCCGCGTCGTCGACGGCGCCGGGGTCGCCGGTGACGTAGAGGCCCGGGATGCCGAGCTTGCCGGCGGCGCGGGTCACCTCCATGATCGAGTTGAGCACGGTGGCGGGGGCCTCGTGGCCGGAGTCGCCGCCGTGGCCGCGGGCCTCGAAGCCGACCGCGTCGATCGCCGCGTCGACCTCGGGGACGCCGAGGATGCCCTCGATCAGGTCCTTGGGGTCGCCCTTCGAGACGTCGACCGTCTCGCAGCCGAAGCTGCGGGCCTGGGCGAGGCGCTCCTCGTTCAGGTCGCCGACGATGACCACCGCGGCGCCGAGCAGGAGGGCCGAGTAGGCGGCGGCGAGGCCGACCGGGCCGGCGCCCGCGACGTAGACCGTGGAGCCGGAGGTGACCCCGGCGGTGACCGCGCCGTGGTAGCCGGTCGGGAAGATGTCGGAGAGCATCGTCAGGTCGAGGATCTTCTCGAGGGCCTGCTCGCGGTCGGGGAACTTCAGCAGGTTCCAGTCGGCGTAGGGGACCACCGCGTACTCAGCCTGGCCGCCGACCCAGCCGCCCATGTCGACGTAGCCGTAGGCGGAGCCGGGGCGATCGGGGTTGACGTTCAGGCAGACGCCCGTGTCGCCGGTCTTGCAGCGCCGGCATCGCCCGCAGGCGATGTTGAAGGGGACCGAGCAGAGGTCGCCGACCTCGATGAACTCGACCCCGGGGCCGACCTCGATCACCTCGCCGGTGATCTCGTGGCCGAGGATCAGCCCTTCGGGGGCGGTGGTGCGGCCGCGGACCATGTGCTGATCGGAGCCGCAGATGTTGGTGGTGACGCACCTGAGGATCGCCGCGTGGGGGAGCTTGCGGCCGACGTTGGCCGGGTTGACGCCGGGGCCGTCCTTCAGTTCGAAGCCGGGGAAGTCGATCGGGCGGACCTCGACCTTGCCCGGTTCGACGTAGGCGACGCCTCGGTTGTCAGACATGGGTCTCCTCTCGATCGGGCGTTGCGTCGGTGGATGGATGCGATCCGGCCCGAAGGCTCAGCCCGGTGTCCGGATCGAAGAACTGCATGCGGGAGGTGTCGACGGCGAACTCGACCTCGTCGCCGGGCCGCAGCGGCCGACGGGCCGCGACCGCCGCGGTGAACACCGAGCCCTCGTCGGCCAGGAGGCGCTCGTCGCCTTCGTCACCCTCCTCGGCGGCCCCGCGGGCGGCCTCGACGTCGACCCGGGGGGCGTCGATCGGGAAGATCGCATGGATCTCGGCGCCGAGGTTCTCGACCACCTCGAGCCGGGTCGGGATCCGCGGCGCCGCGCCCTCGGCGAACTCGGCCAGCTCGAGGTCGGAGGGTCGGATCCCGACGATCACCTTGGACCTCGAACCGAGCTCGGCGTGCGCGGGCACCGGCATCGAGTGGCCGCCGAAGCGGAGGGCGCCCTCGGCCACTTCGGCCTCGACCAGGTTGATCGTCGGGCTGCCGATGAAGGCGGCGACGAACAGGTTCCGCGGCTCGTGGAAGAGCTCGGTCGGGGCGCCGACCTGCTGGAGCACGCCGTCCTTCAACACCACCACGCGCTCGCCGAGGGTCATCGCCTCGGTCTGGTCGTGGGTGACGTAGACGGTGGTGACCCCGAGACGGTCGTGCAGGCGGGCGAGCTCGGAGCGCATCGCGACGCGGAGCTTGGCGTCGAGGTTGGAGAGCGGCTCGTCCATCAGGAAGGCGGCAGGCTCGCGGACCATCGCCCTCCCCATCGCCACCCGCTGGCGCTGGCCGCCGGAGAGCTGGCCGGGGCGACGCTTCTCGAGCTCCTCGAGGCGCAGCATCCGCATCACCTCGGCGACCCGCTCGGTGCGCTCTGCCTTCGGCATCCGGCGCAGCTTCAGCGCGAAGTGGAGGTTCTCGGCGACCGTCATGTGGGGGTAGAGCGCGTAGTTCTGGAAGACCATCGCGATGTCGCGTTCCTTCGGCAGCGCGTGGGTCGCATCGGCACCGTCGATCAGGATCTGTCCGGTGGTGACGGTCTCGATGCCGGCGATCATGCGAAGCAGCGTCGACTTGCCGCATCCGGAGGGACCGACGAGCACGAGGAACTCGCCGTCGGCGATCTCGAGCGACACGTGGTCGACGGCGGGGGCCTTCGCCTTCGGGAAGGTCTTGGTTACCTCACTGAGTTGGATCGAGCCCACTGGGTCTCCTCGAGTTGTTTGCGTCGGGTCTCACGTCTCGACTGTCCTTATGCCGCTCCGGCGGTCGCGGGCGCCGCGATCCGGGCCAGCTCGTCGCCGGTGAGCCGCAGATCGTCCGCTGCGGCCGCATCTCGAATGGAAGCAGGGCGCGACGCGCCGACGATCGGGATCACCGCCGGGCTCTGCGCCAGGAGCCACGCCACGATCACCTGGTGACGCGAGACCCCCCGCTCCCGCGCGATCGCCTCGAGGCCCGGGCGGGGCGCCTGCGGCAGCGACTCGCCGTCGGGCCCGAAGGGCCCGGTGAACGGGGCATAGGCGAGAAAGGCCACGCCCGCCGCCTCGCAGGCCGCGAGGACGTCGCCCTCGGGTGAGGTCCCGTCCGGTCCCCCGGGATGGAATACCGCCTGTCCGGCCCAGGGCGAAAGGTGGTTTTGGACGGAGGCGATGGCGACGATCTCGCGCGCCTCCTCGAACTGGGCCAGGGTGACGTTCGAGAGCCCCACCTGGCGAACCTTCCCCGCGTCCTTCAACTCCGCGAGAGCCCCGACCGACTCCGCGAACGGCACCTTCGGGTCCGGGAGGTGCAGCTGATAAAGGCCGATGCAGTCGACCCCGAGTGCCGCCAGGCTCGCGTCGCAATGGCGGACGATCGTCTCCGGCCTGCCGTCGATGGGGAATTCGTCCCCATCCCGGTAGTGACCGCCCTTGGTCGCCACCAAAGGCGCGGCGTCGGCTCCCCGCCCCGCGAGCACCGCCGCGATCAACTGCTCGTTGTGGCATTCGACCCCCGCCTTGGTGTAGACGAAGGCCGTGTCGATCAGCGTCACGCCTGCGGCGAGCGCCGCGTCGATGGTCGCCTCGACCTCCGCCGGATCGATCTCGAGCAGCGACCAGTTCGCTCCACCGAGCGCTACCGCACCGACTTCCACGTCACCTACCCGGCGCTGCTCCATGGCGCTACCCGGCGCTGCTCCGTAGCACTCCCATGGCGAGCGAGTCTAACAGAGATTGAGACGCTTCAACCCAATATGGGACGAGCGCTTGGCCGGCTACCGCCCGTCAGCGCGCCCGCCGAGACGAGGAGAGCCCCGGCCTTCCGGTGTTCCTTACTTGCCATATGCGCAAGTAAGGAACACCGCAGGGCCGGCGTCCCTACGCCGGCTCCACGCAGGCCACGCCCAGCATCTCGGCCACCCGGCGCACGTCGGCGGCGCGGTGGCCGACGCCGAGCGCGACGTGGTGGGTCGGGCCCTCGGCGCACCAGGCCTCGAAGAACTCGGCGGGCGGGATGCTGAAACGGAGGCGCGAGTTGGTGTTGCCGATCTTGAAGGTGGCGCCGGGGATCGACTCGCCCTCGGCGACGAGGAGCTTCAGGCGGCCGTCGGCGGTCTGGGTGCAGCCGACGATCGTGGTCGGTCCGTAGCGGACCCGGCACTCGACCGAGAGGCCGGAGCCGCTCTTGCCGTGGTAGAGCTTCAGGTTGCGGAGGGTCGGGCGACCCTCGGCGATCGCCACGTGCGCGGGCCCGTCGTGACCCATGAGGACGAAGTCGTCCTCGAAGTCGAGCGCGTAGAACTCGGTGTAGGAGCCGCCCGCGCCGAGGCGGTCGAGGATCAGCTGGGCCACGTTCGTCTTCAGGTCCCCCTCCCCCGCCGTCGGGATCCCGCGCGCGGTCAGCAGCGAGTTGCCGACGATCACCCCCGCCCCGAGCCGCTCCGCCTCGTTGCCGCCGACCCCGCGGTAGTAGTAGGTGAGCGCGTCGAGGTCGAAGTCGGCGGCGAGGCGGTCGAGCCCGACCGCGACCCGGGCGCTCCAGTCGAGCGCCTCGTCCTCGATCGGCGCCGCGATCGGGTCGGTCGACGGGTCGGCCCAGTCGAAGCTCGCCCGGATCTCCTCCAGCTTCGCCGCCACCGCGGCGGGCTCGGCCGCCGCCACCCGCGCCCCGAGGTCGTCGATCTCCAGCACCTCGACGTGCGCCCCGAGGTCGGCGTGGAACGCGGTGAAGTCCGAGTACATGTCGAGCATGCCGGGGTAGACGTGGCCCATGAAGCCGAGCCGCGCGCCCCGCAGCGCCCGCGCCACGCCGGCCGCCCGCACCCAGGAGCCGATCTTGCCCCAGGCGCGCTCGTCGCCGTCGATCGTGCCGGTCACGGTGTCGAAGGGGATCCGGCAGCGCACGCAGGCGCCGGCGATCTCGGGCACGCAGCAGGCGGCGCAGTTGGCGAGCCACTCGGCGGTGTCGGTGCGCTCGTAGTCGAGGGTCGGGGTCGGCTGGAGCCCCGCGAGCAGCACCGGCGCGCCGGCCCGCTGCAGGGTCGGGATCACCTGCGAGGAGGTCGCGTAGGTGACCGCATGGCAGATCACCAGGTCGAGTCCGGCCGCGGCGAAGGCGTCGCCCGCCGCGCGCGCACCCGGGGCGTCGTCGACGAGGCCCGCGGAGACGACCTCCGCACCGAGCTCCCGCACCCGGTCCTCGACCCGGCGCTGGTATCCCTCGCAGCGCTCCCGCAGCCCCTCGAACTGCGGCCAGTAGGCGGCGAGGCCGATCCCGAACACGCCCACCTTCGCTCCTGCCCTCTCCCGCGGCGCCGCCGTCATGCCTGTTCCTTTCCGTCGGTGCGGGCCGACCCGAGCGTCACCGGCCCGAAGATCCCCGATCGCGTCTGGCCCTCGAATACATAGTGGGTGGGGCTGATCGCGTCGAGATGCGGCCCCAGCGTGTTCATCACGAGGATCTCCATGATCGCCCCCGGCGCGGCCGCGAACTCGAAGCGGTAGGGCGAGCAGACGCGGACGCCGACGCTCTCGCCGTCGATCAGCAGCTCGGCGGTGCCACGGACGACGCCGAGGTCGAGCCGCAGCGGGCCGGCGGGGACATCCTCGAGCCGCCGCCGGTAGCGCAGCCCGCCGCTGTAGCTCGCGAGTCCCTGCGCGCGCCAGTCGCCGAGCTCGATCTCCCCCGGCCCGGTGGCGAAGCGGACCGGACCGGCGAGCACGCCGCCGCCACGCAGGCCGGGCGCGGGCTCGATCAGGAGCTCGACCGGGCACGGGCCGGGGGCCTTGGCCGGGAGGTCGACGAGCGCGACGTCCCCCGGCGCCCGGGAGTCGACCGCGACCGGCGCGCCGTCGACAGTCAGTTCGACCAGGCGGCAGTCGGGCGCCGGCGAGACCTCGATCCGCCGCGCGCCGGGCGGGGCGGTGAGGCGCAGTCGCTGCGGCGGGCTCGTCGCGGCGAGGCGGGCGTCGATTGCGGCGCCCGCGTTCGCCCCGGCGCGGCCGGGCTCGAGCCACACCGCGTCGGGCAGTGGGTGCGGGCGCTGCCAGAGGTGGGAGGCGGAGGCGTCGCCGGTCTGCAGGTAGAGCCCCATGCTCGCCGGGCGGACCACGATCATGCCCGCCGGCGCCCGCCTGATCTCGACGTCGGCGGGGAGGCCGTCGCGCTCGCCGCGCCAGTCGCGGCCGCTGTGGACCCGGAGCTCCCCGCCCGCGGTGACCGCGACCAGGTCGAGCTGCGCCGAGGGGTTGGTGCGACCGAAGTCGTCGACCTCGACCCGCAGCTCGTGGGGCCCGCGGGAGAGGTGCGGGGCGAGGTCGTAGTAGCCGAACTCGTCGCGGACCCCTTCGGTCTCGGCCGTGTAGCCGCCGTGCCTGCCGACCGCCCGGCCGTCGACCAGCACCCGACAGGGGCCGCTGGAGGAGACCAGGGCGCGCGCCTCGCGCGGGTCGGAGTCGAGCTCGACCGTGCGGCTGAAGGCGACCACGGAGCTCGGCCGCGACGGTCCGACGGTGCGGATCCACTCCGGGCGCAGATACCCCTCGAGGTCGGCGACGAGGGCGAAGTGGGCACGCAGGAAGATCGGCTCCTCCGCGGTCAGGCGGAGGTCGAGGACCGCGGTGCCCGCCGCCAGCGCGACCGGGGCGTGGGCGAGATAGCCGACTTCCTCGAGCGCCAACGGCTCGCCGTCAAGCCAGGCCGACTTGACGGCGGCCGCGCCGACGACGAGGTTCGTCGTCGCCGCCGACTGGGCGTGCAGGACCGTGCGGACGTGGACCGCCTGGCCGGGCTCGACCCAGCCGAAGCGCAGGAACTCTTCCGGCACGCGGCCGCTCGGGCCGAGGGTCTGCCGGTGGATCGGGTCTTTGTGGATGCCGCGCGAGGGCGACCAGACGGCATCCTGCCAGGCGCCCGCCGAAGGCTCCTCCCCCGGCGCGGGCAGGTCGGCGGGCGTCGCGGGGCCGGCCCAGCGCGCCCGCGCCCCGAAGGTGGCGTGGGCCGTTACCCAGGTCCCGTCCTCGCCCTCGCACTCGAGCTCCCACGCCTCGACCGGGAGATCGGCCGGCGGCGCGTCGAGGTCGCCCCACTCGTCCTCGAGCGCGGGCTCGATCTCGACCTCCCAGGGCCCATCCACCACCTCCGCCCAGCTGTTCCTTTTGCCGGACTGGTCGGCAAAAGGAACAGCTGGGGGCGGGTGCTCCTCTGCGGGCTCGGCGGGCTCGGCGGCGCCCCAGACCAGCAGCGCGGCGGGGCCGTCGTCGAAGGGGACGCGGACCTTGACGCCGTCCGCGGTGTCCTCGGCCTCGAGTTGACGGCGGCGGCCGGAGAAGGGCTCCCAGAGCTGCGGCGCGCCGCTCACCCCGGCGACGACCACCTCGCGCTCGCGCGCCCAGCGGGCCGGGTCGAAGTCGATCATCGGGTCGAGCCAGTCGAAGACCGGGTCGGGCTCGGCGGGGGTCGTGACCTCGCTGGCGCGCGGGAAGGCGGCGGGGACGAAGAGCACGGTCCGCTCGCCGTCGCGGCGGCAGAGCGTCGGCACGTCGGCGCGGACCGTGGCCGGCACGTCGGCCAGAAGCGCGGCCACCTCCTCGGCGCTCGCGGCCAGGGCCGCGGCGCCGCCCTCGAAGCGCGCCCGCAGCTCGGCCACGGCCTCGTCGTCTTCCTCGATCCCCGCCGGCGCCTCCGGCAGCGCCCCGACCGCGATCAGCGTCCCGCCCCGGTCGACGAACTCGACCAGGCGACGCGCCGCCGCCGCCTCGATCGCGGCGCAGGCGGGGAGGATCACCGCCCGGTAGCTCTCGCCCCGGTGCGCCAGCCGCCCCTCCCCCGCGACGGCGGCGGCAACGCTCTCTTCGTCGAGCACGTCGAAGTCGCGGCACAGACCGTCGAGCACGCCCGGCGCCGTCGCGTACCAGGCCATCTTGCCGACCAGCGGATCGTAGGCCGCGCGCGCCGCGTCGCCCGCCGCGGTCACCCCGTCGAGCGTCAGCGCCGACTGGGCGGTCGCGGTCGGGAAGAGCACGGCGACGTCGCAGGCGTGCGTCCCCCAGCTGAGGACGCTGCAGAGGCGGGCCACGGCGCGCGCGAAGGGCAGGTTGTGGCGCCAGTAGGGCTGGCGCCAGTCGGTCGCGGGCGGCGCCCACTCCCACCAGCCGCGCCGGGTCGAGTAGTAGGTGGCGTGCGGGTCGTAGAGGTTGGCGCCGGCGCCGATCCAGGGCAGCAGCCAGTCGAAGGTCTCCTCCAGCGTCCCGCCCCAGCCGCTCGAGTGGAAGGCCTCGATCCAAACCCGTTCGTGGCCGTGGGCGTGGGCCAGCGAGGAGTGGAGCTTGGCGGTCCCGTGGTGGTCGGAGCCGGGGACGCTGAAGCTGCGGTGCGTGCCGAGATAGTCGCCGTAGAGCTTGCTCGACACCACCGGGTCGCCGTCGCGCGCCCCGTATTCCTGGTCGAAGCCGGAGAGCATGCCGTGGCGCTGGTGCCACTCGTGCAGGGGGCGGAAGAAGGCCGCCTCGGCGAGCCTGCCGCGAACGTGGTGGAAGTCGCGCCGCACCCGCGGGCTGGTCGGCGTGAGGTCCTCCCAGAGCTCGGCCAATCGCGGCGCGAGGTCGTACCCGGCGAGCTCGGCGAACCGCGCCGCGAAGTCCCGCGACCAGGTCTGCACCGGCGGCAGCTCGTCCTGGAAGGTGCCGACGATCAGCTCCCCGAGGCGCTCGGGCACGCGCTCCTCGTAGGGCCCGAAGGCGGTGCGGATCAGCTCGGCGCAGGCCGCCGGGGAGAAGAAGTCGAGGCCACGTGGCACGGTGTAGAAGAGCATCAGCCGGCCGCGGCCGGTGGCGCGGGCGACGCGGCCCTCGACCTCCACCGGGCGCAGCGCCCCGTCCCGTTCCACCAGCGCGGCGGCGAGCGGCGCGCCGGCGGGCGGGCACTCGACCGCGCCCGCGCCGTCGATCTCCACCACCGCGCGCTCCAGTTCCATCCCGGCCGCCTCCGGAAAGCGCCCGGTCACCTCGCCGAGCAGGTTGGCGCCGCCGTGGCCGATCTGGTCGTAGAGCCAGATCGAGGCGCCGAGCTCCTCCGCGTCGCGGCAGACCCCTTCGAAGAACCCCCACCACTCCTCGCTGAAGAGCGGCGGGTCGTCCCGCGACTTGCCGATGTCCGGCACTTCGGGGAGCAGGTTCATGATCAGGAGGTTGCGGGAGCCGCCGGCGACCAGCCGCTCCATCTGCCAGCGCAGCCGCCTCGCGTCGAGGCGCTCGCCGCTCCACCACCAGACCGGCGTCGGGTAGAAGGTCCGCGCCGGGCGCTCGAAACGGCCCAGCAGATCGGCACCCGGCGAAGGTGACTGCGTCGAAGAGCTCACCGGATCAACCGACCGGCCCGCGGATCTGCTCCAGGTCGGGATTCCCCGGCCCGAAGTGCTTCAACATCACGAGCGGCTCCGAGGCGCTCGTGTTCGCGATCGCCACGCCCGCCCGGGCGGCCCCCTCGGAGACGAAGTACTCGTCGAAGGTGAGTTCGCCGAAGCGGATCAGGGTGCGATTCTCGAGTGGCCGGCCACCGATCGTCCCGTGCCCCTGGACGACGATGCAGCCGTAGGCGGCGGCGTCGGTGACCAGCGCGCTCGCCCCTGGCGCGACGTTCAGCTCCTTGGCGCTGAAGGCGGGTGAGCGGTAGACCACCCAGCGCTCCTGCCACTCCTCGGCCTGCCCGCCCGCGGGGAGCGGCCGCATGAAGCGCGCCCGGGCGAACTCCGGGTCGACGTTGGCGTCCCAGTCGAGCAGGGAGACGACGAAGTCGACGTCGCCGTGGTGCTCGGCGGGCACGTCCTTCCACAGCAGCTCCTCCGGCACCGGGCGACCGCCGGTCATCGACTCGCACATCGCGAACACGTCCGAGGCGCACTGCGGCTCGTAGGTGCAGAGGCTGGCCGGCGCGTGGACGATCCCGGCGGGCACGTCCCAGCCGGTCCCCAGCTCCAGCCGGTGGGCCTGCGAGAGCTCGGTCACCCGGTTGTCGCCGGCCCGGCCGAAGGCCTCGATCCGCGCCGCGAACTCCTCCCTGGTCGTCCCCGGGATCAGGCCGAAGAAGGTGAACGGATCGTCGCCCAGATGGTTGTTCATCTGGGGCGAGAAGTAGTAGGCCTCCGGCTTCGCCACCCGGCCCACCAGCTCGGCATGCTCCTGGCGGTGGTGGACGTGGAACGGCAGCCGCCCCTGGTTGTCGAAGAACTTGCTGTACACCGGCCAGCCGCCGTGCTCGTCCCAGATGCGCTCGCCGATCAGGGCCGCGCCGAGCTCGGCGACGACCTCGTCGAGCGGCAGCTTCTCCCGGTCGGGGCCGACGACGAAGCTGAGCCCCTCGTCGGCGCCCGTCAGCGGCCCGTTGTCGGCGCGGACCGCGGAGGCGAGCCAGCGCTCGTCGATCCCGCCCCGCTCGCCGCCGAGCGCGAAGTAGTCGTCCGGATGGAGCCGGATCCGCCGGCCGGGGACGCAGAAGGATCGCGGCACCCAGGTGGGCGCCAACCGCAGGATCCCCTCGCCCTGCTCGAGCGCGCGCTCCGCCGCCGCGGCACTGGTCGAACGGTGAAGCTCGTCGATGTTCATCGGTCCTCCTGGTAGTTCGCGTACAGCATCTCGAAGAGCTCGAGGCCTCGGATCTCGGCCCGCATCGCGCCGTCCTCGTCGAGGGTGAAGTCGACCTCCCCGCCGTCGGGCACCCGTCGCAGCGAGGTGAACCGCGCCCCGGCCGGCGCCGCGAGGCGGAGGCCGATCCGGGGGATCGGCAGCGGCGCGCCCTCCGGCGGCGAGTTGAGGAAGGCAAGCCGGAACCGCGACCGCTCCGGCTCCGCGAAGACGGTCGACCAGACGTGCGGGTGCGCCTCGGCCTCGAAGGTCGGCGGGCGCCCGAGCAGTAGCCGGACGAGCTCGACGAACAGCCACCGCGAGCCCTGCGACAGCCGGCCGCGGGCGCCCTCGAGGGCGACGGTCGAGTAGATGACCTCGCCGGCCCCGAAGCGGTGGCGGAGCACCGCCGGGCGGGTGGTGTCCTCCCACGGCGGGGAGGAGTGGATGTTCGCCCAGCCCTGGTCGTCGCGGGTGCCGCGGCCGCCGCCGTAGGGGACCGTCAGCGTCATCAGCACCTCGGCGTCATCGGCCGCGGCGACCTCCAGCACGGTCGGCGGGGAAACCGGTCGGTAGGCGCGCTCGAGCTCGGACGGCTCGCCGAGCGCCACGTACTCCAGCGGGCCGAGGGCCCGCGACACCTTCGCCGCCGCGGGCTTCAGGTAGGTGAGAGCCTCGGCGGCCTCACCGCGCAGGTGGCACCCGAAGAGATCGGCGAGGAGGAAGTCGTCGTGCCCGGTGCCGTCGGTCGAGAGCAGCGACGTCGGGCCGCTCGCGTACAGGCGCCCGCCGCCGGCGACGTAGTCGCGGATCGCGTCCGCCTCCTCCGCGTCGATCCGGGTGAGCGCGGGCAGGACCACGAGCGGGGTCCGGTCGAGCCGCCGCAGGTCGGCGCGCGAGAGCGCGCCCGCCGGGAGGTGCGCCTCGTTCAGCGCCCGCAGCGCGCCTTGGACGGCGAGCCAGTGGGGGTCGGCGGGCCCCATCGGCGCGCCGGGCGGCAGCTCGTCGAGGCCGACGCCGTCGCGCTCGACGCTCACCCGCGCGGCCGGGCTCCAGTAGACGCCGACGTCGGCCAGCAGCGTGCCGCCGCCCGCGCCCTCGTAGGGCTCCATGCCCACGAAGACGTCCCGCAGTCGCTCGTACGTCCGCGGGTTCAACTTGCCGTCGGGCTCGACCGCGTCGATCGCCATGAACTGCCCGCCGAAGGCGAGCGCCGACATCGCCCGCGCCTTCTGGTCCGCCAGCGGGGTCAGGTCGCTGACCCCGCCCCCGTAGCCCGAGATCGCGTACATGTACTGGATCACCGACGGGGTGAGGGCGGCCGAGATCTCGAAGAGCGCGCGCACCTCGTAGTCGCCGCCGAGCAGGTCGTTCAGCGCGCAGATCTCCTCGCTCGCGCCGCCGACCCAGTTGCAGGCGAGCAGATCGGAGTTGAGGAAGACCGGGATCGGGAGCGACGCCTTGACGCGGTCGCGCAGGCGGCGGAAGGCGTCGGCGAGCCAGCGCTCCCGCGCCGCCTGGAACCGGCACCAGGCGGGGTC
The DNA here is from genome assembly GCA_018268675.1 of Actinomycetota bacterium. Lineage (GTDB taxonomy): Bacteria > Actinomycetota > Thermoleophilia > Solirubrobacterales > 70-9 > VAYN01. Next base: position 148,330 of record JAFDWB010000089.1, read on the forward strand.
CCGCCAATCGACGCGAGCGGGGATCTCCTCGCCCGCCTCCTCTCGATGCCGGCGACGGCAGCTCGCGCAGACACAGACGTCGGGCCAGAACACCATGTCGAAGAAGAAGGCGTCGAAGGGGTAGCCGCGCGCCAGCTCCTCGGTCTGGGCCAGCATGAAGTTCAGGTAGTCCGGGTTGGCCGGGCAGCACTGCCCGTACCGGGTGCCGGGGCCGAACAGGCCGCCGGGCGCCGATGCCTCCAGGCGCCAATCGGGGTGGGCGTGGTAGGCCCAGTTGTTGAAGATCGCGCTGTAGTAGGCGCAGACGGCGATGCCGCGCTCCTGCAACAGCTCGACCGTTTCGCCGACGAGGTCCCGGCCGCGGAGGTTCCGGTGGACCTGCCCGGTCGTCGTCGGCCAGAAGCACTGGCCCGCGTGCGAGTTGCAGTACACCATCACCGCCTCCGCGCCGGCCGAGGCGCAAAGGTCGACATAGGCGGCCGGGTCGAACTCGGAGAGAAACCGCTCGTCCCAGTCCGGGATGTGCATGTCGAGCAGGATGTGGCGCCTGCACTCGAGATACGGGGAGCGATCTGCCATCAGGGCACCGGGGCCGGCCTCGCCTACCAGGTGACCGGCAGCGCCTCGACCGCGAAGGTGAGGGCGCCTTCGCCGGAGAGCGGGACCTCGTCGGTCGGGACGGCGACGCGCAGGTCCGGGAAGCGCTCCAGCAGGCGGGTGAGGGCGACACGCATCTCGAGGCGCGCCAGGTGCTGGCCGAGGCAGACGTGGACGCCGTGGCCGAAACCGATCTGCCCTTTGCCGCCGCGGTGGACGTCGAGCTCGTCGGGATGCTCGAAGCGCTCGCCGTCGCGGTTGGCGCCGAGGAGCGAGACCGAGACCAGGTCGCCGGCGCGGATCGTGCCGCCGTCGATCTCGACGTCCTCGGTCGCGGTCCGGGTCAGCGTGCCGATGTTGAAGACGGTGAGGTAGCGCATCAGCTCCTCGACCGTGGCGTCGACCAGGGTCGGGTCGGCGCGCAGCAGCGCCAGCTGGTCGGCGTGGCAGAGCAGGGCGAAGGTGCCGGTGGCTAGCATCGAGGCGGTCGTGTCGACGCCGGCGATGAAGAGCAGGACGAGGAGGCCGAGGATCTCGTCGTCGGTGAGCTCGCCGGTCGCGATGATGTGGGTCATCAGGTCGTCGCCGGGTTCGGCCCGCTTGCGCGCCACGACCTCCTGCAGGTAGTCGCGGAACTCGCCGGTGGCGCGGGTCACCTCCTCGATGCTCAGCTCCTGGTCGGAGATCGTCTCGCCGATCTTCTCCAGCATCGGGATGTCGGTCTCGGGGACGCCGAGGAGCACGCAATGCATGCGCTCCGGGATCGGGGTGGCGAAGCGCTCGACCAGGTCGGCCGGGCGCCCCGCCGCCTCCATCTCGCCGAGGCAGCGGCCTACGACCTCCTCCACCGCCGGGGCCAGCTCCTTGATCGCGTTGGTGGAGAACCGCGGCGCCAGGACCCGGCGGAGGCGAGTGTGCTCGGGCGGGTCCATCGCCAGCATTTCGCCCGCGATCAGCCCGGTGCGGTCCATCATCTCGACGTAGGCGGCGTGCTTGGTCGGGTCTTCGGTGAGCAGCGGCGGCCAGGGGCGCAGGGTGAAGCGGGAGTCGTTGAGGAGGGCGCGCGCCTCCCGGTACCCGGTCACCAGCCAGCCGACTTCGCCGCCGCGGAAGCGCAGCGGGTGCAGCGAGCGGCCGCTCTCCAGCAGCTCCTCCAGCTCCGGCGCTGGGTCGAAGGTCCGCTGGCGACGCAGCGTAAGGGTGATCGGCTCCGACATCTTCCTCCTCCGTTACGTCCCGACGTTACCGTGGCGGCGGACCTTATTGAAGCGTTTTAACGCTGTCAAGGTACGCTTCCCGGGTGCCGCTTCATCCACAGTCCGAGGAGCTGGTCGAGCGGGCCGCCGCGCTCGGCGTGTCCGACGTGGTCGGGCTGGCGTGGGAGGAGATCCGGGTGCTCGAGCTGCGGGAGCTGGAGCTGAAGGGCGAGGCGCCGGCGGTGGCGAGCGAGGACCTCGTGGTCCCGGCGGCCCACGGCGGGGTGCCGGTGCGGGTGTACCGGCCGGGCGGCCGGGCGACGGCGCTGGTCGTCTACTTCCACGGCGGCGGCTGGTGCGCCGGGTCGGTGGCGCTGTCGGACCCCGATTGCCGCGTGCTGGCGACGCGCGCCGAGGCGGTCGTCGTCTCGGTCGATTACCGGCTGGCGCCGGAGCACCCGTTCCCGGCGGGCCTCGATGACTGCTGGGAAGTCGTCGACTGGGCGGCGCGGAATCGCGAGGAGATCGCCCCGGGGGCCGCGCGGCTGGTGACGGCCGGGAGCAGCGCGGGCGGGAACCTGGCGGCGGTGGTCGCGCTGCGGGCGCGGGCCGCGGGAGGCCCGGAGATCGACCTCCAGGTCCTCCTCTGCCCCGCTCTCGACCTCAGCTTCGACTACCCCAGTTGCGTCGAGGATCTCGGCGGGTTCTGGCTCGGTTGCGGGGACATGCGGGCGCTCGCCGCGGCCTACGTCGGCGACCGCGACCCCGGCGTGTGGGGGGCGCCGGCGCGCGAGCCCGACCTCTGCGGCCTACCCGCGACGCTGATCGTGACCGCCGAGTACGACGTGCTCCGGGACGAGGCCGAGCAATTCGGCGAGCGGCTGGCCGCCGCGGACGTCCCGGTGCGCACCGTGCGCTTCCCCGGGATGCTGCATGGCTTCTACGAGTACCGAGCCGTGGTCGACGCCGCCGACGAGGTGTGGGACCTCGCCGGCGGCGCGATCCGCGATCCCTATTCCATCGACCCCGGGTAGAGGTGGGCGCCGATCCGCTCGAAGATGCGCGAGAAGATCGCCAGCGTCGGGGTCGAGAAGTTCTCCACCCCGACGATCGAGGCGCCGCTGCGCGGTTCGTACATCGTCTCGGTGGCGTACCCCGGGACCTCGCCGTCGTGCCCCAGCCACTGGCCGAAGCTGAGGATGCCGAGCCCGTAACCGAAGACCGAGGGGCCTTCAAACGGGTACGGGACGTAGCCGAACGTCAGTCGTTCGGCCTGCATCGCGGGGCTGAGCAGCGCCCCGGTCGCCAGCTGGCGGCTGTACTTGGACATGTCGGCGAGGGTCGAGTTGATCGCCCCGGCGGTCCAGAAGATCCCCGGGTTGAACGCGGTGCAGTTCGCCAGCGGGTTGGTCGGGAGGCTGCAATATCCCTGGGTGAACGGCTTCGGCATTTCGGCCGTGGTGGCGAAATTGGTGTGTTGCAGCCCGAGCGGCTTGATCACGTCGGTGGTGATCGCCGCTTCCGCGGTTTCGCCGCTCACCTGTTCGAGGATCAGGCCGAGCAGCACGTAGTTCGAGTTCGTGTACACGGTCTTTTCGCCGGGGGCGAACTGCGGCTGGCCTTCGCGGATCAGCTGCAGCGCGTCCTGCGGCCCGAACGGCAGGAGCAGGTTTTCGGAGATCTTCTGGTCGAGTTCTTCGGACTCGTATTCGTAGACGCCGGACTGCATGTCGAGCAGGTCGCGGATCGTGATGATGTTCCCGTTCGCGATCCCGCCGATGTACTGGCCGAGCGTGTCGGAGAGCTTCAGGTGACCCATTTCGACCTGGCGCAGGATCGCGGTCGCGGTGAAGGTCTTGGTGATGCTCCCCACCCGGAAGTGGTCGCCGGTGGTCAGCGGCGCCCCGCTCGCGACATCGCGGACCCCCCAGGCCTTGGTGTAGTCACCCTTCGGCCCGGTGATCGAGAGCATGATGCCCGGCTGGCCTTCTTCCTTCATCGCCGCTTCCACCGTGGAGTTGACGAATTCCTGGTCGGCTTTCGACAGCGGCTTGGCTTGCGCGTTGGCAACCAAGCCGAGCGCCACCACCAACACCACTCCGACGGCGAGCAGCGAACTCACCCAGCGCCGTCCGGTACCTCGGGAAGCAAGACCTGGCACGCGCACCGCAGGGACGATCGGCTCCATACCTCTCCTCCATTCTGATCGAACATCCCTGCCTGAGACCCACCGACCCTATTGAAGCGTTTTAACAAAGTCAAGGCGCCTCACGGCCGGCTGCCGCCGGTCGGCGCGGGCGTCCCCTTCATAGTTCGGCTGTTATGAGGGGTACGGGCGCCTCGGCCCGAGCCGGCCCGGGGAGCCTCCGGCCTTCCGTGGTTCCTTTTCCTCGGATGGCGAGGATCTGGAACCACGCAACGGGACGACCCCCGGTGAGTTCGCAGAAACCCGCGGATGGCGCGGGAAAGTGCGAACTCACTGGGGCCCTCCCACGCGCTGCAGTCATCGGTGTCGTCCTGGCGACACCAATCACTGCAGCGCGCCGCCCCTGGGCGCCCACCGCGTTGATGGGCCGAAAACCGCTCTATATCAGCGGTTTTCGGCCCATCAACATCGGGGCCTGGGGAAGGCTCACGGAATCCGCGCGGATGCCGGCGGGACGCGCACCGTCCCTTGCCATCTCTATGACGACGGCGCCCGGCCCGACGCACGCCAAGGCGCGGCCATCCCCCTCATAACCGCCGAACCATGAGGGGGATGGCCGCGCCGCCGGGTGGCAGCCGGCCTCGGGCGCCAGCCGCCGCGCCGCGCCAGCCGCCCCCGCTGACCGCTATGTCAGCATGTCGGGGATTTCGGGTTTCCATCGAGCCCGGGGAGAGGTGTTGTCACTCTTTCCGTGGGCTTTCACGTATTCGTCGATTACACCGTGGAGTTGACAAATTGCTGATCTGTGGCCGACAGCGGCGCGGCCTGGAATTTGCCGCCAGCGCCATCAGCATCGCCACCGACACTCCCACTGCGATCCGCGGACGCGGGATCCTTGAGACGTTGAGCGTCTTAAGAGGAGGTCAACCCATTTCCGACATCCGGCCAATCTGCCTAAGGTTTTCCGGATGAGACCGAAGCTGGTGCCGGAGCTGGATGTCACCGACCTCGACCGGGCGATCCGCTTCTACACGAGCGCGCCTGCGGGTTTCGCGTCCGCTACGAGCGGCCCGAGGAGCGCTTCGCCTACCTCGAGCGGGACGGGGCCGAGCTCATGCTCCAGGAAGCGAGCGGGCCTGGCCGCCGCTTTCGCACGGCCCCGCTTGAGCCACCCTTCGGTCGCGGCGTCAACCTCCAGATCGAGGTCGACGACGTAGGGGGCCTCTACGACTCGATCCTCTCCCCGGGCTGGAGCCCGTGATCCCGCTGGAACAGCGGCGTTACCGCGTCGGCGCAAACGAGGTCACCAGCGAGCAGTTCGTGATCGCCGACGAGGACGGCTACCTGCTCCGCTTCTTCGCCGACATCCCGGCCGACCCGCAGATTTCCTAGCGGGAGGCGTCGGCCGGTGCTCGCAGCGCGGCCATCCCCTCCCAGGAGGGCTGCTAGGAGGGGAGGGCCGCGCCTTGGCCTCCGCCGGGCCGGGGCGTTCGCAGTTGGCCACAACAGTTGTCGATAACTGCGAACGCACCGTTGGTGCCGTGGTGCGGGGCCTGTGCCCTGTCCGTCACCGGATACCCGCGAGGGGCGGCAGCAGGCAGGAGCGTCAGGGGGTGGCGCGGAGGACGGAGATCGGGCCGGAGGCGCCGCGGGGGATGGTGCGGGAGAGGCCGGCGGCGGTGAGCCAGGCGGTGATCTCGGGGGTGGTCCAGGTGAAGCCGCCCTCGTTCTCGACCAGCATCATCGGGGTGAAGAGGGCGACCGGGGGTGGGCCGGCTCGGTCGGGGTCGATGATCCAGTCGTAGATCAGGAGGGCGCCGCCGGGGCGGAGGAGGGCGGCGGCCTCGGCGAGGAGGGCGCGGCAGCGGTCGGCGGGGTGGTCGTGAAGGATGTTGGCGAGGAGGACGGTGTCCCATGAGTCGTCGGCGGGGAGGCCGAAGCGGGGCTCGTCGAGGTCGCCGGGGACGAAGCCGAGGTCGGGGTGGCGCTCGGCGACGAGGGGGCCGACCGGCTCCAGGTCGAGGACCGTCGCCTCGAGGCCGGGGTTGACCTCGACCAGCGCCGCGGCGTGGGAGCCAGCGCCGCCGCCGACGTCGAGCAGGCGGCCCGAGCAGGGCCCGGCGAGCTCCGCCAGCTCGGTGCCGAAGAGGCCGGCGAGGTCGTCGAGGGCGCGGAGGAACTCGAGCGAGGTCTCGGGGTCGGCGGCGAGGCGCTCGCGCCACGGGGCGATCCGGGCGTGGCCGTCGCGGACCGCCTGCGGCAGCTCCGCCCAGACGCGGTAGAAGAACCACTCCTTGCGGACCACCGAGGCGACGCTCCGCGGGTGGGCGGAGGCGAGCGGGGCGCCGCGCTCCGTCAGCTCATAGCCCTCCTCGACCCGCGCCGCGAGCCCGACCGCCACTAGGCCCGAGAGCAGCGCCTGGACGCCGCGCGGGTCGCAGCCGCACGCGGCCGCCACCGCCTCCGGGTCCCGCGCGCCGCCAGCCAGCGCCTCGGCGACGCCGGTCTCGACCGCGGTGCCGATCAGCGCCGACTCCTGGTAGGCGGTGATCGGGCCGAGCAGGTCGGCGAGGCCTGGATCGCTCATCGTTCTCTCCTCCTTGGTGGTGTGGTCAGCCCGCGCGCAGCGTCCGCGCCGCCCGCGCCGCGTCGCGCAGCATCGCCGCCCGCGCCCGCAGCTCGGCGCCGCGCGAGCGCCGCCGCAGGCCTAGCCGCTCCAGCACCACGCCCGCCGCGTTGCGGCCCGGCATCCCGGTGATGCCGCCGCCCGGGTGGGTGCCGGCGCCGGTCAGGAAGAGGCCCTCGAGCGGCGTCCGGTACCCCGACAGGCTGGGCGAGGGGCGCAGCGCCAGCAGCTGGTCGATGCTCATCTCGACGTGGTTGGGGTTCGCCCCCGCGTTGCCGTGGCGGGCGACCCACTGCTCGGGCCCGGTGACGACCCGCTCGCGCACCGCGGGCAGCGACCCGAGCGCCCGCTCGGCGCAGGCCCAGGCGTGGTCGGCGGCGCGCTCCAGCAGCGCCTCGTCCCAGGCCCCCGCGGCGGGCCGCCAGGGGACGAAGGTCGAGATCCAGGCGACGGCGCCGCCTTCCGGCGCCCAGCCCGCTTCGAGGCTCGACGGGAAGGCGATCATCAGCGGCGGGCGCTCGGGCAGTTCGCCGCAGCCGATCCGGGCAAAGGCGGCGGCGATCTCGCGGCCGCCCTGGGGCGAGAGCATGAAGGCGCGCTCGAACCCCGGCGGGCCGGGGACGGCGGGCGGCGCCGCGAGCACCGCGTCGACCTTCAGCTCGGAGACGTTGTGGGAGGTGCCGTGGATCCGCTCCACCTCGGCGAGCAGCGGCGCCGGGACCTGGTCGCGGTCGATCAGGCCGAGGAAGACGCGGCGCGCGTCGATCGCCGAGACGACCGCCCGGCGCGCCTCGATCCGCTCGCCGCCCGCGACGACCGCCCGGGCGCGCCCGCCCGCGACCTCGATCCGTTCCGCCGGCGCCCCGCAGCGCAGCCGCCCGCCCGCCGCCTCGAGGCAGCGGACCAGCGCGTCAACCGTCCCCCGCGAGCCGCCCTCGGGCCGCACGGCGGGCGAGCCGTGCGAGGCGGCGAGGAAGAGCGCGCCCGCCCCCGTCCCCGGCGTCTGCGGCGGCAGCTGGGAGTGCGCGGCCCAGTGGTCGAGCACGCCGCGCAGCCGCTCGTCGGCGAAGGCGGCCTCGGTCAGCGCCGTCGCCGGGGCGAGGAAGGACTGCACCAGCCGCTGCCCTTCGCGGCCGAGCGCCGCCTCGGCGAGCGCGGCGAGCCCGCGCAGGCTCGGCGGCGGCCCGGCGTCGGCCTGCCCGAGCACCCCGATCGCCGCCCCCGCCCAGCCGGCGAAGCGCCGGTAGGCCTCGGCGTCCTCCGTCCCGACCACCGCAGAGAGCCCCTCGACCGTCCGCTCGAGCGAGCTCCAGAAGGCCAGCTGCGTGCCGTCGTCGCAGGGCGAGAGCGTCTGCTCGTCGCGTTCGCGGAAGCGCAGGCCGAAGCGGCTCTCCAGCTCCAGGTCGGCGGCCACGCCGCTCCCCCGGATGCCGCCGTGCTCGTAGGCGCCGAGCTCGAGCCGGCCGCGACCGTCGGGCAGCGTCACCGTGTTGATGCAGCCGCCCGGGTCGCCGGCCGCCTCGACCACGCTCACCTCGAGCCCCGCCCGGGCCAGATAGCAGGCGCAGGCGAGGCCGTTGTGGCCCGCCCCGATCACGCAGACGTCGGCGCTCTCAGGCAAGGGCCTGGTCCTCGCGCCGCAGCCGCCCGGGGCCGGCGTACACCGACTCGCCCCCGAGCCCGGCGCGCACCGCCAGCTCGATCGCCGCCTCCCGCGCCACGTCGGTCAGCACCGAGAGGTCGACGCCGACCACCTCGCCTCCGCTCACCCGCCGCGCCCCGTCGACCCAGACCTCGGCGACGCAGCGCGCGGTCGCGCAGTAGACGACCTGCTGGAAGGGATCGTGGATCGTCGCCAGCTCCGGCGTGGCGCCGTCGAGCAGCACCACGTCGGCGCGCTTGCCCGCCGTCAGCGAGCCGACCCGCGAGTCGATCCCGAGCGCCCGCGCCCCGCCCAGCGTCGCCATCTCCAGCACCGTCGCCGCGTCGATCGCCGCCGGGTCGAGCGAGTGGACCTTCTGCAGCAGCGCCGCGCACTTGAGCGCGCCGAACATGTCCTGGCTGTCGTTCGAGGCGGCGCCGTCGGTGCCGAGCGCCACGTCGACCCCCTCGCGGCGCAGCCGCGGCACCGGGCAGACGCCGGAGCCGAGGATCATGTTGGCGACCGGGTTGTGGGCGACGCCGACCCCGTGGCGGGCGAGCAGGCCGATGTCGCGCTCCGTGCACCAGATGCAGTGGCCGGCGATCACCGGCAGGTCGAGCAGCCCCATCCGCGCCGACTCCTCGATCGTCCCGTGGCCGAAGCGCAGGCGCGATTCGGTGATCTCCTCGCGCACCTCGGCGAGGTGGGTGTGGACCGCCCAGCCGTGCTCGCGCCCGGCGGCGACCGTCTGCTCGAAGAGCTCGGTGCTGATCCCGAGCACGGTCCCGATCCCGATCCGGAAGTCGATCAGCGGCTCGGGCTCGATCCGCGCCGCCAGCTCGTGGTGCTCGGCCATGAACGCCTCGGTGCCGGGGGCGCCGGGGTAGGCGTTCTCGGCGCCGAAGGAGACGACCCCGCGCATCCCCATCGCCGCCAGCCCGTCGACCGCGCCGGGGGTGACGGCGGCGCCGAGGTTGCGGTGGCAGGTCATGTCGTTGACCGTGGTGATCCCCGAGCGCAGCATCTCGACCGCCTTCAGCTCGGTCCCGATCCGCATCTCCTCGCGGGTGATCACCTTGCCCGCCGGGTTGACCACCCGTTCGAACCACTCGAAGAGGCTCGCCGTCTCCCCCATGCCGGCGATCAGGCACTCGCTCAGGTGGGTGTGGGCGTTGATCATCCCCGGCATCACGATCCCGTTGCCGTCGCCGACGACCTCGGCCTCCGGGTGCGCGGCGAGGAGCTCGGCGGCGGGGCCGACGGTGGCGATCGAGCCGTCGGCGGCGATCGCGACGGCGCCGTCGCGCAGGGCGCCCACCTCGGCGTCCATGCTCAGCACCCAGGCGCCGCGGACGATCGCGGTCACGGCGCTCATACCTCCGCCCCCAGCATCAGCCCGTCGACCTCCGGCTCGCCCTCGTCCTCGCGCGCCTCGTAGTACCAGGGCAGGGCGAGGTGCTCGACCCCGCGGACGAGCAGGAAGAGGGCGATCCCGATCACGCCGAGGATCGCGATCGTGGCGAACATCTCCGCCGTCGCCGACTGGTTGTTGAGGGTGAGGATCAGGTACCCGAGGCCTTCCGAGGAACCGACCCACTCGGCGAAGACGGCGCCGATCACGCTGAACGCCGCCGCCACCTTGAGCCCGGAGAAGATGAACGGCAGCGCCGCCGGCAGCTGCGCCTTGACGAAGCGCTGGACGCGGTTGGCGCGCAGGGTCCGCAGCAGCCGCAGCAGCTCCGGGTCGGCGGCGCGCAGGCCGTCGATCGTGTTGACCGTGATCGGGAAGAAGCAGACCAGGGCGATCACGATCACCTTCGGGCGCAGGTCGAAGCCGGTCCAGATCACGATCAGCGGCGCCACCGCCGGCACCGGCACCATCTGCGAGGCGACCAGCCACGGGTAGAGGGCCCGCTCGATCAGCCGCGAGGAGCGGATCAGGACCGCGAGCAGGAATCCGAGCACCATCGCGGCGGCGAAGCCGAGCAGGATCTCCTCCACCGTCACCCAGGTGTTTTCCAGCAGCAGCGAGCGGTTTTCCCAGAGCGCGCTCGCGACTTCGGTCGGCTTCGGCAGGGTCAGCGAGCTGACCGGGCCGACCGAGGCGTAGAGCTGCCAGAGGCCGAGGACGATGATCGCGAAGACCAGCGGCGGCCCGGCCGCGGCGGCGATCCGGCGCAGCGCCTTCACCCGACCGCCCCCGGTTGGGTCTCCCGCAGGGCCGCTTCGAGCGGCTCCATCAGGCGCGCCTTCAGCGCCTGGAAGCCCTCGGTCATCGTGATGTCCTGGCGGCGTGGGCGGGGCAGGTCGATGTCGAGGCAGAGGACGACGCGGCCGGGCCGGCCCGACATCACGTAGACGCGGTCGGAGAGGAAGACCGCCTCCTCGACGTCGTGGGTGACGAAGACGATCGTCTTCGAGTCGGCCTGCCAGAGGTCGAGCAGCCAGGCCTGCATCTGGCGGCGGGTGAGCGCGTCGAGGGCGCCGAACGGCTCGTCGAGCAGCATCACCTCGCGGCCGGCGAGGAAGGTGCGCAGCAGCGCGGCGCGCTGGCGCATCCCGCCGGAGAGTTTCGCCGGCCAGTGCTGCTCGAACCCGGCGAGGCCGAAGCGGGGGAACTCGGCCCGCGCCCGCTCGCGCGCCTCGCGCCGGCCGACCCCGTTCAGCTCGAGGCCGACGCAGGTGTTGTCGAGCACCGTCCGCCACGGCATCAGCAGGTCGCGCTGCAGCATGTAGCCGATCTCGCCGAGCAGCTGGTCGGGCGGGCTGCCGTCGAGCAGCACCCGGCCCCCGCTCGGCCGGATCAGGCCGGCGAGGATGTTGAACAGGGTCGACTTGCCGCAGCCCGAGGGGCCGACGATCGAGATGAACTCGCCCGCGCCGACGTCGAGGTCGACCTCGTGCAGCGCCGCGACCCGGCCGCCGTTGCCGCCGTAGACCTTCGAGATGCGCTCCGCCTGGAGCTTCTCGGAGCGCATCTCGGCCGCCACCGGCTCAGCCCGCGCCTTCGACGAACTTGTTCGTCGCGTATTCGCTCGGCTTGAACGGTTTCTTGGACAGTTCGTTCTTGATCATGTATTCGGAGAGTTCTTCGATCACTTTCGGTTCGAAGGTCCCGTACTGCGACGCCTTGCCCTTGAACAGCGGCATGTAGGCGGTGAGGCTCGCTTTCGCCAGCCCTTCGTCGATGCCCTTGTTCTGCTTGACCAACGCTTCGATCCCCAGTTGCGGGTTCTTGAAGACGTCTTCGTAGCCTTTGATCGTCGCCGAGACGAACGCCTGCATCAAGGCCGGCTCTTCCTTCACCCGCTGCGGGGTCGAGAAGACGACCAGGCCGGGGTAGCTCGGCGCGCCCCATTCGTCGGCCGCGAACGCCTTGATCGGGAAACCGTCGTGTTCCATCTGCACGCCGTCGGCGGGGATGAAGCCGATGAACCCGGAGACCTTGCCGTTCTCGGTGTTCTGCACGCCGTTGAAGCCGATCGTCACCACGTGGACGTTCTTCGGGTTGCCGCCCGCGGTCGAGATCACCGTGTTCAGGATCGCGGTGTCCGAGGGGACGCCGGTGATCCCGACCGTCTTGCCTTCGAACTGCTTCGGGTTGGTGATGCCTTCCTTCTTCAGCGCGATCAGGCCGCCGGGCGGGCGCTCCAGCAGCGCCATGATGCCCTCGACCGAGCGCCCTTCGACCAGCTGGGTGGCGACGTCGATCCCGTCGGCGATGCCGAACTGCGCCTTGCCCGCGTCGATCAGTTTCAGCGTGTCGGCGGTGGAGGTCGGCTGGATGATGTTCAGCTTGATGTTTTCTTCTTCGTAGTAGCCAGCTTCGACCGCCCGGTAGATGCCCGCGTGGACGGCGTTGGGGATGAAGTCGAGGACCAGGGTGGCTTCGGTCATTTCGCTCAGCTTGCCGCTGCTGCTCGTCGCCACCGTCGACGAGGCGCCGCCGCCGCAGGCGGCCACGGCCAAGGCGACGGTCAGGGCCAGGACGGACGCGGTCACTGCCCGGTAGTGCTTCTTCACTGCTCGACTCATGTTGCGGGCTCCTCTTGGTTGCCTTGCCATTTACCGGTCCGGCGGGCGTCGTCGCCGAACCTCCACACGAGCCAGCGCGAGGCCCTCTCCTCCTCGGCTGCCGTCCAGCGGAGCCGGTCGCGCAGCTCCTCCCCGGACATCTCCCGTCCCTTCCCGCCGGCCTCCTCCGCGACCCGGCAACGCTCCTCGAGGAAGTAGGCCCGCACCGCCGCCTGGGCGAGGTCGGCGCCGACCGCGAGGCAGCCGTTGGCGCGCAGGAGAAGGCAGGCGGCGTCGCCGAGCGCGACCGCCACCTCCTCCCCGGCCGCGGCATCGACCACCAGGTCGGTGCGCGGGCAGAGGCGGACCTCGCCCGCGATCGCGCCGAGCCCGTGGACCAGCGGCGGCACCTCCCCCCGCGCCCCGGCCGCGACGGCGGCGGGCGAGTGGGTGCGGCAGATCGCGCCGACATCCGGGCGGGTGGCGTAGATGGCGGCGTGCAGCGGCGCCTCGAGCGGCACGTCGCTCGCCCCGGCGGCGGGCTCGCCGGACTCGTCGAGCACGTGGACGTCGGCGGCGGTGGCGGCGCCGAGCGGCGTCGTCGCGGTCAGCAGGAAGCCGTCGGCGACCCGCGCCGAGACGTGGCCGAAGGCCTCGACCAGCCCCGCCCGCGCGAGCAGGCGCGCGCTCGCCGCCACCGCCTCGGTCCGGGTCGGGGCGGCGACCGGCATCAGCTCTCCCCGTAGACGCGCAGGGCCATCGGCGTCGGGTCGAAGGCGTTGCAGGGGCTGAGGTCCTGGGGACAGGCCGAGAGGGCGACGACCAGGTCGGCCAGCGCCTCCATCTCGATCGTCGCCCCCGCCCCGTGCTCAGGCTCGTGGGTGACGATCCGCCCGTCCTCGTGGCGATTGTTCATGAACACGTTCCAGCACTGCTCCCCCTCCAGCGGCAGATCGCGCCCGTCGGCGGCCAGCGCCCGCTGCAAGGAGGCGAGGCACGAGGGGTGGTCGGCCAGCCCGTAGTCGCGCGAATAGCGCTCCGGGTCGCAGCAGGGGACGATCAGGTCGTGGCGGCCGACGTCGTCGCGGACGATCCGCAGCAGCGGCGTGCGGTGGTTGGAGAAGATCTCGTCGCCCACCTCCGGCACCAGCTTGGTCAGGCAGGAGAGCGTGTGGCCGGGCGAGAGGTACTCGCGCGGGTCCCGCAGCCAGGCGGCGAGGTCGCCGACCTGCCGGCCCTCGAGGTCGACGACGGCGAGCACCTGGCCCGCCTCGACCTCGATCGTGCGCGCCTCGCGGGCGGGGACGACGACCTCGCGCAGGAGCTCACGTCTCACGCCAGCACCCCTTCGACCGCGGCGCGCAGCGGCGCCGGCGTGTTGCGGGAGCGCAGCACCAGCGGCTCGCCGTCGACCAGGACCGCGGTGATCGAGGGCAGGTCGCCGAGCTCGAGCGCCGCGAGCGGGTCGGTGGCGGCGCTGCCGAGCGGGGTCTGGAGGAGGACGACGTCGGCGGGCCGGCCCCACTCGAGCACCCCCTCCGGACGGCCGAGCACGCGGGCGTTGTTGCCGGTCGCCATCGCGATCCCCTCGGCGGCCGGGAGCCCGCCGAGCGAGCAGAGCTCGGCGATCGTGCGCAGCATGCCGAGCGGCATCACGCCGGTCCCGGTCGGGGTGTCGGTGGCGAGCACGAGGCGGTCGAGCGCGCCGCGCTCCCGCGCCAGGTCGAGGATCCGCAGCGCCGAGCGCAGGTTGCCCGCCTGGACGATCTGGATCGCGCCGGGAGCGTCGAAGAGGCGGTCGAGGTCGGCGTCGGGGAGCGCCGTCGGGCCGCCGTTGGCGTGGCCGACGATGTCGCAGCCGAGCGCCAGCACGTCTTCGATCGTGACCGGGCTGGAGTCCGGGATCGAGGCGCCGCCGGTGTGGTTCATCACCACGAACCCGTGCGCCTGGGCGGCCCGCACCAGCGGCGCCGCGTCGGCCTGCGGGGCGAAGTCGCCGAAGCCGACCTTGGCCAGCCAGACCCCGGCGGCGGCGAGCTGCTCGAAGTCCTCCGGCTCGAGCACCGGCTCGATGATCACCGAGCCGCCGAGCACCTTGACCCCGCCGGGCCGGTACTCGGCGTAGGCCCGCTGGGCGGCGAGCGCGAGCGCCTTCACCCCCTCGCGGTCGTGCGGGCGGCCGGGCAGGTGGACCTCGGAGGCCGACATCATCATCGTCACCCCGCCGTGGAGGCTCGACTCGATCCAGCCGATCGTCGACTGGCGCGGCGTCCAGTCGCCGAAGACGACGTGGGCGTGGGAGTCGATCAAGCCCGGCACGGCGACCGCGCCCGCGGCGTCGATCTCCCGCTCGGCCGGCCCCGGCTCGAAGCCGGCGACGAGCCCGTCCTCGACCAGCAGCGAGTCGACCTCGCGCGGCGCCTCACCGGCGCGGCCGCTGACCAGCCCGCCGAGGTTGCGGATCAGGAGGCGACCAGACATCGCTCAGGTCCGACCGCCCTCTTCTTCGGCCCACTTCGCCTCCGCTTCCTCCCGGGTCATGCCGCCGAGCCGCGCGTTCATGCGGCCGCGCGAGGCGACGGCGCCGATCAGGACGATCTCGTCCGGGGCCGGCGCGTCGGGGACGAAGACGGTGATCGTGTCGTAGTGGGAGCGGACCCAGATCTCGTCCTTGAAGCAGAGCGGCACGTCGACCTGGGCGCCGGGGGCGCAGCGCTTGGTGGTCGAGGGCAGCCAGGCGCGCCCGCCGCCGAACGCGGCGCGGAAGGGGTTGCCGAAGGTCGTCGTCTTGACCGCGTTGCCGTGCTCCTGCTCGCCCGCCGTGCCGACCAGCACCGCCTTGCCGTGGCTCTCGACCGGGGCGCCGAGGACGGCCAGGCAGTTCGCCCCGATCAGCGTGCCGAGCTCGGCGCTCGGCTCGACCAGCTCGCTCAGGTCCTCGCTGAAGGGGCGGCCCGCGTAGGGGTTGCGGAAGACGACCCCGGTGGCGGCCCGCCGCAGCGGCTTGCCGTCCCCGCGGCCACCTTCGAGGCGAACCTCGTCGACCCAGGTGAGGACGCGGCGGACCTCGAGGCTCACGCGGTTCCCCCGGCGGTCGGGGTCAGCTCGCCGCAGGGCCGCTGCGGCAGCGAGCGCAGGTAATCGATCACCGCGTCGGTGGTCTTCACGTCGCCGTACTTCATCTGGATGTCGAAGAGGTTGACCTTGTGGGTGAGCTCGCCACGATCCCAGACGCACTCCTCGGGGACGATCGAGTGGAAGTTGTACTGGGCGGCGTCGACCGCGCTGGCGCGGACGCAGCCGCTGGTCGTGGTGCCGGTGGTGATCACGGTGTCGACGCCGAGGTAGATCAGATAGTCGAGCAGGTGGGTGCCGTGGAAGGCGCTCGGCTTGTCCTTGACGAAATAGACATCAGGGTCCTGCGGCGCCACCTCGGCGACGATCTCGTTGCCGAGCGAGCCCTTCACGTCGCTCGCCTCGCCCGCCCGGTGGCTCTTCCAGTTCCAGGCCCCCTGGTCGAAGCCGTCGGGGCGCCGGTCCATGCCGGTGTAGAAGATCGGCACCTCGCGCTCGCGGGCGACCGCGATCAGCCGCGCCAGTTCCTCCACCCCTTTCCAGCCGCGCTCGCCGCAGCTGTAGCGCCAGCGCTTCACCGACTCGAGGATCGGCTCGGGCACGTCGCCGACGAAGTTGTAGATCACGTCGACCACGAGCAGCGCCGGGCGGGCGCCGAAGCCCGCGTCCTTACCCCAGCCGGCCGCCTCGAAGACGGCCCGGTCGGTGTCCGGGAGGACGTCGTCCCAGACCGCCATCAGACCGCCCCCGCGCTCTCCAGCGGGACCAGGTCGCGGCCCGGCACGCGCCGCAGGTACTGCCCGTCGGCGTCGCCGATGTACTCGGGCTTCGGCGCGCCCTCCTCCCAGCGCGCGACCTGCTTGCCGCGGAGGAAGGTGGCGACGCTCCAGCCGTGGATCGTGTGGCCGTCGAGGACGGTCCAACCGGAGCGGGTGAGGACCTGCTCGTTGGCGACCTTGACCGTGCGGTCGAGATCGACCAGGACGACGTCGGCGTCGGCGCCGACGTCGAGCGTCCCCTTCGACGGGTAGAGGCCGAAGATGCGGGCCGGGTTGGCGCAGGCGACCTCGACCAGCCGTTCGAGCGACAGGCTGCCCGCGTGGACGCCCTCGAGCAGCACCGGCAGCAGCATCTCGACCCGCGAGGTGAAGCCCGTTTTCAGCTCCCAGATGTTCTCGTCGTAGGAGGACTCGTAGTCGGAGGGGGCCCAGAGGACGACGTGGTCGGAGCCGACGCTGTTGATCACGTCCTCGCGTAGCGCCGCCCAGATGTTGGGGTTGTTCTCGCGCGAGCGCAGCGGCACGTTGATCCGCCAGGCGTTGTGCTCGCCCTTGCCGAAGTGGAGCCAGTGCGGTCCGGTCTGGGCGTGGCAGGTGACGCCGCGGCGGCGCAGGTCGAGGATCTCGCGGTAGCTCTCCGGGGTGGTCGCATGCTGGATGTAGATCGGGCAGTCGAGCTCGGCCGCCATGTCGCCGTAGGTGCGGATGTGAGTCGCCTCGAGGAAGTGCGGCGAGCGGTCCGACCAGGCGGCCCAGTCGGTGCGGCCGGCGGCCCGCAGGCGGGCGTCGAAGATCCGCGCGACCTCCCAGTTCTCGCAGTGCATGCAGACGACGCCGGGGGCGCCGAGGGCGGCGACCGCCTCCATCGTCAGCCAGCAGGTGCCGTCGTCGAAGCCGTGGCCGAGGCCCGCCCGCCGGCCCGGCCAGTGCGGCTCGGCCTCGGGGCTCATCGACTGGAGGTAGAGCTTGTAGGAGGTGACGCCGTGTTCGGCGGCGTACTCGGGGATCTCGTTCGCCTGCTGGTCGGTCTCCAGCATGTAGGTGAGGAAGATGTCGAGCGCCGCATCGCTCTCGACCAGGTCGGTGAAGTAGCCGATCACGTCGTGGAAGCTGCAGACGTCGTCGGGCTGGACGAAGTCGACGAAGTCGGGGTGGCCCATCCGCGTCGAGGGCGCGTGGATGCCCCAGGTGGTGACCCCGGCGGTGACCGCGGCGCGGCTCTCGGTCGCGAGGTCGTCCTTCAGCGGCGAGTAGCAGCCGGGGTGGGCCTCGCTGTCGACCAGGCCGGGGATCACGTGCAGGCCGGTCGCGTCGTACGTCTGGCGCGCCTCGGGCAGCAGGTGGTCCTCGCAGACGGCGACGATCCGACCGCCGTCGATCGCCAGGCCCGCCCGCCGCAGGCCGCTGGGGGCGACCAGCGTGCCGCCGGTGATCGTCAGGTCGACTGTCGCGTTATCGCTCATCCGCTGCCCTCCAGGCTGGTTCAGAATTTTGAACTCGGTCCCACATTCGGAACCCGCGCCAGCCTAGCCCAGACCAGGCCGGCGTGCAAGCGATTTCTTTTCCGCAGGTCAGCCCCCGAGGCCGGCGGCGGTGCGGATGCGGCCGGCGGTGCCGACCAGGAGGGCGCCCGTCGCCTCGATCACCGGGTCGTCGAAGCGCTCGGCGAACCCGAGGGCTAGGAGGAAGAGGGCGGGCGTGCCGGCGCGGTCGGCGACCGTGGCGGCGACGACGTTGTTCTCGTTCAGCTCGCCGCGCGCCGCCGCCCAGCCGCGCTCGCGGACCTGGCCGACCTCCGCGAGGATCTGCTCGGGGTCGGTCAGGGTCCGCTCGGTGTAGGCGGGGACTTTGCGTTTGTGGAGGATGTTGCGGACCTCGGCGTCGTCGAGGGCGGCCAGCAGGCACTTGCCGATCGCGCCCTCGTAGAGCCCGTAGGTGGCGCCGAGGCGCACCCCGACGTGGACGTCGTCGCGGGGGTAGAAGCGGTCGATGATCACCACCTCATACGGGCTGACCGGTTGGCCGATCGCGAAGGAGAGGTCCTTTTCCGCGGCCAGGCGGCTGAGCTCCTCGGTGGCGATGTCGAGCAGCCGGGTCTGGCCCGAGGCGGCGGCGCCGAGGGTGATCAGGGTCGGCCCGAGGCGGTAGGCGAGGGTGCGCGAGTCGCGCGCCACCAGGCCCTCGTCGGCGAGCGTGCCGAGGAGGTTGTGCATCGAGCTCTTCGAGGCGCCGGTGGCGCGGCAGAGCTCGGCCGCGGTCTGGCCGGCGTCGTCCCCCTGGGCGAGCTCGTGGAGCACCCGGACGGCGTTGACGACGGCCGGCACCCGGTAGTCGGTCACGCCCCCGGCTCCGGCTCGCGGAAGCGGCGCAGGACGATCGTCTTCTCGCGCGAGAGCTCCTCGATGGTGTAGCCGAGGCCCTCGCGGCCGGTGCCCGAGAGCTTGATCCCGCCGAACGGGATCACCGGCGGGCGGTAGTTGTCGCTGCCGTTGATCACGACGCCGCCGGCTTCGAGCCGCTCCGCCAGCGCCACCGCGCGGCGCTCGTCGGCGGAGAAGACGCTCGCCATCAGGCCGAAGCTGGAGGCGTTGGCGACGGCGAGCGCCTCCTCGTCGTCGGCCACCGGGATCAGGGTGATCACCGGCCCGAAGATCTCCTCGTCGCGGGCGACGTCGGCGCCGGTCGGCACCGCGGCGAGCAGGCAGGGAGCGAGGTAGGCGCCGTCGGCTATCGCGTCCCCGGCGATCAGCTCGGCGCCCTGTCCGCGGGCGCCCTCCACCTGGTCGGCGACACGCGCCGCCGCCGCCGGGGTGATCAGCGGGCCGACCGTGGTCTCCGGCTCGGTCGCCGGGCCAAGGCGCTGAGCGGCCAGGGCGGTGGCGAGGCGCTCGGCCAGCTCGTCGTGGCGGGAGGCGTGGACGAGCACGCGCTTGGTCGCCGAACAGGCCTGGCCGTTCATCATCAGCCGGCCGCGGATCACCTCGGCGGCGACGAGGTCGAGGTCGGCGTCGGCGCGAACCACGCAGGCGTTGTTGCCGCCGAGCTCGAGGTGGAGCTTGCGCAGGCGCGGCGCGGTCGCCTCGGCGACCGCGATCCCGGCGGCGGTCGAGCCGGTCAGCGAGATCGCGTCGACCCCCGGGGCGCCCGCGAGCGCGGCGCCGACCGCGGCGTCGCCGTGGACCGCGGCGAGCACCGGGGCGGGCACGCCGGCGTCGAGCAGGGCGGCGTGGAAGCGGTCGACGACGAGCGGGTCCTCGAGCGGCAGCTTGACGACGACGGCGTTGCCGACGACGAGGGCGGCGGCGCACTTCTCGACGAACAGCTCGACCGGGAAGTTGAAGGGGAGGATCGCGGCGACCACGCCGAGGGGCTCGCGGCGGGTGTAGGCGAGGTCCCACTCGGTGCCCGCGTTGCCCTCGGTCGGCAGCACGCGGCCGCCGAGCCGCCGGCCCGCGGTCGCGTTGCCGCGCAGGAGGCCGATCGAGGCGCGCACCTCGAACTCAGCCTGGGCGAGCGGCTTGCCGGACTCGGCGGCGAGCAGCGGGCCGAGCTCCGCCGCTTCCCCGGCGAGCCGATCGGCCGCCGCCTCGAGCATCGCGGCGCGCGCGGCGACCGGTAGGGCGGCCCAGGTATGGCGGGCGTCCGCCGCGGCGGCGACGATGTCGGCGACCTCCGCGGCGGGCGTCGAGGCGATCTCCCCGAGCACCGCGGTCGAGTCGGGCGCGCTGATCGTTCTATCCAGTTGGTTGAACACGGTTCCAGACTCTAGACCGCACGAGGCGTCGGCGTCGCGGCGCTCAGTGGAGGATGTTGACGGCGCGGGCGACCACGAGGCCGAGGATCGCCAGCGAGATCAGCGACTGAAAGGCCATCGTCAGCTTCGCCCAGGGGACCAGCGGCATCACGTCGGTGGGGCTGAAGGCGAGGGCGTTGGTGAAGCCGAGGTAGAAGTAGTCGACGAACATCGGGCGCCAGCCCGGCGACGCCAGGTGCGGGTTCATCTGCTGAGGGAAGGCGAGGTCGGGGTAGTCGCGCGGGTGGAGGGTGCGGGCCACCGACCCGCCGCCGTCGACCTCCCAGTAGACGAGGCCGAAGACGATGTTGTTGGAGACCCAGACGGCGGTGCCGGTGAGGAGGAGGCGGGTCGGCGAGTGGGTCAGTTCGCCGCCGACGATCAGGAGGTGGACGAGCAGGGCGGTGGCGAGCGCCGAGGAGACGGCGAGCAGGGTGAGGAGCAGGCGCGAGAGCCAGCGGACGAGGCGGGTCGAGCGGTCGATGCGGCCCGGGTCGGCGATGATCAGGACGAGGAGCACCAGGCCGATGATGCCGAGGAACCAGCGCGACTCGGGGCGCACGCTCGACGGCAACGCGCCGGTGATCACCACCGCGGCGACGACCGAGGCGGCCATCGGCCAGCGCCGCTCACCCCTGGGGTGCCTCGCTTTGACCGCCGGCCGTGCGTTCAAGCCTGGCCGGGCCGTTGCTCTTCGGTGAAGAGGCCGCCCTGCGCCGCGGCCGAGCCGGATTTGCCGCCGCCCGGTCCGCGCAGGATGTAGGCGACGCCGACCGCCAGGAGCGCGCCGGTGAGCGGGCCGGCGACGTAGACCCAATAGCAGCTGAAGTTGCCGCCGACGAGGTCGGGGCCGAAGGTGCGCGCGGGGTTCATCGACGCGCCCGAGATCGGGCTCCCCCAGAGCCCGGCCAGGGCGATGTAGGCGCCGACGCCGATCGCGCTGAAGATGCCGATGTTCTGGGCGCCCGAGGCGGTGCCCAGGATGACGCTCACCAGGCCCAGCGTGAGCAGCGTCTCCATCAGGTACCCCTGGCCCAAGGAGTAGCCGCCGGCGACGTAGTTGGACCCGAAGGTCGCCGAGACGCCGATCGCCCAGCGCAGCACCAGCGCCGCGAGCGCCGCCCCGATCAGCTGCACCACGATGTAGCCGAGGATCCGCCGCCCGGGGAAGTCGCCCCGCGCCCAGAAGGCGATCGTGACCGCGGGGTTCAGATGGGCCCCCGACACTTTGCCCATGAACATGATGATCCCCAGCACCATCAGCCCCGGCGCCACCACCGCCGCCTCGCGGCTGATCGTGTGTGGGAACGCCTGCCCCATCATCCCGCCGCCCGCCGCCACGAGCACCAGCAGAAACGTCCCGTAGAGCTCCGAGAACAGCCGCCGCCACTCCTGATTCGGATCCCTGAAGTCCCGCATCGGCCCGGTGACGTCCCGGTCGAACCACCCGAGGATGCCGACCACCGCCTCCCTGCCCCGCTCGGCCGACCCCTCCGGCGCCACCCCTTTGTCCCAACCTGGCTCGGCCACCCGGCGAAGCTATTCGACCGACAGATCGCCGTCAATCGGCGGGGGTGCGTCGGTGTGGCTGGCTGACGCCCGACGGCGTGCGCCGGGCCGGCGAGTTCGCACTTCTCCGCGCTATCCGCGGGTTTCTGCGAACTCACCACGGCGCGTTATGCCGCCCTGTGACCGCATAACTCACACCGCAAGGAAGTCGGCGTCGGTCAGGGCCGCCCGGAGGACGGCGACCGCGTCCTCCCACGGGCCCGGGCCGCCCATCTGCCGACGCCGGTGCGCGAACTGGACGCCGGCGACGGTCGTCCACCAGCGGCGGTCCGAGGGGGTCGGGGTCCATGTGCCGGCGAGAGCGTCGAGGTAGCCGGCGGTGACCGAGGCGGCGCGGGAGCGGTGGTCGCGCGCATCGAAGCCGCGCGGGCCGGAGCCGAGGAGGGCGATGAAGGCGAGGCGGGCGAGGTCGAGGCCGCGGGGGGCGACGAAGGCGTCCTCCCAGTCGATCACCGCCCCTTCCCCGCCGTCGTCGAGGAAGTTCCCCGGACCGGGGTCACCGTGGGTGAGCACCAGTGGGGCGGGCTCGGGGATTGCGGCGGAGGCGAGGCGCTCCCAGTCGGGGACCGCCGTGGCGACCGGGTCGAGGCAGGCGCCCAGGTCCTCGACCCGCCGGGCGTGCTCCCGCCCGAATGCGGCCCGGCCGAGCACGCGCAGGCGGGTGGCCGGCGCGGCGGGGGCGCCGAATCGCGCGAACGCCCGCCCCATCCGCCGCCAGCCGTCGTCGGTCCTCGGCGCCTCCCCCGGCAGCCGCTCCGTCACGAGGCAGGCATGCCGCTCCCCGCCCAGGAGCACCTCGCCGCTCGCGAGGACTCGGGGCGCGGGGCCGCCGGCCGCGGCGATCTCCTCGAGCGCCCACCGCTCGCGCTCCAGCGCCCCCGCGATCCGCTCGAGCTTGACCACCACCCGCTCCCCGCTCGCCTCCAGCACGCCGAACACCACCTCGTGCCGCGCCCCCTGCGCGGGCCGGCCCTCGACGAGGACCGCGGGGCCGCCGTCGATGACGATCCGCCCCTCCACCTCAGCCGGCCAGGCTCTTCTCGAACCAGCGATCGGCCGCGTCGTTGCCGTTGTAGTCGGGAACCTCCGCGTAGCCGCGGGCGCGATAGAGGGCGATCGCCTCGGCGAGGACGTCGGCGGTGTCGAGCCGCACCGAGCGGCAGCCGCGCTCGCGGGCGAGCATCTCCAGACGGCCGAGCAGCGCTCCGCCGACACCCTCCCCCCGCGCGTCCGGCGAGACGTACATCCGCTTGACCTCGGCGATCGCGCCGCCCAGGCCGCGGACGGCGCCCATGCCGACGGGGCGACCGTGGCGATGCGCGACGAGGATCGCCCCGTCGGGCGGCTCGAGGTCGGCCGGGAGGCTCGTCCCGGTGGGCGCATGGCCGCGGCGGCGATCGACCTCGGCGCTCAGGGCCGCGTCGAAGAAGGTCAGGACCGGGTCCGAAGTCCGCGCGTCGCGGAACTCGATCGCCCCGGAGCCTTCGGGCCCAGACCCGCTCTCGGGAGCGGCGAGCGAGAGGACGAAGCCGCGCAGATACCGCCCGACCGCGGCGGGATCCTCGAGCCACGGCGAGTGCCCGGCGCCCGCGATCGGCGCCCAGACCCCACGGGGAGCGATCCGGCCAACCTCACGGGCGCCGGGGTCGGGATCGGCCTCGCCATGCAGGACGAGGACCGGCACCGGGAGCGCCGCCAGCTGGTCCTCGATCCCGCCGTCGAGCCGGCGGCGCCAGTCGTCCTCCACCGACCGGGCGACCGCGTCCGCGCGGGGGTACTCGTAGAGAGGGCCCCGTTCGAGCGCCCCGTCGGCAGCCGCGCGGGTCGCGAAGTCCGTGGTCCAGAGGAGGCGCAGGAAGCGCGCCCTGGCCTCGTCGTCCTCGCGGCGCGCGAGCCGCAGCGCCAGCGTGTCGAGCTCCTCCCGCTCCGCTGCCGTCAGCCGCCGCATCCGCTCGGCGTGCGCGCGCTCCCGCGCCTCCCACCGGATCGAGGTGCCGCCCAGGTAGACGACCCCGAGCGTCCGCTCCGGATGCGCCAGCGCGTAGAAAAGCGCCAGCGCCGCGCCCCACGAATGGCCTCCGACGATCCACCGCTCGTGACCCCAGTGTCGCCGCAGCGCCTCCAGGTCGGCGACGAAGGTCTCGACGTCGAACGGCCCACCGCCGGCAGAGCGACCGCCTCCCCTCTGGTCGTAGAGGTGGACCGCGGCGACGTCGTCCACCATCCCCGCGATCGGCCCCAGATTGTTCGAGAGCCCAGGCCCGCCGTGGGCGAGGACGAGCGGGGTGCCCGCGCCGACCGACCAGGTCCATAGCGATGCCCCTGGTACCGCCACCGCCTCCTCCGCCCCGCCGAGCCGGTCCAGGGCGGCCTCGTAACGGGCGACGCGCGCCGACACCTCGGGGGTCACGGGCAGCCTGCGGTTGTTGGCGAGGTTGTCGGCGATGTCCGCCATCTTGACCCGTCGGGCAAGCCCGTTGGCGGCGACCCGCGCGATGTAGGAAGCGTAGGTCTCCCCCGGATCGCGGGTGAGAGCCACGACAGCGTCGACTATCTCCGGCGACATCCCCGCCTCGACCAGATCCCGCGCGGTCGTCGGCGTGTCCTCGAGGATGTCATGCAGGACCGCGACGCTCCGCGCCGCCGCGTCCTCGAACGCCAGCATCACCCGGAAGAGGTGGAGCACATAAGGCTCGCCCTGAGGCGTCGGGTAGACCTGCCCGCGATGCGCCTCGCAAGCCATGCCGATGGCGCGCCCAAGCATCTCGATCCCGCCATCCCAAGTTCCTGCGCCGCCAACCAACCGTCCGCCCTCCGTCTAGGTGGACTCGGCGAGCCTAGATGGTCGTCCCCCGTCCCCGGCGTTCGCACTTTCCGTCGCATACCGCAGGTTTCTGCGAACTCACCGCGGGAAAGAGAACCGGCGAAAGGAAGAAGGGTCACGAGGTGGTGACGGGAGCCGCACGGGTCCGTCACCGAAGTGGGAATTCGCCGTCGCCTCGAGGACGCCCCTCCCTCCAGCTGTTCCTTATGCCGACCAGTCCGGCAAAAAGAACAGCTGACCCGGGTCGGCCGGGGAACGGGAGGTCCGTCACCCTTCCTCCCGTCTTCCTCGGACGTCCGGGACACGCTGCAGCGATAAGCGTCGCTGGGGCGACACTTATCGCTGCAGCGAGTGTCGGGGCCCCGATCTCGGCCTTGAAAGGGCACGGAAGTGTGACGTCCCCGTCATCTTCGTCACGATCCCGTGCCCTCTTCCCCACGCACCCCTCACGTCCCGGGCGCCTCATGGGGGTCACAGCCTGCCAGGAGCCCCATGAGGCGCCCGGGGCGTGACTCGGACGGCCGCCGGCGCCCCGGACCCTCCGCCGTCCCTCCCCGCCGAACCAACCACCTACCGGTGGGGCTCGGTGACGTAGAACATGTTGCCCTCCGGGTCGTAGATCGGGCGGTAGCGGTACCAGGCGCCGGAGGGGTGTTTCCATTCGATGATCTCGGCGGCCCACTCGACCTGACCGTCGAGGCGGGCGATCTCGGCGTCCAGGTCCTCGACCTCGAAAGCGAGGGAGTCCCAGCCCGGGCGGTTGACCTCGTTGACCGGGGTGCGACGGGGGAGGTCGGCCTCGTGGGTGGTCTCGAAGATGAAGATGGTGAGGTTGCCGGCGTCGAGGGCGACCCAGCCCTCCTCGCGCTCGAAGGGGAAGTGGAACGGCAGGCCGAGGACGCCGTGGTAGAAGTCGGCGATCACGCCGACGTCGCGGCAGAGCAGGTCGACGTTGTCAATTCGCGCGTACATCGAGCACCTCCTGGTCGGGATGGTTCGGTGGGACGAAGACCTCGGTCCAGCTCTCCGGGCCGGCCTCGCAGGGACCGCCGTCGGCGAAGCGCAGGCGGCCCGCGGCGGGATCGACGAGGACGGTGGCGAGGGTGGCGTAGCGGTCGCCGAGCCCCGCACCGGGCTCGGGGTGGCAGCAGACCGCGCCGCCGCCGCCCAGGTGGCTGCGGAAGGCGGCGAGCATCTCCTCGCCGCCCGCGGGCGCGGTCAGGTGGCCGGCGCGCCGCCGCATCAGCTCGAACCGGAAGAGCGAGTCCGGGCCGACCACCGGCTCGAGGTCGCCCGCCTCGCCCCCCGGCGAGAGGAAGTGATTGGTGTGCACGAGGTGCCCGCGCTCGTCGGGCAGCACGTACCCGGGGCGCGCGCCGGGGCGCAGCTCGGCGGTCAGCGCCGTCCCCTCCCCGCCCTCGGCCGCCACCAGCGTCACCGCGCTCGAGGCCGCCGGGGCGAAGGAGCCGAGCAGCCGCAACGCGTCGAAGATCGTCTCCGACTCGCCGAGGATGCGCCGGAGCAGGGCGTGGATCGGCACCCCGAGAGCGACCGACGCGTCGTCCTCGTGGTGGAGCACGTTCAGCAGCACCGCGATCCCGGCCGAGTTCACCCCGAGCTTCGCCAGCACCCCGGCCTCGGTCAGCGTCTGCACCCGCATCCCCGACTCTTCCTCGAGGCCCCAGACGAGCCAGGTCGTGGCGAACTCGTCGTGCCAGTCCCAGGTCTGGGCGCCGAGCGGGCCGTCCGCCTCGCTCTCGACCGCGACCATCACCGTGCACTCCCCCCGCCCCGGGAGCCGGCGCCGCCGCGCCACCTTGGCGAGGATCTCGGTGCGCGCGTTCAGCGCCGCGACCTGCGCCGCCCCGAGCCCGGCGCCGTCCGCGATCCCCTCGATCTCCTCGGCCAGGTGCGGCGCCCAGGCGGCGACCGCGGCGAGCGCCTCCGCCCCCCACGCCTCGACCTCCTCGCGCCCGCAGAGCCCGCCCGCCTCGAAGTGCTCCAGATACCCCGCCCAGCTCGCCCCGACCAGCTCGGCGCGCGCCCGGCCGAACTCGCGGCCGCGCTCCCCGGGCCGCCGAGAAGCGGTCGCGACCAACCGGCTCATCGGCCCGGCGCCGCCGCCTCGGCCAGCCGCGGCCCGACGTGGTCGGCGACCTCGTCCAGGCGGGCGAACCAGACGTCGCCGGCGGCGACCATCTCCTCCACCAGCGCCTCCAGCGCGGCGAAGCGGTAGGCGCGGCCGATCACCTCCGGGTGCATGGTGAAGGTCACGTGGCGACCCTCCTCCCGCGCCGCCCGGAACTCGGCCAGCCAGGAGTCGCGCAGCTCACCCACGTCGGCGACGTTGCCGCCCCCGTCGATCGCCCAGCCGAACCGCGGCCAGTCGTCGAGCGACCAGTGCACCGGCAGCTCCAAGATGCGCTCCCCCTCCCACTCCTGCAGGTAGGGGCGGTCGTCCCCCATGCAGCTCGAGTCGTAGGCGAACCCGTGCCGGCGCAGCAGCGCGAACGTCTCCGGGGTCAGCTCCCAGGAGGTCGAGCGGTAGCCGCGCGGGACCGGCGCCCCGGCCGCCGCCAGTGCCTCCAGGCCGCGCTCGATCTCCTCCCGCTGGGCCTCCGCCGACACCTTGTCGCTGCGCAGGTGCAGGTACCCGTGGTGGCCGATCTCGTGCCCGCCCTCGAGCAGCGCCGCGCACAGCCCGGGGTGGCGCTCGGCGGTGTCGCCGGGGACGAAGAAGGTCGCCGGGATGCCGAGCCGCTCCAGCAGCCCGAGGATCCGCGGCACCCCGCGGCGCACCCCGAACGCCCCCTCCGAGAGCGTCGTGATCCGCCGCCGGTACTCCTCCCCCTCGCCGAGAAAGCCGGACTCGGCGTCGACGTCGAAGGTGATGCTGACGGCGACCGCGGCACCGCCGGGCCAGCCCCAATCGGTGGTGCCGCGGTCGCTCATCGCCGCGCCCCTAGGCCGAGACGGCCCCGGTCAGCGCCCCGCCCGCGGCCCCGGCCGCCGGCGCCACCTCGATCAGGAACCCGTCGGCGTCGCGGCGCTCGAGCACGTCGCCCTCGTGGAGGACGATCGTGGTCGTCGGCGCGGCGACGATCGCCGGGCCCCGCACCGAGGCGCCGACGCCGAGCGCGGCGACGTCGTAGATCGGCGTCTCCTCGACCTCGCCGCTCGCCGTCGAGTAGGCCTCGGTCGTCCGCATCGGCTGCACATCACCGGCCTCGGCCGCGGCATCCGGGCGCGCGGCCGCGGCGCCGGTGCCGATCGCCGCCACCCGCCAGTGCAGGCACTCGATCGGCATCGTGGTCCGGTTGTAGGCGAACTGGGCGAGGTGCTGCTCGTGGAAGGAGCCGACCAGCGTCGCGATGTCGTCGGGACCGAGCCGCGGGGTACTCGGCACCGGCACGGTGATCTCGTGGACCTGGCCGGGATAGCGGGCGTCGACCTCGCGCTCCAGCGTGATCTCGTCCTCGGTGAACCCCTCCTCGAGCAGCTCGGCCCGCGCCGCCCCCTCCATCTCGGCGATCGTCGCGTTGACCGCGTCGAGGTCGATCGTGTCGGTCACCTGGTGGAGTGCCGTGACGTGATCGTGGCGGACGTCGGTCACCGTCATCCCGAAGGAGCAGAAGACGCCCGCCTCGAGCGGCACGAAGACCTTCTCGATCCCCAGCTCGCGCGCCAGCTCGGCCGCGTGCAGGCCGCCCGCGCCGCCGGCGCAGACGAGCGTGAAGCGGCGCGGGTCGACGCCGCGGTCGACCGAGACGGCGCGGATCGCGCCGACCATGTTGGCGTTGACGACGCGGACGATCCCGGCCGCCGCCTCGACCGTCGAGAGCCCCAGCGGACCGCCGACGAACTCGTCGACCGCCGCCCGCGAGAGGTCGTCGCGGAGCCGCCGCCGGCCGCCGAGGAAGGCGTCCGGGTTCAGGTAGCCGAGCACGACGTTGGCGTCGGTCACCGTCGGTTCGGTGCCGCCCTGGTCATAACAGGCCGGCCCCGGGTTGGCCCCGGCGCTGCGCGGCCCGACCCGCAGGGCGTCGCCGGCGTCGACCCAGCCGATCGATCCGCCGCCGGCGCCGATCGAGTGGACGTCGACCGCGGAGACGCCGATCGGCTGCCCCTCGACCTGGATCTCGCGGCTCATCGCCGCCCGTCCGTCTTCGATCAGGCAGACGTCGAGGCTGGTGCCGCCCATGTCGACCGAGATCAGGTTGTCGCCGACCGAGCCGGCGAAGTGGAGCGCCGCCGCGGGCGCCGCGGCCGGGCCGGAGGCGAGGATGTTGACCGGCCGGGCGAGGATCTCCGGGACCCGGGCGCAGCCGCCGTTGATCTGCATGATCAGCAGCGGCGAGGCGAGCCCGCCGCCCTCGAGCTGGGCGGTCAGCGCGGTCAGGTACTCGCGGATCTTCGGCATCACGTAGGCGCTCATCGCGGTCGCCGAGGTGCGCTCCCACTCGCGGATCTCCGGCAGCACGTCGGCCGAGCAGATCACGTCGACGCCGGGCAGCTCCTCGCGCAGGATCGCCGCCGCGCGCTGCTCGTGCCGCGGGTAGAGCATCGACCAGAGGAAGGCGACGGCGACGGCGCGCACGCCCGCCTCGCGGAACTGCGCGGCGGCGGCCCGGACCTCGTCCTCGCCGAGCGGCGCGACCTCCTCGCCGGTCGGGTCGAAGCGGCCGGGGACACCGATCCGCAGCCAACGGTCGACCAGCTCCCGCGGGTGCGGCAGGTGCATGTTGAAGCGCTCGGGCTTGTAGCCGTCGCGGAAGTAGAGGACGTCGCGGAAGCCCTCGGTGCAGAGCAGGCCGATCGTCGGCCCGTTGCGCTGGATCAGCATGTTCGTCGCCACCGTGGTGCCGTGGACGAAGAGCTCGGTCTCGCCGAGCAGGCCCTCGACGTCCGTGTCCAGCTGCTCGGCCACCGCGGCGAGGCCCTGGACCACGGCGCGGCCCGGGTCGTCGGGGGTCGAGTCCTGCTTCCACAGCAGCAGCTCGCCGCTCTCGCGGGCGACGGTGAAGTCGGTGAAGGTGCCGCCGATGTCGACACCGATGCGATAACTCATCTCTAGTTCTCCTCTTGTCTCGCTCGCCGCGCCTAGAGCAGCGGGTCGAGCTCGTAGGTGTCGCCGTCGCGCATCTGGTTCTTCAGCCAGGGCGACGCGTTCGGCTCGGTCGGGCTGACCACCGGGCGCTCGACCTTGGCCAGCTCGCCACGCCGCGCCGCGGTCGCGTCCGCGTCGATCACCGGGTCGGCGTCGGCGGAGAGGACGACGCCGAAGACCTCGGCCGCCGCCTCGCGGCTGACGATCCCGTCGCGGACGTCGATCCGCACCTGCTCCGCGTCGCGCTCGTGCGGGTTCCCCCAGCCGCCGCCGCCGGTCGAGACGCCGACGTAGACCTCGCGCGTGTGGTCGACCTTGAAGGCGCCGGAGGAGGAGACGAAGCGGCGCTTGCCGGTCTGCTCGTCCTCGACGTACTGGCCGCCGCCGCTGCCCTGGCCGCCGCCCATCGCCCCGTGGGGCGGGTTGGAGGCCGCGTCGCCGAAGGTGATCGTCACCATCTCGTCGACCAGCGGGCGCACCGCGCAGATGTTGCCGGGGCCGCCCAGCCACTGGCCGAAGCCGACCGAGTCGACGTCGATCTCGCAGCGGTCGATCCGCACCGGATAGAGCAGCTCGAGCTGCTCGATCGGCTGGATTTTCATCCCCCCGAGGGCGGCCTGGTTGTACCAGAGGGGCCAGCCGTCGTTGCCTTTCGCGGCACCGCCGGCGCCGGCGTTGTTGAAGAGCATGAAGCCCCAGGGCGAGTGGCCGTCGGCGCCGTTGCCGGCGAACTGCGGGATGTTGCCGCAGCGGGCGCCGCCCGCCGGGACCCGCTCCGGCATCGCCTCCACCATCGCCCGGTTGACCACGTCCTGCATCAGGTCGGAGGGGACGATCGTGGCGACGCTGGTCGAGGCGGGGAATTTGGCGTAGCAGACGGTCCCCTCTTCGGCCGAGACCGAGACCCGTTCGATCACCCCGTGGTTGTGCGGGATGTCGGCGTCGATGTAGTAGAGGAACGGCACCGCGCCGGCGGCCTGCGAGGTCGCGTAGCTGCCGTTGGCGCCGCCGCGCGCCTGCGGGTCGGAGCCCGCGTAGTCGACCCGCACCTCTTCGCCCGCGATCTCGACCTCGACCTGCACGCGGATGTGCTCGCGGCCGAAGCCGTCGGAGTCGATCCAGCCCTCGGCGGTGTAGGTGCCGTCGGGCATCGAGGCGAATTCCTGGCCCGCGCGGCGGCTCGAGTAGCCGATGATCTCGTCGACGTAGCGCAGCACCACGTCGGTGCCGTACTGGGCGCAGAGCTCCTCGAGGCGCTGGCGGGCCTTTTCGATCGAGCCGATCTGCGCCCGCAGGTCGCCCTCGATCAGGTCGGCGTAGCGCAGGTTCGCCAGCAGCAGGCGGAAGAAGTCCTCGCGCAGCACGCCCTCCTCGACCATCTTCATCGGCGGGATCGTGATCCCCTCCTGGT
The DNA here is from genome assembly GCA_018268675.1 of Actinomycetota bacterium. GTDB lineage: Bacteria > Actinomycetota > Thermoleophilia > Solirubrobacterales > 70-9 > VAYN01. The sequence goes on from JAFDWB010000089.1 coordinate 179,109, forward strand.
AGATGTCGGCGGCGGAGGCGACGACCGAGCTCGGGATGTAGGCGCCGGTGTCCATCTGGTGCCCCTTGGTCACCGACCAGAAGACGAGCCGCCCGTCGGCGAAGACCGGCGCCGCGGTGACGAAGTCGCCGACGTGGGTGTTGCCCGAGTAGGGGTCGTTGAAGAGGAAGACGTCGCCAGGGTTGATCTCGCCCTCGAAGGCCTCGGCGATCTCGCGCACGGCGATGTGCAGCGAGGCGGTGTGGATCGGCAGCGCGTCGTACATCGACACCTGCCGCGGCACCGCGTCGTAGATCGCGCACGAGTAGTCGTGGGCGAGCGCCAGGATCGAGGTCCAGGCGGACTTCTCCAGCACCCGCGTCATCTCCTCGACGATCGCGTCGAAGCGGCTGAGGATCACGCTGAAGGTGATCGGGTCGTAGTCGCCTCCGGCCGCGGTGGCGGTCGGGGTGGTCATCGTCTGGGTGGGCTCCATGGGGGTGGGCTCGCCTCCTCTAGTCGACAGTCGGGTTCTCGAGGTACAGGTCGCCGGGCCGGAGGTTCTCCTCGACCCAGGTCGCGGCTTCGGGCTCGGTGGGCTCGACCAGCGGCCGCGCGCGCGAGGCGAGCTCCGCCCGCCGTGCCCGCGTCGCCGCCGCGTCGAGCGCGGGGTCGTCCCCCTCGCCGATCACGAGGCCGAAGATCTCGGTGGCCGCGGCGCGGCCGATGACGCCGTCGCGGACCTCGCGGCGGACGCGCTCGGCGTCGCGCTCGAGCGGGCTGCCGTAGCCACCGCCCCCGGTCGCGACGCCGGTCCAGGTGTCGCCGCGGGCGACCAGCACGTGGCCGGAGGCGGAGACGTAGGTGCGCCGGCCGCTCGCCGCCTCCTCGACGAACTGGCCGCCGCCGATCGCGGGCGTGCCGCCGACGGCGCCGTGCGGCGGGTTGGCGGTGCCGTCGCCGAAGGTGATGCAGTGCATCGAGCCCTTCAGCGGGCGGATCGTGAAGCGGACGCCGAAGCCGCCGATCGTGGTGCCGAAGCCCATCGAGTCGGGCTCGATCTCCATCTCCTCGACCTGCACCGGGTAGAGCAGCTCCATCTGCTCGATCGGCAGCGCTTTCTGGCCGCCCATCGCCGCCACCGACTCGAGCAGCGGCCAGCCGTCGGCCTCCTTCACCGCGCCGGAGCCGCCGCAGTTGTTGAAGATCATCATCGCCCACTCCTCGCCGGTCTCCTCGTCGACGCCGAAGAACTGCGGCACGTTGGAGCAGCGGGCGGTGCCGGCGTGGACCATCTCGGGGACCGCCGCCGCCAGCGCCTTGTTGATCGCGTCGTGGAACATCGCCGCCGGGACGACGGTCGCGCAGGAGGTCGAGGCGGGGTACTCGGGGTTGGCGATCGTCCCCTTCGGCGCCCGCACCTCGATGTGTTCGAAGCAGCCCTGGTTGTGGGGGATGTCAGGGTCGGCGTAGAAGAGGAAGGGGATGCGGCCGGCGGTGAGGGTCGTCGCCACGGAGCTGTTGAAGCCGCCCTCGGCCTGCGCCCCGGTCCCCTCGAAGTCCACCACCACCTGGTCGCCGCTGACCTCGACCGTCACCTCGACCGGCACGTTCTTGACCGCGTAGCCGTCCGAGTCGACCCAGCCCGAGCCGCGGTAGGAGCCGTCGGGGATGCGCTCGATCACCGCGCCCATGCGGCGGTCGGCGTAGGCGATCACCTCCTCCCCATACTCCTCGACCGTCTCCAGGCCGAACTCCTCGCAGAACTCGAGGATCAGCCGCCGGCCGCGCTCGGCCGAGCCGATCTGGGCCAGCAGGTCGCCCTCGACCAGGTTGCGCAGGCGGACGTTGGAGAGCACCAGCTCGAGCACGTCGAGGCGCGGCGTCCCGGCGGCGACGATCTTCAGCGGCGGGATGCGCAGCCCCTCCTGGAAGGTGTCGCGGGCGGCGGCGGTGCAGGAGGCGGGCTCGAAGGCGCCGACGTCGATGTGGTGCGCCTTGATCATCAGCCAGAACATCAGCCGCTCCTCGACGAACACCGGCCGCGAGATCACCAGGTCGCCGACGTGGGTGTTGCCGCGGTAGGGGTCGTTGCAGAGGAAGATGTCGCCGTCGGCGATGTCGTCGCCGAAGCCCTCTTCGATCGCATCGACGACCAGCTCCAGCGAGGTGACCAGGGCCGGGATCGGGTCGTGCACGGAGAGCTGGCGGCCCTTGGCGTCGTAGATCACGCAGGAGAAGTCGTGGCAGAGGGCGATGATCGAGCTCCAGGCGGAGCGCTCGAGCGCCTGCGTCATCTCCAGCGAGATGCTCTCCAGCCGCCGCATCATCACGCTGAACGTGACCTGGTCCATCAGTCGCCTCCCTTCCCGACCTCGATCAGGAAGCTGTCGTCCTCGTCGCAGCGCAGCACGTCGCCGGGTTCGAGCAGGATCGTCGTCGTGTCGCCGGCGACCACCGCGGGGCCGTCGACGCGGCTGCCGGTGGCGAGCGCCTCGACCTTGAAGAGCGGCACCGCAGCGACCTCGCCGAGCGCGGGGACGTAGACGCGGCGCTCGCCGAGCGGCGCCGCCGCGACGGTGGTCGCGACCGCCGCCACGGCGCCTTCGTGCAGCAGGTCCATCCGCCCGACCGCGGCGGCCCGCCAGTGCAGGAACTCCACCGGCAGCTCCTCGCGCCGGTAGCCGAACTGGCGCTCGTGCTCGGCGTGGAAGGCGTCCTCGATCTGCGCCAGGTGCTCGGGGCCGTAGCTCTCGGCGGCAGGGATCGCGACGGTCAGCTCGTAGACCTGGCCCGGGTAGCGGGCGTCGACCGAGCGCTCGACCCGGATCTCCTCGGCGGCGAAGCCGTCGTCGCCGAGCCGCGCCCGGCCGCGCTCCTCGAGGCCCGCGTAGAGCGCGTCGAGGGCGGCCGAGTCGAGGCTGTCGGAGGTGCAGTGGAGCGGCTGCAGATAGTCGTGGCGGACGTCGGTGACGGTCATCCCGAAGGCGCAGAGCGTCCCCGCCTCGCGTGGGATCACGACCCGCTCGATGCCGAGGTCGCGGGCCAGCGCCGAGGCGTGCAGGCCGCCCGCGCCGCCACCGACGACGAGGGCGAAGTTGCGCGGGTCGAGGCCGCGCTCGACCGAGACGGCGCGCACGGCGGCGGTCATCGAGGCGTTGACGACGCGGATCACCCCGGCCGCCGCGGCGACCGGGTCGAGGCCGAGCGGCTCGCCGACGCCGGCGGCGATCGCCTGCTCGGCGAGGTCGGCGCGCAGCTCGCGGCGGCCGCCGAGGAAGGCCTCCGGGTCGAGGTACCCGAGCACGACGTTGGCGTCGGTGACGGTCGGCTCGGTGCCGCCGGCGCCGTAGGCGGCCGGCCCGGGGACCGAGCCGGCGCTGCGCGGGCCGACGTTCAGCGCGCCGCCCTCGTCGACGTAGGCGATCGAGCCGCCGCCGGCACCGACCGAGTGGACGGCGACGGCCTCCACCCCGACCGGCTGCTGGTCGACCCGGATCGAGCGCGAGCGGGCGGCCCGGCCCTCGCGGACGAGGCAGACGTCGAAGCTGGTGCCGCCCATGTCGATCGTGATCACGTCGCGCAGGCCGCGCCGGCCGGCGTGGTGCGCGGCCGCCGCGGGCGCCGCCGCGGGGCCCGAGTGGAGGGCGTAGACGGGCCGCTTGAGGACCTCGTCGATCGGCGCGCAGCCGCCGTTCAGCTGCATGATCAGCGGGTCCTCGCCGAGCCCGGCGGCGGCGATGTCGCTTTTCAGCCGGCCGAAGTAGGCGTCGATCCCCGGCAGCACGTAGGCGGAGAGGACGGCAGCAGAGGTGCGCTCCCACTCGCGGATCTCGGGGACCACGTCGGCGGAGCAGACGACATAGGCATCGGGCAGCTCCTCGCGCAGGATCGCCGCCGCGCGGTGCTCGTGGTCGGGGTTGACGATCGACCAGAGGAAGGCGACCGCGACCGCCTCCACCCCGTGCTCGCCGAGGTAGGCGGCGTGGCGGCGCACCTCGTCCTCGTCGAGCGGCGCGACGACCTGGCCCGCCGGGCCGATCCGCTCGCTCACCCCGCGGCGCAGGAAGCGCTCGACGAACGGCTCGGGCGGCGCGAAGCGCATGTTGAAGCGTTCCGGCTTCCAGGCGTCGCGGAAGTAGAGGACGTCGCGGAAGCCCTTCGTCGCCAGCAGGCCGATCCGCGGGCCGTTGCGCTGGATCACCGTGTTGGTGGCGATCGTCGTGCCGTGGACCAACAGCCGCGCTTCGCCGAGCAGCTCGGCGACCGGGCGGTCGAGGCTGCCCGCCAGCCCCTCGAGGCCGGTGAGGATCGCCGCCATCGGGTCGGCGGGCGTCGTCGGCTCCTTCCAGAGGTGGGCGCGGCCCGATTCCTCGAGCGCGGTGAGGTCGGTGAAGGTGCCGCCGATGTCGATGCCGATGCGCAGCAAGAGTCGCCCTTTCGGTTCGCCCGCGGGCCTATTCGCGGGCCAGGTCGGCGGCGCCGAATTTGGACCAGATGACGACGCCGACCAGCGAGATGACGAGCACGACGGTGCCGATCGCGTTGATTTCCGGGGTCAGCGTGCGGCGCAGGCTGGAGAGGACGACGATCGGCAGGGTGTCCTGTTCGCCGACCACGAAGGCCGTGCGCGCGGTCTCGTCGAGCGAGATCGCGACCCCGAGCAGCGAGGCGCCGACGATCGCGGCGCGGATGTTCGGCCAGGTGACGTAGAAGAAGGTGCGGATCTCGTTCGCGCCGAGATCCTGCGCGGCGAGCTCCAGCGAGCGGTTCCAGCGGTCGAGCACCACCGCCATCTGGATCACCACGATCGCGATCAGCATCGTCGCGTGGGCGATGATCACGGTCATCAGCGAGAGCTTGAAGTGGAAGTCGAGGATCACCGTCAGCAGGGTCAGGCCGCTGATCAGGCCCGGCATCAGGAAGGGCAGCATCAGCAGCCGCTGGAAGGCCGTTTTGCCGAAGAAGTGGAAGCGGTCGACGCCCATCCCGGCCGGCACCCCGAGGATGACCGCGATGCCGACGCTGACCGCGGCGACGATCGCCGAGTTCTTCAGACCTTCCACCATCGCCGGGTTGGCGAACGCTTTCGAGTACCAGCTCAGGGTCGCCAGTTCCGGCGGCCAGCCCATCACCGAGCCCTTGTTCAGCGAGTAGACCCCGATCACGATCGCGGGCATGTAGAGGAAGAGCAGGATCAGGCCGATGCCTGCCCCGATCCCGAGCGAGCCGAGCCGTTTCCTCACGCTCACGCTCCCGGCACCCCCTCCAGCGCGCCGGAGCTGACCCGGCTCGGCTCGGGGCCGCGCCGCGCCCGCAGCCCGGCCACCCGGCGGTAGATCGCCAGCAGGATCCCGGGCAGCGCCAGGACGGCGAAGATGGAGACGATCATGACCACGCCGATCGCCGCCCCGAGCGGCCAGGCGAGACCGTGTTCGAACTGCGAGGAGGCGAGGTTGGCGATCCCGATCGAACCCGGGTCGCCGACCAGCTGGGGGGCGAAGTAATCGCCGAAGGAGAGGACGAAGGCGAAGGTCGCGCCGACCGCGACGCCGGGCGCGATCAGCGGCGCCTCGACCTCGAGGATCTGGCGCCAGCGCGGCGCACCGAGGTCGCTCGCCGCCTGCATCAGCCGGTGCGGCACGCGCTGCATGACGACGAAGATCGGGATGAAGGCGAACGACATCGCCAGGTGCGTCTGCACCAGGATCACCGCGAACGGGTTGAAGACGAGGACCTTGGTCGGGTGTTCGAGGATCCCGGCGCTGGTCAGCAGGCCGTTGAGGACGCCTTCGCGGCCGAGCAGGATGCGCCAGCCGACGATCCGCAGCAGGTAGCCGAGCCAGAGGGCGACGACGACGCCGGCGAACCAGAGGAACTGGTGGCGTTTGACGCGGAAGGAGATGAAGTGCGCGAGCGGCAGGCTGATCCCCACCGCGAGCGCCGCGACGATCGCCGCGCGGACCGCCGAGCGCACCAGCGCTTCGGTGTACAGCGGGTTGGAGAAGAACAGCTGGAAGTTTTTCGTCGTCCAGTCATGTACCAGGTGGTAGTACTCCACCTGCGAGAGGCTCATTTTCACCGCCTCCACCATCGGGAAGACGATGAACGCGGCCGCCCAGATGGCCGCAGGCCCGAAGAGGAGAAGGGCCTGCAGCCATCGGTGTCGGCGGATCACGGTCATGACATGGGCGACGCGCGCAGGACTAGCCGTTCAGTCCGGCGATGATTTCCTGCATGGTCTGGTTGTAGGCTTCCGGATTCTTGGGCGCTTTCTTCACGATCGCGCTGCCGAGGAACGCCTTCGGGTCGCTGAGCCCGGTCCGTTCGATTTCTTCCTTGGACATGTACTGTTTCGCGGCCGGGTTGACCGGGGTGTAACCGCTCGACTTCGACAGCGCCGCCTGGCCTTTCGGCGAGGTGAGGTAGTTCATGAAGTCGTACGCCGCCGCTTCGCAGTCAGGGCTGATCCCGGTGGTCATCGCCGGGCCCTCGGTCCAGGCCTGAGCGCCCATGTCCTTCACGTTCGCTTCGGCGACCGGTTCGCCCTTCGCTTTGAGTTCGTTGAGGACGTAGCTCCACCCCATCGAGGCGCCGACCTCTTTGTTCGCGTAGAGCTGGATCAGGTCACCGGCGCTCGACCACATGGTGCGCACGTTGCCCTTGAGTTCGAGCATTTTGTCGCGGATTTCGTTCAGCTGTTCCTGGCTCAGGTTCCACAGCTGTTCGGGTTCCTTGTCCATGCCGAGCACCGAGGCGCCGATCCAGATCAGGGAGATGTCTTCCCACAGCGCCACCTGACCCTTCAGCTTCGGGCTCCACAGTTCGGCCCAGCTGGTCGGCGGCTTCTTCAGCAGTTCGGTGTTGTAGATGAACGGGTTCTTGCCCCAGTCCGAGACCATCGCCCAGGTGTTGCCGTTGTATTCCATCGATTCGGTGGTGAACGGCAGGAGGTTCTTGTATTCGGTGAGCAGTTCCGGATTGATCGGCTTGATCACTTCTGCCTGCACCATCGGTTCGATCACTTCGGCCGCCGCGATCACCAGGTCGTACTGACTGGTAGCGCCGGCCGCGAGCTTCGCGATCGCCTCGGCGCTGGAGGTCATGTAGGTGGGCTTGACCTGGACGCCGTATTTGGCTTCGAACGGCTTCAGCAGTTCTTCCGGCGCCTCGCCTTCCCAGGTGTAGAGGTTCAGCGTGCCGCACGCTTTCGCGTTGCCTTCCAGCTTCGCCGGCACGGCGACGCCTTCCGAGGCGGAGCCGCCGGACGAGCCGGAGCCGCCGGAGGTCGAGCTCGAGCTCGAGCCGCCGCCACCGCAGGCGGCGAGGAGCGCGGCGACCGCGGCCGCCGCCAGGGCGAGGACCGACAGCCGCAGCGTCCGCCGTCCCCGCAACTTGCCGTTGCGTTCTTTCTCAGTCTTCATCGTCCGCGCTGTCTCCTGTCTTGCGACTTGATTCCGGGTGGGCTTCCTCGTCCAGCTGGACGAGGACGGTGCGACCGACGGGGAAGCGGATCAACACCCGCGACCCCGGTTCGAAGGGTTCGGCCGAGGCCGGCATGCGCGAGTGCACCCGGTCGCCGCTCGGCGTGTCGAGGAAGTAGTGGACGTCGGAGCCGCCGTACTCGAGCTCGGCGACGGTCGCGCCGACCTGGTTCCAGTCGGAGCCCGGCGACGCGGTGCCGTCGGCGTGGACGGTGGTGTGCTCGGGACGGATCATCGCCACCGCGGCCACCGTGGCGTCGGTGCTGCCGGGGCGGGCGGCGATCTGCTGGCCGTCGCGCAGGGCGAAGCCGACGGTCTCGCCGCCCCCGCCCGCCTGGCGCTCGCCGGCGAGGAAGCTCGACTCGCCGATGAAGTCGGCGACGAAGCGGTTGGCCGGGTGGTCGTAGATCTCGCGCGGGGTGCCGATCTGGAGCGCTTTGCCGTGGTCCATGACCGCGATCCGGTCGGCCATCGCGAGCGCCTCTTCCTGGTCGTGGGTGACATAGACGAAGCTGATCCCGACGTCGCGCTGGATCCCCTTCAGCTCCAGCTGCATCGCGCGGCGGAGCTTCAGGTCGAGGGCGCCGAGCGGCTCGTCGAGGAGCAGCACCCGCGGGTGGTTGATCAGCGCCCGCGCCAGCGCCACGCGCTGCTGCTGGCCGCCGGAGATTTCGGAGATGCGCCGGTCGCCGAGGCCCGGCAGCGCCATCCGCTCGAGCATCTCGTCGGCGCGGCGGCGCCGGTCGCTCCGCCTGACGCCCTTGATTTTCAGGCCGAAGGCGACGTTGTCGCGCAGGTTCAGGTGGGGGAAGAGGGCGTAGTCCTGGAAGACCAGGTTGACGTCGCGGTGGAATGGCGGGGTGTCGGTCACGACCTCGCCCTCGAGCAGGACGTCGCCCGCGTCGGGGAGCTCGAACCCGGCCATCATTTTCAGGGTCGAGGTCTTGCCGCAGCCGGACGGGCCGAGCAGGGCGAAGAACTCCCCCTTGGCGATCTGGACGTCGAGGTCGTCGACGGCGAGGACGTCGCCGTAGCGCTTGGTGACCCCGGCCACCTCGATCGCCGGACGCAGCGCGCCGCCCTCGGCGGCGGTGGCGACGGCGGAACGGACCCGGGAGGCGGCGCTGGGAGTCGGCGTCGAGGACATCTGACTACCGACTCGGACAAACTGAAGAAAGAGCCTGCTTCATCTGCGTGACGCTATAGATTTCTGAAGCTAGAGTCAAGTAGCAATTTCGATACGTACGTAGCCATGCCGCTTTTCCGCTGTGTACCGCGGTTTTCAGCCGGCCGCGTAGCCGAGCGCGATCGAGACGTCGCCCGCCGCCTCGCGGGCCTCGATCTCGGCCCGATAACGGGGATACCTGTAGGAGTCGTAGAGCCCGACGCAACGCTCCGAGCAGGCGATCAGCCGGCGCTCGTGGTGGGCGAAGCGGATCTCCTGGGTGGGGACGAGGATCCCGCAGGTCGCGCAGCGCGGCATCTGGTTCACCTCGCGGTACATCAGGGCTCCACCCCCCGCCGGCGGGCTGTCGCCGCGGCGTCGACCGAGCCGTCGGCGGCAAGCACGACGCCGTAGAGCGAGTCCGCCTCGGCGACGGTGTAGTAGCCGTGGCGCACGTCGGCGGCGACCAGCTCCGGGTCCCGGGTCAGCGGGTCGCCGTATCCCCCGCCGCCCGGCAGCGAGACTTCGATCTCGTCACCCGCGGCGAGGTCGAGGTTGGAGAACTTGCCCGGCGAGGTGCGGCCGAAGAGCTCCACCGCCGTCCCCCACCCGTCTTCGCCCGCGCGCCGGAAGCGCACCCGGCAGTTGCCGCCGTCGGCGCCCCCGTCGGCCCCCCAGGGGCGCAGCCGGTTGCGGTTGGTGTGGGCGCTGACGATCATCTCCGGTGCCGTCACCCGCAGCACCCGCCGGGTCCCGAACCCGCCGCGGTGGCGGCCCGCGCCGGGGCGCCCGGCCGGGTCGGTGTTCAGCGAATACTCGACGCATTCGAGCGGGTAGCGGGTCTCCAGCACCTCGACCGGCGTGTTGGCGCAGTTGGACGTCTTGCCGACTTGGGCGTCGTTGCCGTCGTGGCTGTAGCGACCGCCCCAGCCGAAGCCGTCGAAGTAGAGGTGGGCGAAGGCCTGGCCGCTGCGCGGGTCGACGCCGCCGAGCGAGAGGATGCCGTGGGTGTCGCCATCGGAGGCGGTGCCCTTGCCGGCGACCTCGCTGAGCGCGCCGAGGACGACGTCGACCGAGGTCGGCGAGGAGTCGGAGTTGCCGCCGACGCAGGAGCCCGGGTATTCGACGTTGACGAAAGTGCCGGGCGGGGCGATCACCGAGATCGGCCGGTAGCAGCCGTGGTTGAACGGGATCGTGCCGAAGATGTTGAACATCGCCGCGTAGGTGGCCGAGGCGGTCACGCCCCAGGTCTGGTTGGCGGGCCCGCCGGACTGCGGGCTGGAGCCGGTGTAGTCGGCGATCACCTCGTCGCCGCGGACGACCATCGCCACCTTGATCTTCCATTCCTCGTCGGGGTCGACGCCGTCGTCCTCGATCGCCCCCTCGAAGGTGTACTCGCCGTCGGGCAGCGCCGCGATCGCCGCCCTGGCGAGCCGCTCGGAGACCGTCTTGATGTCCTCGCCGCACTGCCGGAACGCCGCGGCCCCGTACCGCTCGACCACCTCGCGGATGCGGCGCTCGGCCAGGTAGAGGGAGCCGATCATCGCCTTCAGGTCGCCGTAGGCGTAGGTCGGCGTGCGCACGTTGCTGATCAGCACCTTGAAGAGGTCCTCGACCTCCTCGTCGCGGCGGTAGATCTTCACCGGCGGCAGGCGAAGGCCCTCCTGGAAGATGTTGCGGGTGTCGCCGAAGGCGGCCGGGACCATGCCGCCGATGTCGACCATGTGGGCGATGTTGGCGGTGTAGGCGACGATCTCGCCGTCGACGAAGCACGGCTTGAGCACCATGAACTCGGGCAGGTGGCAGCCGTTGCGGTACGGGTCGTTGTGGAGGATCACGTCGCCCGGCTCCATGTTCTCCGGGCCGACCTCCTTGATCGCCCACTCGACCACGTGGACGATCGCGCCGATCATCGCCGGGCAGAAGTCGGCCTGGGCGATCATCTCGCCGGAGCCGTCGAAGATCACGCACGAGAAGTCGAGCCCCTCGTTGAAGATCGGCGAGTAGGAGGTGCGCATCATCGCGATCCCCATCTCGCGGCAGGTGGTGATCAGGTGGCTGCGGATGACCTCGAGCGTCACCGGGTCGGTCGCCAGCGGCGCCGGCGCGGCCGCCTCGGTCCTCGCCTCGACGGTCACGCTCCCCCCTCCTCGCCGATCGCGACGATCAGGTGCCCGGCGGGGTCGACCTCGAGCGAGTCGCCGGGGTGGAGCAGCGTCGTGCAGGTCGTCTCGGCGATCAGCGCCGGCCCCTCGATCCGGTTCCCGGCCAGGAGCTGCTCGCGCCAGTAGACCGGGATCGAGCGGGCGTCGGCATCGCCGGCGAAGCGGGTGGCGCGCATCTCGGTCGGCTCGGGGAGCGCGCCGCTCGCCAGCGGCGCCGGCTCGGGGCGCGAGCGCGGCAGCGAGGCGACCAGTTTGAAGTTCACCAGCTCCAGCGCCGCGTCGGCGTCATGCCAGCCGAACTGGGCGTCGTGCTCGCCGTGGAAGCGCTCGCGGGCGCGGTCGATCGCGGCGTCGCCGACCTCGCCTTCGAGCGGCACGGTCAGCTCCCAGTTCTGGCCCGCGTAGCGCATCTCGACCGTGCGGGCGATCGTCGGCGTGCCCTCGATCCCCTCGGCGGCGAAGTCGTCGTGCGCCCGCTGCTCGAGCGCGGCGAAGATGGCGAAGATGCGCTCACGGTCGGCGGGCTCGGTGGCGGCGGTGATGAAGGTCTGCATGTAGTCGAAGCGGGTGTCGGCGAGGAGGGCGCCGAAGGCGGAGAAGGCGCCGGGGAGGACGGGGATGACGACCCGGCCGACGCCGAGCGCGCGGGCGAGGGCGCCGCTGTGCAGCGGGCCGGCGCCGCCGAAGGCGATCAGGGCGAAGTCGCGGGGATCGAAGCCGCGGTCGATCGAGACCAGGCGGAGCGCCTGCGCCATCCGGTTGTCGGCGATCGCCAGCAGGCCGAGGGCGACCTCCTCGACGCTCTGGCCGAGCGGCTCGGCGAGGGTCGCGAGCGCGGCGCGGGCGGCCTCGACGTCGAGCGCCACGTCGCCGGCCAGCGGCAGGTCGGGGCTGAGCCGGCCGAGCACCAGGTTGGCGTCGGTGACGGTCGGCTCGGTGCCGCCGCGGCCGTAGCAGGCCGGGCCGGGCTCAGAGCCGGCGCTCTGCGGGCCGGCGCGCAGGAGGCCGGCCTGGTCGATCCAGCCGATCGAGCCGCCGCCGGCGCCGACCGAGCGCACGTCGACCATCGGCACCGCGATCGGGATGCCCCAATCGAGCTCGGCCTGGGTGGTCAGCTGCGGCCGGTGTTCGTGGATGATCCCGGTGTCGAAGCTGGTCCCGCCCATGTCGGCGATCAGCAGGTTTGGGCTGGCGGTCGCCTTGCCGACCTCGGCCGCCGCGATCACCCCGCAGGCGGGGCCGGAGCGGACCATCGAGACGGGGCGCTCCTTGGCGCCCTCAGGGGTCTGGGTGCCGCCGTTGCTGCGGGCGACGAGGAGGTCGCCGATCGCCAGGTCGTCGGCCATCTCGCGCAGGGCGTCGGCGTAGCGGGTGACGGCGGGGCGCAGGAACGCGTCGATCGCGCAGGTGCTGGTGCGCTCGTACTCGCGCCACTGGCCGAAGACCTCGCTCGAGATCGAGACCGGCGCCGCGGGCAGCACCTCTTCGACCAGCTCGCGGGCGCGGCGCTCGTGCGCCGGCTCGAGGAAGGAGAAGAGGAAGGAGATCGCGATCGCCTCGACCCCGGCGGCGGCGAGCTCGCGGGCGGCGGCGCGGACGCCGTCCTCGTCGAGCGGCACCCGGACCGCGCCGTCGGCGCCGACCCGCTCGGCGACGCCGCGGGTCAGCTCGCGCGGGACCAGCGGCTCGGGGCGGACCCAGTCGAGGTCGAAGGAGTTGGGGCGGACGACGCGCTGGATCTGGAGGATGTCGGTGAAGCCGCGGGTGGTGATCAGACCGACGACGGCGCCGTGGCGCTCGATCAGGGCGTTGGTGGCGATCGTCGAGCCGTGGGCGAGGGAGCCGATCTGGCCGCGGCCGAGGCCGGTCTTGGCCAGCGCGGCGCGGGTGGAGAGGGCGGGCTCGCGGGGCGTCGAGAGGGTCTTCGCGACACTCAGGTTCCCGGCCGCGTCGGTGGCGACGAGGTCGGTGAAGGTGCCGCCGGTGTCGACCCCGACGTGGGAGCCCGCGAGGGTCACCAGCTCGGCGGACACACCACCCAGAGCACCTCGCTCTCGGTGTCGCCGATGTTGTGGAAGGTGTGCTGCATCGAGCTGCGGTAGATGAGGCTGTCGCCGGAGGCCATGTCGAAGGATTTGCCGTCGACTTCGGCGCGCACCTCGCCGGTGAGGACGACGAAGACCTCGTCGGAGTCGCCGTGCGAGTAGGACTCGCCGGCGGTGCCGCCGACCTCGAAGAGGCCGCCGTTGATCTCCAGCGTGGCGACCGAGCTGGGGGTCACCCGGTGCTTGGTGAGCGAGCCGATTTCGAGCACGGTGCGGCCGGCCTTGGGGGTGAAGTGGGGCAGCTCCAGGTCGGGGTCGACGAAGAGGTCGCCGACCTCGAGGCCGAGGGCGTGCGCCACCGACTGCAGGGTTTTGAGGCTGGGCGCGGTGCGACCGCGCTCGACCTGGCTGAGGAATCCCTCCGAGACGCCAGCTCGGTCGGCGACGAATTTGAGCGTCATCCGGCGGCCGACGCGCAGTTCGCGCAACCGGATCCCGACATGTGGCGCCTTGCTCTCCTCCTGGTCTGCCGTGGCGGGGCGCCTGGCACCCTCCGTCCCGGACTGCCCGCCATCGGGCGCCTGTGCGACTGCTGAAGTAGGAGTATCCTCCACGCGATCCATAGTATAGTTCTCTGTAGTCCTAGTCAAGTAGCAATTAGAGACGGCAACTTGGGATGGACAAGCGGAAAATCCCGCCGCTCGCCTCCTAAGCTCAGATTATTGCGATCAAAGCCAGCGTTTGGGGTTTACTGATTAGTCGCCGGCGCCCAGCTCGACCCGAGCCCCGCGCCCCTTGTATCGAACCAACGCCCCCGGATGAAGCGCACGGTTCCAGGCGCCCGCCGGCTACCGCCCGGCGGCGCGGTCGACCTAACCCGCGGTCGCGGGAGCGCGGCACTCACCGGGGGGATCGGTCCTGCGGTGTTCCTTACTTGGCATATGCGCAAGTAAGGAACACCGGAAGGCCGGGGCTCCCCCGATCCGGCGCCGGCCGAGGCGGCAGCCGGCCAGGCCTCCCGAAGTACGGGCTCAGCGCGCCAGCTTGGCGCGGCGCTCGCCGAGGTCGCGGGCGATCTCCGACAGCTCGACCTCGCAGGGGACGAGGTGGTCGAGGATCTGGCCGCGGGCGGCGGTGGGAGAGGACCCGTGCTCGAGGGCTTCGCAGAGTTCGAGGTGCTTGGCGGCCATCGCCTGGGACTCGGACTCGCTGCGGGCGACCATCGCCAGGCAGAGCCAGAGCTCGCCCTGCATGCCCTCGAAGAAGCGGTTCAGGCGGGAGCTGCCGAGGAGGGAGACGAGGCGGCGGTGGAACTCGATGTCGCCGGCGACCACGCCGCTGGCGTCACCCGCCGCGGCGGCGGCGACCATCTGCTCGGCCGCCTCGCGCAAGGGCCGGAGGCGCTCGGGGTCGGCGTCGACGGCGGCTTCGGCGGCGGACGCCTCGATGATGCGGCGGACGCGGAAGATGTCGGCGATGTCTTCCTCGTCGAGCACGGCGACGAAGGCACCGCGGTGCAGGTGGTGCTCGACCAGGCCCTCGCGGGCGAGGATCCGCAGCGCTTCGCGGATCGTGTTGCGGGAGACGCCGAGGGAGTCGGCGAGCGAGACCTCGGGGAGCGGCGTGCCGGGCGGGAGCGCCCCCTCGGTGATCTTCGCGCGCAGCACCTGCGCCACCTGGTCCGCGGTGCTGGACCGCCGGATCGCGGCGACGTCGATGTCGAAGGCGGCCTCGACCTCGGTCGGGGCGACGGAGCCGTTGGTGGCGGGCATCGCCATAGGATACCAGCCGTATTTCGCTTGGTCAAAGAGTCAGATGGTAGCCTGGTGAAATGATGAACAATCCGAATCGAGCACAGAGAATCGCGGTGATCCCCGGGGACGGCGTCGGGGCCGAGGTGACGGCGGCGGCGATGTCGCTGCTGGAGGCGGTCGAAGGGCTCGATCCGAGCGTGAGGCTCGAGACGGAGTCCCTCCCCTGGGGCTCCGACTTCTATGCCGAGCACGGGGCGATGATGCCCGCCGACGCGCTCGCCCAGCTGGACGAGTTCGACTCGATCTTCTTCGGCGCGGTCGGCTGGCCGACCGTCGCCGACGACGTCTCGCTCTGGGGCCTGCGGCTGGCGATCGTCCAGGGATTCGACCAGTGCGTGAACGTCCGCCCCGTCACCCTCATGCCCGGGACGACGAGCCCGCTGGCGGGCCGCGGCGCCGACGAGATCGACTTCGTCGTCGTGCGCGAGAACTCCGAGGGCGAGTACTCGGGGGTCGGCGGCCGCTCGCACCGCGGCCTGGCCGAGGAAGTCGCGATCCAGACCTCGATCTACTCGCGCCGGGCGATCGACCGGGTCGCCCGCCACGCGCTCGAGCTCGCGGCGGCACGCCCCGCGGCGCACCTCACCAGCGTCACCAAGTCGAACGCCAGCCAGTACGCGAGCGTGCTCTGGGACGAGGTCGTCGCCGCGGCCGCCGCCGAGCGCCCCGAGGTCGCCTTCGACTCCGTCCTCGTCGACGCCGCCGCCGCTCGCCTCGTGCTCGACCCGGGCAGCTTCGACGTCCTCGTCGCCTCCAACCTCCACGCCGACATCCTCAGCGACCTGACCGCGGCGCTGGCCGGCAGCCTCGGCGTCGCGCCGAGCGGCAACTACCACCTGGACGGCCGGCACCCCTCGATGTTCGAGCCCGTCCACGGCTCCGCCCCCGACATCGCCGGCAAGGGTGTCGCCAACCCGGTGGCGGCCTTCCTCTGCCTGGCGATGATGCTCGAGCACCTCGGCCACGAGCCCGCCGGCGCCGCCGTCCGCGCCGCGGTCTCGGCGACCTGCGGCGGCGGCGTCCTCACCCCGGACCTGGGCGGGGCCAACACCACCGACGAAGTCGTCGCGGCGACGGTCGCGGCGCTGCCAGAGCGGGGCGCCGAGCTCCGCCGAGAGGAGCGAGTGTGAGCGACACGACGACGGCCGCGGAGATCCGCCCCGGCCTCTACATCGACGGCGAGTGGTCGACCGGCAGCGGCGCGGGCACCGAAGAGGTGCGCTCGCCCTGGGACGGGGAGCTGCTGGCGACGGTGCCGATCGCCTCGGCCGCGGAGGTCGACCGGGCCGTCGCCGCGGCCGCCCGCGCCGCCCGCGAGCCGCTGCCGCCCTACCGGCGCTTCGAGGTCCTGAGCGGCGCCGCGGCGATCATCGAGGCGCGCGCCGAGGAGTTCGCGCGGACGATCGTCGCCGAGTCCGGCAAGCCGCTCCGCGACGCCCGCGGCGAGGTGACCCGGGCGGTGCAGACGCTCCGCCTCTGCGGCGAGGAGGCCAAACGCCTGGTCGGCGAGACGGTCCCCTTCGACGCCACCCCCGGCGCCGAGTCGAAGGTCGGCTTCACCCTCGCGGTCCCGACCGGCCCGGTCTGCGCGATCACGCCCTTCAACGCACCGCTCAACCAGATCAACCACAAGGTGCCGACGGCGATCGCGGCCGGCTGCCCGGCGGTGCTGAAGCCGGCCGAGGCGACGCCGCTCTCGGCGATCGCCCTGGTCGAGGCGCTGGTCGAGGCGGGCCTCCCCGCCGGGTACCTGCACCTCGTGCTCGGCCCCGGCGAGACGGTCGGCGAACAGCTGCTCCAGGACGAGCGCTTCGCCGCCTACTCGTTCACCGGCTCGGTCGCGGTCGGCCGCCACATCCGCCGCACGGTCGGCCTGCGCAAGACGCTGCTGGAGCTCGGCAACAGCGCCGCCAACGTCGTCCACGTCGACGCCGACCTCCCCCGCGCGGCGACCGCGATCGCCCGCAGCGCCTTCGCCTTCTCGGGCCAGCTCTGCATCTCCGCGCAGCGGGCGATCGTCCACGCCGACGTCGCCGCGGAGTTCGTCGGGCTGCTCGCCGAGCGGGTCGGCGAGCTGCGGGTCGGTGACCCGGCGCTGGAGGACACCGACGTCGGGCCGATGATCGACGACGGCGCCGCCGCGCGGGCCGAGGAGGCGGTCGCGCGGGCGGTGCGCGAAGGCGCCACGCTGGTGGCGGGCGGCGGCCGCGACGGCAGGCTCTTCCAGCCGACCGTGCTGACCGGGGTCGGGCCGGAGATGGGCATCGCCTGCGAGGAGGCCTTCGCCCCGGTGCTCGCGGTGATGACCTACTCGACCCTCGAGGAGGCGGTCGAGATCGCCAACGCAACCCGGTACGGGCTGCAGGCGGCGGTCTTCACCGAGACGATCGACGTCGCCTTCCACCTCGCCGCGCGCATCGTCGTCGGCGGCGTGATGGTCAACGAGGGGTCGCAGTTCCGGATCGACCAGATGCCGTTCGGCGGCGTCAAGGACAGCGGGGTAGGGCGCGAGGGGGTGCGCTACGCGATCGAGGAGTTCACCGACCAGCGCCTCGTCGCCTTCGACCTGCGGCGGCCGGCGGGGGCGGGCGCGTGAGGATCGTCGCGGTCCGCGAGCGGGCCGTGCCGATCGCCTCCCAGATCGCCAACGCCTACATCGACTTCAGCCGCATGGATGTCTCGGTCGTCGCGATCGAGACCGACCTGGTGCGGGGCGGCGAGCCGCTCGTCGGGTACGGGTTCAACTCCAACGGGCGCTACGCGCAGAGCGGCCTGCTGCGGGAGCGCTTCATCCCGCGGCTGCTCGAGGCCGCGCCGGCGGAGCTGCTCGACGAGGCGGGGGAGAACTTCGACCCGGAGCGCGTCTGGGCGATGCTGATGCGCAACGAGAAGCCGGGCGGGCACGGCGAGCGCTCGGTCGCGGTCGGCATCCTCGACATGGCGATCTGGGACCTGACCGCGAAGGTCGCCGGCCTCCCCCTCCACCGCCTGCTCGCCGACCGCTACGGCGACGGGGTCGCGGACGAGCGCGTGGCCGTCTACGCGGCGGGCGGGTACTACCACCCGGGGAAGGACGAGAGCGCGCTCGCGGCCGAGCTGGAGGATTACCTCGGGATGGGGTACCGCGAGGTGAAGATGAAGATCGGCGGCGCCTCGCTGGCCGAGGACGTGCGGCGGATCGAGGCGGCGCTCGCGGTGGTCGGCGGGGACGGCGCGCGGCTCGCGGTCGACGCCAACGGGCGCTTCGACCTCGCGGCGGCGCGGGCCTGCGGCGAGGCGATCGCCCCCTACGGCCTGCGCTGGTACGAGGAGCCCGGCGACCCGCTCGACTACGCGCTGAACGCGGCGCTGGCCGCGACCTACGCGCCGCCGCTGGCGACCGGCGAGAACCTCTTCTCGATGCAGGACACCCGCAACCTCGTCCGCTTCGGCGGCATGCGGCCCGACCGCGACATCCTCCAGATGGACCCGGCCCTCAGCTACGGGCTGACCGAATACCTGCGCACGCTCGCCGCGGTCGAGGAGCTCGGCTGGAGCCGCCGCAGCGTCGTCCCCCACGGCGGCCACCAGTTCGGCCTCGCGATCGCCGCCGGCCTCGGCCTCGGCGGCAACGAGTCCTACCCGAAGGTCTTCCGCCCCTTCGGCGGCTTCGCCGACGGCATCGCGGTCCGCGACGGCAAGGTCGGCCTGCCCGACGTGCCGGGGGTCGGCTTCGAGGCCAAGTCCGACCTGATCGAGGTCATGCGCACGGTCTGACGCCGGGCGTCTCCTCTTCGACCACGCCTTCAGCGCCTGCGGCACCGTCGAGCTGCAGGTAGGAGTCGACAACGCCGCACCCGCGGCGCGATCGAGACTTCCTCGGCGCGAGGCACGCCGGCACCGTCACGACCCCGCTCGGGGAGCATGCGGTGTGCGAGCTGTCGCGCGAGGCGTGGGAGGAAAGGGACTGAGGGTCGGCCGGCCGGCGCCTCGCGGCGCGCGCCGCAAGAGCGGTCGCGCGCACCGATCAGGAAGTTCTGGTTGTGGCCCAAAGGGTCCGCCGGCCGGGTGAGTTCGCACTTATCCACGCTATGTGTGGGTAACTGCGAACTCACCGGGGGATTCCTCGGGGAGGCCCGGGCTCGGCGGTCCCGGCGGCGCACCCAGGCGCGCGCCGGCACGCGCCCGACGCTAGGCGTCGGCCCAGTGGTCGGCCTCGGGGAGGCCGGTCAGCTTGATGCCGGCGTGGGCCTTGTAGCGGCTGTTGATCGAGATCAGCATCGGGGTCAGCTGCTCGACGATGCGGGCGAGCTCGAGGGGGCCGGCGTTGACCGGGCGGAGGCCGGGGATCGCCTCGATCAGGCGGGCTACTCGGGCCTTGTCGGCTTTGCGGTCGCCGCAGATCAGCACGTCCTCGTTCAGCTCGTGGTCCTGGTCGATCAGGGTCGGGGCGCCGACGGTGTGGAGGGCGGAGACGACGGTGACGCCGTCGGGCACCATTTCCTGCGCCTGCTGGCCGGCCGAGCCCTGCCAGGGGATCAGCGAGCGGGTCGGTTTGCCGCCCACCGCGGTCGCCAGGGGCACCGTGCAGTCGACCAGGATCTGGCCCGGCGACAGCGCCTCGCGGAGGCTCTTGAGGTTCGCCGTCTGGGCCGCGAAGGGGACGGTGAGGAAGACGATCTTCGCCTCGCGGACCGCGTCGGGGTTCTCCATCCCCCGCACGTCGGCCCCCTCCACCCGCTCGCGGATCCGCCCGGCGGCCTCCTCGGCGCGTTCGGCCGAACGAGAGCCAAGGACGATCGGGACGCCCGCCATCGCCCAGCGAAAGGCAAGCCCTTCGCCGAGGGAGCCGGTGCCGCCGAGGATCGGGATCGTGGGTAGGTCTGACATCAAGGCCTTTCGGTGTCGGTGGTGGGATCAGGAAGCTGAGTTGCGCAGGAGCCAGGCGATCTCGGCCTGGCGCTCGACCACGCGGGCGACGTCGAGGGCGCCTTCGAGCGTCGCCCCCGTCGCCAGCACGCCGTGGCCGCCGAGCAGGACCGCGAGCGAGTCGCCCATCGACTTGGCGGCCTCGGCGAGCGCCGCGGAGCCGGCCGGCGCGGGCGGGTCGGTCCGCACCGGCCCGACCCCGTAGTAGCGGTTTTCCTCGGTCTCCGGCAGCAGCGGCTCGCCGAGGAAGCTCCAGGCCGTCGCCTTGGGGCTGTGGGTGTGGATCACCGCGGCGGCCTCGGGATGGCTCCGGTAGACGGCGAGGTGGAGCGGCAGCTCGATCGAGGGCTCCGCCGCGCCCGAGATCCGGCGCCCCTCGAGGTCGACGAGGACGAGGTCCTCCGGCCCCATGCTCACATAAGGAGTGCGCGACGGCGTGATCAGGATCCGGCCGCCGAGCCGCCGGCTGACGTTCCCGACCATCCCCACCACCAGCCCCTCGCGCAGCATCGCGAGGGCGGCGGCGATCACATCCTGCCGCTCCGCCAGGTCCTCCGGATGGACGGGCGGCGGCGCCGCGCGGATCACTTCGGGAAGGGTCAAGCGCACAGCCTCCCACAAGCCCCGAACGCCCGGTCGGCCGGGACGCGGGCGGGCGGCGGCTGCGAAAGACTGGCCCGGTGTCCGACCGCCGCCGCGACAGCGTCCTCTTCGACCTCGATGGCGTGCTCGTCGACTCGCGCGCGGCGATCAGCGGCTGCATCAACCACGCCCTGGTCGAGCACGGACACGCCGCCCGCCCGCCCGAGGACCTCTACGCCTTCATCGGCCCGGCCCTCGCCGACGGCTTCGCCGCGCTGACCGGGGAGGCGCCCGGCTCGGCGCTCGTCGCCGCCTGCGTGGCGAGCTACCGCGACCGCTACGCCGAGGCCTCGCTGCGGGAAACCACCGCGGTTCCGGGCATCGAGGCCGCGCTCGCGGAGCTCGCCCCGCGCCACACCTTGGCGGTCGCGACCTCGAAGCCGCTCGCCTTCGCCGCGCCGATCCTCGAGACCCTCGGCCTGCGCCCGTTCTTCGCCGCCGTCGCCGGCCCCGACCTGGATGCGCACCGCGAGGGCAAGGCGACGACGATCGCCGCCGCGCTGGCGCTCCTCGACCACCCCGACCGCGCGGTGATGGTCGGCGACCGCTCCTTCGACGTCGCCGGCGCTCGCGCCAACTCCCTCCCCGCGATCGGCGTCACCTGGGGCATCGGCGGCGCGGCGGAGCTGCGCGAGGCGGGCGCCGACGCGATCGTGGAGCGCCCGGCCGACCTGGCCGGGACCGCGGCGGTGCTCCTCCAAGGCAACCACCCCCAGCGGGGCGCCCCTCAGCGCTCCTCGCGCGCGTAGGGCTGGGCGAGCGCAGCGGGTGCGGCGAGCCGGCGCTTGCCCCAGACGCTGGAGACGAGGACCAGCGCGACGATGGCGACGAAGTAGGGCAAGGCCGAGAACACCTCCGGCGGCAGGGTGACGCCGTGCGCCTGAAGGTTGAACCCGAGCCCGGTGATCAGCCCGAACAGGTAGCCGCCGATCAGCAGCAGGCCGGGCCGCCAGAAGGCGAAGATCACCAGCCCCAGGGCGATCCAGCCCGCGCCGGTGGTCAGCCCGTTGGTCCACGACGGCGTGATCGCGAGCGAGAAGTAGGCGCCGCCGACGCCCGCCAGCGCCCCGCCGACCAACGTGTGCACGTACCGGTAGCGGGTCACGTTCACCCCCATCGAGTCGGCCGCGTGCGGGTTTTCGCCGACCGCCCGCAGGTGCAGCCCGATCCGGGTGTGGTGCAGGTACCAGGCGGCGCAGGCGACCAGCACCACGGTCAGGTACACGATCACGTCCTGGTGGAAGAAGATCGGCCCGACGATCGGCAGGTTGCCGAGGCCGAAGACGTCGATCGGGCCGAAGCGGTGGCGCCCGGGCGTGCCGCCGAGGTGCCACACCCCGGCGAGGTAGGAGGACAGCCCGACCGCGCCGCCGAAGATCGTCAGCGCCAGCCCGGAGACGACCTGGTTGGCGCGCAGGGTGATCGTGACGAAGGCGTGGATCAGCGACATCAGGGTGCCGGCGACGATCGCCGCGATCAGGGCGACGACCAGCGCCAGCCAGCTCGGCCCGCCGAGGTTCTGCGACACCGCGAAGGCGCACACCGCCCCCATCAGCATCATGCCCTCGAGGCCGAGGTTGAGGACGCCGGAGCGCTCGGTCAGGAGCTCGCCGAGGCCGGCGAGGACGAGCGGCGTCCCGTAGACGATGCCCGAGGTGATCAGGGTGATGACGAGACCGTTGTTCACTGCTGGACCCCCTCGACGATGGCGGCACTGGTGGTCCCGGTCGCCGGCGCGGTCGCGGCCGCCTCACTCGCGACCACCGCGCCGCGGCCCCGGCGGCTCAGCCGCAGGCGGATCCGGTAGCGGAAGAGGATCTCCGAGCCGACCATGCAGAAGAGCACGATCCCCTCGATGATCCCGACCAGCCCGACCGGGAAGAGCTGGCCCTGGAGTTGGAGGCCGGCGCTGGCGAGAGCGCCGAGGAAGAGGGCGCTGGCGATCGCCCCGAGCGGGTTCAGGCGGGCGAGCGCGGCGACGACGATCCCGGTGTACCCGTAGGCGGCGCCTTCGAGCCCGACCGGGTCGAGGCTGTGGGTGAAGTCGCCGATCTGGCTGGCGCCGCCGATCCCGGCGAGCGCCCCGGAGATCAGCATCACCGCGACGACCAGGCGCTTGGTCGGCAGGCCGGCGTAGCGCCCCGCGGTCGGCGAGTCGGCGACGACGCGGATCTTGAAGCCGAAGCGGGTGGCGCGGTAGAGGACGAACAGCCCGGCGGCGAAGGCGATCCCGATGACCAGCCCGAGCGGCACGGTGACGCTGCCGAGGTGGAGCGCCGGCCACCACTCGGTGCTGGAGAGGATCTTCCCTTCCGGGAACACCTTGGCGCTCGGCGATTCGAGCTCGCGCCAGTAGGAGCTGCTGTCGAAGATCAGGTAGTACATCCCCAGCCCGGCGATGTAGTTGAGCATCAGCGAGGTGAGGATCTCGTTGGTGTGGAGGTAGGCGCGGAGGATCCCCGGGATCGCGCCCCAGGCGGCGCCGGCCGCCATTCCGGCGACGATCATCACCGGCACCGCGACGCCCGCGCCGCTGCCGCCGAGCAGCAGCCCGGCGCCGCTCGCCGCCACCGCGCCGGCGTAGAGCTGGCCCTCGCCGCCGATGTTCCAGAGGCGCATGCGGAAGGCCGCCGCGGCGCAGAGGCCGGTGAAGAGGAGCGGCGTCGCGTTGGTCAGCGAGGCCGAGAAGGCGCCGGTGTTGGTGACGCTCGCCTCGAACATCTTGGCGTACGTTTCGATCGGCGAGTGGCCGGTCACGAGCAGCACGATCGCCGCGAACAGCAGGGCGATCACGAGGGCCATGAAGGGGACCCCGACCGTCAGCCAGCGCGGCGTGTGGAGGCGCTTTTCGAAGCGGATCACGCGGCCACCTCGATCCCGGCCATCAGCATCCCGAGCTCGTCCAGCTCGGCGCCCTCGCGGTCGAGGACGCCCATGATCTTGCCTTCGTACATCACCGCGATCCGGTCGCTGAGGTCGAGCACCTCGTCGAGGTCCTCGCTGATCAGCAGGATCCCGGCGCCGTCGGCGGCCACCTTCACCAGCAGCTCGCGGACGCTCTCGATCGCGGCGACGTCGAGGCCGCGGGTCGGCGAGGCGATCACCAGCGCCGCCGGTTCGTCGGAGAGCTCGCGCGCCAGCAGCACCTTCTGCGCGTTGCCGCCCGACAGCTCGCGGACCAGGTCGTCGGCTTTCCCCTTGACGCCGAAGCGCTCGAGCAGCTCGTCGGTCCGCGCCCGCGCCTTGCGGTGGCTGAGGAACGGGCCCTTCGAGTAGGCCTTGCCGCCGAAGGACTTGAGCATGATGTTGTCGGTGATCGTCAGCCCCGGCGCCAGCCCGACCCCGAGCCGGTCCTCGGGGATGTAGGCGAGCCCGGCGCGGATCGCCGAGCGCGGGTCGTGGTTGCGCACCGTCTTGCCGCCGACCGTGATCTCGCCCGCGGTCCGCCGGCGCAGGCCGCTGATCGCTTCCGCCAGCTCCACCTGGCCGTTGCCGGCGACGCCCGCGATGCCGACGATCTCGCCGGCGTGGACGGAGAGCGAGACGTCGTTCACCCGCAGGCGGCCGAAGTCGTTGGCGGCGCTGACCCCGGCGAGCTCCAGCACCGCGTCGCCCTGGTCGCGGGCGGTCGTCGCGGTCTTGCGCTCGAGCACCACCTCACGGCCGACCATCAGCTGGGCGAGCCGGCGCGGCTGACGCGACTCCTCGGTCATCTCGACCGTGCCGACGCGCTGGCCGTGGCGCAGCACGGTGACGTAGTCGCAGCAGGTCATCACCTCGCGCAGCTTGTGGGAGATGAAGATGATCGAGTGGTCGCTCCCGGCGAGGCTTGCCATGCTGGCGAAGAGCTCGTCGCACTCCTGCGGGACGAGCGCGGTGGTCGGCTCGTCGAGGATCAGGATGCGGGCGCCGCGGTAGAGCGCCCGCAGGATCTCGACCCGCTGGCGCTCGCCGACCGAGAGCTGCCACACGTACGCGCTCGAGTCGACCTGGATGTTGAACTTCTCCGCCGCCTCGGCGACCTCGCGTTCGGCCTGCTTGCGGTCGAACCGCATCTGGCTGTGCGGGGTCCAGCCCAGCACCAGGTTCTCGGCCACGGTGAGCGAGTCGATCAGGCTGAAGTGCTGCTGCACCATGAAGATGCCGTATTCGAAGGCGTCGCTCGGGGAGCGCAGCTCGACCGGTTTGCCGTCGATCAGGATTTCGCCTTCGTCGGGCCGGTAGAGCCCGGTGAGCATCTTGCAGAGGGTCGTCTTGCCCGACCCGTTCTCCCCCAGCAGCCCGTGGATCTGACCGGGCATCACATCGAGCGAGACCTTGTCGTTGGCGATCACGCCGGGGAAGCGGCGGGTCACCGCGCGGGCGCTGATCGCCGGCGGGCGGGTCGCCTGGGAGTCCACGGTCATCTCGGTCACCTCCGTCACCGCGCGCTCCCGCGGATGTTGTCGACCAGCCAGCTCATCGCGGGCGAGTTCAGGTAGGCCTCGGTCGCACTCCAGCCGGCGGGCGGCGGCACCTCGGAGTCGTCGCCGAGGCGACGGCCGGCGGGGACGACGAGGCGGCCCGTGTTGTCGGTCAGCGGCCCGTCCCAGATCGCGTTCTTCCCCGCCCGGAAGGCATCCGCGGCGGCCTTCGCGCGGGCGCGCGCCTCGGCCGGCAGCCAGGCCGCGGGCTCGGTGTTGTCGACCCCTTCGCCGTAGCGGACGTAGGCCTGGCGGGCGCTCCAGCTGCCGTCGAGGACGGAGCCGACGCTGCGCACGAGGTGCGGGCCCCAGTCGAGCGTCGCCGCGTCGAGCACCCGGTCGCCGTCGCAGAGGCGGGCGTCGTGAGCGCTGGCGCAGCAGCCGGATTCGACCGCCGCTTCGACCACGGCGGGGTTCTCGGCGAGGTTGCCGCCGATCACGTCGGCGCCCTCGGCGACCAGTTCGGCGACCGCGACCCGCTCGCGCTCGTCCTGGCCCTCCTCGTGGTAGGTGCCGAGCCAGCGCGTCTCGATCACCGCGTCGGGGTTCGACGCCCGCACGCCGAGCGCCCAGGCGTCGAGGTAGAGGAGGTCGTGCGGCGGCCCGTTGCCCTCGACCGCGGCGAGGATGCCGCTCTCGGTCGCCGCCCCGGCGAGCAGCCCGGAGACGTAGCCGTGCTCGTCGCGGGCGGCGCGGTAGGCGCCGAGGTTGCCGCCGGCGACGAGGCCCTGGCAGTGCTCGAACCTGGTGTCGGGGAACTCGGCCGCCACCTGGGCGACGAGCTCGCCGACCGTGAGGTCGCAGGCGTAGATGATGTCGACCCCGGCGTCGGCGTACTCGCGCGCCGCGGTCAGCCAGGCCTCGTCGGTGTGCAGCTCGGCGCTGTAGAAGGTCTCGACCCGGGCGCCGAAGGCGCGTTCGACCTCGACCCGCCCGGTCTCGTTGGTCGACGGCCACCAGGCCTCGATGTCGGTCTGGTGGAGCCAGGCCGCGCGGACCTTGCCGCCGGCGCTCACTCCTTGCCCCCGGCGGTCCCGACGGCGGCCGCGGCGAGCCCCGGCGCGGCGGCCTCGTAGGCCTCGAAGAGCGAGCGCTCCGGCAGCACGACGGTGTCGACGCCGGCGGTCTCGCGCAGCGCCGCGACCTCGGCGGCCAGGTCCAGGCGGTCGCAGACCAGGTAGAAGCGGGCGACCAGCTCGTCGGGGACGAGCGCCGCGGCGCCGCTCGGGGAGCCGGTCGCGACGAGCGAGGCGCGCATCTCCTCGATCGTGCCGTCGTCGACGCCCACCGTCTCGCGCAGGTCGGGCCGCAGGTTCATGAGCTCGAAGACGAGGCGCTCGCGGGCGTCCTGCATGGTCGAGTCGTCGTGGGCGTGGTGGAGGGTGAAGGCGATGGTGAAGTCGGGGCGGGCCTGGGCGCGGACGCTCTCGACCAGCGCCGGGAGGCGGTCCAGCGGGATCCCCGAGAGGAGCACCCCGTCGGCCTCCCTGGCGGTGATCGCGAGCAGCTTCTCCCCCTTGGTGGCGACCCAGATCTCGGTGTCGGGCTTGCGCTCGCGGATCGAGGCGAGCGCCTCGCGCACGGCGGTGATCGGGCGCTCGCGCTTGGCGCCCATCGCCTCCAGCTGGGCCTGGCCGCCCGCCGCGAGGGTCACGTAGGCGCGCCCGCCGGAGAGCTCGTCGAGCGAGCGCAGCGCGTTGGCCGTCACCTCGGGCCGCCGCGTGTACGGGTTGGTGATCATGCCCAGCTTGATCTGGGCGGTGGTCTCGGCGAGGGCGCCGAGGACGACCCACGGATCGTGGGTCGTCCTCCCGCCGTCGGCGAGCAGCAGCCGCTCGAATCCGGCCCGGTCGGCCGCGCGCCCCAGCTCCAGCGTGTGGCGCGCGTCGACCGGCAGGATGTTCACGGCAACCGTCACTTACCTATTCCCCCCCGGTTTCTCCGGCGGAACCGATCGCGCCTTCGACCAGCCAGTTCATTTCCTGGATCTGTTCGGGTTTGAGCGATTTGCCCGCGGGGACCTTCACTTCGCCGCTCTGGTCTTTGACCGGGCCTTCGTACACGTTGAAGGTGCCGGCCTTCATTTCCTGGCGGACCTTTTCGATTTCCTTCTGCGCCTTGCCGCCCGCGCCGATCGGCAACACGATGTCGGTGGCGCCTTCCTTCATCCCGAGGATCACCGACTGGGCTTTCCACTTGTTTTCGAGGATCGATTTCACCACTTCGATCTCGTACTTGTCCCAGGTCCAGGTGACCGAGGTCAGGTTCGTCTTCGGGCCGAATTTACGCTGGTCTTCCGCCGAGCCGACCCAGGGGATGCCTTTGCTGTCGGCGTACTGGCCGGCGGCCGGGTCGTCCTGGTCGTTGGCGATCGCGGTCGCGCCGCTGGAGATCAGCGCCTGCGAGGCGAGCCGCTCCTTGGCCGGGTCGTAGAACGAGGAGACCCAGGTGACCTGCACGGTCGCGCCGGGGTGCGTGCGCTGGGCGCCGAGCACGAAGGCGTTGACGTGGTTGAGGAAGTCGGGGTACGGGAACGCGCCGACGTAACCGAGCTTGGTCGACTTGGACGCCGCCCCGGCAGCCATCCCGGCGAGGTACCAGGAGGTGCTGGTGTCGAGGTTGTACTGGCTCAGGTTCGGCAGCACGGTGGCTCCCTGGTACTGGAGGAACTTGACTTCCGGGTTTTTTTCCGCCGCCTGCTGGATGTAGCGGTTGAAGCCGAACGAGGTGGCGACGATCAGCTTGGCGCCTTCCTGGATCTGACCTTCGATCACCTGCAGGGCCTGCGGCGATTCCGGCACCGACTCCCGGTAGCTGGTTTCGACTTCGCTGCCGAATTCTTTCTGCACCGCGAGGCGGGCGTTGTCGGCGATCTTGGTGAACCCGCCGTTGGAGATATTCCCGTTGAACAGCCAGACCGCCTTGAGCGGTTCACCGCTGGACGACGAGGTTCCCGACGACGACGATTCCGACGATTCCGTCGTGGTCGTGGTCGTGGTGGAGCTCGAACTCGACGAACTTCCGCAGCCGACCGCAAAGAGGGCCAGAGCCGCAACTGCCACTGCGCAAACAAAGGTACGCATTAATTCACCTCACACGGGGTGTGTTGATTGTTTGACCCACACATGACTCGTCCCTCCCTGGGTTCCCGCGCTCAGCAGAGCGGTGGCCCGATACGGAGACCGTAGATGCGGCGCCCCGGGAGCGCATTGTCATCTCGCGCCAGGAACGACCTGTGATGTTGACTTTCTCTGCCATCAGAAGCTGGAGTCGATTTCGCCCTCGACCCGGGTCCGGGCGACCACCCGGCCGCGGTGGACGACGACTCGGTCCTCGGTCGCGGTGGCGAGCGCCTCGCGTACCGATCCGGCGCGGATCGCGAGCAGCTCGGCCGGCGCCCCGGCCTCGATCCGGACCGGCTCGAGCCCCATCGCGGCGCGGGCGCGCTCGCTCACGCAGGCGTAGGCGCGCTCCGGGTCGAGGTGGGCGGCGAGCGTCAGCAGGGCTGCGGTCCGCAGCGGATCGACGCCGCCGATCGGGTTGAAGGGATCCTCGGTGTTGTCGCCGCCGGCGGCGAGGAGCGCCCCCGCCTCCTCCAGCGCGGCGACTGCGGTCAGCCCCCGCGGCGGCGCCTGCGTCTGGCCGCGCGCCTGGAGATAGAGGTTGGTCGCCGGGCAGGCGATCACCGCCACCCCCGCCGCGGCGACCCGCGCCGCGACCTCGGCCTGCTCGGCCGGAGGGGCGACGCCGAGGCTGACGCAGTGGCTGGCGGCGACCGATCCCGGGAAGCCTTCGGCAAGGGTCGCCAGCTCGCCCAGGGTGACCTCGGCGCGCAGGTGCTCGTCGGTGTGCAGGTCGACGTCGCGGCCCGCCGCCCGCGCCAGCTCGAGCGCCGCCGCCATCTCGGCGCTCGGGTCGGGCATGATGTGCGGCGCGCCGCCGGCGAGGTCCGCCCCGCGCGCCAGCGCCTCCGCCACCAGCTGCCGGTTGGCGCGCCCGTCGTCGCCCGCCAGCGGGTAGCTCATCGCGCAGATCTGAAGGTCGAGGACCCCGCGCAGCTCCTCGCGCAGCGCCAGCAGCGCTTCGACCCCGCGCAGCTCGACGTCGGGGTAGACGTCGACGTGGGAGCGCAGCGCGGTCACCCCGCGGGCCACCGCCGCCAGGGCGGCGACGCGGGCGCGGGCGAAGATGTCGTCGACGGTGAGCTCGCCGCGATGGGCGCGCCAGGCGGCGACCGCGCCGGGGAGGTCGCCGTCGGGGTTGGCGACGACATCGGCGCTCAGCGCCTTGTCGAGGTGGGCGTGCGGCTCGACCGGCGCCGGCAGCAGCAGCCGGCCGTCGAGCTCGACCGCCGTCTCCTCACCGGCCGGGCGCAGGCTCCCACCCGCGGCGATCTCCCCGATCACGCCGCCAGCGACGCGGACGTCGACCGCGGTGCCGTCCGCGAGGCGGCCGTCCTGGAGCAGGAGATCAGCCATCGTTCCTGGATGGTTGATCCCACGGCCGGGAAGGGACGGGGGCGGAGTTCGGGCGCCGGCGGCCGTCCGAGGTGGTCCCGGGCGCCTCATGGGGGTCCTGGCAGGCTGTGACCCCCATGAGGCGCCCGGGACGTGAGGGGTGCGTGGGGAAGAGGGCACGGGTCCGTGACGAAGACGTCGGGGACGTCACACTTCCGTGCCATTTGAAGGCCAAGATCGGGGCCCCGACACCCGCTGCAGCGATAAGTGTCGCCCCGGCGACACCTGTCGCTGCAGCGTGTCCCGGACGTCCGAGGAAGACGGGAGGAAGGGTGACGGACCTCCCGTTCCCCGGCCGACCCTCGTCAGCTGTTCCTTTTGCCGGACTGGTCGGCATAAGGAACAGCTGGAGGGAGGGGCGTCCCCCAGGCGACGGCGACGTGCCACTTCGGTGACGAAGCCGTGGCGCTCCCGTGACCCCCACGCGACCCTTCCTCCTCTCCCCGCACCCTCGGCCGTCTCGGCCACGGCCACAGCCCGCCCGGGTCGTGGCCGAGACGGCCGCGTCCCTTGTCCTTCGGGCGCCAGCCGGCACGCGCGCCCGCACGAAGCTCGTGGAGTCAGCCATCCAGCCCTCCGGCGACCTCGCCGGCGAACCGGCGGACCACCTCGGCGGTCGACTGGCCGGGGACCGCGAAGGGGATGGCGACCAGTTCGCCGATCCGCGGGGTGTGGCTCAGCAGCTCCTCGACCTGGTGGCGGCATTCGGCGGCGGTGCCGGCGATCGCGAAGCGGCCGACGATGTCGGCGGGCACCTCGGCGGCGGCGCGGGTGACGGAGTCGCGGGAGAGCGACCAGCCCTCCTCCTCCATCACCGCGGCGAAGCCGGGCGGCATCTCCACCCCGAGCTGGTCGAGGATCGGGCGGCTGGTGACGAGCGAGGTGGCGACCAGCGGCCGCACCGCGTCGAGCGCCGCGTCGGCGTCCTCGGAGACCGCGCAGGCGACCCAGGCGACCATCGCCAGCTCGGCCGGGTCGCGATCCGCGCGCCGAGCGCCCGTGTCGACCCGCTCCAGGGCGTAGCGCCAGCCGGCGGCGCCGGCGACGTTGCCGACGATCGCGCCGTCGGCCAGCTCGCCCGCCGCCTCGAGGGCCTTCGGGCCGCGGGCGCCGATGTAGATCGGCAGGTCGGCGCGCGGCGGGGTGAAGTCGAGGCGGGCGCCGTCGGTGTGGACGACCTTGCCGTCGACGCTCACCTCCTCGCCCGCGAGCAGGCCGCGGATCACCGCGAGCGCCTCGCGCAGGGCGCTGGCCGGCGCCCGCCGCTCGATCCCCAGCATGCGGTGGTTGGTCCCCCCCGCGCCGAGCCCGAGCACCGCGCGCCCGCCCGACAGCTCGTCGAGCGTGGCGATCGCGCTCGCCACCAGGGCCGGGTGGCGGCTGTAGGGGTTGGTCACCCCGGGGCCGAGCCGCAGCTCGGTGGTCCCCGCCGCGATCGCGGCGAGGACGGTGAAGACGTCCTTCTGCAGGCGGTCGTCGTTGACCCAGACCGTCCGGCAGCCGAGCGCCTCCGCCTCGGCGGCCAGCTCGACGATCTCGCCGAGCGGGCCCTCCGGTGGCAGCGCCACCCCGAGGCGGACGGAGGACGTCACCCCTGGTTACCCCCGAGGTCGATCCGCATGTTCAAGAGGCCGTCGATCCAGAGCCGGTGGCCGGCGCGGACGAGGACGTTGGTGTCCTCGGCCTCGACCACCAGCGGGCCGACGAGCTCGTGGCCCGGGCGCAGCAGCTCGGCCTTGTAGATCGGGATCTCCTCCGCGGCGCTGCCGTCGCCGAGGTGGACCGGCCGCCGTTCCAGCAGGGCCGCGTCCGGGTCGGGGGACTCGTCCTCGATCCAGTCGAGCGCCGGCATCGGCAGGGTCGCCTTGCCCTCGACCGAGAAGGTCATCGCCTCGACCCCGGCCTTGCGGTAGGCGGTCCCGGACCCGTACTTGGCCTCATACAGCTCGGCGAAGCGCTCGATCACGCCCTCGCCGCCGTCGCCCGCGTCGAGGTCCTCCTCGTAGACCGGCGTCCGCACCGTATGCACCTGGCCGCGGAACTGGAAGTCGACGTAGCAGCGCAGCTCCAGGCCGCTGGTCGGCAGGCCCTCGGACTCGAGGCCCTCGCGCAGCTTCCGTTCGAGCCGCTCGAAGTGGACGCGCCAGCGCGAGAGGTCGAACGGGGCCAGCATCGGCTCGGAGACCATCTCGATCCGCTTGACGTCGCTGGAGGCGATCCCGAAGGCCGAGAACACCGAGGCGACCCGCGGGATCACGATCTCCGGGCAGTCGAGCTTGCTCGAGTAGGAGTCGACGTGGAGGCCCGCGGCGCCGCCGTAGCCGAACACCGCGAACGCCGAGGGATCGAGGCCGCGCTCGACCGTCACCCGCCGGATCAGGTCCGCCATCTGGGCGTCGACGATGTCGATCATCGCCGCCGCGGCCGCCTCGACCGTCATCCCGAGCTGGTCGGAGATGTGGGTCTGGATCGCCGTGTAGGCGGCGTCCGCGTCGAGCTTCATCCGCCCGCCGAGGAAGCTGTCGGGGTTGATCCGCCCGAGCACGACGTTGGCGTCGGTGACCGTCGGCAGCGTGCCGCCGACCCCGTAGCAGGCGGGCCCGGGACGGGCGCCGGCGCTCTGCGGGCCGACCCGGAGGATGCCGGTCTCCGGCTCCACCCAGCCGATCGAGCCGCCGCCCGCGCCCACCGAGGGCACGTCGATGGTCGGCAGCGCCACCGGGTACTGGGCGTACACCGGCATCTCGGCGTAGGACGGGTCGCCGTCGACGACCAGGCCGACGTCGAAGCTGGTGCCGCCGACGTCGGTCGCCAGCACCGGGTCGAGGCCGAGCCGCTCGGCCAGCGCCCGCGTCCCCAGCATGCCGCCGGCGGGGCCGGAGGAGAGCAGGGAGACGCCGCGGCGGCTGGCCTCCTCGACCGAGGAGACGCCGCCGGCCGAGTGCATGATCGCGACCGCGCCGGTGTGGCCGGCGCCGCGCAGCTCGTCGCGCATCTTGCCCAGGTACCGGCGCACGGCCGGGGTCAGGTAGGCGTTCAGGACCGTGGTCGAGGTGCGCTCGTACTCGCGCATCACCGGCACCAGGTCGCTGGAGATGGTGACGAAGGGGCCGTCGCCGTTGGCGCCGTTCTCGGCCCAGTCGCGCAGTTGCTGCTCGTGCTCGGGGTTGAGGAACGACCACAGCAGGCTGATCGCGATCGCCTCCACACCGGCGTCGCGCAGACGGTCGCGGAGGTCGTCGAGCCGCTCGATGTCGAGCGGGACGACCACCTGGCCGGCCCGGTCGACGCGCTCGTCGACGCCGTGGATGCGGGTCCGCGGGACCAGCGGCGTCGCCTTGCGCAGGCGGGCGACGTCGATGATCTCCTCCTCGCTGAGGCCGGCGACCTTCTGCACCGTGCGGCCGATCAGGATCGCGTCCTCGTGGCCGCGGGTGGTGAGCAGGGCCGTTTTCGCCCCGTCGTGGTTGATCAGGATGTTGGTAGCGACGGTGGTGCCGTGGGCGAAGATCGTCGTCTGCTCGAGCAGCTCGCGCAGCGAGAAGCCGAGCCGCTCGGCGACCTCGCCGACCGCGTTCAGCACGCCGCGCTCGAAGTCGGGCGGGGTCGAGGGCGACTTCGCCTTCGTCACCACCCCGGCGTCGCTGATCGCGACGCAGTCGCTGAAGGTGCCGCCGCTGTCGACCGCGACCGTGTAGCTCATGCCACCGCTCCGGTCGAGGCGAGCGCATCGAGCGAGAGCTCGGCGTCGAAGAGGATCGGGTCCTCCTTGCGCGCGATCTCCGCCCCCAACAGGGTGAAGGAGCTCGGGCAGTAGAGCTCGCGCAGCTCGAACCGTTCGCCGTTGACGTGGTTGGCGTTCACCTCCGGCCCGATCCGCTGGACCGGGAAGCGGGCGATCGCCGCCAGCTCGTGCCAGGCGTGCGTCGCCGGGCCAAGCACGTAGCCGGCTCGCGAGCGGTAGACCGGCGCGGCGCCGGAGACGTCGTAGAAGAGCGCCTCGCCGAGGCGGACGCCGTCGGCCTCGGCGTCCCACTCGCCGCGGTCCTCGCCGTGACCGGGGACCAGCGGCGCCGCCGCGGCGGCGCGGCGCTCGGCCCGGATCGCCTCGCGGCGGGCCGCGGTGGCGGCCTCGTCGACGATCCCGTCCTCGCCCAGCACCACGCCGTAGACGCGCTCCGCCCACTCGACGCTGACCAACATCCGCTCGTAGTCGTCGGCGACCAGCGCCGGGTCGCGCTCGATCGGGTCGCCGTAGCCGCCGCCGCCCATCGAGACGACGCGGTAGACGTCGTCGGAGGTCATCGAGGTGTTGGCGTAGGCGCCGAAGATCTCGAGGTCGCCCTCGATCTCGCCCAGCTCGGCCGGCATCCGCCCGCTGCCGAAGCGCTCGCGCACGTCGGAGTCACGCAGGATCACGAAGCTGTTCGTGCATGACGGCAGGCCGCCGCAGAGGCCCGGCGACTCGGGCTGCTCGACGCCGAAGGTGTGGAGGATCTTGGTGTCGATGTTCTCCACCCCGTGCGCCGTGTACATCATGCTCACGCCGGCGCCGCCGCGGAACTTGCCGGGGCCGCCGGAGTCCTGGGTCTGGCGCCGGTACAGGTAGAGGATCGGGTAGCGGTACTCGTAGCTCTCGACGTTGGCGATCGTCGCCCGCAGCGAGCTGGTGTGGCCGCCGGTGTCGATCCCGTCGCGGCCCGGCATCGCGCCGCTGCCGCCGGCCATGCCGTCGAGCAGCGGGCCGCCGAAGGGCCGGCCGTCGTCGTCCTTGCCGAACAGCTCCTCGAGCGCCTTGACGCCCTGCCAGCCGGCCATCGCGCGGCTGCGGTGCCGCTCGCTGGCGGCGAGCATCTTGCCGATCGTGATGCTGGCGAGGTTGCGCACCTCCCAGATCCCGGTCGTGGTCGACTTCGAGACGCCCGCGGGCCAGGCCGCGTGGACGACGGTGCCGGGGCGCGACTTCACGTCGACCACCCGGCTGATCGCCGCCGGCGACCAGGGGATGTCCCAGCAGAGGTAGACCAGCACCGCGGCGAGGACGCCGCCACGGAGGCCGTGGACGGTGCAGTTGATCGTCGCCGGCGCCTGCTCGGCGGTGTCGCCGAAGTCGAAGGTGAGCCGCTCGCCCTCCTTGATCATCGTGACGTGGCAGTCGTAGACCTTGTCGCCGAACTCGATGTAGCCGCGGTGGCGCCAGGTCCCGTCGGGCATTTCGCGCAGGCGGGCGCGCAGCAGCGTCTCGGCGTAGTCGATGATGTCGGCCATCCCGGCGAGCACGGTCTCGACCCCGAACTCGTCGAAGGCATCGCCCATCCGCCGGCGGATCACGTCGACCGCCGCCACCTTGGCGCGCAGGTCGAGCGCCAGCAGGTCGGGCAGGCGCGAGTTCTTCAGGTAGGTGCTTTCGACGTCGCGGCGGAAGCTGCCCTTTTCGACCACCTTGACCGGGCCGAACAGCGGCTGCTCGCCGTGGATGTCGGCGGCGTCGAGCTGGACCTGGCCGGCGGTCGGGCCGCCGGTGTCGATCGCGTGCAGCGAGGCGCCGGTCCAGCCGACCAGGTCGTCGCCGTGGAAGATCGGCCCGGCGACCTGGACGCAGGTCTGGTGGCAGACCGAGATGTAGGGGTCGTTGCAGAGGAAGACGTCGCCGGGCTCGAAGCCGGGGTTCTCGGCCTGCTCGGCGCGCAGGTGCTTGACCAGCGAGGCCAGCGTCGTCGCCTGGGCGCAGATGAAGTTGTCGATGTAGACGAGGTCGCCCTCGCCGGTCATCAGGCCGGCGTTCATGTCGAAGACCTCGGTCGCCACCGGCGAGCCGGAGACGCGGCTGATCGTCAGCGCCCCCTCGTCGTTGATGTACCAGAGCCGGTGGCGCAGGATCTCGAAGGTCTGCGGGTCGAGCCGCAGACCCGACTTGACCGCCGAGCTCACTAGCCCTGCCTCTCGGCCAGCACGTCCTCGAGCACCGGCAGGTCGGAGCCCGCGTTCGGCAGCATCAGCGAGGGCAGCTCGTCGACGGTGGCGACGTAGCCGAAGAACGTTTCCACCCGTTCCATCGTCGCGTCGTGGAAGTGCATGCGCGGGTCGGCGATCGCGTCGCGGACGGCGATCACGTCGAACTCGCGGAAGTAGGCGTCGCGGATCGTCGTCTCGACGCAGAAGGCGGTGGTCGTGCCGGCGATCAGCAGCTCCTCGATCCCGAGCATCTTCAGCTCCACCTCGAGCGTGGTGTGGAAGAACATCGAGGCCCGGTGCTTGGTCAGCACGTAGTCCTCTTTGTGGACGTACGGCTTGACCTCGTCGATGAAGTCGACCTCCCAGGTGTCGCGTAGGCACGGGGTCCAGCTCTGCTTCGACTGGTGGGAGGGGATGCGCCGGCGGGTGCGGGTGACGTCCTCGGGGAAGTGCACCTGCTGGGACCAGAAGACGGGGATGTTGCGGTCGTGGGCGAGGTCGACCAGCTCGAGCACCTTGGGCACGATCGCCTGCTGGTTGGCGACGCCGACCCCGGACTTCTCCATCCGGCTCTCCGAGTGGCAGAACCCGTTCTGCATGTCGATGACAAGCAGCGCGGTGACGCTGGGGTCGATGAACGGCTCGATTTCGGACATCAGTCTTGCTGCTCCTGTGGTTGGGGTGACCCGGGGTGGGCGAAATGGATATTGGTTGAACCACTATCCACAGTGGGGAGCGTTATACATGCTCGCCCGCGGTCGGTCAAGCCCCGGATCCCTCTTTTTCTGCCGTATGTGTTGATCCCGACGGCCCGAGGCGCTATTTTCGCCTCGCTGATATTGGTCGAGCCACTTTCCACTTGAGGCTCGGCCGCCCGACTTCGAGATCCAGGAGGCAACGCCGAATGCACCCCGCAGCACCGCTCTCCCCCGCCGCCCCCGCGACCCCGGCCGCCCGCGCATGAGCGTCCTCCACGCGGGCATCGCGACCTTCCTCGGCGCCTCCCAGGTGCCGGCGAGCCGGGCGGAGCTGGAAGCGGCCGGGGCGACGGTCGCGGTGCTCGGCCTCCCCGACGACACCACCACGGTGACCCGGCCCGGCGCCAGCCACGGCCCGCGGGCGATCCGCGACGCCTCCTCCCACTTCGCCTTCGGCGAGACCTACCACTTCGACTACGACGTGACGATCTCCGAGCACGAGACGATCGTCGACTGCGGCGACGTCGACCCGGTCGCGGGCAACGTGGCGCGGACCTTCGAGCGGGCCGAGGTGGCGCTCGACCAGATCCACGCCGCCGGCGCCTTCCCGGTCCTGCTCGGCGGCGACCACGCGGCGCTGATCCCCGGCGCCCGCGCGGCGGCGCGGGCCACGGGCGGGAAGATGGGCCTGGTGATGCTCGACACCCACCTCGACACGGCCCCCGACATCGACGGCGAGGAGCTCTCCCACTGCACGCCGGTCGCCCGCACGCTCGACCTCGACGGGGTCGACGGGGCCAATGTCTCGATCATCGGCGCCCACGGGGCGGCCAACCCGCGGATGGAGCTCGACGCGGCGCGCGCGCACGGGGTCAACGTCTTCAGCGTGCGCGACATCGACCGCGACGGGATCGAGGCGGTGACCCGCAAGGCGCTGGCGGCGGCCGCCGACGGCACCGACGGCGTCTACCTCTCCTTCGACATCGACGTGCTCGACGGCGGCTTCGCCTGGGGCACCTGCGGGCCGGAGATCGGCGGCATCACCGGCCGCGAGCTGGTCAAGTCGCTGGAGATCCTCTCCGCCGCGAACCTGGTCGGGATGGACTGCGTCGAGGTCTCGCCGTTCCTCGACCCGTCCGGGAACACGGCCCGGGTCGGCGCCCGGGCGGTGATCGACGTGCTCGCCGGCCGCGTCGTGGCGAGGCGGGCGGCGGGAGCGTCTTGACCGGGGACGGGGCCAAGCTCGAGCCGATCCAGCGGCTGCCGCTGAAGGAGCAGGCGGAGCGCCAGCTGCTGGCGCTGATCGAAAACGGCACCCTGAAGCCGGGCGACCGGCTGCCGTCGGAGCGCGAGCTGAGCGAGCAGCTGCGGGTCAGCCGCGGCACCGTGCGGGCGGCGATCCAGTTCCTCGCCGCGCTCGGGATGCTCGAGGTCCACCACGGCTCCGGCACCGTGGTCAGCTCGCGCAACCGGGCCGAGCTGCAAGGAGAGTGGCGCGAGTGGACGGCGCGCCACGCGGGCCGGATCCGCGAACTGCTGGAGGTGCGGCGGGGGCTCGACGCGTTCGCCGCCGAGCTCGCCTCGGCCAGCCCGCTGAAGGGGGCGCTGGCGACGATGGAGGCGACGATCGGGCGGATGCGCGAGGCCGACGACGAGGACGACCCGACCACCGCCGTGCAGGCCGACCTCCAGTTCCACGAGGCGATCGGCGAAGCGACCGGCAACGCGGCGCTGGTCGGGCTGATCGACTCGATCGGCGAGGAGCTGGTGCAGGAGCGGGCGGCGGTCTGGAGCTCCTCGGCGCGGCGCAAGCGCTCGATCGAGGAGCACACGCTGATCTACGAGGCGATCCGGGCCGGCGACGCGGCCGCGGCCCGGGCGGCGGCGCTCGCCCATCTCGAAAGCGTCGAGCGCGACATCGCCGCGCTGACCGCAACCCAGGAGGAGCAGAAATGAGCGAGGCAGAGACGATCGACAGCGCCGCCGACAACGCGGCCGAGGAGGCCACCGTCGCCCGCATCCACGCGGACTGGTGGGCGGCCAACGAGGGGCTCGACGCGGTCGGGATGACCGAGGCGCTGGCGCCGGACTTCCTGATGTGGAACCTCAACGGGCACCCGTACTACAGCCGCGACGAGCTGTCCACGCTGCTCGAGTACTACGCCGAGCACCTGGTGCCGGAAGCGCCGACCGAGCTGTGGGACGTGCGCGTGGTGGTCAGCGGCGAGCTCGCCTACGTCACCGCCGAGGGCATGCTCCCCTTCCTGGTCGCCACCGAGGAGGGTGGCGGGGCGAGCGTGGTCGCCTCGATGGGGCCGCACTACGAGGAGCGCGACGGGCTGATCCGCTTCCTCTTCCGCGAGACGATGGTGCTGCGGCGCGACCCCGACAGCCCCGACGGCTGGTCGGTCTGCCACTTCCACTGCTCGCCGCTGGCGCCGCGCGACGAGCCGCGCCCGGGCTTCGGCGACACCGGCGCGAGTCGCGCGGCGGCGGCGTGACCTTCTCCCTCGTCGCCCGCGACCCGGCGTGCGGGGAGCTGGGCGTCGCCGTCGCCTCGAAGTTCCCCGCGGTCGGCGCGCTCGTGCCCTGGGTGCGGGCGGGGGTCGGCGCGATCGCCACGCAGGCGATGATGGGCCCCGCCTACGGCAGCAGCGGGCTGCAACTGCTGGCCGAGAAGGTCGGCGCCGAGGCCGCCCTGCGCCGGCTGGTCGCGGCCGACGGGGAGCGCGACGATCGCCAGGTCGGCATCGTCGACGCCCGCGGCGGGGTCGCCAACTGGACCGGCGCGCGCTGCCTCGACTGGGCCGGGGCGCGCTCCGGCGAGGGCTGGACCGCGCAGGGCAACATGCTCGTCTCGGCGGCGACGATCGACGCGGTGGCGGACTCCTTCGCGCGGAGCGCCGACGGTGACGCGCCCCTCGCCGACCGGCTGCTCGCCGCGCTCCTCGCCGGGCAGGCGGCGGGCGGCGACCGCCGCGGGCAGCAGGCGGCGGCGCTGGTGGTGGCCCGCGCCGGGGGCGGCTACGGCGGCGGCGACGTGGTCGTCGACCTGCGCGTGGACGACCACCCCGAGGCGGTCGCCGAGCTGGCGCGCCTCCACGGCGTCCACCTGACCTACTTCGGCACGACGCCGGCGGAGGAGTGGATCGTGGTCGACGCGGCGCTGGCGGGCGAGCTGGCCGAGCGGCTGGCCGAGCGGGGCTATGAGACCGGCGTGCTCGCCGACGACCTCTTCGCCTGGGCGCTCTGGGAGAACCTCGAGGAACGGGTCGACGGCGCGGCGCGCATCGACCCCGTCGTCCTCGCCGCGCTGCGCGGCTGACCGGCTTCCAGGGCGGCGATCCGCAGGGCGGCGATGCCGAGCGAGAGGGCGAGGCGGTCCTCCGGGTCGGTGAGCCGCTCGCCGAAGAGCGCGCGCAGGCGGCCGAGCCGGTGGCGCACGGTGTTGTAGTGGAAGTGGAGCTCGGCGGCGACCTCGCCGACGTGCAGGTTGTGGGCGAGGAGGGCGGCGAGCGTCTGCACCAGGTCGTCGTCGTCGGGCAGCGTCAGCGGCGCGAGCACGTCGCGCGCCATCTGCTCCAAGGCCGCCGGGTCCTCGACCGTGGCGAGCAGCCGCAGCGGCCCGAGGTCGGCGAAGTACGTGACGTCGGCGGCGCCGCGGCGGAGCAGCGGCGAGGTCGCCAGGGCGCAGGTCGCCTCGTGGACGGCGACGGGGAGGTCGGCGACGGCGCGGTGCCTGCGGCTGACGCCGAGCATCAGCTCGGTCGCGCTCCACAGCACCCGGGCGGCGGCGAGCCGGCGGCGCACCTCCTCGACCACCGCCGCCGGCTCGGCGCGGCCGGCCAGGTGGACGAGCACGGCGAGGCCGTGGCGGCGGGGGAAGGCGCGCGCCTTCAGCTCGCCCGCCGCCAGGGCGCGGACGAAGGTCGCCTCGGCGACCGCGTCGGGGGCGGGGCCGCCGACCTCGAGCCGGCTGCCGGGGGCGGCGGGGCGGCGGGCCGCCAGCAGGACGACGTAGTCGGCGCTGGAGGTCCAGCCGAGGCGGCGGGCCCGCTCCTGCGCCTCGCCGGCAGCCAGGCTGCCCTCGGCGAGCTCGTCGAGGAGCTGGCGCTCGAAGCGGCGGTGCACGGCTTCGATCCGCTGCCGGCCGACCAGCTGCATCCCGCAGACGACCGCGGCCTGGGCGAGGGCGCCGAGCGAGTGCTCCTCGTCGCCGCCGCCGGCGGCCGCGACCACGGCGCCGTAGCGACGGCCCACGGTCGAGATCGGCGCCGCCAGGTAGCGCCGGCCGGCGACCTCGAGCGCGCCCGGCTGGTCGAGC
Organism: Actinomycetota bacterium; assembly: GCA_018268675.1. Taxonomy (GTDB): domain Bacteria; phylum Actinomycetota; class Thermoleophilia; order Solirubrobacterales; family 70-9; genus VAYN01. Next base: position 219,268 of record JAFDWB010000089.1, read on the forward strand.
GCGATCGCCCGTTCGGGCAGCTCCTCCGGCGCCCAGAGCGCCTCGTCGCCCGCCGCCGCGACCAGGATCCCGAGCTCGTCGAAGACCGCGACCGGCACCCCGAGGAGCGGGCCGACGGTGGCGGCGATCGAGGACATCGGCTCGTTGCCGAAGGCGGCCCCGGTCAGCGCCTCGTGGATTTCGGCGGTGCGGCGCAGGCTTTCGGCCTGGCGTTCGGCGATCGCGTCGAGGATCGGGTTGACGAGCGCCTCGAAGCGGCCCGGCGGCAGGAGGAGCAACGGCAGGCCGCCGGCGTCGCAGGCCTCGATCAGCTCCTGCGGCGAGGACGTCCAGACGCCCTGCTGCTTGACCCCGAAGGCGCTGCAGCGGGCCTCGACCATGCGCACGACGAGGGCGCGCACGTCCCTGCCGCGCAGCGGCCAGGCGTTGGAGAGCACCAGCTGGTTGGGGCGCAGCGCGTCGAGCTCGCCGGTGTCGAGGACGCCGACGCTCTCGATCGGCCGCTCGAGGCCCGCGTGACCGGCGGCGACGGCGGCGTCGCGGAGCGGCGTCTCCGTCAGGGCGGCCGCCACCGTGAGCGGCTCGAGCGGCGGGGCGGGCGACGCTGAGTCGGTCATCCTTTCGGCAGTTTCGCACAACCGATGGAGGAGCTGTGGACGTGGTCTGCCGTTCCGACGGGCGGGAGCGGGGGCTACGCTGCGTGCCGATTCTGGACCTGATCCGAGCTGAAGAGGAGCGTCCCTGATGGCGATTCGCGTGGTGGCTACCGGCGGCACGATCGCCTCCCTGGCCGATCCCGAGACCGGCGCGGTGAGCCCGGCGGTATCAGCCGAGGACCTGGTACGCGGGGTGCCCGGGCTGGCCGACCTGGGCCCGATCGCGGTCGAGGAAGTCGACAAGGTGAACGGCTGGAACGTCACCCCGGCGACGATGCTCGAGGTGGCGCGCCGGGTCAGCGCGGCGCTCGCCGACGACGCTGTCGACGGCGTGGTCGTCACCCACGGCACCGACACGGTCGAGGAGACCGCCTTCCTCTGCGACGTAACCGTCGCCTCGGAGAAGCCGGTGGTCTTCGCGGCGGCGATGCGCAGTGGCGACGAGGTCGCCGCCGACGGGCCGCGCAATCTGCTCTGCGCGGCGCGGGTCGCCGCCGACCCAGCCGCCCGCGGGCTCGGCGCGCTGCTGGTGCTGAACGACGAGATCCACGCCGCGCGCTGGGCGCGCAAGCAGAACAGCCGCCTCGCCTCGGCCTTCGCCTCGCCCGGGCGCGGGGCGATCGGCGCGGTCACTCCGACGCTGCCGGTGCGGATCGCGATGCCCGCGCCACGGCGCTTCACCGTCCCCCTGCCCGCGGCGCTCGACCGCCCGGTGCCGATCGTCCAGACCTACACCGGGATCGAGGAGGGGCTGATCGAGGCGGTGCTCGAGGCGACCGGGGCGGCCGGGCTGGTGCTCGAGGGCACCGGGCTCGGCAACGTGCCGGGGAGCGCCGAGCCGGGGATCCGGGCGGCGCTCGAGCGCGGGCTGCCGGTGGTGGTCGCCACGCGGGTGCCGACCGGCGGCACCGGGCCGGTGTACGAGGGCCCGGGGGGCGGCGTGACGCTGCGCGAGCTCGGCGTGGTCGAGGCGCGCTCGCTGTCGGCCGCGAAGGCGCGGCTGCTCTTGATGCTGCTGGCCGCGGGCGGTGGCGACGCCGCCGCGGTGCGCGACGAGCTGGCGCGCGGAGCGAGCGCGCTCGAAGCCTGGTGAACCCCTACGTTGGAGGCCCGACGATGACCTATGACCTGATCCTCCGCAACGCCCTCGTGGAGGGGCGCGACGGCGCCGTCGACATCGCGATCGCGGGCGCGCGGATCGCCGAGATCGCGGCCGGCCTGGCCGGCGAGGGCGCCGCCGAGATCGACGTCGAGGGGCGCCTCGTCGGCCCCGCGTTCGTCCAGCCCCACATCCACCTCGACAAGGTGCTGGTCGGCTCGGTGATGCCGCCGAACGTCTCCGGCACGCTGGCCGAGGCGATCGAACTGCTGCACGCGACGAAGCGGGCGGCGACGGTCGAGGAGGTCCGCGAGCGGGCCGGGGTCGTGATCCGCCAGGCGGTGCTGGCCGGGACGACGACGATCCGCAGCCACGTCGACGTCGACACGATCGGCGGGTTGCGGCCGCTGGAGGGCATCGCCGCGGCGCGCGCCGACCACACCGATCTGTGCGACATCCAGCTGGTCGCCTTCCCCCAGGAGGGGATCTGGCGCGACCCGGGGACCGACGAGCTGATGCGGCAGGCGATGGAGCAGGGCGCGGATGTCGTCGGCGGGATGCCGCACTGGGAGGCCGACCACGAGGAGGCGCGCCGCCACATCGCCTTCTGCCTCGACCTCGCGCTCGCCCAAGACGCCGACGTCGACATGCACGTGGACGAGACCGACGACGGCAACTGGCGCAGCTTCGAGATCCTGGTCGAGGAGGCGGAGCGGCGCGACTGGGGGCCGCGGACCAGCGCCGGCCACGTTTGCGCGATGGCGGCCTGGGACGACGAGTTCGCCGCGGCGTCGATCCGCCACGCCGCGAGGGCGGGCGTCAACGTGATCACCAACCCGCCGACCAACCTGATGCTCCAGGGCCGGAACGACTCCGAGCCGCGCCGCCGCGGCATCCCCCGGGTCAAGGAGCTGCTCGCCGCCGGGGTCACGGTCGGCGCCGGCCAGGACTGCGTCGACGACGCCTTCTACCCCTTCGGCACCGCCGACCCCCTCCAGGTCGCCCTGATCGTCGCCCACGCCGCCCAGCTCGGCACCCCCGAGGAGATCGCCACCGCCCTCCGCATGGTCGGCGAGGACGCCGCCCGCATCCTCCGCCTCCCCGACTACGGCGTCCTGCCCGGCGCCCGCGCCGACCTCGTCGTCCTCGACGCCACCACCGGCCGCGACGCTCTCCGCGAACAGTCCCCCCGCCGCTGGGTCCTCCGCGAGGGCCGCGTGGTCGGCGAAACCGTCCGCGAGCAAGCGCTGCTGAGGTCCGGCACCGCCGCCGGCTGACGCCTCGGCCGGCCGGCGCCCGTCGGCGGGATCAGGGAGCCCCGGCCTTCCGGTGAGTTCGCAGTAATCGTCGGATAGCGACGAGAACTGCGAACGCACCCGTGCCGGCCGGGCCTGGCGCACGCCAAGGCGCGGCCATCGCCCTCATAACCAGCCGAAGCATGAGGGGGATGGCCGCGCCGTCGGGGCGCCAGCCGGCCTTACCCCGCCGCGCTCAGCTCTCGCCGCAGCAGCAGGGCAAGCATCAGGGCGTCGAGGCGTTCGCCGTCCTCCATGAAGGGGCCGAGGAGGTCGGTCAGGCGGCCGACCCGGTAACGGACCGTGTTGTAGTGCCAGCCGCCGCGGCGGGCGGTGTCGGCGACGTTGAGGCCGGTGTCGACGAGGAGGGCGAGGGTCTCGGTGAGGATCTGGCGCTGCTCGGGCTCGACCGCGTCGAGGGGCGCCAGGGTGTCGTCGGCGAACGCCGCCAGCTCGGCCGGCGGCACGTGGGCGAGCATGCGCAGGGGGCTCTGGGGGGCGAAGGCGCGCCAGGCGGTGCGGAAGCCGAAGGTCTCGCAGCTGCGCAGGGCCTCGCGCGCCTGGCCGTAGGCGAAGGGCGCCGCGGCGATCTCCTCGCACTGGGCGCTGACGCCGGCGCGGACCCCGTCCAGCGAATCGACCAGGTCGGCGACGAGCGCCTCTTCGGCCTCCTCGCCCCCCGCGGTCGGCAGCAGCGCCACCCAGCGGTCGTCGTCGTGGCGCACGACAAGGGCGTCGGGCGCGCGCCCGCGGACGGCCTCGCCGACATCGGCGCCGTCCTCGACCCCGCCGTCGCGCAGGAGCAGCAGGCGGTACGGCGTGGCCGGGTCCCAGCCGAGCGCGCGGGCGCGCTCGTGGGCGACCTCGGCGCTCAGGTGGCCGACCAGCAGGTCGCGGACGAAGCGCTCGTTGAGGCGCGAGACGGCCGCCGCCTCCTCGAGCTCGTGCATGATCGCGAACGCCGCCGTGCGCGCCCCGTTCTGGACCGCCGCCAGCGCCACCCCCTCGCCCGCGCCCGAGGGCCTCGCCGCGACGCAGCCGAGCCGCGCGCCGCCGGCGACGATCGGCCACAGCAGCCAGCCGCTGCCGGTCTCGGCGGGCGCGATCGTGTCCCCCTCGAGCCAGGCGCGCGCCGCCTCGGCGGCCTCGGCCTGGTCCTCCTCGGCGGAGATCGCCAGCACCGCGCCGCCCTCGTCCAGGATCGCCACGCAGTCGCCGACGATGTCGCCGAGCGCCGCCGCCAGCCGCTGCAGGTCGCCGCCGCTGAGCAGCACGTCGACCAGCCGGTCGCGGGCCGCGGCAACCATCCGCAGGTGCGCGGCCTGGGAGGCGACGAGCGTCTCCAGCACCGCCGTCAACAGGGTGCTGAGGCGCGCCCCGGCGGGCAGCGCGATCAGCGGCAGCGCGTGCTCCTCGGCCGCCGCCCGGCCCGCCTCGCCGAGCCGTTCGAGGGTCGAGGTGTGGGCGGCGAGCGCGGCGACCCCGTGCCCGGCGAGCTCCGCCACCAGCGCCGCGAGGTCGAGCTGCGGCTCGTCGAAGGCCGAGGTCGCGATCAGGATCAGCTCGTTGCGGCGGGCGAACCGCGCGGTCGGCACCTGCATCACGTTGAGGCGGACGAGCGGGCGCTCGAGCCCGTTCGCCCCCGCGTACACGGTCGCCCCCTCGAGCGCCGGGAAGGCGAGCACGTCGCTGACCCGCAGGCGGCGCGGGAGGGTCGGCGCCGCCGCGGGCTCCAGCTGTCGCAATCCGTCCACCGCCGGCCCAGCGTACCGAAGTCGGCCCTTGGCGATATCCGCCAGCACTTCCAGAATTTGCCGGCTAAATCTGCCGGTGCCCGGCGAGGGGCGCGACTCTAGCTTTTGCGCCGTGACGTCGCCCCAGGCACACCGCATCGTGATCGCCCTCGGCGGCAACGCGATCGCCGGCCCCGACAGCGCCGACCCGTCCTCCCAGCAGGCCGCCGTCACCCGCGCCGCGGGCGCGATCGCCGCCCTCGTCGCCGACGGCCACGAGGTCGTGGTCACCCACGGCAACGGCCCCCAGGTCGGCAACCTGCTGCTGAAGAACGAACTGACGCGCGACGTCGTCCCGCCGGTGCCGCTCGACTGGTGCGTCGCCCAGACGCAGGCGACGCTCGGCTTCCTGATCGTCACCGCGCTCGAAGCGGCGCTCCGCGAGGTCGATGCCGAGCGGCTCGTCACCGCGCTCGTCACCCGCGTCCTGGTCGACGGCGAGGACCCCGCCTGGACCCACCCGACCAAGCCGATCGGCCAGTACGTCGACGAGGCCCAGGCGCGCGAGCACATCGCCCGCGGCGAGTCCTGGGAGGACCGCGGCGAGCGCGGCTGGCGCCGCATCGTGCCCTCCCCGCAGCCGCTCGAGATCCTCGAGCGCGCGGCGATCGAGAGCCTGCTCTCCCCCCGTACGGTGATCGTCGCGGCGGGCGGCGGCGGCATCCCGATGGTGCGCGAGGACGGGCGCCTGCGCGGCGTCGAGGCGGTGCTCGACAAGGACCTCACCGCGGCCCTGCTCGCCCGCGCGGTCGGCGCCGAGCGCCTGATCATCGCCACCGACGTCGAGGCAGCGGCGATCGGCTTCGGCACCCCCGACGAGGAGCGGATCGGCGCCGTGACGCCGGCCGCGCTGCGCTCGCTGCAGGACCAAGGACACTTCGCGAGCGGCAGCATGGGGCCGAAGGTCGAGGCCGCGCTCCGCTTCGTCGAGCAGGGCGGCCGATCCGCCGTCATCACCTCGCTCGCCCACCTCCGCGAAGGCGCGGAAGGCCGGACGGGCACGATCGTCGAACCGGAGGAGTGAGCAGCTGTGGGTGAAATCGTCAGGGTCCGTCGCGGCGCCTACCACGACTCCGTCACGCTGATGCTGGTGACCAGCCGCGTCGCCGAAGAGGAGGGCGCGAGCGACGTCGCCGTGGTCATGGCCACGCCGCTGAACCTCGAACTGCTGGCGAGCCAGGGCTTCGACCTGGGCGGCGAGGACGACCTCGGCCCGGCCGACCTGGTGATCGTGATGCGCGCCGAGGAGGAGGCGACCGAGCGCCTGCTCGCCGCGGTCGACCGCGAGCTCGCCGCGACCCGCGAGGCGGGCGACGACGGACCGCAGCAGGCCCGGCCCCGCACCCTCCGCGCCGCGGCCCGCCGCAATCCGGAGCTGAACCTGGCGCTGCTCTCGGTGCCCGGCCGGCACGTCGCCTACGAGGCGGCGGTGGCGCTCGAGTCCGGCCTCAACGTCTTCTGCTTCTCCGACGGCGTCGGGGTCGAGCAGGAGGCGATCCTGAAGCGCCGCGCGCTCGAGCTCGGCCTCCTCTTCATGGGCCCCGACTGCGGCACCGCGATCGTCGACGGCGCCGGGCTCGGCTTCGCCAACGCGGTCGCCGCCGGGCCGGTCGGCATCGTCGGCGCCTCGGGCACCGGCATCCAGGAGGTCAGCTGCCTGCTCGACGCGGCCGGGGTCGGCATCTCCCAGGCGATCGGGGTCGGCGGGCGCGACCTCGACGCGCGCGTCGGCGGCCCGATGCTGCGCCGCGGCCTCGAGCTGCTCGCCGACGACGCGACCGAGGCGATCGTCGCGATCTCCAAGCCCCCGGACCCGGCGGTCGCCGCCGAGATCGTCGCCCTCGCCGCGGGCGCCGGCAAGCCGGTCGTGCTCGCCTTCCTCGGCCTCGAGGATCCGCCCGCGGCGCCCGCCGGGGTCGAGTACGCGGCGACGCTCGAGGCCGCCGCCGGGCGCGCCGCGGAGCTGGTCGGCGCGGCCCTGCCGGACTTCGACGAAGGCCTCGCCGGCGACCCCACGCCGGGCTTCATCCGCGGCCTCTACAGCGGCGGCACGCTCTGCAAGGAGGCGATGGCGATCGTCGCCGAGGCGGTCGGCCGGGTCGCCTCCAACATCCCGCTCGAGCCGGGCGCGCGGCTCGCCGACGTCCACGTCAGCGAGGGGCACACCTTCGTCGACCTCGGCGAGGACGACCTCACCCAGGGCCGCGCCCACCCGATGATCGACTTCTCGCTGCGCACCGAGCGCCTCGTGCGCGAGGCCCGCGACCCCGAGGTCGGCGTGATCCTGCTCGACCTCGTGCTCGGCTACGGCGCCCACCCCGACCCGGCGGCGGTGCTCGCCCCGGCGATCGCCGAGGCGCGCGCCGCCCGCGACGACCTCAGCTTCGTCGTCGCCCTCTGCGGCGCCGCCGCCGACCCACAGGACCGCGAGCGCCAGCGGGCGCGCCTGCTCGAGGCGGGCGCCGCCGTCACCGCCAGCAATGCCCACGCCGCCCGCCTCGCCCTGCGGGCGGCCGGAGTCCAGGAGGTTCCCGGTGTCTGAGACCGAGACGAAGGCGCTGCTCGGCGCCCCGCCCGCGGCGGCGAACGTCGGCGTCGACCTGTTCGCGCAGGAGCTCGAGCGCCAGGGCGTGGCGGTCGACCGGGTCGACTGGAACCCGCCCTACGAGGGGACCGAGACGGCGCTCTCCCGGCTCGCGGTCGAGGCCGCGGCGGTCGCCCGCGCCAACGACGAGGCGCTGGCCCGGATGCAGGCGGCCAGACCCCTGCTGGTCGGCGTCGGCGTCGCGGGCGAGCTGCTGCCGGAGATGAGCGCGCGCACCTTCCTGCACGCCGGCCCGCCGATCGAGTGGCCCGACATGAGCGGTCCGCTGCGCGGCGCGATCGTCGGCGCGGCGCTCTACGAGGGGCTCGCAAGCGACGCCGAGGACGCCGAGCGCAGGGCCGCCGCCGGGGAGTTCGAGTTCGGTCCCTGCCACGAGCGCGGCGCGGTCGGGCCGATGGCGGGCGTGGTCAGCGCCTCGATGCCGATGTGCATCATCGAGAACGAGGCGGCGGGCAACCGCGCCCACTGCACCTTCAACGAGGGGCTCGGCCGGGTCCTCCGCTACGGCGCCAACGACGAGTCGGTGATCGAGCGGCTGCGCTGGATCCGCGACGTACTGGCGCGCGTCTTCGCCGCGGCGCTGGAGCGGCTGGACGCGCCGATCGACATCCGCGCGATGACCGCCGCCGCCCTGCAGATGGGCGACGAGGGCCACAACCGCAACCGGGCCGGGACCTCGCTGCTGATCCGCGAGCTGCTGCCGGCGCTGCTGGAGCTGGACGAGCCCTCGGCCGAGGTCGCCGACGTGGCCCGCTTCATCGCCGGCAACGACCACTTCTTCCTCAACCTGACGATGCCCGCCGGGAAGGCGACGGCCGACGCCGCGTCCGGGGTCGAGCGCTCCTCGATCGTCACCACGATGGCCCGCAACGGCACCGAGTTCGGCGTCCGGCTGAGCGGCACCGGGGACCGCTGGTTCACCGGGCCGAGCGGCAGGATCAACGGCCTCTACCTCCCGGGGTACGGCCCCGAGGACGCCAACCTCGACATCGGCGACTCGACGATCACCGAGACGATCGGCCTCGGCGGCCTCGCGATGGCGGCCTCGCCGGCGATCGTCAGCTTCGTCGGCGGGCGGGCCGAGGCGGCGCTCGAGGCGACGCTCTCGATGTACGAGATCACCTGGGGCGAGAGCCAGAGCTACCTGATCCCGGCGCTCGGCTTCCGCGGCTCGCCGGTCGGCATCGACTGCCTGGCGGTGGTGCAGTCCGGCGTGCTGCCGGTCGTCAACACCGGGATCGCCCACCGCGAACCGGGCATCGGCCAGATCGGCGCCGGCCTCGTCGACCCGCCGTGGCAGGCGTTCGCCAAGGCCGCCCGCGGGCTGGCCGAGGTCGACTAGACGGCGATGCCGGACCACCGCGTGGCGACGCCGGTGCTGGGGCGCCTCGCCCCGGGGCCGAGCCTGGGCGTCGTCCGCAGCGTCGGCCGGGCGACCGCCTACGCGGACTTCGACGGCTTCGTCGTCGCCCTCACCGCGCCGGGCGTGGCGCTGATGCCGAACGGGATCGCGCTCGCCGACCGCTCCCCCGACCCGGACTGGCTGCGGCTCGGCGCCCCGGTGCAGCTCGGCCGCGGCGGGCTGACGACGCGCGGCGGCGAGGTGGCGTGGGCATCGCGGCGCCCGCCGACCTGGGACCCGACGGTGCGCGGCGCCGAGGAGGCGGAGCCGGAGGCGATCCGGGCGCGCGGCGCGGCGATCCTCGCTGCCTGCGGGATCGACGCGGCGGCCTCGCTGAAGCGGCTGGCGGCGGCGCTGGCGCGGGACGGCCTCGACCCGGCGGCGCGCGACGGCGTCGCCCTGCTCCTGCACTCGGTCGCCGGCCGCGACCCGCGCTCGGCCGCCGCGGCGGGGGCGCGCCTCCTCGGCCGCGGCCAGGGCCTGACGCCCGCCGGCGACGACCTGCTCGCGGCGACCCTGGCGACGGTCGCCGCCTGCGCGCCGACGGCCGGCTGGAGCGAGCGCGAGCGCACCGCCTGGCTCGCGGGCGCGCTCCCCGCGCGACTGCGCGCCGCCACCACCCCGCTCTCGGCGACGCTGCTCGAGCTCGCCGCCGCGGGGCAGGCGATCGAGCCCCTGCACCGGCTGCTCGACCTCGGCCCCGGCGGCGATCGGGGTTGGCCGGGAGCGGTGCGGCAGCTGGCCGGCATCGGCCACTCGACCGGCCCTTGCTACGCCGCCGCCACCGGCGCCGCGGCGCTCCTCTGCGCCGCCTGAGCGCTTGGCATATCGCGCCCGCGATGCGGAGATCAACTGGCGCGGTACGCCATATGGATGGCGCCGTTCCAGAACTACGCTGCCGCCGTAGCCCTTACCGAAAGGATCGACTTCATGGCCGCCTCTCCGCTGCGCGTCTTGGACCTCTCCCAAGACTTCTCCGTCCACACCCCCGCCTTCGCCAGCTACGACGGCCCCTCGGTCAAGTGGACCAAGCGCCTCGCCTTCGACAAAGCGGGCGGCCAGATGCTCACCTCCTCCCTCCACGTCGGCACCCACCTCGACGCCCCCGCCCACTTCTTCTCCGGCGGCAAGTTCATCGGCGACCTGCCGCTCGAGTGGCTGGTCGGGCCGGCCTGCGTCGTCGACCTGGAGAAAATGGGGATCGGCGACTTCGACCTCTACGGCCCCGAGCACTTCGAGCGCTGGGAGCAGGAAACCGGGATCAAGATCGAGCGCGACGACATCCTGCTGATCCACACCGGGTACCACAAGTACTACCCGGAGAACTGGGCCGACCGGGACGAGGTCGACGAGACCAGGTACTTCATCCGCCACCCCGGCCCGACCCGCGACTTCGCCGAGTGGGTGCTCGACCGCAAGCTCCGCTACCTGGCCGTCGACGCGGGCAGCGCCGACCACCCGATGAACACGGTGATCCGCCGCCTGCGCGCCGACGAGGCCGAGGACGGCGAGGCGAAGCTGGGGCGCTCCTTCGAGGAGATCTTCCCCAAGCCGGACTACCAGATCATGCACACGCTGCTCTTCCCGCACGACGTGATCCACATCGAGAACCTCGGCGGCGCGATCGACGAGGTGCTCGACCAGCGGATCGAATTCGGCTGCTTCCCGTGGCGCTTCCAGGGTGGCGAGGCCGCCTTCTGCCGCGCGGTCGCCTTCCTGGACTAGGGCGATGTCGGGTCCCGCCACCGCCGCGCCCGCCCTCGAGGGGATCAAGGTAGTCGACCTCTCGCGGGTGCTCGCCGGGCCGTACGCGGCGATGATGCTCGCCGACCTCGGCGCCGACGTGGTGAAGATCGAGCGCCCCGGCGCCGGCGACGACACGCGCCAGTGGGGGCCGCCGTTCGTCGGCCCCGAGGGGGCGCAGGAGAGCACCTACTTCCTCTCCACCAACCGCAACAAGCGCAGCCTCGTCGCCGACCTCAAGGACCCCGCCGACCTGGCGCTGGTGCGCGGGCAGATCGCGGAGGCCGACGTGCTGATCGAGAACTTCCGCGCCGGGGTGATGGGGCGGCTGGGGCTCGGGCCGGAGGAACTGGAGGAGCTGAACCCGGGCCTCGTGACCCTCTCGATCACCGGCTTCGGCGCCGACGGGCCGGATGCGGAGCGCACCGGCTACGACCAGATCCTGCAGGCGGAGGGCGGGCTGATGAGCTTCACCGGGCCGACCGCCGCGCAGCCGACCAAGGTCGGGGTGCCGATCGCCGACCTGGTCGCCGGGATGCTCGGCGCCTACGGGGTGCTGGCGGCGCTGCGCGAGCGCGACCGCAGCGGCCGCGGGCAGGTCGTCTCGACCTCGCTGCTGGCCGGGCAGATCGCGATCCACGCCTTCCAGGGCACGCGCTGGCTGGTCGCCGGCGAGGTGCCGGGGCCGGCCGGGAACCACCACCCGACGGTGTGCCCCTACGGGCTCTTCCCGACCGCCGACGCGAGCATCGTGATCGCGATCGGCAACGACGCGATCTGGCGCCGCTTCGCCGGGCTGGTCGACCTCGATCCCGAGGACGAGCGGTTCGCCACCAACGCCCTGCGGGTGGCGCGGCGCGGGGAGGTCGAGCGGCTGGTCGGCGAGGCGCTGGCGCGGCGGCCGGTCGAGCACTGGCTCGCGGAGTTCGAGGCCGGCGGGATCCCGGCGGGCGAGGTCAAAACGCTCGACCGCGTCTACTCCTGGCCGCAGGTGCGCGAGCAGGGCCTCGTGATCGAGGTCGAGCACCCGACCCTGGGGACGATCGAGCTGCCCGGCAGCCCGCTGGCGTTCAGCCGCTCCGCCGCGGTGGACCACACGGCGCCACCGACGCTCGGCCAGCACAGCGAGGAGATCCGCCGCGAGGCCGGGGCGGCCGGGGTCCGATGAGCGGCGACCCGTCGATGCCGGGGTGGCTGGACGAGGTGCGCCCGGTCGCGGGCCTGCCGGGCGCCGAGGATCCGCTCGGCTTCCCGGGGTATCGCGATCAACTCCGCCGGGCGCGGCAACGGACGGGGGCCGAGGAGAGCGTTGCCGTCGCCGACGCCGCGGTCGACGGCCATGCGGTCGTCGTCGCGGTCTTCGACTTCGACTTCATGGGCGGCTCGATGTCGCGCGCCGCGGGCGGCCGGCTCGTCGCCGCCGCCGAGCGCGCCCGCAGCCGGCGCGTGCCGCTCCTCACCGTCACCGCGAGCGGCGGGGCGCGGGTCCAGGAGAGCATGTGCTCGCTGGTCCAGATGCAGGCGGCCGCGGCGGCGCTGACCCGCCTGCGCGGCGCCGGGCTCCCCCATCTGAACGTCGCCTGCCACCCGACCACCGGCGGCGTGTGGGCCTCGACCGCCTCGGTCGCCGACGTGATCCTGGCGGTCGCGGATGCCACCGTCGCCTTCGCCGGGGCGCGGGTGCGCGGCGACGAGGGCGACGCGTTCGCCTTCACCGCGGCGGGCAAGCTCGAGTCCGGGGCGGTCGACGCCGTCGTGCGCCACGAGGGGCTCGGCGAGGCCGTCGGCCGCTACCTCGAGGTCCTCACCGCTGCGATCGACACCGAGCCGCGGCCCTGCGAAGCCCCGGGGGCGCTGCCCGGCGCGACCGGGTCCGCCGGCGGCTGGGAAGCGGTGGAGCTCGCCCGCGCCCCGGAGCGGCCGCGCGCCGACGCCTACCTGCGCGAGTACTTCGACCGGCTGGTCGAGATCAGCGGCGACCGCTGCGGCGGCCACGACCTGGAGATGCGCTGCGGGATCGGCCTGCGCGGCGGCGAGGCGGTCGCCTTCGTCGCCCAGACCGGCGGCCCCAACTCGCCCGCCGGCTTCCGCACCGCGATCCGGACCCTGGACCTTGCCGACCGTCTCCAGATCCCGGTCCTGACCCTGATCGACACCCCCGGCGCCCACAACGACGCCGCCGCCGAGCGCGCCGGCCTCGGCACCGCGATCGCCCAGACCTTCGCCGCCGTCGCCGCCTCCCGCGTCCCGATCACCTCCCTCCTGATCGGCGAGGGCGGCTCCGGCGGCGCCCTCGCCATCTCCTCCCCCGACAACCTCTGGGCTGTCCCCTCGAGCTACTTCTCCGTCATCTCCCCCGAGGGCGCCGCCGCGATCCTCCACCGCGACCCGACCCGCGCCCCCGAGCTCGCCGAGCTCCTCCGCCTCGCCCCACACGACCTGGCCGACCTGGGCATCGTCCGCGGCATCGTCGCCGCCGCCACCCCCCACGCCGCCGCGTCCCGGTAGCGAGGCCGGCTGCCGCCCCGGGCCGGCTGGCGCCTCGGCGGCGCGGCCAGGGCGCGCGCCGAGGGAGCGGTCGTGTAGCCGGTCAGTAAGTCCTGATCTCAACCCCCTGTCGTTTGGTAGCCCTGTGGGCGACAAACGACAGGGGGTTGAGCCGATCCGGTCCCCCCGACCCGGTGCGTTCGCAGTTCTCGTCGCTATCCGACGATTACTGCGAACTCACCGGGGGGTCCGGCGCAGGCCGAGGCGCGCCCGTCGCCCTCATAACCAGCCGAAGGATGAGGGGGACGGGCGCGCCGCCGGGCGCCAGCCGGCTACGGACCGAGGCGAGCGACCGGAGCCCCCTGCTTGGCCGAGAGGGAGACGCGGGCGCCCTCGACGGCGGGCACACGATCGCGCTCCTCGGCGCCGACGAGGCGGGCGATCACTACCGGGCCGAGGTCGGTGCGGACCGAGATCAAGGGGATCGGGGGCGAACCTGGGGCGAGGGGGGCTCGCAGGGTCGCCTCCTCCACGGTCCCGGCGGTCGCCGCCTTCGCCCGCAGGTCGGGAGAGCCGCAGCGGGGGCACAGGGAGCGCGGTGGGAACGAGGCGTGCCCGCAGGCCCGGCAGCTGGAGACGAGCAGGTCGGTCATCTGGCGATCCTCACCCGGCCACCCGGCTCAGCAGGGCCGCGTTGTGGCAGGCACCGTGGCGGTAGGCGACCATCCCGTAGCCGCTGACGAGGGCGACCTCGGCGCCCGCGACCTGGCGCTCGCCCGCCTGTCCCCGCAGTTGCCGCACCGCCTCGACCAAGCCGTGCAGCCCTCCCGCGGCCCCCGCCTGCCCGGCGGAGAGCATGCCGCCGGAGGTGTTCAGCGGCCAGCGCTCCTCGAGCAGCCGGCGGTGCAGGAATCGGCGCAGGTCGCCATCCTCGACGAGGCCCAGGTCCGCCGCCTGGATCAGCGCCATCACCGGGTAGTCGTCGTACACGCAGGCGCAATCCACATCCTCCGGGCGGAGCCCGGAGGTGACGAAGAGCTCCGGCCCCAGCTCCCGGAAGGCGGTGGCAATGCCGTCGCCTTCCTGGGAATCAGGGTTGATCGCGGTGCGGAGGCCGAGCAGGGCGGCGCCACGACGGCCCGCCGGTGCGCCACCGGTGAGGACGACCGCATCGGCCCCGCTGACGACGGGAACGCAGTCGAAGCGTCGCAGCGGCGGCGCGACGACCGGCGCCGAGAGGTAATCGGCGAGCGTCAGCGGGCCGCGGTAGACGGCCCCGGGGTTGGCCGCCGCCCAGCGCCGCTGCGCGAGCGGGATGCAGGCATAGTCCTCGCGCTCGAGGCCGTGCTCCCGGGCGTGGCGCCGGGTGACGAAGGCGAAGAGCGCGTTCGGCCCGTACAGGGGAAGCGGCGCGAGGTGGTCCCGGGTGAAGACGTTGTAGGAATCGGAGACACGGTGGAGGGTCTCGGTGTCGAACCGGTCCCCGGCGCAGAGCACGATCGTCTCCGCGTCGCCCGCCTCGATCGCCCGCGCCGCGTGCTGGAGCATGTTGAGCCCGCTGGCGCCGCCGTTCGTGTCCTCCATCAGCCAGCTCAGCTTCAGCCCCATCTTCACCGCGAGGTCGACGGCGTGGTCGGGCGCCAGCGTGAAGGAGGCGACGCCGAGGCCGTCGACGCGCCCGGGCGGGACCCCGGCGTCCTCCAGCGCGGCGAGGACGGCGGCGACGATCAGGCGCTCGGTCGTCCTCTCCGGGGGCGGGTGGCGTTCGTAGCGAGCCTCGGCCGCCCCGGTGATGACGGCGCCCACTAGCTGCCGTCCTCCCCGGCGGCGAGGCGGCGGTTGATCGCGAAGCCGCCGAGCGCCCGCTCAAGCGCCCGCGCCACCGCCAGCACGCGGTCCTCGCGGTAGGGCGCGGCGACGACCTGGACGCCGATCGGCAAATGCCCATCGCTGCCGGCGGGGACGCTCGCGGCGGGCAGCCCCGCCACCGCGTAGGTGTGGACGTAGTGGAAGGCCTCGTGGGCCATGTAGCGGTCGGCGGCGATCCCGGCGGGCGGCTCGCCATGCCGCGGGGCGGGGCCCGCGACCACCGGGCAGAGGACCGCGTCGAACTCGCCGACCCAGCGGCGGATGCGCCCGCGGAACGCGTAGAACCGCTCCTGGAGGTCGAAGAACGCGGTGGCCGGCGGCGAGGCCTGCGGGAAGCTGTCGAGCAGGGCCTGGAACTGCGGGTGGTGGCGCTCCGCGCTCCCGCAGTGGCGGCGGAGACTGGCGCCGCCGTCGGCCGCGAGCGCCGCGAAGAAGAGCGCGGTGGCCTCGCCCTGGTCGGGAGCGGGGACCTCCTCCACCGCGCAGCCGAGCTCGGCCAGGGCGGCGGCCGCGCGCCGCACCGCCTCCCGCGTGGCCGGCGTGGTCGGCGAGGCGCCATCGTGCTCGTAGACGCCGATGCGCATGCTCCCCACGGCCTGCTCGCGAGAATGCCCGAGCGGGACGTCGACTGCGTATGGGTCCCGGTCGTCGGCGCCGGCGATGATCGGCAGCAGCAGCTCCAGGTCGTCGACATAGCGCCCCATCGGACCGACGCAGGAGAGGTCCATCATCCCGGTGGCCCGAGTCGGCGGCCAGAAGCCGGTGTCGGGGACCCTGCCGACGGTCGGCCGCAACCCGACGATCCCGCAGAAGTGGGAGGGGACGCGGATCGAGCCGCCGCCGTCGGTGCCGATCCCGGCGATCGAGGCATCGGCGCCGAGCAGCGCCGCCTCGCCGCCGCTGGACCCGCCGGGGGTGCGCCGCGGGTCGAGCGGGTGATCGGTGCGACCGGTCGCCGCGTTGTCGGTCTCATAGGAGGCGGACGCCTCCGGCAGGTTCGTCTTCGCCAGCACCACCGCCCCCGCCCGGCGCAGCCGCGCGACCGCGCTGGCGTCAGCCGCGGCGATGTGGTCCGGCCGCGCCAGGGAGCCGCCGCCGGTGCGGTAGCCGGCGACGTCGAGGGCGTCCTTCACGGTGATCGGCAGGCCCAGGAGCGGCAGCTCCTCGCCGGCCCACCGCCGCGCGTCCGCCACCTCCGCCTCGGCGAGCACCCGCTCCGGGTCGACCGTGACCACAGCGTTCAACGCGCCCGCGCCCTCGATCTGCCCGAGGTACTCGGCGACCAGCTCCCGCGAGCTCAGCTCGCCGCCGGCGAGCCGGGCCAGCCACTCGACTGCCGATGGCGCGGTCGGCGCACCCATCGCGGCTAACGCCCGCGGCGCAGCTGGAAGCCGGCCGCCTCTCGATCCCAGGTCGCGTCGGTGACCCCGCGCTCGCGCAGGACCGCCTTGCGCACCTTGCCGTTCTCGGTCAGCGGCAGGCGCTCGGCGAACTCGACGTAGCGGGGGACGGCGAAGTAGGCGAGCCGCGGCTCGCAGTGGCGCAGCAGCTCCTCGGGGGTCACCGCCGCCGCGCCCGGCTCGAGCACGATCGCCGCCGCCACCTCGTCCTCGGCCAGCTCGGAGGGGACGGCGAAGACCGCCGCGCCGGCGACCGCGGGGTGGGTCAGCAGCGCCTGCTCGACCTCGTAGGAGGAGATGTTCTCGCCGCGCCGCCGGATCGAGTCCTTGAGGCGGTCCGAGAACCGGAACCACCCCTCGGCGTCCCGCACCACCCGGTCCCCGGTGTGGAACCAGAGGTTGCGCCACGCCTCCACGGTCTTCTCCGGCATCCCGTGGTACCCGGTCGCGAAGCTGAACGGCTCGCCGTGGCGCAGGACGAGCTCGCCGCCGACCCCGGCGGGCACCTCGGCGTCATGCTCGTCGACGACCCGGGCCTCGAAGCCCGGGCGCACCCGGCCCATCCAGCCGGGCCGCTGCTCGCCGGCGCGCATCCCGATCACGCCGTTGGTCTCGGTCGACCCGTAGCCCTCCACCAGCTGGACGCCGAAGCGCTCGCCGAACGCCTCCCAGAGGTTCGCCGGGGTCGCCGGGGCGAGCGCCCGGGTGACGCGGTGGGCGCGGTCGGCCTCGCCCGCCGGCTGGGCGAGCAGCATCGCCACCATCGCGCCGAGGAGGTAGGTCACCGTCGCGTCGGCCTCGGCGGCGCGCGCCCAGAAGCGGGAGGCCGAGAAGCGCTCGCCCAGGTGGTAGGTCGCGCCGACGCGGAGTGCCTGGAAGAAGGCGGTGAGCGCGTTGGTGTGGAACACCGGCAGGCAGGTGTAGAGGATGTCCTCCGGACCGATCTCGAGCTGGTCGCCGACGTTGGCCGCCCACCAGTGGAACTGCGCCTGCGGGCAGCGCACCCCCTTCGCCGGGCCGGTGGTTCCGGAGGTGTAGAGGATCGCCGCCGTGTCGCCGGGATCAACCTCGGCGGCGGGCCGCGCGTCGCCCGGCCGCGGCGGCGGCTCGACCGTCCACCCGGGCAGCTCGACCGGCTGCTCCCCGAGCGCCCAGACGACGTCCAGGGCGGGCGGGCGCTCGATGATGGCGAGGGCTTCGAGCAGGTCGCCCTCCGCGAGCAGCGCCCGCGCGCCCGAGTCGGAGAGGACGTGCTCGAGCTGCGCCCCGCGCGCGGCGGTGTTGATCGGCACCGCCGTCGCGCCCAGCCAGGCACAGCCGAGGATCAGGTCGAGCAGCTCGATCCGGTTCGAGCAGAGCGCCGCCACGCGGTCGCCGCGCCCGATGCCGGCGCGGGCCAGGGCATCGGCCTGGCAGGCGACCTGGTCGCGCATCTCGGCGTAGCTGCGGGCGAGCCCGTCCATCCGCAGGAGCGGGCGGTCCCCGTGCAGGTCGGCGCCGCGCTCGAGCATCGCCGGGATCGTCAGCGGCCCCGTCACGGCTGCGGTCCCTCCCCGCGGACCAGCGCCCGCAGCTCCTCGACCGCGGCCGGCGGCGGCTTCGCGAACGCCCCCGCGCGGCTGGCCTCGGTGCCGTCCTGGCGGCGGAGCCAGACCGCGGTCTCCGCCGCGCGCAGCGCCACCGCGATCGGGTTGAGGACGACCGCCTCGCCCACCCGGAAGCGCCGCTCCCCCGCGCTCAGCAGGGCGAAGAGCCCGCCCGCCGGGATCAGGACTTCGGCGCCACGCTCGACCAGCGCCCGCGCCCCCTCGCGGAACTTCGCCAGCAGGCCTGCGTAGGCGCCCTCGTCCTCGAAGGCGGCGACCAGTTCCCCCGGCGGCGTGCTCATCGCGGTCACGCCGACCAGCCGCGAAGCGAGGCCGAGCCGCTGCGCCTGCTCCTCGTGCCAGTCGACGAAGAGCGGGTCGATCGTCACCAGGCCGAAGCGGCGGCCGAGCTGCATCGCATACAGCATGCTCGCCTCGCCGAGCCCGACGACCGGGATGTCGAGGGCGCAGCGGGCCTCCGCCAACCCCGAGTCCTGGAAGTGGCCGAGCAGGACCGCGTCGAAGCCCTCGGCCTCGGCGGCGACCGCGTTGTCGATCGCCTGACAGGCGCAGCGCAGCTCGCTGATCCGGTGGACGGCGAGATCTGGAGGCCGCATCCCGGCCACCTCGATCGCGGTCTCCTCGGCGGCGATCTCACCGAGGTAGCGCTCGAGCCGCGTCAGGTAGGCGCCGTGCACCTCCCAGTCGGTGAAGCTCTGGTACCAGAGCTTCATGCCGGCGAGGGGGCGTCCAGCTCCGTGGTCGCCCGGATCTCGACGTTGCCGGCCAGCGCCTTGGAGATCGGGCACATCAGCTCGGCCTCGGCGGCAGCCGCGGCGAAGCCGGCGGCGTCGATGCCCGGGACCTGGCCGCGCACGCGCAGCTCGATCGAGGTGATCCGGCGCTGCCCGGGAGTGGTGTCGAGCGAGCAGTGGGCGTCGGTGGTCAGCATCTCGGGGGCGGTGCGCCCGCGAGCGAGGATCGAGCCGAGCGCCATCGTGAAGCAGGTCGCGTGCGCCGCCGCCAGCAGCTCCTCCGGGCTGGTCTCGCCGCCGTCCTCGCTCTCGCGCCCGGGCAGGGTGACGGTGAGGCCGTCGAGGGTCGAGCTCCCGCTGGTCAGCTGCCCTCCGCCGCGAGCGATCGATCCGCGCCAGACGACGCCGCCGGTACGAGTGAGCATCTTGATCTCCACCTTCCTTCCTTCGGTTTCAGGGGACGACGACGAACCTGCCGCCGCCGTCGCGCAGGCGGGCCAGCGCCAGCGGCAGCTCCCGCAGCGGCAGCTCGTCCAGGGACAGCGTCAGCTCGCCGCCGGCGATCAGCGCCAGCAGCTCCCGCGCCGCGGCCTCGAGGCCGTCGCCGCGGTGCATCAGGTTCATCGGCAGCAGGCGGACGTCGGCGTCGATCAGGGCGGGCAGCTCGATCTCCAGGCGGGTGCCGGCGACGTAGCCGACGAGGACGGCGCGGGCGCCCGGGCGCAGGGCCCCGGTCAGGAGCCGCGGGAGCAGGGCGCCGCCGACGAGGTCGACGAGCAGGTCGGCGGGGCCCAGCGCGCGCAGCTCGGCGAGCAGGTCCTCGGGATCGGAGCCGACCAGCCTCACGGCCCCGGCCGGGATCGCCGCCGCCCGCTCGGCGTCGGCCTCGATCCCGAGGACCTCGGCCCCGGCGGCGCTCGCCAGCTGCACCGCGACCCTGCCGACCGCGCCGCCGGCGCCGGTGACCAGCACCCGCTCGCCCGCCTGCAAGCGGCCGACGTCGTGCAGCGCCGCGTAGGGCGTGGCGCAGTTGGCGAAGTAGCTGGCGACCAGCGGGGCGGGAAGCTGCTCGTCCACCACCTGCAGCGCCTCGTCGGGGACCAGGGCCCGTTCGGCCCAGAGCCCGTCGCGTTCGACCCCGACGCCGGCGCCGCGAATCCGCACCGACGCGTTCGCGGGGAACCGCTCCGAGGCGATGATGCGCCCGGCGCCTTCGGCCCCGGGGATGTACGGAAGCGGCGGGCGCAGGGGGAACTCGCCGCCGGCGACGGTGAGGTCGAGGTGGGCGACCGCCGCGGCCGTGACCTCCACCACGCTGTGCCCTGGGCGAAGCTCCGGCTCGGGCACCTCCTCGAGCACCGGTTCCTGCCCCCATTCGTGGATACGGGCCGCCAGCATCACTTTCTCCTCCTTGGATCTGCCTCGCGGGCAGGCCCCGGCAACGATACCATCGTTGATCAGATATCAGTGTGCCGCCGACCAGCGAGGGCCGCCTCTCTGGCGTTCGCACTTATCGTCGCTATCCGACGATAAGTGCGAACTCACCGGGGGTCGTCCCGTTGCGCTGTTGGTTATGCAGGCGATGCGCGCATAACCAACACCGGAAGGGCCGGGGCTCCCCGGTTCGGCGCGGCCGAGGCGGCAGCCGGCCCAGCCTGGGGGCTACGCGGTGGACCAGGAGAGTTCGACGCCTTTGACCAGCGCCGCGATCGTCTCGTTGAGGGGGGTCGGCACGCCCTGTTCGGCGCCGAATCTGGCGATGCCGCCGTCGAGGAAGTCGATCTCGGTCGGTCGGCGGCCCTCGAAGTCCTGCAGCATGCTCGCCTTGTGGTCGTAGGCGACCTTGCGGGCGTGGTCGATCAGGGCGTCGGGGTCGCTGTCCAGGGTGATGCCGAGGGCGCTCGCGACGGCCTTGCCCTCGGCGACCAGCCCGGTGATCAGCTTGCGCAGCGCCGGGTCGTCGCAGAGGCGGCCGTGGGTGAGGCCGGTGAGCGCCCCGAGCGGGTTGCTGGCGGCGTTGAAGATCACCTTCGTCCACTGGGCGCCGCGCGCGTCGGCGAGCGCCCGGGTCGGCATCCCGGAGCGGGAGACCGTCTCGGCGAGGAGCTCCACCTCCTCCATCGGCGCGGGCGCCGGCTCGAAGGGACCGATCGTCGTCTCGCCGCCGGTGTCCCAGCCGACCACGCCAGGTTCGATGATGTGGCCCGCCGGGAAGGTGGTGCCGAGGATCACCCGCTCGACGCTCGACGCGATCAGCTCCTCGTTGCCGACCCCGTTCTGGACGCTGCAGACGCTGCCCTCGCGGAAGGCGTGGGCGACGGCGGCCATCGCCGACTCGGTGTGCAGGGCTTTGGTGGCGACGATCCCGAAGCGGCACGGCGGCAGCTCGGCGGCGTCGGTGGTCGCCCGCACCGTGCCGGTCACCTCCCCCACCCCGGTGAGGCGCAGGCCGTCGCGGTTGATCGCGTCGACGTGCGCCTGGGAGACGTCGTAGGCCCAGGTCTCGACCTCCTCGAGCTGCCCGAGGTGGGCGGCGAAGAGGCTACCGACCGCCCCGCAGCCGACCACGCAGATCCTCATCGGCTCGGCGGCGGCGCCTGGATGTTGCGGGCTGGAAGCGTCCACGATTCCTCCTTGGCTTTGATCAGTCGGTAGACGGCGGTGTTGAGCGGCACCGGGACGCCGACGCGCCCGGCTTCGCGCACCAGCGCGCCGGTGATCGCGTCGACCTCGGTCGGGCGGTGGGCGAGGACGTCCTCGAGCATCGACGGCGGGTGCGCGTAGTCGCCCTCGTCGCTCTCGCCGCGGCGGACCGCGAGCTCGTTCATCTCCCAGGGGTCGTCGTGCAGCACGATCCCGGCCGCGGCGGCGACCGCCTTGCCCTCGGCGATCAGGTCGAAGACGAGGTGGCCGAGGTCGGTCGGCCGCTCGCGGCGGGCGAAGAGCGCGACGTGTGGCAGCTCGGTCAGCGCCGCGGCGCCGTTGATCGCGGCGTTGAAGATCAGCTTCGACCACTGCGCCGGCAGCAGGTCGGGAAGCACCTCGGCGTTCAGGCCCGCGGCGGCGAACAGCTCGCCCGCCGCCTGCGCCGCCGCGAACGTGGTCGCGGTGCCGGCGTAGGGCCCCATCCAGGTCTCGGTGTCGAGCTCGTACTCGATCACCGCGTCGGAGTGGCGGATGCCGCTGATGAAGGTGACGCCGGAGATGATCCGCCAGCCGCCGTGGCGGCGCACCACCTCCTCGGAGCCGAGCCCGTTCTGGACCGTCATCACCACCGCGTCGGGGCAGCGCCCGGCGAGCCCCGCGATCCCCGCCTCGACCCCGGTCGTCTTGGTGGCGACGATCGCCAGGTCGAAGTCGGGCAGCCGGTCGGGGTCGGCGCTCGCGGTCACGGTCGCCAGCAGGTCGGACTTGCCGAGGATCCGCAGGCCGTCCGCGTTCAGCGCCGCGGCGTGCTCCTCGCGCCGGGTCAGGATCGAGACCTCCGACACGCCCGCGAGATGGCCGGCGATCAGGCTGCCGATCGTGCCGGCGCCGACCACGCAGACGCGCTCGAAGGTCACGCGGCGCCGCCGCCGTTCTCGGCGACCAGCGTGAGGAAGACCTCGTCGGAGACGAGCCCGCCGTCGCGCTCGGCCCGCTCCTTGAGCGCGGCGAGGATCGCCGCCCGGTCCTCCTCGGCGACCTCGGCCCCGAGCTCCGCGGCGCGGATCCGGATGCTGTCGAGGCCACTCTTCTTGCCCAGCACGATCCCGCGCTCGGCGCCGACCAGCGCCGCCGAGTAGGGCTCGATCGATTCCGGTTCGTGGAACTGGCTGGCGACGGCGCCGCTCTCGCGGACGAAGAGGTTCTCGCCGACCAGCGCCTTCCACGGCTCGAGCTCGTGGCCGGCGAGCCGCTTCACTGTCGCCGCGACCTCGCGCACCCGGTCGAAGCGGAGGTTGGTCTCGACCCCGTAGAAGGTCTCGAGCGCCAGCGCCACCTCGGCGATGTTGGCGTTGCCGGCCCGCTCGCCCATCCCGTTGATCGTCCCCTGCACCCAGTCGGCGCCGGCGCGGACCGCGGCGACCGAGATCGCCGTGCCCATGCCGAAGTCGTTGTGGCCGTGCCAGTGGATCGGCACCTCGGGCCCGACCCACTCGCGGGCGGCGCCGACGAACATCGCCGCCGCCTCGGGGGTGGCGATGCCGAGGGTGTCGACGACGGCGATCTCGCTCGCCCCGGCGGCCACCGCCGCGCGGTAGACCTCGGCCATGAAGTCGAACTCGCCGCGGGTGCCGTCGACGCCGAAGAAGCAGATCTTGACCCCGTTCTCGACCGCGCTCGCCACCGCCCCGGTCACCCGTTCGAGCAACTTCGCGCGCGAGATCCCGTAGGCGTCGAGCTTGCGGTCGGAGATCGGCGACTCGATCACCGCCGCCCGGCAGCCGAGCTCCAGCAGCGCCTCGACGTCGGCGGGGACGGCCCGGGCGAAGCCCCAGACCTCGGCCGCGAGCCCGTCGCCCGCGATCAGCTCGATCGCCCGCGCGTCGGCGGCGCTCACCCGGGGGAAGCCGGCCTCGATCCGGTCGACGCCGAGCCGGTCGAGCGCCCGGGCGATCTCCAGCTTCGCCTCCGGGTCGAGGACGACGCCGACGCTCTGCTCGCCGTCGCGCAGGGTGGTGTCGTAGATGCCGACCCACGCCGGCTGCGCGGCGGTCGGCGCGATCGCCCGCTCGTTCAGCTCGCCGGTCCAGATCATGCTGCGCTCGATCGTCATCGTGCCTCCCGGAAGTCGTCGGGGTCGGTGCAGAGCTTCTCGGCGCCGGCGGCGGTGATCAGGAAGTTGTCCTCGAGCCGCAGGCCGCCGCCGCCCGGCCAGTAGACGCCGGGCTCGATCGCCAGCACCATCCCCTCCTCGATCACGCCGCCCGCGGCCTGGTGGGGCCAGGGCGGCTCGTGGGCGCGGGCGCCGACCCCGTGGGCGACCGGGTGCGAGGGCTGCCCGGGGTACCCGGCCGCGGCGATCCCGTCGCGGATCAGCCGGTCGAGCGCCGCCATCTCGGCACCGGGCCGGCAGTGCGCGACCGCGGCGGCGAAGACCTCGAGCAGCTGGTCGAGCAGCCGGTCGTACTCCGGGGCGAGCTCGCCGGGGCAGAAGTTCTTCGTCAGGTCGGTCCAGTAGCCGTCGGCGCAGACCCAGATCTCGAGCAGGGTCGGCTGGTCGGCAACCACCGGGCGGTCGGCGGTGGGGGTGAAGGTGCGGATCCCCGGGCCCGACCAGACCAGGGTGAAGGCGCGGGCGAGGTCGACCTCGCCGCGGAAGCCGGTGCCGGTGGCGTGGACGGTGCCCTCGAACAGAGCCCCGATCTCGCTCTCCTTCATCCCCGGGCGCGCCTTCGCCCGCACCTCGCCCATCGCCAGCGCCGCCAGCTCGTTGGCGAGCCGCATCCGCCCGACCTCCTGCGGCGTCTTGATCGCCCGCGCCGCGGAGAGCAGCGGCACGCAATCGACCGCCTCGGCGACGACCTCCTCGAAGGCCGCGAAGTAGGGCGCGCCGGCGATCGTCGGCTCCCCCACCATCCGGTCCGCCGCCGCCGAGCCGAGCGAGATCTCGAGGCCGACCCGCCCGGTCAGCCCGCGCTCGCGCAGCACCGCGAGCGCCGCGTCGGTGCCACGGAAGAGCGGCGGCCGCGGGTCGCGCTCGTCATAGAAGCGAAACGGCCGCAGATCCTCCGCCCAGCACCCCGCCGCTTCGGCCACCTGCGGCTCCATCACGCACAGTGTCATCTCCCCCTCGCGCGGGAAGACGAGCACGTCGTACCCCTTCATGCACCAGTAGTCGGAGAGGTAGAGGACGTTGTCCGGGGAGCGGACGACCAGCGCGTCGAGGTCCTGCTCCTCCATCGCCCGGCGCACGCGGTCGAGCTTCGCCTCGTCGCGGGGTGACTCATGCGTCCACGCCGCAGACCTCCGCCGCCGCGAGGGCGTAGACGGAGGCGATGTCGACGAGGCCCTTGATCTCGAGGTTCTCCCCCAGCGTGGCGCTCGGCAGGCCGCTCGAGGTGCCGTAGTTGACGGTCTCGATCCCGTACCGGGTCAGCGCCGAGCCGTCGGAGAACCAGCGGGTCGCGTCGCGCTCGGCGGGGCCGCCGAAGACCTCGGTGTGGCCCATGTCGATCGCCGCCAGCAGCGGGTGGTCCTCGCGGATCTCCGAGCCGGGGGCGGTGACGAAGACTTCCGAGGTGATCCCGTAGTCGGGGAAGCGCTCGCGCAGCTCGCGGACCAGGTCGCCGAAGGCGTGGCGCGCCTCCTGCATCTTCATCGTCGGCGGCACCCGCATGTCGAGGAAGAGGTCGGTGCGGCCGGGGGTGCGGCTGACCCGCCACGGGTGGCCGCCGCGGATCGCGCCGATGTTGACGACGCCGGTCAGGTCGCGGTAGGTCGCCCGCTGCTCCCAGCTCGGGATCCATTCGCGAACCGCGTCCATCACCTCGCGCATGCGGACGATCGAGTTCTCCCCTTCGCGGCCGACGCTGAAGGCGGTGTGGACGAAGGGACCGGCGGTGGAGATGCGGCCCCAGAGGGCGCCGAAGTGGCCGAGGACGATCTTCTGCTCGGTCGGCTCGCCGAGGATGCAGACGTCGGCGATGCCGCCGTGGGTCGGCAGGTAGCGGCTGCCGGCGGCGTAGCCGCGGTACTCGGCGCCGCGGAACTCCTCGCCCCACTGGGTCTTCTCGATCTCGCCGGAGACGGCGGCGATGAGGAGGTCGCCGCGGAGGCGGACGCCGGCGTCGAGGAGCGCCGAGACCGCCTCGACGTAGCAGGCGAGGGCGCCCTTCATGTTCGAGATCCCGAGCCCGTAGATCTTGCCGTCCTCGACGAAGGAGGCGGGCTGGAAGCCGGCGATCGCGCGCAGGTGCGGCTCGCGGCCGGAGTAGCTGGTGTCCATGTGGCCGTTGAACATCAGCGAGGTGCCGTCGCCGGAGCCCTCCCAGAGGCCGATCACGTTCGGGCGGCCGTCCTCCACCTGCTGCCACTGCACCTGGAGGCCGCGGTCGAGGAAGATCTCCCGCATCCGCTCGCCCATCTCCGCCTCCGAGCCGGTCGGGCTGGGGATGTCGACCAGCGAGCGGGCGACCCCGACCAGCCGCTCCTCGTCGATCTTGGCCAGGATCTCCTGCTTCGGGATCTCGCTCATCTCAGTCGTCCTCGCTTCCTTCTCCGCCGTGGCTCCCGCTCAGCGGAAGCGCGGCAGGACCTCTTTGCCGAACAGCTCGATCTGGCGGTCGCGTTCCGCGCCCCAGAGCTCCAGCATGATGTGGGTGCAGCCGGCGTCGCGGTAGCGCTCGACCGCGGCGATGCATTCTTCCGGGGTGCCGGCGATCGGCACGCATTTGTCGAGGATCTCGTCGGTGACCGCGTCGGCGGCGGCGAGGCGCCCGCCGCGCTCCATCGCCTCGGCGATCGGCGCGATCTCCTCCATCGTCAGGTTCGCCTTCTCGAGCAGGACGTCGGCCGAGCCGCGGATGTTCTGCACCTTGTTGGCGAGGTACATGCCGGCGATCTCGCGGGCGCCCTGGCGGCCGGTGTTGCGGTCCTCGTCGATCGAGGCGACGAGGGTGCAGCCGAGATCGATCTCGTCGGGATCGCGGCCGGCCCGCTCGGCGCCGATCGCCATGTTCTCGCGCGAGTAGGTGACGAAGTCGGGCGTGGTGATGCTGGCGGTGAGCAGGCCGTCGCCGAGTTCGCCGGAGAGCTGCTGCATCTTCGGCCCGGTGCCGGCGACGTACATCGGGATCTTCCAGCGCGGCGCCTCGGCCTCGGGGGAGAGCGCCGGGACCGAGGCGCTGAACTCCTTGCCCTCGAACTCGAAGGCCTCGCCGCCCTCGACCCCGCGGATGATTTCGATGCTCTCCTTGATCGCGGTGAGCGGCCGGGCCTTCTTGCCGTCCTCGCCCTCGCCGATCGCTTTCATCAGGATTTTGGAGGCGCCGAAGCCGAGTCGGAAGCGGCCCTCGCCGGCGGTTTCCTGGGTGACCCGCGCCTCCATCGCGACCGTCAGCGGGTGGCGCGTGTAGGGCGAGATGATCCCCCACCCCACCGTCAGCCGGTCGGTCTCGCGCCCGATCAGTGCCGACAGCGCGGTCGAGGACCTGGCCTCCATCTGGTGTTTGCGCCACCACGGATAGGCCTCCGCCAACCAGATCGTGTCGAAGCCGTTCGCGTCCAGTTGCTGCGCGTGCCCGAGGATCTCCTCCAGGGGCTCCATCGTCAGCTGCATGACGCCAAAGCGGAGCGGGGGTTTGCTCACGATCTCGGTCCTCTCCCTCTTTCGGTGCGGTGCCGTTCCGTACGACGACCCGCCGATTCGCTATTTGATCAAAGATCGAGTCGGGATGCAAGGAGCCCACGGACTTCGGGGCGTCGGCGCCGTGGTTCGCGGTCGTTGCGGCCGTCCGAGTCACGTCCCGGGCGCCCCATGGGGGTCCTGGCAGGCTGTGACCCCCATGAGGCGCCCGGGACGTGGGGGGTGCGTGGGGGAGAAGGCACGGGTCCGTGACGTTCCCGACATCTCTGTGACGAGGTCCCACATCGGTGACGCGCGCATGACGCACGCGTGGTGCTCCTGTCGCTTCCCCGCGACCCTTCCCCCGCACGCACCGTCCCCTCCCCGGTGCGTTCGCACTTGTCGTCGCTATCCGACGATTACTGCGAACTCGCTCCCTCTCGCCCCGTCCCCGGGCGATGAGTTCGCAGTTCTCGTCGCCATCCGACGATTACTGCGAACTCATCGGGCGGGGGCACCTGGTGCGGCGTGCCGACCCTTCCTCTCCCCACGGACCCGGCCGTCTCGGCCACGGCCACAGCCTGCCCGGGTCGTGGTCGAGACGGCCCGTCCCTTGTGCTCCGGGCGCCAGCCGGCGAACGGCTCAGCGTTTGGCGCGGGAGCGGGACTTGGGGTCGGGTTTGAGCTCGTAGAGCTCCTCGCCGCCCATTTCGACCGCGACCAGGTTGGCGGTGCGGACGAGGTGGTTCCAGAGGCGGAGTTCGGCGACGTCCGGCTGGCGCTCGCGGCAGGCGTCGAGGAGCTTCTGGTGCTCGTCGACGCGGGACTCGAAGAGGCGGCGAACGCCGATCGTAGCGACGCGGTAGCGCTCGGCGCTGTCCCAGAGGGGGGAGATCAAGCGCAGCAGCCAGCGCGAGGAAGCGGCGCGGTAGAGGGCGAAATGAAAGCCGGTGTGGGCCTCCAGCGAGGCGGCGTCGTCTTCGCGCTGGATCGCGGTCTCGAGGCGCTCCAGCCACTCGCCCGCGTTGGCCGCGTCCTCGTCGTCGAAGTTCTCGGCGGCGCGGGCGATCGCCGGCACCTCGAGCATCAGCCGCGAGTCGTAGACCTCCCGCAGGTCCTCGACCGAGAGGTCGGCGACGCGAGCGCCGCGGTGGGGGACGTTTTCGACCAGACCGACACCGTCGAGCCGCCGCAGCGCCTCGCGGATCGGCATCGGGCTCATCCCGGTGACCGCCGCCAGATCCTCGATCGGCAGCCGCTCCCCCGGCGACAGCGCGCCGCTGACGATCGCGTCATGGAGCATCCCGAAGGCCTTCTCGGCGAGCGTCCGGTGGCTCGCGCCGCTGGAGGCAAACGAGCCCAACCGCTCGACGATGGTCTCATCCGAAGTACCAGATACTTGATAGGACAAAGCCCAGAAAGCGTAGCGAAGTTCCCGGCGCCCCGCCCCCGGTCAGCCGCCCCTCGCCCGCGCCGGGCGGCGGAGACGGAAGCGACCGATCGACACCTGCTCCCTCCCCCTCAGGGTCTCGATCAAAACCGCGATCACGAGGATCGCGCCGGTGACGACCTGCTGCCAGAAGCTCTGCACGCCGGAGACCGCAAGCCCGTTCTGCAGCACGCCGAGGAACAGCACCCCGACCGCGGTCCCGACCACGCCCCCGGAGCCGCCTTTGAAGCTGGTGCCGCCGATCAAGACCGCGGCGGTCGCGTCGAAGACGATCGTTTCGCCGACCAGCGGGCTGGCGGCGCCGACCCGGGCGACCTGGAGGATGCCGCCGAGCGCCGAGAGCATCCCGGTGATCGCGTACACGAACAGGATCGTGCGGCCGACGTTGATCCCCGAGAGGCGCGCCGCGTCGGCGTTGCCGCCGACCGCGTAGACATCACGGCCGAAGTAGGTGTTCCTCAGCACGTAGAAGGCGACCACGAACACCCCGATCATGATCCACACCGAGATCGGCACCCCGAGGAGGTTTTCGAACGCCAGCGTTTCGAGGAACGGCGAGATCACCTGGGTCGTTTTCGAGTTCGACCACAGGTTCACCACACCGCGGAAGAGGATGTTGGTGCCGAGGGTCACCACCAGGAAGGACAGGCCCACGATCCCGACGAAGAAGCCGTTGATCAAGCCGCCGAGCACAGCGCCGCCGACCAAGGTGAGGAAGATCGCCAGGCCGATCGGCATGCCGCCGACGACAAGTTTTCCGAGCAAGATCCCCGACAGGGCCAGGACCGATCCGACCGACAGGTCGATGCCGCCGCTCAGCATCGCGAAGGTCATCCCGATCGAGACCACGAACAGGATCGAGACGCCCGTCAACAGCGAGGTGATGTTGCCGGAGGTGAGGAACGAGCTCTGCGTGAAGGTGAAGTACAGGAACATCACCACCAGCATCAAGAAGACGCCGAGGAAGCTCGCATCGGTAAGGGTGCGGAGTGAGTTGGAGGCCAGCTGCCTGGTGCGGCCGTCGCCTGCGGAACCGTTGTCGTCCTGTTTCACCATTCGTTGTTCCCGTCAGTTGTTTCCCGTCGCATAGTGTGCAATCGCTGATTCGGAGGCGTCGTCTTTCGCCAGTGCGGTCACGATCCGACCGCGGAACATCACAAAGATCCGGTCGCAGAGGCGCAGCAGCTCCGGCGTCTCCGAGGAGCTGACCAGGATCGCCGGGCCGCCCTCCCGCAGCCGGTCGAGGATCTCGTAGATTTCGTCCTTCGCGCCGACGTCCACCCCGCGGGTCGGCTCGTCGAGCAGGATCACCTTCGGATCGACCGCCAGCCACTTGGCCAGCACGATCTTCTGCTGGTTGCCGCCGCTGAGCGACGCGATCGGGGCGCCGCCGCGGCCCTTCGCCCCCGCGACCCGGAGGCTGCCGACCACCTGGTCGAGTTCCTCGGCCTCGCGGCGGAGCGGTGGCCTGCGCAAGCGGAAGGAGTCCGCGGTCCGGGCGATCATCAGGTTCTCCCGGATGCTCATCGGGAGGATCAGCCCCTCCTCCTTGCGATCGGCGGGGACGAGGGCGAAGCCGTTGTTCATCGCCTGGTGTGGATTGCGGTTCCAGACGTTCGCGCCATCGAGCTCGATCGTGCCCTCGGCGCTCGCGTGCAGGCCGAAGATCGCCTGCAGGAGCTCGCTGCGACCGGCGCCGATCAGGCCGGCGAAACCGACGATCTCGCCGCTCGCGACCTCGAAGGAGACGTCCTCGATCATCCCCGGCACCGTCAGCTTCGAGACCGACAGGCGGGTCTTCCCGAGCTTGGCCGGGGGCGCGCCGCCGGTTTTCTGCTCCATGTGCCTGCCGACCATCAACGCGATCAGCTTGTCCACGTCGAGGTCCGCGGTCGCTTCTTTGGCGATCGTGCGGCCGTCGCGCAGCACGGTGAGGCTGTCGGTGATGTGGAAGACCTCTTTCAGCCGGTGCGAGACGAAGATCGTCGAGATCCCGTGCGCCTTCAGGTTCGTCACCACCCCGAAGAGCGAGTCGACCTCCTCGTCGGTGAGCGAGCTCGTCGGCTCGTCCAGGATCAGCACCCGGGCGTCCATCGAGATCGCGCGCGCGATCTCGACCATCTGGCGCTCGTCGGGGCGCAGGCGCTTCACCGGCGTGCGGGGGTTCAGCCGCAGATCGAGTCGGTCCAGGACCTCGACCGCCCGCTGCCTGCTGGCGCGCCGGTCGACCCCCCACCAGCGCCTGATCGCCCGCCGGCCGAGGACGATGTTCTCGGCGACGCTCAGCTCCGGCACGAGGGTGGTCTCCTGGGTCACCGTCGCGATCCCGGCGTCCAGGCACCGCACCGGGTTGCCGAGCGGCAGCGGCTTCCCGTCGAGGGTGACATTCGCCTCGTCGGGCAGCGTCTGGCCGGAGAGGATCTTCAGCAGGGTGGACTTGCCGGACCCGTTCTCCCCGATCAGCCCGTGCACTTCCCCGTGACCCACCTCGAGCGATGCTTCGGTGAGTGCCTTGACCCCGCCGTAGTGCTTGTTGACGTCGAGCGCGTGCAGAAGGGGGGCTTGCGCCGCCCCTTCTGCACTTACGCTCGGTGTCGGGTCAGCCGACATTCGTCAACCGATCGGACGCCGGACTATTCGGACTTCCCGAACTGTTCTTTGATCTGTTCTTCCCAGGAGGGAACTTCGGCGATCGTTTCCTTGTCCAGGAGTTTGACTTCGGACGGGGCGACCGCCTGCGGCACCTTTTTGCCCTGGGCGAGGTCGAACGCGCCTTTCACCGCGCACGACGCGATTCCGACCACCTGATACTGGGCGGAGGCGTCGATTTTCCCGGATTCGATCGACGTGTACGCAAGGGCACCGCCGTTGTTACCGATCAGGGCGACTTTCTTACCCTGCTGGCGCGCGGCCGCATAGGCCCCGGTGGCACTCTCGTCGTTGTACGCCATCACCCCGGCGATGTTGGGAGCCTGGCCGAGCAGACCGGTCATCGCGGTTTCACCGCCCGCGATTTCGTCATTCGGGTTGCTGGTCAGAGCCACCGGTTTGAGGCCGAATTCTTCGGCCCAGTGTTTGCCCTGGGCGATCAGGTATTCGATCACCGCAACCGGGAACGCAAGGTTGATCTGCCCGATTTCCGAGCCTTTCGGAACCAGTTCGGCCATTTTCTTGGCCTGCACGTAACCGGCTTCTCCGGCCCGCTCGAGCACCTGCGAGTTGAATCCCGGACCGGGGTTGGGCCCTTCGTTGTTGGCGGTGATCCCGATCACCGGGATGCCGGCCTTCTTGGCCTGGCCCAGGACCGGCCCCAGCGCCTTCGCGTCGAGCGGGAAGACGATCAGCGCCTTGACCCCGCGGGAGATCAGCCGCTGCAGGTCGGAGACCTGTTTGTCGGGTTCGCCTCCGGCGTCTTCCATGATCACCGTGCCACCGAGTCTTTCGGCTTCGAGTTTGATCACTTTGGCCTCGGTCGCCGTCGCTTCGTTGACGAGGGTCGGGCTCGCGTAGCCGATCGTCAACGGTTCCTTCGTCGGTTCCGAGTAGCACTTCGGCAGATTTTTTTCGAAGCCCGTGAAGGGCACGTTGGCGACCGTTTCGCCGCCGCTGCCGGAACCGCTGGTGGTTTCGGTGCCACCGGTGGTTTCGGTTTCGGTGCTGCTCGAGCTACCACCGCTTGACCCGCATGCCGCGACGACCAAAGCCAGGGCCAGCACCCCCAACAGAGCCGTCAGGCATCTTCCCTTTGAACCCAATTCACCTTCCTCCAATCTGCCGCGGCCCTTCAAGGCGACGGCCGAGATTACGACGGCACAATAGCTGATTTTTGATCTAAAATCGATTCGCGGGCAGGATATTGACTCTTGATCAAACATGCATATGCTTGCCACATGACTCGTGAGCTGATCGAACCCGACGCCCTCTTCCCCGCCCCAGGCTTCAGCCACGTGGCCGTCGCCGAAGGTGGGCGCTTCGTCTTCGTCGCCGGGCAGGTCGCGCTCGACGAGGACTTCGAGCTGATCGGCGGCGATGACCTCGCCGCGCAGACCGTGGCGGCGATCTCGAACGTCGGCACGGCGCTGGCCGCCGCGGGCGCCGGCTGGGACGACGTGGTCCGACGCACCATCTATACGCTCGATCCGACCCGGACCGCGGAGATCGCGGCGGCGATCGAATCGGTGACCGGGCCCGGCGACCAGCCGCCGCAGACCGTCCTCGGGGTCACCGGGCTGGCGCTCCCCTCGCTCCTGATCGAGATCGAGGTCACCGCGCTCGTCTCGGCCTGACCGGGCTCAACCGCGCGCGAGGAAGGCGGCCACCGCGGCGCTGAACTCCTCCGGCAGGTGGTCGGGAAGCGGCACCGTCCCGGCCGCGATCTCCACCACCTCCGCCTCGCCCAGGCCCGCCCGCAGCCGCTCGACGTCGCCGTAGTTCGGGTCGCGGGGGGCGGCGACGATCAGCGTCGGCGCCTCCACCAGCGGCAGCTTCGTCTCCATCACGTAGCGCTGCACGGCGCGGTGCCCGCCGGCGGCGCGCGGCCCCGCCTTCACGGCGTCGAGGACGAACGCGTTCAGCAGGTCGCGGCGCCCAGGCGGGTAGTCCGGCCGGCGCTTTCGCCAGAGCTCGACCAGGTGGCTGCCGTCGTCGGCCTCCTCGACGTCGTCGACGTCGTGGGTCACCCCCC
Source organism: Actinomycetota bacterium (assembly GCA_018268675.1). Taxonomy (GTDB): domain Bacteria; phylum Actinomycetota; class Thermoleophilia; order Solirubrobacterales; family 70-9; genus VAYN01. The sequence continues at coordinate 252,361 of JAFDWB010000089.1, forward strand.
GCCCGATCGCGTCGACGGCGGGCGTGCACGAGAGGACGAGCCGGTCGACCAGCTCGGGCCTGGTCGCGGCGAGCTCGACCGCGATCACCCCGCCGGTGTGGTGGCCGACGACCGAAGCCCGCTCGAGCCCGAGGGCGGCGAGGAAGGCGGCGGCCGCCTCGGCGTAGCGCTCGATCGAGTCCGCCTCGGGGTCGGGGGGCTGCGAGGAGTCGCCGTAGCCGAGCGTGTCCATCGCGATCGCCCGGAACCCGGCCGCGGCGAGCAGCGGCAGCACGTCGCGGTACTCGGCCCAGGACCGCGGCGTCTGGTGCAGGAGCAGCACCGGCGGCCCGGCGCCCGCTTCGGCGTAGTGGATCTCGCCACCCGGGATCGCGACGAAGCCGCGGCGGATCTCGGCCGGCGGATCGGCCATCTCAGTGACCGACCGCCCAGGGCCGGGACGGGGCGGCGTGTCGGTGCGGCGCCCCGGCGGGCTTCGCCGACGCTCGGCGCGGCGCCTCCCGGCTGCGCTCTTCGCGTTCGCGTGCCTGCCGCGGCGCCGCCGCCACGGCGGTGGTGTGGAAGCCGAAGACGCGAGCCGCGAGCCGGCCGCAGCGCGGGCACCGCGCCGGGTCGGCGGCGGCCGCCATCGGCCGGCCCTCCTCGAACGGGCCGCAGGCGACGCAGCTGAACTCGTAGACGGCCACGCTCAGGCGCAGAGCGCGACCTGGCCGCTGCCGATCCGCGTCGGCCCGCCCGCGCCCGGGGTGAGGTCGCCGTCGAAGATCGCCGTCGGCACGTAGAGCGTGCAGCAGCCCGCCGGGGTGCCGCCGACGACGCTGATCCGGCCCTCGACCGGCGCCGCGCCGAGGATCACGTAGGCCTGCTCGCGGGTGTAGCCGAAGCGGCCGAGATAGTCGATCGCGTTCAGGCAGGCCCGCCGGTAGGCGATGTGGGTGTCGAGGTGGTGCTGCTCGCCGGTCTTCTCGTCGATCGAGAGCCCCTCGAAGACGAGGTAGTCGCCGAACTTCGGCTCCACCGGCCCCGGTTTGAAGATCGGCGTCGAGACGCCGTAGGTCTCCACCCCGCCCTTGATCAGGTCGAGGTTCAGGTCGACCCAGCCGGCCATCTCGATCGCCCCGCAGAAGGTGATCTCGCCGTCGCCCTGGGAGAAGTGGAGGTCGCCCATCGAGAGCTTCGCCCCCGGCACGTAGACGGGCAGGTACAGCCGCGCGCCGTGCGAGAGGTTCTTGATGTCGCAGTTGCCGCCGTGCTCCCGCGGCGGCACCGTCCGCGCGGCCTCGGCGGCGACGCGGTCGAACTCGGCCCCGGAGAGCGTGCCGAGGACGGCGTTCTCGGGGCCGGGCAGGACGCACAGCGGCGAGGGTCGGTCGGGGTTGGTCTCGAACAGCGCCCGCTCGCGCCGGTTCCACTCGGCCAGCAGCTCCGCCGAGGGTGCGCAGCCGATCAGGCCCGGGTGGGAGATCCCGGGGAAGCGGACGCCGGGGACGTGGCGGGAGCTGGCGAAGATGCCGTCGAAGTCCCAGATCGCCTTGGCGGCGTCGTGGAAATAATCGTCGAGGAAGCCGCCGCCGTTGTCGCGGGCGAAGATGCCGGTGAAGCCCCACTCGGAGTCGCGCAGGGCGCCGACCTGGAGGATGTCGACGACGAGCAGGTCGCCCGGCTCGGCCCCGTTGACGTGGATCGGGCCGCTCAACACGTGGACCCGGTTCAGGTCGAGGTCGCGGACGTCGTCCGCGCGGTCGTCGTCGCCGATCTGCCCGTCGGTCCAGTCGAGGCACTCGACCCGGAACGATTCGCCGCAGTCGACCGAGGCGACCGCCGGGATGTCGGGGTGCCAGCGATTGTGGAGCGGCAGGGCCTGCTCGTCGGCGGGCTTGCCAAGATCGACGCCGATCAGGGTCTGTGGCATGCGGGTGTCCTTTCTATTGGCGGAGTCGGGCGGCGAGGCGGCGGCCCGCGGCGGCGGGCCCGCGCCCGCGCGCGGCGGCGATGGCAGCCCGGGCGACGATGCGGCCCGAGGCCGCGTTGAGGCCGGGGCCGGGGTAGGTGCTGGCGCCGCACTGGTAGAGGCCCGCGACGGCGGTCGAGTGCGAGCCGAAGCCGGGCAGCGGGCGCCAGAGGTAGGACTGGTCGAGGGCGGCTTCGCCGGCGTAGATGTCGCCGCCGACCAGGTTCGGGTTGCGGCGCTCGAGCTCGGGCGGCGGCAGGGCGACGGTCCGCAGGCGCAGGCCGTCGAGGTCCTCCACGTGGGGGCGGACGCGGTCGAGGACGCGTTCGACGTAGGCGTCGACCAGGGCCTCGCTCCAGCCCCCCTCGCGGACCTCGATCTCCTCGGCGGCGTCCCCGCGCGGCACCCGCGGCACCTCCTGCAGCTGGATCCAGATCAGGCCGGCGCCCTCGGGGACGCGCGAGGGGTCGATCACGGTCGGCTGGCCGACCACCACGGTCGGGGTGCGCGGCAGCAGGCCGGCGGCGGCCTCGGCGCAGGCGAGGGAGACCTGGTCGGTGCCCTCGGAGAAGTGGATGATCGGCACCTCGGCGAGCCGCTCGTCGCGCCAACGCGGCGGCGCCGAGAGGGCGACGTGGACGACCATCCCGGAGCGCCGGTTGTAGCGGAAGCGGGCCGCCTCACGGGCCGGCTCGGCGGCCATCGGGGCGCCGGCGAGGAGCCGGCCGTAGAGCTGGGTCGGGGTGACGTTGGCGATCACCGCGCGGGTCGCGACGATCTCCTCGTCGCCGGCCCGCACCGCGGCGGCGCGCCCGCCGCGGACGACTATCCGCTCGACCTCCGCGCCGGTCCGCACCACCCCGCCGCCGGCTTCGATCAGGCTCCGGAAGGCGCGGGCGAAGCCGCCCGAGCCGCCCTTCACCACCGGCATCCCGACCGCGTGCGGGGACGCCGCGATCGCCAGGGTGAGGAAGCCGCCGCCGGCCGCGTCGGGGTCGAGGCCGGTGTGGAGGACCCAGGGCGCGTGCAGGTGCGCGGGCTCGGAGCCCTCGAAGCGCGACTCGAGCCAGGCGCGCGAGCTGGCCAGCATGTCGGCGCCGAAGCGCAGGCCACCGCGCCGGCCCAGGCGCCGCCCGAGGCCGGCGATCAGGCGCAGGGCGCGGGCGGAGTGGAGCTCCTCCCCCATCAGCGCCCCGACCAGGTCGGCCTGCGCCTCGAAGCCCTCGATCTCCGCCAGGTAGGCGGCGCCGTCGCGCGGGCTGAGCTCGGCCGCGCTGCGCACCGGGTCGCGGTGGCCGCGCACGGTCGAGCCGTCGGCGCCGACGCTGGCGGTCGTCCAGGCGTCGGTGTTCAGGTACTCGAGGCCGTGCCGGGCGAGCTCGCCGCCGAAATCGGCGTAGGCCCGCGAGAGGTGGAAGAGCGGGTGCCAGGAGGACATCACGTCGTGGCGGTAGCCGGGGAGCGTCAGCTCCTCGGTCGCCACGCAGCCGCCGACCTCCGCATTGCGCTCGAGCACGCAGACGCCCCAGCCCTCGCGGGCCAGGTAGGCCGCCGCGACCAGGCCGTTGTGGCCGCCGCCGACGACGACCGCGTCGAACTCGGTCACCGGCCGCTCTCGACGGCGCTGCGAAAGCGGGAGAGGTCGGCCGCGTCGGAGGGGTCGTAGAAGTCGACCGGGACGGCGCTGAACGGGGTCGCGCCGGCGGCGCCGACGTGCCAGGTGTCCTGGAAGTAGAGGCAGGTGCGCTCGTCGGCGGAGATCACGTGCGGGTGCATCGAGCAGACCATGTCCTGGCGCAGCTCGACGTCGAAGGGCTCGCCGATCCGCGGGTGCTCGATCATCGTCATCCCGATCGAGTGGCCGGTGACGTGGCCGAGCTTCCAGCCCTGCTCGGTGAAGGGGGCGGAGACGGCGCGGTGGACCTCGCGGGCGGTGGCGCCGGCGTGCATCGCGCCGCGGCAGATCTCGTGGTAGCGCCGATAGGCCTCCATCATCCGCTTCGACTCGTCGCTCGGCTCACCGCCGCAGAGGGGGCGGGAGAACTCGACCCAGTGGCCGCGCGGGCCGGCGACCTCGAGCCCGTAGACGAGCATGTCGCCGGCGGCGATCGTCCGCTTCTCGTCGGGGAGGCGCATCTCCGGCAGAGCGGCGCCGTCGGGGCCGGTGAGGACCATGTCCATGGTCAGGCGGCGGGTGCCGCGGCTGACGAAGGCCTGCTCGGCGGCGGCCATCAGCTCCGCCTCGTTCCGCCCCGGTGCCCAGGCCTCGGCGACGGCGAGGACGCCCGCCTCGTTGATCCGCATCGACTCGCGGACCGAGTCGAGCTCCGCCGCGGACTTGACCGCGCGGGCGAGGTCGAAGCCCTCGTCCCAGCGCACGATCTTGTCGTGCGGCAGCGCCTCGAAGTCGCGCACGGTCATCACCAGGTCCATGCCGTAGACGCCGACCTTGCTCCAGCCGCGGTCGGCGATCCGCTCGGCGATCCACTTGCCGGGGGTGTCGGCGAAGACGCGGTCCTCGACCCAGCCCTCGCCGTGCTCGCCGACCCAGCGGCCCTCGCCGGGGAAGATATTGGTCGGCGGCTCCTCGACCGGGAGCAGCACGTAGGCGTAGCGGTGGAGGATGCGGAAGCCGGAGACGTAGAACATCGCCCCCTCGAAGCCGGTGTACTCGGTCGCGCAGACGAGGATCGCGTCGAGCCCGTCGGCCTCGGCGGCGGCGCGGAGGCGGTCGAGGCGGGCCTGGATCTCCGGCGTCACCTGCGGACCGTCGCTGCTCATCGGGCGGAGTTCCCGGCGGCCGCGCCGACCAGCGCGGGCGGGCGCTCCAGGTCGCGGTCCGCCCAGGCGATGACCGGGTTAGTCAGGGTGCCAAGCCGCTCGATCCGTGCCTCGATCACGTCGCCGGGGCGAAGGTACCAGGCGGCCGGGTCGGGGCTGAAGGCGGCGACGCCGGAGACGGTACCGAGCGAGACCACATCGCCGGCGCTGTAGCCGGCGGGCGAGTAGTGGGCGAGGACTTCGCCGACGGTCGGGGTCATGCGGCCCGAGTGGCCGTCCTGGCGGAGCTCGCCGTTGACGTAGAGGTCCATCTTCAGGTCGCGCGGGTCGGGCACCTCGTCGGCGGTGGTGATCCAGGGGCCGAGCGGGCAGAAGGTGTCGATCGCCTTGCAGAAGGAGAAGACGCCGGACTCCATCTCCTTGCGCTGGATGTCGCGGGCGGTGATGTCGTTGAAGATCACGTAGCCGCCGATGTAGTCCTCGGCCTCCGCGGGCGTGAACCACTTGCCGGCCTTGGAGACGACCACGGCGAGCTCCAGCTCGTAGTCGAGCTCGCTGGTCAGCCCCTCCGGGTAGACGATCGGGTCGCCGTTGCCGATCAGCGCGTCGACGTTCTGGAAGAACTGGATCCAGGGCGCGATGTCGTGCGACCAGCCCGCCTCCTGCCCCTCTTCGTGGTGCTCGCGGAAGTTGCCGGCGGTGTGGAAGAACTTCTTCGGCACGATCGGAGGCGCCAGGTGCACCGACTCCAGCGGCACCCCGTCGCCCTCGCCGACCGCCGTCTCGATTCCCCGCTCGAACAGGGCCCGCATGTCGCGCACGTCGACCGCCTTGACCACATCGCCCTCGATCACCCCGACCCGCGCCCCGTCGACTCCAGGTACTTCAAAAGTGCATAGCTTCACGATCAGGCCTTCCCTCTGGCGATGAGATCAAGTTAGGTTGGTACTTGATCAAATTAAAGGATATGCGTCAAGTGAGCGCGACGGGCGCCGGCGGGCTGGGCGCGAGGCGGGCCGGCGCCGGGTGGCGGCTGGCGCGGCGCGGCGGCTGGCGCCCGGGCCGGCTGCCGCCTCGCGGCGCGGCCATCCCCCTCATGCTCGGCTGGTTATGAGGGGGATGGCCGCGCCTTGGCGTACGCCGGGCCGGGGCGTCCCGTCACAGAGATGGCAGGGACGGTGCGCGTCCCGCCGACATCCGCGCGGATTCCGTGACCCTTCCCCATGCCCCGATGTTGATGGCCCATCAACCTGGCGGGGGCCCAGGGAGCCGGTCCCTGCGGTGTTCCTTACTTGCCATATGCGCAAGTAAGGAACACCGGAAGGCCGGGGCTCGCCCCGATCCGACGCAGGCCGAGGCGCGCCCGTCGCGCTCATGACCAGCCGAGGCGTGAGGGGGACGGGCGCCGTCGGGCGACAGCCGGGCCCGGGCGGCAGCCGGCGGCGCTAGCCGGAGACCACGCTGTTCGCCGACTCGGCGATGTGGCGGCGCATGCGTTCGGCGGCCTCGGGCTCGTCGGCGGCCTCGATCGCGGCGAGGATCTCGCGGTGGACGGCGAGGGAGCGGGGGGCGCGGCCGGGGAGGGTGAGGGAGACCTCGGAGGTGCGGTCGACCATGTCGCCGAGCTCCTCGACCAGCTGGGAGAGGAGCTCGTTGTGGGCGGCGGCGATCACCGCGCGGTGGAAGAGGCGGTCGCCGTCGACGCCGTCCCCGCCGCCCTCGATCGAGCCCGCCATCAGCTCCAGCGCCTCCGACATCGCGGCGAGGTCGGCGTCGGTGCGGCGGCGCGCCGCCAGCCGCGCGGCCTGGACCTCGACCCCTTCGCGCACCTCCCAGATCATCGGGTGGTCGACCTCCGCCTTCGCCACCTCGGCCGCCAGGCTCGGCACCAGGTCGGCGGGCGGGCGCTGCAGGTAGGCGCCGGCGCCGGGCCGGACGTCGATCAGCCCCATCACCCGCATCGCCGTCAGCGCCTGGCGCACCGAGGTCCGGCTGACGCCGAGCTGCTCGGCCAGCTCGCGCTCGGGGAGCAGCCGGTCGCCCGGTTTGAGGTTCTCGCTCTCGATGAAATTCCGCAGCCGCTCGGCGACCACCACATAGAGGGGGCTGCGCTCGATCGGCTGGAGTCCCGGCTCGGCCATCGGTGCAGTCGAATTTTACGGATCGCCCGGCCGGCCGCGGGCCTCAGCCGCGGTAGGCGCGCACCGCGCCGAGGAGGCAGTCGACCCCGGGCTCGATCGAGTCGACGGGGACCCGCTCGTTCGGCGCGTGCATCAGCCCGGTCGTGATCGTCGGCGGCAGGCGCAGCGGCAGGAAGCCGTAGGTCTGGATCCCGAGCCGGCTCAGGTAGCGGGCGTCGGTGTACCCGGAGAGCATCCAGGGGACGACCGGCGCGCCGGGCTCGTGCGCGGCGGCGGCCGCGCTCAGCAGCGGCAGCAGGGAGAGGTCGGCGTCGCCCTCGATCGCCGGCTCGCGGTGGCGCACCTCGTAGCGCGCCGACACCGGCACGAGCTGCTCGAGCTGCGCGATCACCCCCTCCGGGCTGCCTCCGGGCAGGATGCGCACGTCGAGGTCCACATACAGCTCCGTCGGCACCACGTTGGTCGCCACCCAACCACCGGCCGCGGTCGGCACCGCGGTGTCGCGGAGCAGCGGCTCGAAGACCGCGCCGGCCTCGCCGAGCGCCGCGAGCTCCACCGCCGGGTCGGCCCCGCCGGCGATCCGCCGCAGACCCTCGCCGAGCTCCCCGCCGAGCGCCTCCGCCACCGCCTCGAGCACGACCGTCGCCACCGGCGTCAGCCGGTAGGGCAGCGACCGCGAGTCGAGCGTCGCCAGCAGCTGCCCGAGCGCACCGGCCGCGGTCCCGCTGAGCGCCGCGGCGGCGTGGCCGCCCCGCCCCTCGACCGTGGCCCGGATCACGCACCGCTGCTTCTCGGCGATCTGCACCGGGGTCAGCTTGCGCTCGCCGAGCCACAGCGTCATCCCACCCAGCTCACTGAGCGCGTGGCGGACCCCGTCCCACTCCTGCGGATGCTCCTCGACCAGGAAGCGCATCCCCGGGTGGCTGCCGGCCTCCTCGTCGCTGGTCAGCGCCAGCAGCACGTCGCCGGCGGGCGGCTCGGAACCTTCGGCGAGGCGGATCGCGGCGGCCACGATCAGGGCGACGCCGCCCTTCATGTCGAGCGCGCCCCGCCCCCAGAGCGCGCCGTTGGCGATCTCCGCGGCGAACGGCGGGTGCTCCCACCCCCCGGATCCCGCCGGCACGACGTCGACGTGCCCGTACAAGAGCAGCGGCGGCGCCTCGCCGCGCCCCCGGATGCGCCCCAGCAGGTTCGGGCGCTCGGGGTCGACGCTCAGCATCCAGGTCGAGATCCCGGCCCGCTCGAGGCGCGCCTGCAGGAACTCGAGGCAGGCTCGCTCCGCCCCGGGCGGGTTCGAGGTGTCGAAGCGCAGCAGATCGCGCAGCAGCTCGACCGCGTCGACCCCTCCCCCGGCGGCCGAGGCGGCCTCAGACATCGGTCACCTCGTAGCCCGCCGCGGCGAGGGTCGCGCGGACTTCCTCGGCATGCTCGGGGCCACGGGTCTCCAGGTTCAGCGCCACGCCGGTCTCCCGCACGTCGAGCGCCGCCGACTCGCGCACGTGCTCGACCGTGATCAGGTTCGCCTTCGCGTCGGCGACCGTGGTGAGCAGCCGCGCCAGCCCGCCGGGCCGGTCGGAGACCTTGGTGAAGAGCCGCAGCCGGCGCCCCTCGACCACCTCCTCGCGCGCCGCGATCGTCGCCAAGAGGCCGATGTCGACGTTCCCCCCGGAGAGGACGACGACGTTGTCGCGGTCGGGGTCGAGGGCCACCTGATCGGAAAGTACGGCGGCGAGCGAGGCCGCGCCCGCCCCCTCGACCACCAGCTTCGAGCGCTCCAGCAGCAGCGCCATCGCCTCCGCGATCGCGCTCTCCGAGACGGTGACGATCTCGTCGACCAGCACCTCGACCAGCGGCAGCGTCACCGCGCCCGGCCGCTTGATCGCGATCCCGTCGGCGATCGTCGCCACGGAGGCGGCGCTGACCGCGGTCCCGGAGCTGACCGACTCCGGGAACGGCGAGCAGCGTTCCGCCTGGACGCCGACGATCGGCACCTCGGGCCGCGCCTGGCGGATCGCCGCGGCGACCCCGGAGATCAGCCCGCCGCCGCCGATCGGCACCACCACCGTGCCCAGCTGCGGGCGGTCGGCGAGGATCTCCAGCCCGACCCCGGCCTGGCCGGCGATCACGTCGAGGTCGTCGAACGGGTGGACGAAGAGGTAGCCCGCCTCGGCCGCCCGCGCCCGCGCCAGCTCGACGCACTCGTCGACCGACTCGCCTTCGGCGTGGACCTCGGCGCCGAAGGCGCGCACCGCGGCCATCTTGCCGACCGAGGCGTCGACCGGCATGTAGACCTCGCAGGGGACGCCGAAGGTGCGCGCCGCGTAGGCGAGCGACTGGGCGTGGTTGCCGGCCGAGCCCGCCACGACGCCCGCCGGCGACTCGCTGGAGCGCAGCTTGTTGAGGGCGCCGCGGAGCTTGAACGAGCCGGTGCGCTGCAGGTTCTCCGCCTTCAGCGCCAGCGGCCCGCCGTGCGCCGCCGAGAGGCTGCGGGCAGTTAGGATCGGCGTCCGGACGACCGCCTCGCGCGAGAGCTCGTGCGCCCGCCGCAGCCGCTCGATCGCGAGCTGGTCGGGGAGGTCGGGGACCGGCACCGCGCTCACCCCAGCGCGACCACCGCGTCGATCTCCACCGCGGCGCCTTTCGGCAGCGCCGCGACGCCGATCGCGACCCGCGCCGGGGGCGGGTCGTCGAAGAAGGCGCCGTAGGCCTCGTTGATCTCGGCGAAGTCCTCGAGCCGCGTCGTGTAGACGGTGACTCGCACCGCCCGCGAGAGCTCCGTCCCCGCCCCGCGGCAGACCGCCGCCAGGTTGCGCAGGCACTGCTCGGTTTCGGCGCCCGCCGAGCCCTGGACCAGCGCATCGGCGGCGGGGTCGATCGGCAGCCCGCCCGAGCAATACAGCAGCCCGCCGTAGGCGATCGCCTGGCTGTAGGGCCCGATCGCGGCGGGGGCGTCGGCGGCGGTGACGGCGGAGCGGTTCGGCGAGTCGGGGGTCATCGGGTTACCTCCTGGCGGATGATCGGGTTGCGGGCGGCGCCGGCCTCGTCGAGGCGTCGGACCGGCGTCGTGTGGGGGGCGGTGCGGGCGATCTCGGGGTCCTCCTCGGCCTCGGCGAGGATCGCGGCGATCGCCTCGACGAACTCATCGAGCGTCTCCTTGGTCTCGGTCTCGGTCGGCTCGATCAGGAGCGCCTCGTCGACCAGAAGCGGGAAGTAGACGGTCGGCGGGTGGATGCCGAAGTCGAGCAGCCGCTTCGCCAGGTCGAGCGTCCGGATCCCGAGGTCCCGTTTCATCGGCGCCCCGGAGAGGACGAACTCGTGGCCGCAGAGCTCGCCGTAGGCCAGCGGCAGGCGCTCCAGCAGCCCCATCTCCCCGAGCCGCGCGAGCAGGTAGTTGGCGTTCAGCACGGCGACCTCGGAGGCTTCTCGCAGGCCCTCGGCGCCGAGCGAGCAGATGTAGGCGTAGGTCCGCACGAAGGTGCCGAAGTTGCCCTGGAAGCCGCGCAGCCGGCCGATCGAGGCGGGCTTGTCGTAGTCGAGGTCGAACTCGCCGTCCTCCCCGCGCCGCACCCGCGGCGTCATCAGGAAGGGCTCGATCCGCTCGGAGACCGCGATCGGGCCCGCCCCGGGGCCGCCGCCGCCGTGGGGCTGGGTGAAGGTCTTGTGCAGGTTGAAGTGCACGATGTCGAAACCCATGTCGCCGGGCCGCGTCCGCCCCATCACCGCGTTGAGGTTGGCGCCGTCGTAGTAGAGGATCGCACCGATGCCGTGGACGATCGCGGCGATCTCCTCGATGTTGCGGTCGAAGAGCCCGAGCGTGTTCGGGTTGGTCAGCATCAGGCAGGCGACGTCCTCGTCGGCCTTCGCGCGGAGGTCGTCGATGTCGACGCCGCCGGCCTCGTCGGTGGCGATCTTGACCACCTCGTAGCCCGCCATCGTCACCGTCGCCGGGTTGGTCCCGTGGGCGGTGTCGGGGGTGAGGACCTTGGTCCCCCGCTGCCCGTTCGCCTCGTGATAGGCGCGGGTCAGCAGCACCCCGGCGAGCTCGCCGTGGGAGCCGGCGCTCGGCTGCAGGGAGACGTAGGGCAGCCCGGCGATCTCCCCGAGCGCCCCTTCCAGGCGCCACATCAGCTCCAGCGCGCCCTGCGCCGCGGCGGGCCGCTGCAAGGGGTGCAGGCGGGCGTACCCCGGCAGCCCGGCGACCCGCTCGTGCAGGCGCGGGTTGTGCTTCATCGTGCAGGAGCCGAGCGGGTAGAAGCCCGAGTCGAGGTCGAAGTTCTTCTTCGAGAGGCGCACGTAGTGACGGACGATCTCCGGCTCGGAGACCTCCGGGAGAACGGCCGGCTCGCGGCGCCGGAGCTTGCTCGGCAGCAGCTCCTCGCGGGGGCGGTCGGGAACGTCGAGCTCGGGGCAGACGAAGGCGCGGCGGCCCTTGCGGCCCTGCTCGAAGATCGTCCTGGCGCTCATATCGCCGCTCCCGCCCGGGCCGGCGCGACCGCGGGGATCGCCTCGGCGAGGAGGTCGGCGAGGCGGTCGATGTCGGCGCCGGTGCGCTGCTCGGTGATCGCGACGAGGAGGCCGTCGGGGTGCTCCTTGTAGTGCGGCGCGAGCGCCAGCCCCGGGTTGACCCCGCGCGCTGCGCAGTAGTCGATGACGGCGCCGACCGGGGCGTCGAGGGCGACCGCGAACTCGCGGATCGCCGGCTGCTCGTGCAGGAGGCGGACGCCCGCGACCGCGGCCAGACGCTCGCGCGCGTAGGCGGTGCGGCGGAGCAGCAGGTCGCCGAGCTCGACGATCCCCTCGCGCCCGAGCCAGACCAGGTAGGCGACCCCGGCGAGCGCGTTCAGCGCCTGGGAGGTGCAGATGTTCGAGGTCGCGCGCTCGCGGCGGATGTGCTGCTCGCGGGTCTGCAGGGTGAGGACGAAGCCGCGCTTGCCGTCGATGTCGGTCGTTTCGCCGGCGATCCGCCCCGGCATCCGCCGCAGGTGCTCCTCGGAGGCGGCGAAGAAGCCGAACGAGGGCCCGCCGAAGTCGAGCCGGTTGCCGAGTTGCTGCCCCTCGCCGACCGCGACGTCGACGCCGCATTCGCCCGGGGAAGAGAGGATCCCCAGGCAGATCGGGTCGTACTGACCGACGACGACGGCCGGCGAGTCCTGATGGGCAGATTCGGCCAGCGCCGACGCGTCCTCGACCGCGCCGAGGAAGTTCGGGTTCTGGAAGAAGGCGGCGCAGGTGTCGCCGTCGATCGCCTCCTCCCAGGCCGCGAGGTCGGTGACGCCATCGGCGAGCGGCACTTCCACGACCTCGATGCCGTAGCCGCGGGCGACCGTCCGCAACGTCTCGCGGCCGTGCGGGTGGAGGCCGCGGGAGACGACGAAGCGGTCCTTGCCGTTGGCGAGCTTGCCGAGGTACCCGGCGGCGGCCAGCGCGCTCGGCGCCTCGTAGACGGAGGCGTTGGAGACCGGCAGCCCGGTCAGCTCGGAGATCGCCGTCTGGTACTCGAACATGATCTGGAGGTTGCCCTGGGAGACCTCGGGCTGGTAGGGCGTGTACGGCGTCAACAGCTCCGAGCGCGAGGTGAGCATGTCGATGAACGCGGGCACGTAGCTGTCGTACATCCCGGCGCCGAGGAAGCTGACCTCGTCCTCGCTCGAGGTGTTGCGCCCGGCCAGCTCACGCAGGTGCCCGTAGACGTCCTGCTCGGTCATCCCGGCGGGCAGGTCGAGGTCGCGCCCGAGGCGGACGCCGGCCGGGATCAGGCGGTCGAAGAGGTCGTCGATCGAGTCGACCCCGATCGTCGCCAGCATCTCGCGGACGTCGTCGGGGGCGGCGGCGGTGTAGTGGCTCATCGCCTCACCCGCCGACCGCGGCGCCGGCCTCGTAGCGGAGGCCCGGGTAGAGCGGGTGGCGCCCGGCGATCGCCGCGCAGCGGGCGCGCAGCGACTCCTCCTCGGCCCCGAAGTCGCCGGCGAGCGCGTCGCGGATCACGGCGCCGAGCTCGCGGAACTCCTCGACGTCGAGGCCGCGCGAGGCGAGCGCCGGGGTGCCGATGCGGACGCCCGAGGCGACCATCGGCGGGCGCGGGTCGAACGGCACCGCGTTGCGGTTGGCGGTGATGCCGATCTGCTCGAGCCGGTCCTGGGCCTGCTTGCCGTCGAGGTCGGACTCGCGCAGGTCGGCGACCACGAGGTGGACGTCGGTGCCGCCCGACCAGACGCTGAGGCCCTGCTCGGCGGCGAGCAGCTCGGCGGCGATCGCGCGGGCGCCGTCTAGGCTCCGCTGCTGGCGGTCGCGGAAGGCGTCGGACTGGGCGATCCGCAGGGCCACGGCCTTGCCCGCGATCACGTGCTCGAGCGGCCCGCCCTGCTGGCCCGGGAAGACGGCGCTGTCGACCTTCTTCGCCAGCTCCTCGCGGCAGATGATCATCCCGCCGCGGGCGCCGCCGATCGTCTTGTGGATCGTCGTCGTGACCACGTCGGCGTGGGGCACCGGCGAGGGGTGGAGCCCGGCGGCGACGAGGCCGGCGAAGTGGGCCATGTCGACCATCAGCAGGGCGCCGACGTCGCGGGCGATCGCGGCGAAGCCGCGGAAGTCGAGCCGGCGCGGGTAGGCGGACCAGCCGGCGACGATCAGCTTCGGCCGGATCTCCGCCGCCAGGGTCGCCACCTGGTTCATGTCGATCAGGCCGCTGTCCTCGCGGACGCCGTAGGGGTGGAAGTCGTAGAGACGGCCGGAGACGTTCAGTTTCATCCCGTGGGTGAGGTGGCCGCCGTGGTCGAGCGAGAGGCCCATCACCCGGTCGCCGGGCTGGATCAGCGCGTGGTAGGCGGCGGCGTTGGCCTGCGCGCCGGAGTGCGGCTGGACGTTGACGTGGTCGCCGCCGAAGACCGCCTTGGCGCGGTCGATCGCCAGCTGCTCGGAGACGTCGACGAACTCGCAGCCTGCGTAGTAGCGGCGGCCCGGGTAGCCCTCGGCGTACTTGTTCGTCAGCACGCTGCCCTGGCACTCGAGGATCGCGCGGGGGACGAAGTTCTCCGAGGCGATCATCTCCAGGGTCGAGCGCTGGCGGCCCAGCTCGCCCTCCAGGGCGGCGGCGATCTCGGGGTCGACCTCGGCCAGCGGCAGGTCGAAGAAGTTCTCCGGCAGGGTGGTCATCCGATCAGCTCCTCGTAGGCGGCGGGGGGAAGCAGGCGGTCGGCCTCGGCCGGCGCGGAGAGCGCGACGCGGACCAGCCAGCCCTGCTCGTAGGGGTGCTCGTTGATCGTCTCCGGGGAGCGCTCGGCCTCCTCGTTGACGGCGACGATCCGGCCGCTCAGCGGCGCGACCACCTCGGAGACGGCCTTCACCGACTCGAGCTCGGTGTAGGAGTCGCCCGCCGTCACCTCGTCGCCGACCTTGGCGCCGTCCCAGAAGACGATCTCGCCGAGCTGGTCCTGGGCGTACCAGGTGATGCCGAAGGTGGCCTCCTCCCCCTCGACGCGGGCCCAGTCGTGGTGGTCGCTGTAGAGGAGGTCGGCGGGGACGCGGGCGGGGTCGGCCATGGCTACTTCTCCTCGCGGCTGTAGAGGGGTTTGGGGACGATCTCGGCGGCGCGGACGCGGCCGCGGACGTCGATCTCGAGTGGGGTGCCGGGCGCGCTGCGCTCGGCGGGGACGAAGGCCATGCCGACGCCGACCCCGAGCGACGGGGAGCGGGTGCCGCTGGTCACCTCGCCGCCGCCGACAACGGGGTTGCCGGCGCGGGGGATGCCCTCCGCCATCTTGAAGGCGACGAGTTTCTCGGCGGGCCCGGCGGCGCGCACTTCGGCGGCGCGCTCGGAGCCGATGAAGCCGGTCTCCTCCTTGCAGGCCCAGCCAAGGCCGGAGGTGATCGGGTCGCGGTCCTCGGAGAGCTCGTTGCCGTAGAGGTGGAAGCAGGCCTCGAGGCGCAGCGTGTCACGGGCGCCGAGCCCGGCCGGCACGGCCCCGGCGGCGAGCAATGCGTCCCAGACCGCCCCGGCGTGCTCGGGGGGCAGCAGCAGCTCGAGCCCGTCCTCGCCGGTGTAGCCGGTGCCGCAGACGAGCGCGGGCACGCCGGCGAACTCGAGCTCGGCGGCGGTCATCCGCGGGGGGAGCTCGCCCGCGACGAGCGGCGCGGCGAGGGCGCGTGCCCGCGGCCCTTGCAGGGCGAGCATCGCGTAGTCGGCGATGCGGTCGGTGACCTCGACCTCGAACCCGTCGGCGTGCTCCTGGAGCCACGCCAGGTCGCGCCCGTGGTTGGCGGCGTTGGTGACGGTGAGGTAGCGGTCCTCGCCGAGCCGGTAGGTGAAGAGGTCGTCGAGCACTCCCCCGTCCTCCCGGCAGAGCACCGAGTACTGCGCGCCCCCGACCGGGATCTTGGCGACGTCGTTGGAGAGCACCCGCTGCAGGAACGCCGGCGCCCCGGGCCCCGTCGCTTCCACCTCGCCCATGTGCGACACGTCAAACACGCCCGCCGCCGTCCGCACCGCCTCGTGCTCCGCCTGGATCCCGCCGTACTGCACCGGCATCTCCCAGCCCACAAAAGGCACGAGCCGAGCCCCGGCCGCGACGTGCCGATCCCGCAGAGGCGTCTGATGTTGCCCACTCTGGCCCATTGGCTCGACCACTTTACCACCGTACCGGTGCTGTGTGGAGGAATGGGGGCTACCGCCTCACGGCGCGGGGCGCGCGCGGGGTCCTCGGGTGGCCAGCGGGTCGCCTCCCCGGCGGTCGGCCCTTCCGGTGTTCCTTACTTGGCGTATGCGCAAGTAAGGAACACTGGAAGGCCGGGGCTCCCCAGGGCTGGCGCAGGCCGAGGCGCGCCCGTCGCCCTCATAACCAGCCACAGCATGAGGGAGACGGGCGCGGCGTGGGGCGGCAGCCCGGCCGCGCCCGAACCCTTAAAGCCGCGCGACCTTCTTCCCGGGGTTCAGCACGTTCGCGGGGTCGAAGCTGCGCTTGATCTGCTCGTGCAGGACGATCGCGCCCTCGGTCCACTGGCGGGCGAGTTGGCCGCGCTTGACCCAGCCGATGCCGTGCTCGCCGGTGACGCCGCCGCCGAGGTCGATGGCGAGGGTGAAGAGGCGGTCGGCGGCGCCGTTGGCGCGGTCGAGCTGGGCCGGGTCGGAGGGGTCGATGAGGAAGCTCGCGTGCAGGTTGCCGTCGCCGGCGTGGCCCCAGGTGCCGGTCGGCAGGTCGAGCTCGGCGCCGATCTCGTGGACGCCGCGGATCGCGTCGGCGAGCCGGGGCAGGGGGACGAAGATGTCCTCGGAGACCTTGCCGCCCCGCGCCCCGGACATCGCGCCGCTGACCCCGTCGCGCCAGCGCCACACCTCGGCGGGCACGGGCGTGTCGGTCCGGATGGCGGTCTCGGCCACGCACGCCTGCAGCTCGGCGGCCTGCCGGGCGGCCTCCTCGGCCGGGCCGTCGACCTCGGAGATGAGCACGAACCCGGCATCGTCGGGGACGGCCTCGGGGTAGGCGCCGCGCACCACCTCCAGCGAAGGCCCGTCGAGGAAGTCGAGCGCCGCGGCCTCGATCCCGTTCGCGATCACCTCCGCCACCGCCGCGCAGCCGCTCTCGGCGTCGGCGAAGAAGGCGACGATCGGCAGCAGCGCCTCCGGCGCCGGCAACAGCCGCAGGGTGACCGCGGTGATGATCCCGAGCGTGCCCTCGGAGCCGACCAGCAGGCTCTTGATGTCGTAGCCGCCGACGTCCTTGCGCTGGTCGCCGCCGACCCGCACCACCTCGCCGGGCGGCACCACCGCCTCGATCCCGGTCACCCAGGTGCCGGTGTTCCCGTACTTGAAGGCGTGCGGGCCGCCGGCGTTCGTCGCCACGTTGCCGCCGATGTGGGACTGCTCAGCGGCGCCGGGGTCGGGCGGGAAGAAGAGCCCGTTCTCGCGCGCCAGGCGCCGCACGGTCGCGGTCGTCACCCCGGCACCGACCGACAGCCGCCACGCCTCCGGGGTCAGCTCGTGGACGCCCCCGAGCCGCTCCAGCGACACGACGACCCCGCCCTCCACCGGCACCGCCCCCCCGGCGAGCCCGGTGCCGCCGCCCCGCGGCACGAGCGCCACGCCGCGCGCGCAGGCGAACGCGACCAGCTCCGCCACCTCCTCCGCCGAGCTCGGCACGACGACCGCGTCCGGCACGCCGCGCAGCCCGCGCGAAGCCGTCGCGTCGGTCTCGTACGGCGCCGTCGCCGCGCCGGTCAGGACGCCGTCCTCGCCGACGATCCCGCGCAGCTCCCGCGCCAACGAGACCGTGGCCCCGGCGCTCATCGCTCACCCTCTCCCCGACGCTTGTCCTCGATACGAAGACAAGCGTCGGTGGGGGGTGGCGCGGAGGCGCTCATGGGCGGGCCTCGCGGGTGGCGAGGAGGCCGTCGACCAGCGCCTTCGCGTGGCGCGCGCCGGCGTCGACGCGGCCGCCGAAGACGTTGTCGCGCAGGGTGAAGGACTCGAACTCGACCGCCATCGCGCCCGCGTAGCCGACCTCGTCGAGCGCGCCGAGCAACCCGGCCCAGTCGGTCGTGCCCTCGCCGGGCAGCAGGAACCAGAAGTCCTCGCCGTCCTGACCCGGGCGGCCGACCGCGTCCTTCAGGTGGACGTGCGCGAGCCGCCCGCCCCAGGCGCGCACCAGCGCCGGCACGTCGTCCCCGCTCATCACGAAGTGGCTCGGGTCGACGGTCACCGCGAGCTCCTCGCCCGCCCGCGCGAGCGCGTACTCGGCCCGGTAGCGGTCGCTCGCCAGCGTCCCCCAGCAGGGCTCGAGGCACACCCGCACCCCGGTTCCGCGCGCCCGCGCCAGCGCCCGGTCGATCGCCGCCAGCGCCAGGTCCCAGGCCGACGCCTCGGAGAGCTCGCCCCCCACGGCCTCGTGCCCCGCCACCCAGCGGTTCGGCCCAGTGACGATGCCGATCGAGGGGATGCCCGCCGCGGCCGCGCCGTCGACGGCCGCCTCGGTGCGCGCGACGCGCTCCTCCCACAGCTCGGCGTCGGCGGTGACGTAGTCCTGGTGGACCATCAGCTGCGGGCACGCGAGCCCCGCGCCGTGGGCGAGCCCGACGAGCTCGCCGAGCGCCTCGGCCCCCTCGGCGAGCGGGTCCCACTGCTCCATCGTCCAGTCGACCGCGCCGTAGCCCGCCTCGGCGAGCACCGCGACCAGCTCGCCCGGCGCGAGCCCCTCGACGTCGGCGGCGACGTACCCGATCGGGCGCCCCGCACTCACGACTGCCCTTGCAGATAGACGGTCTGGCCCTCGGTGAAGAACTCGACCGCGGCGCGACCCTGCTCGCGGTACCCGGACGCGCTCGAGGCCTTCACGCCGCCGAACGGAAGGTGCGGATCGGCGCCCGGCGTCGGCCGGTTCACGTGCACCATCCCGGCGTCGATCGAGCGCACGAACTCGATCGCCCGCGAGAGGTCGTTGGTGCACACCGAGGCCGAGAGCCCGTACGGCGTCGCGTTGGCGAGCTCGATCGCCGCCCCCGCGTCGGCCGCCTCGAGCACCGCGACCACCGGCCCGAAGACCTCGTCGTCGATCACCGGCGTGCCGGGACCGGCGCCGGCGAGCACGGTCGGCGCGACGAAGCTGCCGTGCGCGTCCGCCTCTCCTCGGTCGCCGCCCGCCACCGCCTCGGCGCCCGCCGCGACCGTCGCCTCGACCGCCTCCAGCACCTCGCGCTGCGCGTCGCGGTCGACCAGCGGCGGGACCTCGACCCCGTCCTCCAGCCCCGGCCCGACCCGCAGCGCGCCGGCCAGCTCCGCGGTGCGCGCCAGCATCGCCTCGTACACCGGCCCCTCGGCGATCACCCGCCGCGTCGCCGTGCACTTTTGCCCGGCCGCCCCGAAGGCGCCGCTCACCGCCAGGCCCGCGGCCCGGTCGACGTCGGCGTCGGCCAGCACGATCAGCGGGTTGTTGCCGCCGAGCTCGCCCTGGAAGCGCCCGCCGCGGTCGGTCACCCGCGCGCGCAGCGCCTCCCCGACAAAGTTGGACCCCGTGAACGACACCGCCCGCACGCGCGCGTCGTCGACCAGCACGCCGCCGACCGCCGATCCGCCGACCGCGAGCTCGAGCACGCCCTCCGGCGCCCCCGCGTCGCGCAGCGCCGCGACCAGCGCCACCGTCCCGCCCGGCGCCCGCGACGCCGGCTTGATCACCACCGCGTTGCCCGCCGCCAGCGCCGGCGCGAGCTTCCAGGCAGGGATCGCGATCGGGAAGTTCCACGGCGTGATCAGCCCGACCACGCCGAGCGGCCGCCGCCGGGTGAACGCGAGCACCCCCGGGTCGGCCGGCTCCGCCGTTTCGCCGCCGAGGCGCTCCGCCTCGCCCGCGTGGAAGCGCATGATCGTGACCGCGCGGAGGGTCTCGCCGAGCGCGTCGGCGAGCAGCTTCCCCTCCTCCCGGGTGATCTCGCGCGCGATCTCCGACGCCCGCTCCTCGAGCAGGTTCGCCGCCCGGTGGAGCAGCGCCGCGCGCTTCGGCCCGGGCGTCGCCGCCCACCCCGGCGCCGCCGCCGCGGCCCGGTCGACCGCCGCGCGCGCGCCATCCGCGTCGAGCGCCTCGTAGGTCGCGACGACCTCCCGGTCGTCGGCCGGGTTGCGCCGCTCCAGCACCGCCATTACTCCGCTCCCGTGACGAGGTAGTCCGGTTTCGGCAGGTCCCAGTGGCCGGAGTTGATCCCGGTCGTGTTCGCCGGGTCGCGGTCCTGGATCGCCTCGACCACGACCGGCCGGTTCGAGGCGATCGCCCGCTCGAGCGCCGGCTTCAGGTCGTCGAACGCCTCCACCTTGACGCCGTCGAGGCCGAACCCCTTGGCGATCGCGGTGAAATCGGGTGAGATCAGCTCGCCGTCGGTCCCGCGGAACTCGGTGAAGAACGCCCGGTCCTCGCCGAAGAGGCCGCGCTGGAAGTCGCGGATCGAGGTCCAGCCGGTGTTGTTCATCACCAGGTAGACGACCGGCAGGTCGAGCTGGGCGATCAGCGCCAGCTCCTGGATCGACATCAGGAAGTCGCCGTCGCCGGCGACCCCGACCACCGGCACGTCGGGCGCCGCCAGCTTCGCCCCGATCGCCGCGGGCACGGTGAAGCCCATCGTCGAGTAGCCCCCCGGCGTCAGCCAGGTGCGCGGCTCGTAGGCCGGGTACTCCTGGAACATCTGGATCTGCGGGTGCCCGGCGGAGGCGATCACGATGCCCTCGCGCGGCATCACCTCGCGCAGCACCGCGATCGACTTGGTCAGCGAGATCGCTCCGTCGACCCAGCGATCGCGGATCATCTTGTCCCACTGCGCCCGCTGCTCGGCGAGCTCGGCGTGATAGGCGGAGCGGTCGGGGAAGGCGCGTCCGGCGAGCGCCGCCACCAGCGCCGCGAGCCCGGTCCGCGCGTCCGACACCACGCCCACGTCGACCGGGTAGTTCTTGCCGATCTCGCGCGGGTCGACGTCGATGTGGAGGACCTTGGTCGGCGGGATCGAGAACGACTCGCCGTGTTTGAACGAGGAGCTCGTCTGCTCGGCGAAGCGCGTGCCGACCGCGAGCAGCACGTCGGCGGTCCGCGCCATGTGGTTGCCGCAGGCGGTCCCGTTGGAGCCGGTGTGCTGGGCGCAGAGCGGGTGGTCCTCGGGGAAGACGCCCTTGCCCATCATCGTCGTGATCACCGGCGCGCCGAGCAGCTCGGCGAGCTCGCGCAGCTCGGCGTGCGCGCGGGCGTGGACGCAGCCGCCGCCGGCGAGGATCACCGGCCGCTCCGCGCTCGCCAGCACCGTGGCGATCGCCTCGATCCCCGCCGGGTCGGGCCCGACCGCGGTGTGGGTCGCCCGGTGGCGCCCCTCGTTGATCGGGTCCGTCGCCGCGCTGTGGCTCTGCAGGTCGATCGGCATCTCCACGTGCACCGGCCCCGGCCGCCCCGTGAGCGCGACGTTGAACGCCCGGTTCAGCGCCCGCTGCACCTGGTCGACGCGGTGCGGGTAGTAGCCGCGCTTGGTGATCGGGCGCAGGGTGCTGGAGAAGTCGGCGTCGCGCTGGCGCTCGATCTCCTGCAGCACGCCGGTGCCGTCCATATAGGTCTGCACCGCGCCGGTGATCGCGATCAGCGCCTGCGAGTCGACGTAGGCGGTCGCCAGCGCGCTCGCCAGGTTCGCCGACCCCGGCCCGATCGAGGTCACCGTGGCCAGCGGCTCGCCCTTCACCCGGTAGTAGGCGTCGGCGATATGCCCGGCCGACTGCTCGTGGCGGACCTGGATCGCCTTGATCTTGTCGGTGCGGTCCTTGAGCGCGTCGAAGACGCCCATGTCGCCGTGCCCGGGGATCCCGAGCACATAGGGCACTCCCTCGGCGATCAGTTGGTCGGCGATGATCTCGCCACCGGTGCGCAGCGTCATGAGTGACTAGGCCTCCTGCGTGTTGCTGGTGTCTGACGGGGGTTGCTCCTGCGCGAGCAGGAGGTCCCGGGTGTTTGTGAGGTGCTGGGACATCGCCGCGACCGCGGCGTCGGCGTCGGCGGCCTCGACCGCCCGCAAGATCACCACGTGCTCCTCGACGATCGCCGCCAGCGGACGCGAGCGGCCGGCGGTCGAGAGGCCGCGCATGCGGGTCTGGTTGCGCAGGCTCTCGACGAAGGAGACGAGGCGCTCGTTGCCGGTCGCGGCAAGCAGCGCCCGGTGGAAGAGCCAGTCGTGGTGCATGAAGGACGGCTCGTCGTCCAGGTGCGCGCGCATCTCCTCCAGGGAGGCGCGCAGCTCGGCGACGAGGTCGGGGCCGGAGCGGGCGATCGCGCTCGCCACCGAGGGGACCTCGATCAGCAGGCGCAGCTCGAAGATTTCTTCGACGTCGTGGGCCTGGGTCTCGAGGATGCGGACGCCGCGGTTGCGCTCGAAGGCGACCAGCTGGTCGTTGGCCAGCTCGACCAGCGCCTCGCGCACGGGCGTCCGCGAGATCCCGAGCGCCTCCGACAGCGTCCGCACCGAGGTCATCGACCCCGCCGCCAGCCGTCCCTCGAGGATCGCGCTGCGGATCTCGACGTAGGCGCGCTGCGTCAGCGGCTCGTCGGGCTTGACCGGGTTGACCGAGGCGACCTCGTTCACGCGCCGACCACCCCCCGACGCTTGTCTTCCATACGAAGACAAGCGTCGGTCGAGGTCCGGCCGTAGGCGAGCTCGATCAGCTCGACCACGCGGCGGCCGTCGGCGACCGTGACCGGGGGCGCGGCGCCGGCGCGCACCGCGTCGACGAATGCCTGGATCGAGGCGGCGACCGAGTCGGCCCAGTTGCCGGGCTCGACCCGCTCGTCGTGCCAGGCGCCGTCGTAGCGGCGCAGCGCCGGGCCGGTGCGGAAGCCCTCGAAGTCGGCCTCGATGCCGCAGATATATAGAGCGCCCTCCGTGCCGACCACCTCGACCGCATCGTCGAACATCCCGGCCGGCCCGTGGTAGTTGGCGTCGATGACGCCGAAGGCGCCGTTCTCGAAGCGCAGCGAGACGATCGCCTGGTCCTCGCCGTCGCCGCCGGGCCGGTCGGTCATCGCCGACAGCTCGGCGACCTCGCCGAACAGCGCCCGCGCCAGGTAGAAGCGGTGCACGCCCGCGTCGAAGAGGAGGCCGCCGCCGGCCGCCGCCGGGTCGGTGCGCCAGCCGCCGTACTTGCCGCCGATGCCGAGCCGCAGGCGGATGTGGACGGGGCGGCCGATCGCCCCCGACTCGATCAGCTCCCGCGCGCGGACGTGCGGCGGGTAGAAGAGCTGGTTGTGCTGGACGCCGACCGTGCGCCCGGCGGCCTGCGCCGCGGCGGCGATCTCGTCGCACTCGGCGACCGTGAGCGCGAGCGGCTTCTCGACCAGCACGTGCTTGCCCGCCGCCAGCGCCTCGAGCACGATCGGGCGGTGGAGTCGGTGCGGCAGGCAGACGCTCACGCCATCGACATCCGCGTCGGCAAGGAGCTCGGCCACGCCCCCGTACCCCCGCACCCCGGCCCCCGACGCTTGTCCTCCATACGAAGACAAGCGTCGGGTCGCCGCGGTGGTGCGGGCGACGAGCTCGGGGTCGAGGTCGGCGACGGCGACGAGCTCGGCCCCGCGGGCGCGCTCGAATCCGCCGACGTGGAACTGGCCGATCTCGCCGAGGCCGAGGACCCCGACGCGCAGCGGCGCCGGGGCCTCGTTCCCGGAGGGAGCGCCGGAGGGGAGGCTCTCAGGCATCCGCCCCCGCCTCCGCGACCTCGAGCGGGGCGCCGGCGGCGCCGGGCACCGACGCCGTCCCGTTCCGCAGGGCCGACCACGCGTAGATCGTCAGCAGCGCGCCGATGCCGAGCGCGACGCCGAAGTAACCGATGATGTAGTGGTTCGACGAGGGGGCCAGGTAGGCGACGATAACCCCCACGCACCAGAGCAGGGCGACGCAGCAGACCGGGATCAGCGCCCGGCCGAGCCCGAAGTACCCGGACCCGGTCGGCTCCGGGATCGACTTGCGCCGCTGCCCGATGATCACCGCGATCATCGTCAGCGCGTAGGTCAGGTAGTAGGCGATGACCGCCATCGCGGTGATGCGGAAGATGTTCCCGCCGCCGGCGATGTTGATGATCATGCAGATCACCCAGAGCACGACGCTGGCGACGACCGGGGTGCGCCAGCGCACGTTGATGCTCGCCAGCTGCTTGGAGAAGGGCAGCAGCCGGTCGCGGGAGACGGAGAAGATCAGCCGCGTCGCGACGGCGATGTTGGCGACGATGCAGCCGAGCAGCGAGAGGAAGGCGACCACCTTGAGGATCGCCGCCGGGAAGCTGCCGAAGTGCTGTTCGGCGACCCAGAACATCGTGTTCGGCTCGGCGACCGCGTGGCCGATCGAGCCGGGGATCGCGGCGATCACGACCGCCATCACGACGAAGCCGCCGAGCGAGCAGATGCAGACCGCGCGGAACATCGCCTTCGGCGCCGCCTTGCGCGGGTCGACGGTCTCCTCGGCGAGGTCGGCCGACGCCTCCCAGCCCATCAGGGAGAAGATCGGCGCGGTCGCGGCGAAGACGAAGTTTTCCCACGGGATGTGGCCGTTGACGCCTTCGGGCCCGTGGTTGTTGACGAGCGAGCTGAAGCCGGTCGTCTGCTCGAAGAAGAAGGCGATGCCGAGCACCAGGGCGATCACGAAGATCAGCGTGACGACGATCTCCGAGACGGCGACGCCGTTGTTGAAGTGCGTCGCGATGCGGATGCCGAGGATGTTGAGGACGAAGCAGAAGGTCAGTGCCAGGCTGCTCAAGAGGATGATCTGGGTGGTCGTCCCGGACATCCCCAGTTCGGGGGCGAGGATGGCGCCGAACAGCGCGCCGATCGAGGTGGCGCCGGTGGTGAAGGTGATGATCCCGACCACGGCGACGAGCCAGCCGAAGTACGGCGTCGTGATCCGGCTCGCCCATTGGTACGCGTATCCGGTCACCGGGATGCGCGCGGCCATGTGCATGAACACGAGCACGATCCAGATCACGCCGACGAACGCCAGCGCCCATCCCCAGACGGCGATGCCGCCGACCTGCGCCAGCGACGGCCCGAGCAGCGAGCCGAGCGTGCCGGTGATGGCGATCATGGAGAACGCCAGACAGAACGACGTGAACGTCGACATCGTTCGTTTGAGGCGCTGGTTGTAGCCGAAGTGCGCGAGATCGTGCTGATCCGCGGCGTCGCTCAGCTCTTCCGGGGCGCCCGCGGGCGCCCTCGACTCGGTTGACATCTCTCTTACTCCCCTTTGTTCGTGTTGCTGTAGCCGAACTTCCCTTCGGCTTCCGTGAGCACTTCGTCGAAAATCCCGCACATGTCGTCGACGACGCCGGCGGTGATGTTCACCGCGGGCTTGAACTTGATGACGTTGCCGCGCGGTGGCGGAAAGGTCGGGCCGGTCTTGCCGACGATGAGACCGCGCTCGAGGCAGGCGTGGAGGACCCAGTCGGTCTCCTCCCAGGCCTGCTCCTTGGTGGTGCGGTCCTTGACCAGCTCGACGCCGATCATCAGGCCGAGGACGCGGACGTCGCCGACGAGCGGATGGCGCTCTTGGATCGCGCCGAGGTGCTCGCCGAAGCGCTCGCCCATCCGCCGGGCGTTGCCGGGGAGGTCGTCGCGCTCCATGATCTCGATCATCCGCAGTGAGGCCGCGGAGGCGACCGGGTGGCCGATCTCGGTGAAGCCGTACTCCCAGTCGGAGAGCTTGCCGAACTGCTCGTTGGTGAGCACGCCGGACATCGGGAAGCCGCCGCCGAACGCCTTGCCGAGCACGATCATGTCGGGCTTGGCGTCATAGTGGTCGACGGCGAAGAACTCGCCGCAGCGGGCCCAGGCGGTCTGGACTTCGTCGGCGATCAGGGCGACGCCCTGGCGGTCGCAGACATCGCGCAGCACCTGGAAGTAGCCGTCCGGGGCGGGGACCATGCCGCCGTTGGCCTGGTAGGGCTCGACGACGACGCCGGCGACCCCGCCTTCGGAGCCCTCGACGATCATCTTCTCGACGAACTTCGCGCAGAAGAGGTCGCATGAGTCACGCTCGAGCTCGAACGGGCAGCGGTAACAGTTGAAGTTGGGGACGCGGACCTGGCGCGTGGTGTAGCGCTCGAGGCCCTTCTTGGCGCCCTCGTACATGCTCGGGTGGGTGTAGGAGAGGGCGATCGTGGCGAAGGTGCGGCCGTGGTAGGCCTGGAAGAGGCAGACGAACTCGTCCTTGCCGGTGGCGCGCATCGCCATGTGCATGGCGCCCTCCATGGCGTCGGAGCCGGAGAGGCCGAAGAGGAGCTTGTCCATGCCCGGCGCCATCTCCACGACCTTCTGGGCGAGCAGGGCGCGGGGCGCGGCGTTGTACATCGGGGCGACGAAGTCGGCCTTGTTCACCTGCTCGATCACCGCGTCGGCGACCTCGGGATTGCGGTAGCCCAGGTTCACCACCCACTCGCCGGAGATCGCGTCGAGGTACTCCTTGCCGTTGCCGTCGGTGACCCGAAAGCCCTGCGCATCATCGATGACGAGCGGCTCGTCCCCCATCGGCTTGAGCTGAAACCGGTCCGTCAGCTCGTTGATCTCGCGCTGCGTGTGACCGGACTCTTCCTTCACTGGCACCCTCTCCTCAGATCGTTCCCTCGAGCACTAATCCTGTAGGTAACACGTGGCATGCCACATGCCTGCGCGCGAACATACCCCATCGCGAGGGAGACCGTCAAGCCCGAGGCGAGGCCCAGGTCACGCCGCCGCAGGTCGACGCCCGGGCCGGCTGGCGCCTCGCGGCGCGGCCATCCCCCTCATGCTTCGGCTGGTTATGAGGGCGATGGCCGCGCCTTGGCCTGCGCCAAGCCGGTGCGTTCGCAGTTGGCCACAACAGTTGTAGATAAGTGCGAACGCACCCGTGCCCGGCGGTGAGTTCGCACTTCACCGCGCTGTCCGCCGGTTTCTGCGAACTCACCGTAGGGTCAGTGCCTTCTCGTCACCGGGCACGCATGAGGCGCGCCCGTCCCGCCCTCATAGCCGCCGAAGTGAGGGTGGGACGGGCGCGCCGATGGGCGGCAGCCGGCGCTAGCGCTCCTTCGCCGATTCGCCGTCGGCTGCTGCGGCGACCAGGCGCTTGGCGGCTTCGCCGGCGGCGGCGAGGAGCGCCGAGGTGTCGTTTCCTTCCCCTTGCCCCATCACCACGCCGACGGCGGTGCGGGGGCGGCCGCCGGCGACCACCTGGGTGAAGAAGGCGAGGCAGCCGCCCGCCGCGGAGTCCGACCCGGTCTTGCCCGCGTAGCCGGCGGCCAGCAGGGGGTTGAAGTTGGTGACCGTGCCCGCGACCGGGAGGGTCACGCTGCCGGTCGAGACGATCCGGCGGAAGGCCGGGAACCGCATCGCGCGCCGGAAGACCCGCAGCTGGTCGGCCGCGGTGGAGACCGTGCCGGGGTCGAACCCGCTGGGGTCGGTGTAGGTCGTGTGGTCCATCCCGAGCGCCCCGGCCGCGTCGTTCATCTCGGCGAGAAACCGCGCCTCGCTCCCCCCGACCGCCACCGCGAGCATCCGCGCGATGTTGTTGCCGGAGGGGATCAGCAGCGCCTCCAGCAGTTGGCGCTCGGTGAGGCGCTCGCCCGCCTCGACCGCGACGACCGACTGGCCCTGTTCGGCTTCCGCCGCCACCGTCTCCGCCTGGGCTGCGGTGACGGTGATCGTGAACCCGGAATCGGTGCCGCTCAGCGGGTGGCGCTCGAGCGTCAGGTAGGCGGTCATCACCTTGGCGAGGCTCGCGATCGGGGCGGGTTCCTGGTCCGGGCCGGCCGCCGGCGCACCGCCGCCGAGCACGATCGCCGCCTGCCCGCGCGACGGCCACCCACCCGCGGCGAGGAGGGTGCGAGACCCGCCGTCGCCCGGTCCGGCGAGTTCGCCCAGCAGGAGCGCGGCCGCCGCGAACGGCGCGACGAGGAGGAGCACGGTGACGAGCGCGCCGAGCGCCCGCGGTCGCGCCCGGTAGTTCCTTCGCCGCAGCGATTCGCCGTAGGCCACCCGGCCAGCCTGCGCGGCGCGGCGTTGCCGGCGCGTAAGGGCTTTTCGATACGCCGACAATATGCTCGGGCCGGGAGCATCGAGAGCATGCGCGTGCTGATCGTCGAGGACGAGCCCTACCTGGCCGAGGCCATCCGCGATGGCCTCCGCCTGGAAGCGATCGCCGCCGACATCGCCGGCGACGGCGAGACCGCCCTCGGGCTGCTCGGCATCAACTCCTACGACATCGCCGTCCTCGACCGCGACATCCCCGGCCCCTCCGGTGACGAGATCGCCAGGCGCATCGTCGCCTCCGGCAGCGGCATGCCGATCCTCATGCTCACCGCCGCCGACCACCTCGACGACAAGGCCTCCGGGTTCGAGCTCGGCGCCGACGACTACCTGACCAAGCCCTTCGAGCTGCAGGAGCTCGTCCTCCGCCTCCGCGCCCTCGACCGCCGCCGCGCCCACAACCGGCCGCCGGTGCGGGAACTCGCGGGCCTGCGCCTCGATCCGTTCCGCCGCGAGGTCTACCGCGACGACCGCTATGTCGCCCTGACCCGCAAGCAGTTCGCCGTGCTCGAGGTGCTGGTCGAAGCCGAAGGCGGGGTCGTCAGCGCCGAGGAGCTGCTGGAGCGAGCGTGGGACGAGAACGCCGACCCTTTCACCAACGCCGTCCGGATCACCGTCTCGGGACTGCGCAAGCGCCTCGGCCGGCCGGCGATCATCTCCACCGTGGCCGGGGTCGGCTACCGCATCGACGGCCGCCCGGACTGACGGATGCCCCGCTTCCCGCCGACCACGGTCCGCCAGCGCCTGACGCTGCTCTACGGCGGCCTCTTCCTCGTCTCCGGGACGGTGCTGCTCGCGATCGCCTACCTGCTCTTCCGTCGCGCCTCGGGCGCCAACCTGGTCGTCCTGCCCGGCGCCGAAACCAGGCCGAGCCTCCATGCCCGGGAGATGGCCGAAAAAGCGTACGCATCATCGGTCGAACGCAACACCGACCTGCTCCACCAAGGGCTCCTCCGGTCCGTGATCGTGCTTGCCGTCATGACCGTGGTCTCGGTGGCGCTCGGCTGGTTGGTCGCGGGTCGCGTCCTGCGCCCGCTGCGGGTGATGACGGCGACCACCCGCCAGATCTCCGAGCGCAACCTCGACCAGCGCCTCTCCCTCCCGGGCCCCCACGACGAGCTGAAGGAACTCGCCGACACCATCGACGGCCTCCTCGCGCGCCTCCAGGCACACGTCGCCGAACAGCAGCGATTCGCCGCCAACGCGTCGCACGAGCTGCGGACCCCGCTGGCGCTCACGCAGGCGATGCTCGACGTGGCCCGCAACGACCCGACCCGCGACGACGGGGATCTGGTCGACCGCCTCCACGAGGTCAACACCCGCGCGATCGACCTCACCGAGGCGTTGCTCCTCCTCGGCCGCGCCGACCAGCGCTCCTTCACCCGGGAGCCGGTCGACCTCTCCCTGCTGGCCGAAGAAGCGGGCGAAACCCTGCTCCCGCTCGCGGCGGAGCGCGGCATCGCGGTCGAGACCGCGGCGGACCCTGCCCCCACCACCGGCTCCCGCGCACTCCTCCTCCAGCTCGTGACGAACCTCCTCGACAACGCGATCGCCCACAACCTGCCGGCGGGGGGCGCCGTCTGGGTGACCACCGCGGCCGGCCCCGGCGGTGCCGTCCTCACCGTCGAGAACACCGGCGAGGAGCTCGACGCCGACCTTGTCCCGACGCTCGCCGAGCCCTTCCGCCGCGGCGCCGAACGCGTCCGCGCCGACCACGCGGGCGTCGGCCTCGGCCTCGCGATCGTCAAGAGCATCGCCGTGGCCCACGACGGTGCCCTCACGCTCGCCCCGCGTCCCGGCGGCGGCCTCCGCGCCACCGTGCGGCTGCCCGCCGATCACGTATAGGAGACCCCGCCGAGCGGGGCCTGGATGGTTGATTCCACGGCCGAGGAGGGACGGGGTCCGGGGGCGGGCCCGGGCGGCTGGCCGAGGTGGTCCCGGGGTGCGGGGGAAGGCGGCACAGGGTCGTTTGCGAAGTCGGACTTCCGTGACGGGTCCGCGAGGAAGGGAGTCCCTCGGGACGGCGATCACGGGGCGCCGGGACACGCGCCGCACATTGGGGCGCCTATGGCGCCCCAATATTCGGCACGTCCTTCTGACCAATGAGGGAGACGGGAGGAAGCGTGACGTCCCCGACGTCTTCGTCACGAGGTCCCAGATCGGTCACGGGTCCGTGGCGCTCCCGCGACCCTTCCTCCACGCCTCTCACACCCGGCCGCGTCCCTCGCCCCCCGGGCGCCAGCTTCCGAGGCCCCATCCCTTCCGGGCGCCGGCTCCCGCACGAAGCTCGTGGAATCGGCCCTCTAGCCGGCGGTGCGGCGCAGGATCGCGGTCGCCGCCTCGCGGTCGACGGGGCTTCCCGAGGCGAGGCCCGTGATCAGGATCCCGTCGACGGCGGCGGCGAGGGCCGCGGCGGTGAGCGCGTCGGTGAACCGCTCGATCTCCATCCGCAAGTTGACCGACCACTTCACCGCCGCCGGGCGCAGGGCCGGGCGCTTCAGCGCGGCCAGGTAGAGCTGGTAGGCGACCACGCTCATGTCGCGACGCTCCGAGGAGTCGGCGACGAGGAGCTCGACCAGCGCCTCGACCAGGTCCTCGCCTGGGCCGATCGCGTCGGCCCAGGCGCGGAGGGTGCGCTCGGTGTCGGCCGCCGCGGCGAGGAGCGCCGCCTCGAGCATCTCCTCGCGGTCGGCGAAGTGGTAGGTGGTCGACCCGAGCGGCACGTCCGCGGCCGCGGCGACGGCGCGGTGGGTGAGGCCCTCGAGCCCGCGCTCGGCGACCACCCCGATCGCCGCCCGGGCGATGCGCTCGCGCCGTCCGCGGTCGTTCGGGCCCCGTCGGTTAGCCATCGACGGCCGGCCCCAGGCGGCCCGGCTCGCCCGATGGCGCCGGCCCCGAGGCGAGGCCGCGGCGCAGGCCGACCGCCGCCAGGCTGAGCAGCGTGGCGGCCGCCATCACGAGGTAGGGGGCCGCTTCGGTGCTCGTCTGCTCGATCCAGGTGAGGAGCGGCGGGCCGACGGTCGAGGCGGTGGTGAAGGTCAGGTTCAGCGCCAGGGCGATGGCGCCGGCGCTCATCCCGGCGACCTCGGCGCGTTCGCTGAAGAGGCCGATCAGCGGCACCCAGTAGAAGCTGAGGCCGATCCCCTCGAAGAGGACGAACGCGATGGCGAGGCCGAGCGGCGAGCCGGCGACCGCCATCGACAGCAGGGTCACGACGCAGACGAGGAGGCCGAAGACGAGCGGTGCCAGGTGGCCGCGACGGTCGGCGATCCGCCCCGCCCAGGCGAAGCAGCCTGCCGATAGCAGCGCCCCCACCAGGAGGGCGACGTCCACCCCGGCTTCGCTTGCTCCCCGCGCGACGAGCTGCAGGGGCACGAGCGTGATCACGGCGGCGATGAGCACCGGCGGCACCAAGCCGAGCGCGGCGATCCAACGGAGCTGTGGATCCGCGGGCAGGCGCAGCCGCGGCACCGCGTCATCTTCGGGCGCGGCCGGAGGCGTCGGGGTGCGGGCGAGGAGGACGGCATAGGCGAGGACGACGATCGCGACCACGACGAAGACGGTGGTCGTGCCGATCGCCTGACTGGCCGTCCCCAGCAACGGGCCGGCGGCGGTGCCGAAGACGGCGGCGCCGAAGGCGGCGCCGAGGGACGCGCCGCGGGCGCCGGGCGGGGACGTCTGGATCAGCCACTGGAGCAGGGAGCACCAGAGGAGGCCGGCCCCCACCCCCTGGACGGTGCGGGCGGCGTCAAGGGTGACGACGCTGCCCGCGATGCCGAAGGCGAGGCTCGCGAGAGCAAGCAGGACGCAACCGACGAGCGCGGTCGAGCGGGCGCCGAAGCGCGGAATGCTCCACAGGCCGGCGAGGAAGGTGGCACCCACCATCCCCGCCGTGTAACACGCGGCCAACACCCCCGAGCCGAAGGTCGACATCCCGAATTCCGCCTCGTAGTGCGGGAGGAGCACTGCGAGGGTCGAGAACAACGCCGCCTCGAGGGCGAACGCCACAGCCGCGACGGTGGTGAAGGTTCGCCGAATAGGGACAAATGTACATAGATTCGCGGCCGGGCGGCCCGGGTAGCGGGGCGCGAGACAGGGCGACGGGTGGACGTTTGGCCGATCGCGGTCTGCCACCCGTCCAGAACGCTAAAGCGGCGAGACCTCCAAGCCGATGCGCGACTCCATGTTGGGTCGCCCCGATCAATCCCGACTCGGACACCGGAGGGAATCTTGATGAACATTCGCACAACGTCCCAGGTGTTCCGTATCGCCGCCGCCCTCGGCGCGCTCCTCGCCCTCTGCATCGTCGCCGCCACCGCCCACGCCGACCGCCCGAGTGTCGCGGCGCGGTCGCATTGGTCCTACGCGCCGCCGCGGCATGCGCGCTCCTACCTGGACGAGGCCCTGGCGCAGCGTCGGCTGACCGAGCGTCGCCGCATCCCGGCGCCCAGCCCGGAACCGACGCCGACCCCCACGCCGACGCCCGAACCGACCCCGACTCCCACCACCACCGAACCCGCGCCGGCACCGACGCCGACCCCCACCCCGACTCCGGCTCCCGAAACGACCACCACGCCGCCCCCCGAAACCTCGACGGTACCGTCGGGCACGATGCTCTTCGACTCGGAATTCTCGAGCTTCGCCAACTGGTACGTGCAGGCGATGATGACGCCTGAACCGCGGGCGACGATCGTCAACGGCGCGGGCCGCTTCGAAGTCCGCCCCGGCGACGTCGAGCCCGACACCGGCTCCCAGCGCGCCGAGGTGACCCTGGCGAACCCGAAATTCTACGAAGGGGCCGACGTCTGGGTCTACGACAAAGTCCGCTGGAGCACCGCCGACACGGCGAATCCGGCCTGGGAAGTCGTCGACCAGTTCCACGACGGCTCGGCGATCTCCGGCGACCCGGCGGCGAACGGCAGCCCGGCCATCGCCCTGATGCGCTACGGCCAGCAGATCCGCATCGCCAACGGCAAGGGAAGCCCGGTCTACTGGACCGGCCCGAACGTCGAACGCGGCCGCTGGTACGAACTCGTCTACCACATCAAGTTCTCGAAGACCGCGGGCGAACTCGAAGCCTTCTGGAACGGCGTCCCGGTCGCCCACTTCAAGGGCCCGACGATGAACGCCGAATACACCTACCTGAAGGCCGGCGTCTACCGGGCGAAGGAAACCCTGACCGGCACCAGCGTCGTCGAACACGACGAAATCGGCGTCGCCACCTCCCTCGCCGCCCTGAAGGCCGGCACCCACATGCAGTAGCGGGCCGCGGTCACGTCGCGGGGTGGGAATCACGGCGCAGGCCGGCGAGCACCTCCCGGATCAGTCGCAGGGCGTGGTAGCCGACGACGATCGCGATGACCAGGGCCACGGCCGCGTCGAGCCAGTAAAGGCCGTGGGCGAGGAGGATGATCGCCCCGGCGACCGCCACGCCGAGCGCGGCGGCGGCGTCGGCCACGGTGTCGAGCATCACCGAGCGCATGTTCACGTCCTCGGACTCGATCGGGCCGAGGATGCGGGCGCAGAGGATCATCGCCGCCGCCGCGACGACGCTGGCGATCAGCACCGGCAGCCCGTGGACCGTCGGGCTGCCCCCGACCAGACGGGAGATGCCCTCCGCCGCCACGACGAGCGAGACCAGCAGGAGCAACGACGCGTTGACGAGGGCGGCGTAGGAGGTCGCCCGTGGATATCCGCGCGGATGGCGACTGATCCTGAGCGCCACCAGGCTGAGGGCGACCCCGGCGGCATCGCCGACGTAATCGGCGGCCGCGGAGAACACGCCGAGCGAGTGGGAAAGCAGACCGACGACGACCAGGCCACCGATCATCACCAGGTTGACGGCCAACACCAGGCCGAGACGTCTTTCCTTAGACATGCTAGGCGCCGCGACCTGACCCAAGGCGCCGTCTGGCCGCTATGTACACTCGCGGCCGTGTCGAGGTTGGTTCGGCTTCCCTTTCTGGTCGCGGCGGGCAGCGAGGGTGATCGCACCAGGGAAGCGGCCAGAGGCCCAATTGTCGGATAAGCCGGCCGCCGCGTCGCGGCGGCGCCTCCTCCCGATCCTCGATTGGCTGCCGCGATACGACCGGCGGCTGCTGGCCGGCGATCTGGCGGCCGGGGCGGCGGTGACGGCGATGATCGTGCCGAAGGACCTCGGGTATGCGGGGATCGCCGGGGTGCCGATCCAGAACGGGCTCTACGCGGCCGCCGCGGGGGCGATCATCTACGCCCTCTTCTGCACCTCGCGACAGATCTCGACCGGCCCGAGCTCCTCGCTGGCGGCGGTCGCCGGCGGCGCGGTGCTGGCGACTGCCCTCGGCGGCGAAGAAGCGGCCCAGCTGGTGGCCGGGATCACGCTGGTCACCGGCGTCCTGTTCCTGCTCCTGGCGGTCCTGCGGATGGGCTGGATCGCCCAGTTCCTCTCCAAGGCGGTCGTCACCGGCTTCCTCGCCGGCTCGGCGGTCAGCGTCACGATCGGCGAGCTGCCGAAG
The DNA here is from genome assembly GCA_018268675.1 of Actinomycetota bacterium. Lineage (GTDB taxonomy): Bacteria > Actinomycetota > Thermoleophilia > Solirubrobacterales > 70-9 > VAYN01. The sequence continues at coordinate 286,271 of JAFDWB010000089.1, forward strand.
CTCACCGGCACCACCGCCGAAGGCGACACCGCCTGGCACGAGCTCGGCTCCTGGGTCGGCGGCCTCGGCGAGATCCACTGGACGACGCTCCTGGTCGGCGCCGGCGCGCTGGCGCTGATCCTGGCGCTGCGATTCCTCCGCCCCAAGGCGCCGGGAGCGCTGGTCCTGGTCGTGGCCGGGCTCCTCGCCTCCCACCTCTTCGATCTCGGCGCGCATGGGGTGTCCCTGGTCGGCGACGTCCCGCGGGGCCTCCCGGCCCCGGCGGTGCCGACCGTCGACGTGCTGACCGACCACGTGTCGGAGATCGCGATCGCCTCGGTCGCCCTGCTCCTGATCGGCTTCTCCCAGACCGCCGGGGATGCCCGCGCCTTCGCCGCGCGCCATCGATACCGGATCGACGTCAACCAGGAGTCGGTCGCCCAGGGCATGGCCAACGTCGGGGCCGGCTTCTTCCAGGGGATGCCGGTGTCGACGAGCCTCTCGGCGAGCTCCCTGAACGAGTCCTCGGGGGCGCGCACGCCGCTCGCCTCCCTGACCACGGGAGCGCTCGTGCTGGCGACCCTGTTCGTGCTCGCGCCGCTCTTCTCCGATCTCCCGAAGGCCGTCCTCGGCGCGATCATCATCGACGCGGTCGTCTTCGGGATGATCGACCTGCCGGAGCTGCGCCGCCTCCACCGGGTGGCCCGCTTCGATTTCTGGGTGGCCGCCGCCGCGGTCGTCGCGGTCCTCTCGGCCGGGGTCCTTGCCGGCGTCGTGATCGGGGTCGCGCTCTCGCTCGGCTGGCTCGTCTACGTCGCGACCCGCCCCTCGATGCCGGTCCTCGGCCGCGAGCCCGGCACCCGTGTGTTCCGCGACACGCTCGCGAACCCCGACGACGAATCCTTCCCCGGCCTGGCGGTGCTGCGCCCCGACGGCGGCCTCTTCTTCGCCACCGCCGAGGCCCTCGACGACCGCATCCGGGAGCTCCAGGACACCGCCCACCCCCCGCTCCGGGCCCTCGTCCTCGACCTCGAGGGCGTCAACTTCATCGACTCCCAGGGCGCCGCGAAGCTGACCGAGATCGAGGAGATCACGAGCATCGACGGCATCGCCCTGCGCCTCGCCCGGGTCAAGCCCCAGGTGCGCGCCGTCCTCGAGGCCCAAGGCCTGATCGCCAAGATCGGGACCGACCATCTCCACGGGAACGTCGACCGCGCGGTCGAGGCAGAGCTCGCCACGCCTACTTCGTGACGGTCGCGCAGACGGCGTATGGGGTGATCGTGTAGGTGGCTTCCGATTTGCTCGTCGTCTGCACGAACCAGGCGCCCGGGGTTCCTTCGACCGGCTGGTCGGCCCGCACGTAGATGGTGTTGTTTTCGCCGCTGGACGAGAAGCCGCCGCCAAGCGGGCTGGTCCCGGGTGGGCAGAAGGCGTAGGCGGAATCCAGGTTGATCCCGCCACCCGAGCTCTGGGACGCGGTTGCGGTGACGATCTGATAGTTGGCGGCCCCGGGAGTGCCCCGAAGGCCCGGCCTGCCTTGCGGGCCCTGGGCTCCCCGTGGTCCTTCGGGTCCGGTGGGACCGGTCGGGCCCGGCGCTCCCTGTTTGCTCCAGGCGAGCTTACGGTCGGGCTTGACACACTTCTTCGCCTTGTACAGCGCACCGCCCTTGTGGCTGACGCACACGGTGATCGTGCTGCCGTTGGACGAGGCGAGCGCGTACGCGCCGAGCGCGGCGGCCAGCAGTGCCGTGGCGCCCAGCCCGGCCGCCAGCTTGGAGAAGCGCCTCACGAGGATCCCCTTTCGGTCGTGGACTGCGTGCGGCGACTCTAACCAAGCCCGCCGCTGCAACCTCGATCACCCCTACACCTGAACATTTCTTCAGCTATAGTCCCGGGGGCGATGAGCCACGGCGCGCAACCCGATCCCAGCGAGCTCCTCGACAGCGGGCTCGCCGGGCAGGTCGCGGAGACGATGCAGGCGCTCGCGACGCCGAGCCGCGTCAGGATCCTCGCCCGGCTTTACGCGGGCCCCGCGTCGGTGACCGAGATCGGCGAGGCGATCGGGATGGACGGCTCGGCCGTCTCCCACCAGCTGCGCATCCTCCGCCACCTGGGGCTGGTGAGCGGCGAACGGGAAGGGCGGCGGGTCACCTACTCGCTCCACGACGAACACGTGGGGCAGCTGATGGAGCAGGCGATGTCGCACGTCGAGCACCTGCGGCTCGGGCTCGCCGACCACACCCGCCGCAGCGCCGAGGTGGGCGCCTGATGGCGAGCGACGCCCACGGGCACGTCCACGACCACGGGCACTCGCACGGCCACGAGCACGGCGGCGATCACGGTCACAGCCACGGCCTGGTCGCCGCCTCGATCAAACGCTCGCGGGCCGGCCTGCGGGCGGTGCTGGCAAGCCTCGTCATCCTCGGCCTCACCGCGGGCCTGCAGATCGTCGTCTTCGTCCTCAGCGGCTCGATCGCGCTGCTCGCCGACCTGATCCACAACGTCGGTGACGCGCTCACCGCCGTGCCGCTCGGGGCGGCGTTCCTGATGCGCTCCTTCAAGGCGGAGAAGTACGCGGGCTACTTCGTCGTCGCGACGATCTTCGTCAGCGCCTGCGTCGCCTTCGGCGAGTCGGTCGACCGGCTGATCAACCCGCAGCCGCTCAGCCACCTCTGGGCGCTGGCCGGGGCCGGTGTGATCGGCTTCCTCGGCAACGAGGCCGCGGCGGTGGTCCGGCTGCGCGCCGGGCGGCGCCTGCAGAGCCCCGCCCTGGTGGCCGATGGCTACCACGCCCGCACCGACGGCCTGGTCAGCCTCGCCGTCGTCGCCAGCGCCGCCTTCGTCGCCCTCGGCGTGCAGGTCGCCGACCCGTTGATCGGGATGGTGGTGACCGTCGTCATCCTGCGGATCACCTGGCAGTCCTTCGTCACGGTCAGGGACGATCCCGGCGAGCCGGACGGGCTCGCAGCCGAGGACGAGGGCGGCCATGGGCACTCCCATGCGCACGACCTCTAGCGCCGGCGCCGACCTCCTCCGCGCGCGGGCGAGCCTCGCCGAGCGGCGCCTGCGCTCCCCCACGCTGGCCGCCAACTCCGCCCGGAACGCCCGCGCCGAGGTCGACCGCCACCGTCGCTGGGAGCCGGCCCGCGACGCGCTCTGGGCGTTCCTCGACCCGCACCTCGCGGCCGGCGCCCGGGTCGCGGTGCTCGGGGCGGGCAACGCCGACGACCTGCCGCTGCGGCGGATCGCCGGACGCGCCGGGTCCGTGGCGCTGGTCGACCTCGACGCGAGCGCCGCCCGCTCGGCGCGGCGCCGCCTGCCCTGGCGGCTGCGCTCGCGGGTCGAGGTCCTCGCGCACGACGTGACCCGCGGCGCCGCCGACCGGATCGTCCTCCCCGCGGTGCTCGGCGAGGCGCCGGCGCCGTCGACCGACCCCGCGGCGCCGCTCCCCGGCGCGCCCTACGACCTGGCGATCGGCGACCTCCTCTACAGCCAGCTCCTCTACCCCGCCCTCCTCGACCTCGGGGTCGCCGAAGCCCGCCGGGCGGCGATCCTGCGTCGCCACGCACCGGCACTGACCCGCGCGACGGTCGCCCGCCTCCACGCCTCGGCCCCCCGCGTCATCCACGTCCACGACCCGCTCGCCTGGTGGGATGGACACGAGCAGCCGGTCGAGCTCGACCGCATCCTGCGCCTCGCCGCGAGCGACGACACCGAGGTCGCCCTGGGCGCGGTCGCGCGCGGCCTCGGGCCGACCGAGAGCGACCCGCGGCTCGCCCTGCGCTCCCTCGGGATCGTCCCGCGGGCGACGGCGCTCTGGCGCTGGCCGTTCGCGGCGGGCGTCGACTACCTGGCGTGCGCGACCCTAGCCGGCCGGGAGATCACCGGGATGACGGGGGAAAGGCGTCGCGAAAACTCATTCCGCCGACGGACGGAATAGGTTCAGAGGGACTGATGGCGCAGATCGCTCCACCATCCAAGGTCAAACGGGTCACCGACAACGATCGGTATGTCGTCCCGAACACCAGGACGGGCGGTTGGGACATCGTCAAAGCGGGTCACCGTCGCGCGACCGGGCATGCGAAGACGATGAAGGAGGCGATCACCCACGCTCGCCGAGCGGTCCGCAAGGACGGAGGCGGAGAGCTGCGGATCGTCAACCGGGCGGGCAAGCTCACCGAGTCGAACACGATCGCCCCGCCGAAACGCCGCGCCGCCTAAGAACCTGCCTCAGAGGCCCTGACCCGCAGCTTTGCCGCTCCTGGCGGGTGCGTGGTCGCATCGAAGAAGATCAGCTCGTCGACCGCGACCCGCCCATAGATGTCCAGCTGCCGTGCGAGGCGATCGGCTTTGGCTCCGCCGGGGAGCATCGAGACCGCCACCGCCCTCCCGGGGCTCTCGCTGAGCGCGGCCGCGATATGGGCGTCCTCGTCTCCCAGCGCACTGCCGAACACGACGGTGTCGAGGTCGTTGCGCTGCAGTCTGTCCAGGCAGTGGGCGAGGTACTCGTTTCCCTCGATGACCTCCAGCTTGTCTTTCGCCGAACCCTCCGTGACAAGGAGCGGCCGGGCGTCCGGGTCGCCGTCGATAGGTTGACCGAATTGCTCGAGCAGCGTGGTGATGCGCTGACGCGTCAGCTTGAAGACCGTGCCGTCGCCGGCCACCACGAGATGGAGGGCGCCGTGAAGGAAGTAGATCGGCACCTGGCCGACCTCGACCGGCGCACGCGCCGGGTCGAACTCACAGCGGCCACCCCAACGAAAATGGTCGAGGAACGGCGTGAAGTCCCCGCCATAGGCCATTGCCCAATAGATCAGCAGGTCGTAGTTGGTCGTGAAGACCCACTCGAACTCCGCCATCGCGTCCTTGATCGCCTGTCGAGTCTCACCGGGCACCGCGTCGCGATTGATGTGGACGTTGCGGACCGCCGATCCCAGCGCGGTCTGGATGCTCCGGTATCGCGCGTACAGCGGCGCCGTGTCGATGCCGACGACGGAGCACACGCGAATCGCCGTCAACAGGTCGCCGAGGGCGCGCTCGAAATTCGGGCCGGGGCCGAAAAGCGCGCGATCCGCCGCCGAAAGATCGGCCGTGCTGGCGTGCTCGAAAAGGGTCGGGTAGCCGAACGGATCCCAGACATGGCGGCTGAGACCGTTGCCAATTAACAACGTTTCCCAGGAGCAACTCTCGGCGACCTCCCCCCAAGGTCGGAGCGTGCCGTCCGGGAGATCCGTCATCGGTCATCGGTCGATGTCGTTCGCCACCGCGCCGGAGACATATTCAGAGCCGAATAAACGCTGGCGAAATTCCTTGAACTCCTCGCCTGCGTTTCGGATGGCCCATGCATCGGTCCCCCATTATGCGCGGCCGTCCGGCGCCCTTGTCGGTGGTGCCCCGAAGATGAGGCGATGAGTCCTTTGGCGCCGTGGCCAGGAACTACAGCTACGACGACCGATCGATGCCGGTGACCTCGCGGCGGAACGGCACCGTGTCGCCGCGGTCGGTCGGCTCCTCGAGCTCCTCGGCGTAGCGGCGGCCTTCCCAGACGGCGGCGGCGATCGTCCCCGGGGACCAGCAGTCGCCGACCGCCTGCACCGTTCGCAGGTTCGCGTCGTCCCACTCGGCGCGGCGCTCCAGCAGCTCGCGGTAGAGGGCGTCCTCGGGCAGTCGGGCGGTGACGAGCACGGCGGCGTCGGCGGGCAGGTGGCGCTCGCGATCGGTGAAGACGCAGCGGGTGAGGACGCCGTCCGCGACGGTCGCGGCGACGGCGCGGGAGGCGACGATCTCGACCTCGAGCTCCAACAGGCGCCGCTGGATCCGGTGCTGCTCCATCGTCGCCAGGGTCCAGTTGGAGACCGCGTGCGCGGGCGTCACCAGCGCGACGCGGCGGCCGGCGCGGGCCAGCAGCTCGGCCAGGACGCCGCCCATGTAGTAGTGGTCGTCGTCGAAGACCACGACGCGCTCGCCCTCCGGCAGCCGCCCGGCCATCAGGTCGTCGGGCGTCAGCACCGGCAGCGCCGGGTCGAGGGGGATCGGGGCCGTGTGGTGGCGGCCGACGCCGTCGGCGCGCCAGCGGGCGCCGGTGGCGACCGCGACGTGGTCGAAGTCGTAGCCGAGGATCTCGTCGGCGCTCACCTCGCTCTGGGCGCGCTCGACCGTGCGCAGGCGTTCGATCTGGGCCTCGCGATAGTCGGCGACCCGCACGTAGCTCGCCAGGCCGGGCAGCCGGGCCTCCGCCGCGGCGCGCCCGCCGAGCGCGTGGGAGGCCTCGGCGAGGATCACCTCGTAGCCGCGGTGGCCGAGCGCTTGCGCCGCCTCGAGGCCGGCGGGGCCGCCGCCGACGACCAGCACCTTCGCCTCGCTCGCCCGCGGGCGGATCCGCTCGGGATGCCAGCCGCGCCGCCACTCCTCCCCCATCGTCGGGTTCTGGGTGCAGCGGATCGGCGACATCGTGAAGTCGCCGGCCACGCAGATGTTGCAGCCGATGCACTCGCGGATGTCGTCGAAGCGGCCCTCTTCGATCTTGCGCGGCAGGTAGGGATCGGCGATCGAGGGCCGCGCGGCGCCGATCAGGTCCAGCACGCCGCTCCTCACCATCCGCACCATCGTGTCCGCCGAGGTGAAGCGGCCGACGCCGACGACCGGCTTCGAGGTGAGCGCCTTCAGCCCGCGGACGTAGCGCTCCTGTTCGGCCTCCTCGCCGAACCGGGCGGTCACCGAGTCGTCCTCCCAGGCGCCCAGGACGAAGTCCCAGAGGTCGGGCAGGTCGCCCAGCGCCCCGATCACCTCTTCGATGTCCCCGCGGGTGATCCCCTCGTCGCCGAGCAGCTCGTCGACGGTGATCCGGCACGCCACCGCGACCCGGCCGGCCGCCTCCTCGAGCGTGTCTTCGAGGATCTCGCGCAGCAGCCGCATCCGGTTCTCCGCCGAGCCGCCGTAGGCGTCGGTGCGGTCGTTGTAGCGGCGCGAGAGGAAGTGGTGGATGCCGCCCAGCGCGTGCCCGGCGTAGACGTAGACCAGGTCGTAGCCCGCCTCGATCGAGCGCCGGACCGCGGCCCGGTGCCAGCGGCGCAGGTCGGCGATGTCGTCGAGGTCCATCCGGCGGGCCTGGACCGGATCGGTGGTGAAGGTGGCGACCGGCAGGTGCGCCGGGCCCATCGGCGCCGTGCGGCTGTAGAAGTTCGGCCCGTTCATCCCGTTGTAGGCGAGCTCGATCCCGGCCAGCGCGCCGTGCTCGTGGACCTTGTCGGCGACCAGCGCCAGGGCCGGGACGTCCTTGTCGTCCCAGATGCGCGCCTCGATGAACGGCGTGATGTCGGAGGAGTAGTGGATCTCCGCCTGCTCGGTGCAGATCACCGCCCAGCCGCCTTCCGCCTTGACCTTCCGCATCTCCGCGTGCGCGCTGACGTCCCGATACCCCATCCCGTTGCAGTGCGGCACCTGGAAGAAGCGGTTGCGCGCCGTGACCGGCCCGATCCGCACCGGCTCGAACAACACGTCGTACCGCGGCGGCCGCCGCGCCGTCTCCCTCACGGTCTCCACGCTCATCGTGCGGCTCACACCCGTTTGCTCGGCAGGACCGCCTCGCCGCCGGCCACCGGGACCTCGGCGGACCGGGCTTCGCGGCGCTCCTCCAGCTTCGCCCACCAGACGCCGACCACGGTCAGGGCGACGATCACCGCGAGGGTGCCGAGGGTGAGGGCCTCGAAGCGGCCGCGGGAGACGCCCCATTCTTCGGCGAAGTTGTATTCGAGGCCGACGAGGGGCTCGATCGTGCCCGGGAAGACCGCCACCCAGCTGCCGAGGACGACGAAGAAGGTGGCGAAGACGGTCGAGATGCGTAGGCCCCAGTCGCCGCCGGGGACGACGAAGGGGCGCTCGACCTCGGGGTACCTGCGGCGCAGGACCCAGCAGGCCGGGTAGATGATGATGTAGGACATCAGGACGGTCGAGATCGCCACCGTGAGGACGATCGAGAAGGTGGTCGCGGCGCTCCCCGAGTTGAGCTGCTGGGCGACGATCACGAACGCCGTCGCCACCGCCCCCGACATCAGGTTGACCCGCATCGGCGTGCCGAAGCGCTTGCTGAAGGTGCCGAACCAGCGCGGCAGGCCGCCGTCCATCGCGCAGGCCGCGAGGACCCGGTCCGAGCCCATCATCCAGGCCGCGCCCTGGGTCAGCAGGGTGAAGACGAAGAGGACCGCGGCGATCTTGACGAGGACGCCCTGCAGCGACCCGTAGACGGTGAAGGTGGTGGCGACGGCCGACATGAAGCCGCTGACGCCGGTGATCTGGTTGACCGGGACGACGAGCAGGATCGAGAGGATCGGGATCAGGTAGCAGAAGGCCGAGACGAAGGCCGAGCGGGTGATGTAGCGGGGGACGTCGTGCTGGGCGTTCCGCATCTCCTCGCTCGCCGCGGTGCCGGCCTCGAAGCCGCTGATCGCGAAGACGAGGACCGGGACGGCGGCGATGAAGCCGGCCAGGGTCGGGCTGAAGCCGCCGATCCCGTAGCCGTGCACCCCGTGCTCGATCGCGTAGATGATCACCGTGATCGTCACGATCGCCAGCACCCCGACCTTGACGAAGGCGCCGATCGAGGGGATCCACTTGCCGCGCTTCAGCGAGATCACCGCGACCAGGATCCCGATCCAGACGAAGATCAGCTTGAACAGCCAGTCGCCGAGCGAGCCTTCCGGCATCGAGACCAGGTTTTCGTTGACCGCGGCGGCGGAGAGGAAGCACAGCGACCCGCCCAGCCAGAGCGGGTTCGTGATCCAGTAGAGCATCGCCCCGAGCGCCGACCAGAAGCGCCCGAAGGCGAGTTTCATCCAGACGTAGGGCCCTCCCTCCTCGGCGAAGGCGCCACCCATCTCCGACATCAGGAAGGCGTAGGGGATGACGAACAGCGGCACCAGGATGAGCATCCAGGTGAACGTCTGACCGCCGAAGCTCGAGATTTCGCCGAGGACGTCGAGCGACACCACCGTCGCGATCCCGAAGAAGACCAGGTCGAAGAGATTCAGGCTCTTGACCAGGTTCTTTTTCTGTTCCTGCTCGAAACTGCTGTCCGGGTCGATCGCGCCGAGCCCGTCCGGTTCACTGCTCATCCATCGCTCCTCTCGGTGTTCCCGGCCATACCATCTCGGCTCGGGCCTCGCCGCGCGAGCGGAATCAGCGCTGAGTTGCGGCGGAAAAATCGATGCTCTGCGCTGCTCCCGGCGGCAGGCCGGGGAATTCCTCCGCCGCGATCAGGTCGCGGCAGTGCTGGGCGAACGCCTCGGTCAGCCGGGTCGAGGTCGCCGCGGCGAGCGCCGCGAGGCCGAGCAGCATCGCCCGCGGCTCGCCGTCGATGCGGACGCTGCGCAGCTGCGTGCCGTCGAGCGCGACCTCGGTCGCCGGCCGCGCGTTGATGATCGTGTAGCCGAAGTCGTTCGCCACCAGCGTCCGGATCACCTCCGGGTTACGCGAGCGCTGCGCCACGGTCGGTCGCAGCCCCGCCGCCTGGAAGAGCGAGTAGAAGTATTCGCGGCTGTGCGGCAGGTCGAGCAGGACCAGGGGCAGGCCCGCCAGCTCCCGCAGGCCGACCGAGTCGGCGGCCGCCAGCGGGTGGTCGGCGGGGAAGACGGCGTAGGGCGGCAGCGCGGCGAGCGGCTCGAAGGCGATGTCGCGCTCGAGATCGAGGTCGTAGGTCACCGCCACGCTGAGGCCGCCCTCGCGCAGCAGATCGAAGATCTCCTGCTGGCCCGAGGCGCTGAGCCGGACGTGGACGCCGGGGTTCCGCGCCTTGAAGTCGCGGGCGAGGCGCGGCGTGATCAGCGGCGCCAGGGTCACCAGGCAGCCGAGGTCGAGCACGCCACTCAGCTCGTCGGTCAACTCGGACGCGAAGCGCTCGAGGTCGCCCGCTTCCTGGAGCAGGGCGCGGGCGCGCTCGGCGAAGCGCCGCCCCTCGGGGGTGGGCGAGACGCCCTGGGCGTGGTGGCGGATCAGAAGCTGGACGCCGAGCGCCTTTTCAAGCTGGGCGATCGCGGCGGAGACCGACGACTGGGCGACCGGGATCGTCAGCGCCGCCTCCGTGATGCTCCCCGTCTCGCAGGTGGTGACGAAGTACTCCAGCTGGCGCATCGTGAAGAGCACACGGAATTCTTAACACCGCAGCAGCCCGGCGATCAGTCGGTCGAGCGCCTGGCGCCCGGCCGCCAGCTCCGCGGCGGCGATGCTCTCGTCGGCGGCATGCGCCACCCGCATGTCGCCGGGGCCGAAGACGACGACTTCGCAGCCGAGGCGCTCCTTATATAGACCGGCCTCGGTGCCGAAGTCGACCGCCCCGCCGGGCGCGCAGCCGCTGAGCTCGGCGACCCGCCGCGCCCACTCGCCGTCGGCGCTCGCCGCGAGCGGCGGGTAGGCGGCGATCGGCCGGGCGCTCAGCTCGGCCTCCCCGGCGGCGACCTCGGCGACGCCGAGGAGGCGGGCGACGATCTCCTCGACCGACTGCCCCGGGATCACGCGCGCCTCGACCTCGAGGTCGCAGGAGTCGGGGACGACGTTCAGCGTGACGCCGCCGGCGATCGGCCCGATGCCGATCGTCGCGTGCGGGACGCCGAACGACGGGTCCTGGTCCTCGCCCGCGATCGCGTCCTGCAGCTCGTCCAGGGCGACGACGACGCGCGCCGCCGCGCGCACCGCGTTGACCCCGGCCGCCGGGGTGCTGGAGTGGGCGGCGCGCCCGGCCAGGTGCAGGGCGAGCGCGGCCTTGCCCTTGTGGCGGTCGACGACGGTCATCCGAGTCGGCTCGCCGACCACCGCGCCGGCCGGCGGCGCCGCGATGCCGCCGCCCTCGAGGTGCTCGAGCAGCGGCTCGATCCCGGCGCAGCCGAGCTCCTCGTCGTGGGAGACGGCGAGGTGGAGCGGCGCCCGCAGCGTCCCGGCCCGCCCCGCCTCGCGCGCCGCCGCGATCGCGACGGCGAGGAAGCCCTTCATGTCGGCGGTCCCGCGCCCGTAGAGGCGCCCGTCCGCGCGGCGCAGCTCGAACGGGTCCGAGCTCCAGCGCTGGCCGGCGACGTCGACGACGTCGCCGTGGGCCGCCAGCAGGAGCCCGCCGGGCTGGTCGGCCGGCCCCACCACGGCGTGCAGGACCTGGGTGCCCGGCCGCGTCCCGGAGCCGACCCAGATTTCGGCGTTCGCCTCCTCGAGCAGGCAGGCGACCTCGGCGATCAGCTCGGTGTTCGACCCGCCCGCGATCGTCTCCCGGGCGACCAGCCGCCCGAGGATCGCTTCCTCCTCGACCGGCCTGCGGCCCGCGGCCGGGTCGGTCTGGGCCTTCAGGTCAAGATCGCGCACCCTGGGCTCCTTGGGGCGACCGGCCGGAGGCATGGCGGCCGTCCGAGGTGCGTCCTGGGCGTCTCATGGCGACCCTGGCAGGCTGTGGCCGCCATGAGAGACGGGAGGAACCGTGACGAACCTCCCCTTTCCTCGACCCGCCTTTCTGAAGACGAGGACCCCGACCTTCTCGACGTCTTCGTGACGAGGTCCCAAATCGGTAACGGATCCGTGGCGGTCCCGTCACACCCTCGCGACGCTTCCTCCGCACCCAGCGTCCCGTCGCCGGTGCGTTCGCACTTACCCACACATAGCGTGGGTAAGTGCGAACGCACCCGGGGGTGGCCGCGACGGCCGCTCGCGGAACCGACCATCTAGTCCCCCGGGTCCCCCGGCACGCCGTAGGCCGGCGCCCCAGACGGGTCGAGCGCCCGGGTCACGTAGTCGTCGCGCTGCGGCTCCCAGATCGACCACAGCCGGCGGAGCTCCACCACCGGCGCGCCGTCGGGATCGAAATCGACCCGCAGGTCGGTGATCGGCCAGGTGGCCTCTCCCACCCCGGACGCGAGCAGCCCCGCCGAGTGCACCGGGCCGGCCTCGCCACCGGCGTCGATCCCGGCCTCGAGGCCGCGCAGCAACCGCTCCTCCAGCTCGAGCGCGGGATCGCCGGCCTCGAAGGAGGCGACCGCCGCCTCGAGCACGGCCTCGGTGGCGAGCAGGTTGCCCGCGGCGACGCAGCCGGCGCCCGGGCGGTCGCCGTTGATGCCGAGCGACTCGCTGCCGCTGAAGGCGGCCGAGTCGCCCGCGGCGTCGACCGCGGCGAGCTGGCGGTACTCGGCGTCCGCCGCCGCGCCGGCGACCGCCGCGACCGCGGCGGCGGCGTCCTTGCCCTCGCGCAGGGCGTCGAGCAAGGCGGGGCCGAGCCGCGGGTCGGTGACGTTCTGGGTGTTCGCGACGCCGACCCCGGCGGCGACGTAGGCGCAGCGCGAAGGTACCGCCGGGCTCGAGGAGGTGATCGCGATCCCGAACCGGCCGGTTCGCTCGCAGCGGCCGAGGAGCGAGAAGGTCATCCGCCCTCCTCCTCCCCGCCGAGCACCGCGGTGGCGTCGATCTCCACCAGCCACTCCGGCCGCGCCAGGGAGCTGACGACGATCCCGGTCGAGACGGGGTAGACGCCCTTCAGTCGGCGCCCCATGACCCGGTAGACCGGCTCGCGGTAGCGCGGGTCGGTGAGGTAGACGACCACCTTGACGATGTGCTCAAGGCCGCCGCCTGCCTCCTTCAGCAGCATCTCGATGTTGGCCATCGCCTGCTCGGCCTGGGCCTCGACGTCGCCGATCCCGACGTTCTCGGAAGTGTCCAGGTCCTGGCCGATCTGACCGCGGAGGTAGACGGTGTCGCCCGCGACCACGGCCTGGCAGAGGTCGTTGTCGAGGTTCTGCTCGGGGTAGGTCTCGCGGGTGTTGAACTTGCGGATGCGGCGGTGGGTGGTCATGCCGTCGTCAGGCTCCTGGGGCGGTAGGCCCGGTAGGCGCGCTGGATTGCGATCTGGTCGGCCAGGTACCGGGCGTCGTGCCAGACGCCCCAGATGAACGAGGACCCGCGGCGCGAGAGCCAGGGCAGGCCGAGGAAGTAGACCCCGGGCTCGGTGGAGACGCCGCGCCGATGGCGCGGGTTTCCGGCTGCGTCGAAGGCGTCCACCTGGAGCCATTTGTAGTCGGTCCGGAAGCCGGTCGCCCAGACGATCGAGGTGACCCCGGCCGCCGCGAGGTCGAGCTCGGCGAGGGGATCGGCGACCGAGGCCGGGATCGGCCCCAGCCGGCGGGCCTCCGGCTCCTCCGGCAGGTCGATGCCGGTGCCGGCGACGTAGGCGTCGGCTTCGTCCAGGAGCGAGAGATAACTGGCGTCGCCCGCGGCGATGTTCTCGCCGAGGTCGGGGGCGAAGCGGACCACGCCGCCCTCGAACGAGGCGGTCAGGCCGGCGAGCCTCATCCCGCGCCGGTCGAGCTCGCGGAAGTCGACCGTGCGGCCGCCGTCGCGCCCGCTCACCGCGATCGTCACGTGCTCCTTGCCCTCCGGCGGCGCCTCGGCGTCCCAATGCCCGAGGACACCCAGCCACCAGACGAAGTCACGCCCGCGGTAGCTCCGCGGGGGCCGGTCGTGGGGGCCGACCGAGAGGTAGACGGCGCGGCCGGCGGCCAGCAGCTCCTCCGCGATCTGCACCCCCGAGGAGCCGGCGCCGACCACCAGGACGGCACCGTCGGGCAGCTGCGCCGGGTTGCGGTAGGCGCTCGAGTGCAGCTGCGTCAGGCCGGGGTCGTCGGGGGCGATCGGCGGGATCTGCGGGACCTGGAAGGGGCCGGTCGCCGCGACCACGTAGTCGGCGTCGATCGGGCCCGCGCTCGTCTCCACCTGAAATCCGGGCCGGGCCTCGTTCCGCCGCACCGAGGCCACCTCCACCCCGCACCGGATCGGCGCCTCGATCTTCTCCGCGTAGGCCTCGAAGTAATCGGCCACCTGCTCCTTCGAGGCGAACCCGTCCGGGTCGAGGGCGGCGAACTCCAGGGTCGGGAAGCGGTCGTGCCAGGCGGGCCCGTTGGCGACCAGCGAGTCCCAGCGCCCCGAGCGCCAGCGCTCGGCGATCCGCTCCCGCTCGAGGATCAGGTGCGGCACCGCGCCCGCGCTCAGGTGCTCGCTCATCGCGAGGCCGGCCTGGCCACCGCCGACGACCAGCACCTCGACCTTCTCCCTCGACACGTCCGCTCCGTTCGTCTCCATCGGGTTGCGGGCATCGTCGCGGTCCGTATATCGGGCGGACAACACGCGTTTCCGTCGCCGTGGCCGTATTTTTTCGATGCAGGCCGGCCGCGGCAGCCGATTCAGGATGCGTTCATCTGCCGGGCCGACGATCGGGGGATGAAAGGGAAGCGTGGCTCTAGGGGTCGCGTGTCTCTCGCCGTCGCCCTGGCCCTGATCGTGGCGGGCCTCGCCCTGGCGCTCTGGCAGCGCGGCGGCGCCAGGGAGCCGCCGGTCCGCGCCGCGGCCGCCCCGCGCGAGGCGAGGCGCGAGGCGCCCGTGCGGCGGCGGCTCCTCCTCGGCAGGTCGGTGCGGGGCCGGCCGATCGAAGCCTTCCTGCTCGGCGACCCGGACGCCCCGCGGCCGCTGCTGGTCGTCGGCGCGATCCACGGCGACGAGCCCGCGGGCATCGCCATCGTCCGCGACCTGAACAGCGACCCGCCGCCCCCGTCGGGGCTGATCGTGACGATCCCCGACCTAAACCCCGACGGCGTCGCCGCGGGCACGCGGCAGAACGCGCGCGGGGTCGACCTGAACCGGAACTTCCCCTGGCACTGGCGAGCGCTGGAACCGCTCGGCGGCCTCCAGTACTCGGGGCCGCACCCGCTCTCGGAGCCCGAATCCCGCCTCGCCCGCGCCTTGATCCTGCGGCGGCGCCCGCGGATCACGCTCGGGTTCCACCAACCGCTCGCGCTGGTCGACGAATCGGGCGGCAACCGGCGGATCGAGGCCTCCTTCGCCCACCTGATCGGCCTGCCGCTGCACCGCCTGACGCGCTATCCCGGAAGCGCGGCGAGCTGGCAGGACCACCGCCTGCCCGGCACCACCGCGTTCGTGGTCGAGCTGCCTCCGGGGAAGCCGTCCGCGGCCCTGGTCGAGCGGGGGAGCGACGCGATCCGCACCCTGCTCGGGCGGTTCGCCTAAGGTCCTTAAGATCCGGCTGATGCGGACGGCGGACCCGGGCTCGTAGGGATGCCGACGCGGCACCGAGTCGCGGCGCTCCTCGCCGGTGCCTGGACGCGGCGCTTGACCCTGGTCGTCGCCGGTGGCGGCTACGGCAAGACGACGGCCCTGCGGGAGGTGGCGGCGGGCGGGCGGAGCGGCTGGGTCGGCATCCGCCCGGTCGACGGCGAGATCGATCTGCTCGCGGCGCGGATCGCGGCGGCGCTCGGGCTCGATCCGGCCGCCGGGCCGGCGGCGCCGGGCGTCGCGATCGGCGCCGAGGACCGCCGGCGCTTCGCCGAGGAGCAGGCGGCGGCGCTCTGCGAACGGCTCACCGGGCTGCGGGAGCCGGTGCTGCTGGTGCTCGATGACCTCGAGCGGCTCGGCGAGGACGGCGCCGCCGCGCACCTCCTGCGGGCGCTCGTCCTCCAGGCGCCGCCCCGGTTGCACCTGGTGCTGAGCGGCCGGCGACTCCCCGACCTCGGCCTCGGCGCGATGGCCGGCAGCGGCGAGGTGCTCGAGATCGCCGCCCCCGACCTCGCCTTCACCGAAGAGGAGGTCGCGGCGTTGCTGACCGAGCGGCTCGGCGATGCGGACGCCGCGACCACGGCCCGCTGCCGGGAGCTGACCGGGGGCTGGGCGGCGGCCCTGACGCTGGTCGTCGACCGCCTCGACCGCACCGCGGAGCCAGAGCGCCCCGAGCTGCTCCGCCGGCTGCCCGAGCTCGGCAGCCCGCTCTGGCGCGAGTTCGTCGGCGATCTCTTCGAGCGCGAGCCACCCGCCGCGCGCACGGCGCTGGCGCTCGCCACGGTCGCGCCCCGGCTCGACCCGGGCCTCGCCGGCGCGGTCGGCGTCGCCGCGCCCGGGGCGACGCTGGCGGGCCTGGCGAGCCGCGGTCTCCTCGTCGCCGCCGGAACCGGGGAGGCGCTGGCGATGTCGCCGGCCCTCGCCGCGGTGGTGGCCGAGCTGGTGACGAGCGCCGAGGTCGAGCCGCTGCGCGAGCGCGCCGCCGCCTGGCTGGAGGCGGAGGGCCGGCTCGGCGAGGCACTCGAATGCCGGCGCGGCGGGCCGCCGGAGGCGACCGGCGCCCTGCTCGAGCGGGCCGGGCAGGCGCTGGTCGAGCGCGGCTACGGCCGGCTCGTGGTCGAGCAGCTGGGCGCGGTCGGGAGCGCCGGATCGCCGGCCCGGGCGGCGCTCCTCGGCGCCGCGCTCGAGTCGACCGGCGAGTGGGACCGCGCGATCGAGGCGTTTCGCCGGGCGCAGAGCCTCGCTCCCGACGACCGGCTCGAGCCCGCCGCGGCCTGGCGGTTCGGCGCGCTCCTCTACTTCCGCGGTGAGTCGACCGAGGCGCTCGCGGTGCTCCGGGCCGCGCACGAGGACGATGGCGCCGGCGACGCCGACGCGGCGCTCGTCGCCGCCTGGCTCGGCTCGACCCTCTGGAGCCGGGGCGAGGGCGAGCCGGCGGCGGCGCTCGCCTCCGAGGCGCTCGATCGGGCGACGCGGAGCGGCGTCCCGGGAGCGCTCGCCGCCGCCCACGTGGCCGCCGCGCTGGCCGCGGCGAGCAGCGGCGACCGGGAGGCCAACGACCGCCACTACCGCGCGGCGCTGACCGCGGCGCGGGAGGCGGGCGACTCGATCCAGCTGGCCCGCATCCGCGCCAACCTCAGCTCGCGGGCGCTCGAGGAGGGCGACTACGGGCGCGCGATCGAGGAAGCCGACGCGGCGCTCACGGCCGGCGCGGGCCACCGCTTCTTCGCCGCCCTGGCGCTCTGCAACAAGGCGGAGGCCCAGCTGCGGATCGGCGAGCTCGACGACGCGCGCGCGGCGCTCGCCGAGTCGGTCGAGATCTACGAGTCGCTCGGCTCGCTGCAGGCGTGCGCCCCGCAGGCGCTGCTCGGGACGCTCTATCGCGAGCGCGGCGACCTCGCCCGGGCGCGGATGTCCTTGGAGCAGGCCGCGCGTTCCGCGGAGCGCTCCGGGGACGCGCACACCGAGGTCTTCGCCCGCTGCGGGCTGGCGCGGACGGTCGCGGGCGAGGACCCGGCGCTCGCCCGCGAGCAGGTCGCGGCGGCGATCCGCACGGCGTCGAGCCTCGAGCGCGCGGTGGCGCTCTGCACCTCGGCCTGGGTGGAGCTCAGCGCCGGGGACTCCGAGGCCGCCGCGCGGCTGGCGCTCGAGGCGGAGGCGGAGGCGCGCCGGACCGGCGACCGTCCCGCCCTGGCGGAGGCGCTCGGCCTGCGCGGGCTCGCCGCGGGCGGGCAGGGCGCGGACCACCTGGCCGCCGCGGCGGCACTGTGGGAGGAGCTCGGGAGCCAGGTCGCCCAAGAGCGCGCGCTGCTCGCCCTGGCCCGTGTGCGCGACGACGCCGAGGCCGCGGCGAGCCTGAGGGAGCGGCTGGCGGAGCGCGGCGTCGCCGCCGAGCTCGACCGGCCCCGGCCCGCGTCGGAGCTGCCGCGGATCGTCACCCTCGGTCGGTTCGCGGTGCTGCGCGGCGGCGAGCCGGTGCCCGCCGGGGCCTGGCAGTCGCGCAAGGCGCGGGACCTGCTGAAGCTGCTGGCGGCCCAGCGCGGCCGGCCGATCAGCCGCGAGGCCGCGGCCGAGGCGCTGTGGCCGGGCGAGGCGCCGGGGCCGCTGTCGAACCGGCTGTCGGTCGCGCTCAGCACGGTGCGGCGGGTCCTCGACCCCGGCCGCGTGCAGCCGGCCGACCACTACGTCGGCGGCGACGAACGGTCGCTGGTCCTCCGCACCGACCGGGTCGAGGTCGACGTGGTCGCCTTCCTGGCGGCGGCCGAGGCGGCGGTCGCCGACCCGATCCCGGCGCGTCTCCGCGACGCCGAGCACCTCTACACCGGCGACTTCCTCGAGGAGCACCCATACGAGGACTGGGCGGTCGATTGCCGCGAGCTGGCCCGGTCGGCGGCGCTCGAACTCTCCCGCCTCCTCGCCGCGGCCGCGGTGCGCGACGGCGACGACCTCCTCGCCGGTCGCCACCTGCAACGCGTGCTCGAGCGCGACCCCTACGACGCCGAGGCCTGGATCGCCCTGATCGCCGCCCAGGGCCGCCTCCGCCGCTACGGCGAGGCCCGCCGCCGCCACGCCATCTACGCCCGCCGGATGGCCGAGCTCGAGATCACCCCGGTGCCCCTGTCGAAGGCCCTGGACGGCGCCGGGAGTTGAGGTCAGGACTTTCTGATCGGTGCCACGCGTCCCGCCTTAAGCCAACGCTAAGAGCACTCGAACCGGGCGTGCGGATCATGCGCGTCGTGCGCATGTGGAATCGATCCGGAGTGGCGCGGGGCCTGGTGGCCGCGCTCGTGATCGCCGGCCTCGCGGTCCTCCCGGCGACGGCCGCCGCAGTCACCCAGGCCAACGTGAGCGGGTGCGTGAACAGCGGAGGCACCCAGATCCCGGGGTCGAGCGTCGGGTACACCGGTGTGAACGGCAGCGGGGAAGAAATCGGCCCCTTCTACAGCTTCCCGGCGGCCAACGGCTGCTACTCGGGCCAGGTGAACGCAGGCCATTACCTGATCTCCTTCTCGGCGCCGCACTACGTCTACCAGTGGTACTCCAACGTCACCAAGAAGGCGGAAGCATCGCCCGTCACCCTCAGCGAAGGCCAGTCCTACTCCTACTCCGCGTCGATGGTCCACCTCCCCTCGGTCACCGGCAAAGTGGTGGACGCAACGACGGGCAAACCGCTCGAAGGCTGGCTGGTCCAGTTCACCGGGCCGAACCTCGAAGGCTCGGGGATCACCGGCTTCGACACCTACACCAACTCGGAAGGCGTCTACGAGATCGACTTCGAAACCTCCGGCGCCCTCGGCCCGGGGACCTGGTACGCATGCACGGGCAACACGGTGAACAACAACCTCTACATGCCGGACTGCTACGGCGGTGCCAAGACGGCCGCGGCGTCGACGCCGATCGGCGTCACCGCCGGCAACGTCACCACCAACGTCAACTTCTCCGTGCCGGAGGCCGGCTACGTGACCGGCCGCGTCTTCGGCCCGCTCGGGGAACCCGACAACTTCAACTACCTGACGATCACCGCCTACGACGCCGCGGGGCACGTGCTGGCCGTCGACGAAAACGGGGCGGGGAGCGGCGGCGGGTACTCCCTCATCGTCCCGGTCGGCACCGCCTACATCGGCTTTCACCAACCGCCGTACGCCGACCAGTTCTACAGCGCCAAGGGCGGTCTGTCGTGCGCCGACCCGGTCTCGGTGGCCTTCAACGAAACGACCCTCAACATCGACGCCCACATGAGCAACGCCCCGCCCGCCCCGTGCCCCGGGGGCGCTCCCGGCGGCGGTGGTGGCACCGGGGGAGGCGGCGCCCCGAGCGGTGGCGGCGGCACCGGCGGCGGCGCCCCGCCCCCCGGCGGAGCGGCCGGCGGGACCCCCGGACTGCCGGGCCACCAGACCGTGGCCCTCGCGGGCAACGGCGCCGGCGCGGTGAACGTCTCCTGCTCGTCGGCCGGCCCGTGCAGCGGCTCGGTCACCCTGACCGTCGGCGGCTCCACCGGCAAGGCCCTCGCCGCGCCGGCCGGCGCCCGCGCCGCCGTGATCGCCCACACCAAGTTCGCCGGCCTCGCCCGCGGCAAGGTCTCCCCCGTGCGCTTCAAGCTGAACCCGACGGGCCTGAAACTGCTCAAGCGGGGCCACGGCAGCCTCCGCGCGAACGTCGCTATCACCTCCACCGCCGCCGGCCGCACAACCTCGAGCACCGGCCAGATCAAGCTCCGCACGTCGGCCCGCTGAGGAGCGGCCGCCTCGCGCTCTATCCCGACGTCGGGGGCGCGGCAAACTCGCGCTGGCGCTCGCCGGCCCTGGTGACGCGGGCGCAGACCTCGGCCGGGGTGTCGGCGGTGACCAACAGCTCCTCGTCCGCGGGGCCGACCATCGCCTCGGCCGCGAGCGAGTCGTGGACCCAGTCGAGGAGGGGCTCCCAGTGGGCGGAGTCGACCAGGATCGTCGGGAAGTGCCTGATCCGCTCGGTCTGGATCAGAGTCAGGCTCTCGAACATCTCGTCGAGGGTGCCGAAGCCGCCGGGCATGATCACGAAAGCGCGCGCGTAGCGGACGAACATCAACTTGCGCACGAAGAAGTAATGGAAGGTGAGCGAACGGGTGACGTAGGGATTGACGTGCTGCTCGTGCGGCAGTTCGATGTTGAGCCCGATCGTCTCGCCGCCCGCCTCGGCGGCGCCGCGGTTGGCCGCCTCCATCAGCCCCGGCCCGCCGCCGGTGATCACCGTCAGGCCCTCCCGCGCCAGGCCGGCCCCCACCTCCCGGGCGAGCTCGTACCACCGGTGGCCGACCGGGATGCGGGCCGAGCCGAACACCGACACCCCGTCCTCGACGTCCCGCAGCGCGTCGAAGGAGGCCTCCACCTCGGCGCGGATCCGCTCCACGCGCCGGTCGTCGACCGCCTCGACGTCGCAGGGCACCTGCAGCAGGTGCACATCGTGCTTCGCCCCGGCGGCGTCCTTCGACTCGGGCATCGGCGCAAGTAGAGCACACGCGCCGGCCATCTGGATACGCTGCCCGCAATGCCTGTCAGGAGGGTGCCGGCGAGCGTCCGGGTGGACGCGACGAGCGGCGAGGCGCCCGCGCCCCCGAGGCTCTCCTGGAGCTGGGCCGATGCCGCGCTCGGCGCCGCCTACGCCCTGCCCGCGGCGCTCGTCGCGCTCGGTGACCCCGGGCGCGGCATCGCCCTCGCGGTCGGGGTGCTCCCGGCCGCGGTCGCCGGCCTGCCGCCGCGCCGGCGTGGCCGCCTCCTGATCCTCGCCCTCGGGCTCCTCACCGGTCTGCCGATGCTGGTCGGAGGCCTCCTGGCCGGGCTGCCCGTGGCGGCCGTCGCCGCCGTCGCCGGGCTGGCGCTCGGCGCGGTGTGGCTGGCGCGCCACGCCCGGGCGGGCCGGATCGCGATGGTGCTCTCGCTGCCGATGGTCGGCATCGGCCTGAGCTACCCGGACGTCGGCCAGGCGGCCCGCCTGGCCGGGCTGATGGTCGCCGGCTCGGCCCTTGCATGCGCCGTCTCGATGCTCTGGCCCGAGCGGGAGCCCCCGGTCGCACGGCGTCCCCCCGAACCGCCGCCGACGCTCGACTACGGGCTGCGCCTCGCCGCCGCCGGGGCGAGCGCCGCGGCGATCGGCTTCGCCTTCGACCTCGAACACGTCGGCTGGGCGACGGCCGCGGCCCTCCTCGTGATGCGGCCGACCGCCGAGATGCAGCGCCTGCGCAGCGTCGGCCGGATCTGTGCCGTGGCCCTCGGCGCCGTCGTTGCGATCGCCCTGGTGCGCCTGCAGCCGGCGGCCGCCTGGCTCGCCCTCGCCGCCCTGGCGACGATCGCCGGCGCCGCCGCGACCCACCGCAGCCGCTGGTACGTGACCCCGGCCTTCACCACCTTCCTCGTCTTCCTGCTGCTGCTCCACGCCGACCCCGCCGACTCGCGATGGCGCCTCGGCGAGCGCCTGATCGAGACCTGCGTCGGGGTCGGGCTCGCCTACCTCTTCGGCCTCGCGGTCCCGGCGCTCCGCGACCGGCTGTCGGCTACCGCCCGCGGGCGGTAGCCGCCCCTCAGCGCGGGATCTCCCAGCGCTCCTCGTGCGACGATTCTCGACGGTAACTGGGATTCGGTAATAGGCAGATAATCCATATATTGTCTACTATCAGGCCAAAGCTGATGGTCCCTCGAAGTGGGAGGCATAAATTGGACCGCAAGAATGCGAAGGGGCAGGAATGAGCAGCCGCGAAGCGGATTCCGAGTTTCAACCCGTCCGCGTCAGGCGACCCCGTGAGCAGGTGGAACTGCAGATCCGCTCAGCCATCCTCGGCGGCGAGTTCCAGACCGGCGACCGGCTGCCCAGCGAGGCGGCTCTTGCGCGTGACTTCGGCGTCAGTCGCTCGACGATCCGCGAGGCGCTCCGTTCCCTGGCCGAGGCCGGCCTCATCTCCACCTTCCCCGGGGCCTCCGGCGGCAGCTTCGTCGAGGGCATCGATCACCACGCGCTGAGCACCCGGTTCGGCGACACGGTGGAAACCATCATGCGCTTCGGCACCCTCAACTTCGAGGAGGTGGCAGGAGTCCGCCTGATGCTCGAGGTTCCTTCCGCCCGCCTCGCCGCCCACAACCGGACCGACGCCCACCTCGAGGAGCTCGAGCAGATCGTCGACTCCGAGAAGACGATCGCCTTCTCAGATCCGGAAGTTGGCGAGCTGAACGCCGCCTTCCACCGGACGATCGCCGAAGCCTCGGGCAACCGCCTGCTCACGGCCCTCATCTCCGCCCTCCACGGCGTCACGCATCCGCTCACCTACATCGACACCTCTCCCGAGCTCAGTCGCCAGAGCGTCATCCACCACATCCGGATCGTCCGCTCGGTCCGCGAGCAGGACGAGGACTCCGCGGCCGGCGCGATGAAAGATCACCTCACCTACCTCAGCGACGGAGCGATCGCCCATCGCGCTAACGAGACAGTGACCAACGGCGCCGTCAACAGCGGGAAACAGGCCGGTTAGATCAGGCAAGGCGGGCGTGGTGCGCCTTCGGGGCGTGGATGTCCTCTTCGGTCTCCGACAGGGGGCGACCGGAGCGCCCGGAAGCGCTGGCGAGGATCTCGCCGACGATCGACACCGCGGTCTCCTCCGGCGTGCGAGCGCCGACGTCCAGCCCGCAGGGAGAGGCGATCCGCTCCAGCTGGGCGGGATCGACGCCGGCCTCGAGCAGCCGCCGCGAGCGGTCCTCGTGGGTCTTGCGGCTGCCGAGCGCGCCGATGTACCCGGCGTCCGTCGCCAGCGCCGCGATCAGGGCCGGCTCGTCGAACTTGGGGTCGTGGGTGAAGACCAGGATCACATCGCGCTCGTCGAAGGTGCGGTCGGCGAGGAAGCTGTCGGGCCAGTCGACGACGACGTGGTCGGCGACCGCGAAGCGGCTCGCCTCGGTGAAGGGGCGGCGGGCGTCGCAGATCGTCACCTCGTAGCCGAGCTGCTTGCCGAGGCCGGCGACGGCCGCCGAGAAATCGATCGCGCCGAAGATGACCATCGACGGCGGCGTCGCAAAAGCGTGGAAGAAGACCCGCAGATCGGTGCCCATCACCTGTCCATCCGCCCCGTAGCTGCGCAGGGCGGACAGCGCGTGGGCGAGGAATCCGCGCGCCTCCCGCTCGACCGCGCGGTCGAGGCGCTCGGCCATCCCGAAGCTGCCCACCAGGCGGTCGTCGACGAGCGCCACCTGCGCGCCGGCGGCATCGCCGTCGATCAGTGTGGCGATCAGCGCGGGCCGACTCTCCTCGATCGCCCGCTCGGCGAGCTCGAGCGCCTCGCGGCTTTCCGGCCGGATCTCGTGGATGAAGACGTGGACCGTCCCCCCGCACATCAGGCCGACCCCGACCGCCTGCGAGTCGGAGATGCCGTAGGTGCGCAAGCGCGAAGGCTCGCCGCCGAGGACGGCCGTGGCCTCTTCGAACAGCGCCCCCTCGACGCAGCCCCCGGTCACCGACCCCTCGATGCGGCCGTCGTCGCCGACCAACATCGTCGCCCCTTCCTCGAACGGGGCCGACCCCTCGACCGCGACGAGCGTCGCGGCGACCACGCGGCGCCCCTCAGCCATCCACGCGAGGGCGACCTCGCTGGGGCGCTGCAGCTTCAAAGAGACGCTCGCTTCAAATCAGTGCTCCCGGCTTTCGCCAGTCGAAGAACGTAATTTGTCGGAGATTATACGGCACGGCGTTCGCCCGGTCTTAGGCCCTTTTCCGGCCTGCCCGGCAACCCCGTCTCCGTCTTCGTCACCTACACCCCCCCCGGCGACAGAAGGACGCCGTTCTCAGGTCCTGAAAATCGCAGCGTTTCTCTTCGCGGACGCCGCCACCAAGCCCGGATGAAGGATCTGCCCGGTGCCATCGACGCCTGCCTCGGGCCCCAGATCGCCGAGGCGATGGATTTGCGAGCCCTGGTGCGGACGCGGGTAGACGGCCGATCCCCCGTCCCATCGCCGCTTTCCGGTCCCCTCACGAAACGCTCCGGGAGCTGGCTATGCAGAGCCGGTTCTCAAGCCGAATTCGCCAGATCAGACTGGTTGCGGCCACGGTCCGGACCAGGGCGGCGACGCGCTGGTCCGGCGGTCCGAACCGCCCCGACGTCGACCTCCGCCAGGAACGAGGTGAGCGCGCGGGCGACGATCTTGTCCGTGCCCCCCTCCCACGGCGGCTCGGTCGAGAGCGTCGAGGTTTCGCCGTGCCCGCCGGCTAGCCAACCCTGCAGGTAGAGCGGTTCGTAGCCCGTCCAGAGGACACCACGCAGGATCGGGTCGAAGGCGCTCGGGTTGATCGGCACGCCGAGGTCGGCGGCGATCGCTTCCGCCGCCACATCCGCCTGCTGGGCGGCGATGCCGCCTTGCTTGACGGGGAAGCTGGTCGTGTCGCCGGCGGCGTAGATCCGCTCGCGATTGAAGACGCGACAGTGGTCGTCCACGCGGACGAAGCCGTCGGAGTCCGGGGTGAGACCGGCCACGGTTCGGGGCTCGAGGCGCGGCAGGCTGATCACTTCGTCGAAGTCCAGGCTCGCATCCGGGACCACCTGGAGCCGCCCCTCGTGGAAGCGGACCGGGTGCGTTCCCAGGATCACCTCGATCCCCCGCTCCTCGAGCAGCCTCGCCACACCGTCGCTTGCGCCACGTCCGAACAGCCGCAGCGGGGCATCCTCCGGGGTGACGATGGTCAGCTCGCAGTCGGCGACGCCGGCCCGCGAAAGCTCCGCCTCGGTCAACAACGCCAGCTCATACATCGGCAGCGACCACTCGGCGACACTCGGCATCGTGAAGGCGGCGCGGCGGATCCGACGATCCTTCAGGCGCCCGATCACCACCTCGACGTCGGCAACCTCTGCGATCCCCCAGAAGGTCGTGGCGCCAGGAACCTGCGAGTTGCGGCCGGCGCCGGCCGCGTAGACGAGGTAGTCGTAGGGGACAGAGACACCGGCGTAGGTCGTCGCCAGGCGTGCGGATTCGTCGACCGAGACGATGTTGTCCGTGTGCAGCTCGGCGCCGCAACGGCGCGCCAACGCCCCCAGGTCATACGTTTTCAGCGCCGCGCTCCCAAACGGCCTGCCGACCGCGTAGGGGCGATAGACGAAGTCGTTCCGGGCCGAGTAGATCTCCAGCGCGGCCCGATCGCCCGCCAGGTCGCGCAGCACGAGCGCCGCCTCGAGCGCCGCCACCCCACCCCCGACGATCACCACCTTTGCCTTCATCTCGCCGCCCTTCGATCCGGTTGCCTGTGGCCAGTCTCACCGGGATCGCGCCCGCCGCCATCCGCGCCGGGCCCACGACGTTGGTGCGGGATAACCCCGATGGGCGTCGAGCGCGGCCCGCGGCCGTCCCGGGAGAGACGGTCGGCGCAGCCGCGCCCAGCCGTACCGCGATGTCGCCCTACGACGCTGCCATGTAGTTGTGCACGTCGTAGTAAGTCATCTCGGGGGGACCAGGGACGCCGACTTCCGCCGTGATCGGCCCGATCTGCTCGGCGGCGAAGGCATCGAACGCATCTCGCGTCTCCCAGACATCGGTGACACGCAGTCCCCCGTCGACCTCGGTCACCCAGTGGAAGAGCGCCGAGGGCGGGGTCGGACCACCGGCAGCAAGCCCCATCTTCTCTATGACTTCGTCGTACTGCTGGAGCGTGCCACCGGGGAAATCCATGACGATTGCTACGGCCATCTTGAAGGCTCCAATCGCTCGATGACGGTGCATCCGACGCTAACCGATGGCGGTGCCGCCGACAAGCCACTCCGATCTGTGAGTGGTACCGGAAATCCGGTATTGACGACGCCGTGGTGCGGTGTTTGGATGCAACTCTGTGTCACACCCACCCGGGGTTACTGTGGGTTGAAAGGATGGACGATGAAACCTCGCACGATTCGTGCCGTGCTCTGTGCCTCGCTTTCTTTTGTCGTGATCGCGGCCGCCGCCGCAACCGCGTTCGGACAGGGCTCGTTGCCCCAGCTCTCGCTCAAGGTCGCGTCGTCGTCGATCGGCGTCAGCGGCCAGATGCAGTCTGGCGCCGTCAACGTCGTCGTCACCGACAGCGGGAAGAAGGGAGGGAGCACGGTGCTCTTCCGCCTCAACCCCGGAGTCACGGAAGCAGAAGTCAAGAGCTTCCTGAAATCGAACAAGGCCCACGACCCGAATGCCGCCGGCGCCCTCGGTACCATCGTCTTCAACGTCGAAGCGGTCCCCGGTATGACCGTCGAAGCACAGACGAACCTGGTCGCCGGCGAATACCTCGCGCTCGCCTCACCCGGCGAAGGACCGCCGAAGTTCTTCACCCCCTTCACGGTTGCGCCCTCCTCCTCCCCCGCGGCCCTGCCCAAACCCGCTGCGACCATCTCCGCGATCGAGTTCGACTTCCGCGGCCCGACCACCCTGAAGGACGGTCAACTGGTCCGCTTCATGAACGCCGGTTACCTCGTCCACATGGACATCGCCTTCCCGGTGAAGAGCAAGGCGGCGGCCAAGGAAGTGGTCAAGGCCCTGGAAACCGGCAAGGAAAAAAGGCTGCGGAAGCTCGTCATCGGACCTCCGGTCACCTTCGCGGGACCGGTCTCACACGGTGCCTACCAGCAGGAGACGATCACCGCCAAACCTGGTTGGTACGTACAGGCATGCTTCATGACCACTCAAGAGGGAGTTCCACACACCCTGCTCGGGATGGAGCGGATGATCCACATCGTGAAGTAACGACGCAGGGTGTGAAAACCTGAGCCTCAGCGGACCGGCAGCGAGGATCGATAATCGCTGTAGGGAACCTGGCCGTTGGGGCTCTCGGCGATCGCCAGGGCCACGTTTGCCGGGATCGGCGTCCAGTAGGCGGGCATCTTCGCGGCCAGCTTCGGGTTCAGCGTGTAGATCAGCGCGAAGTTGACGATCCACAGCGGTGGCCCCATCGACATCCCCACCACCTGGAAGCGATTGGGGATCAGCTGGGCTTCACCGGATTGTTTCTGCGCCTTGTTCCCCCAGACGGCCTCGGCGGTGTAGGCCGAGCGATACAGCCTGCGGAGGGCCGCTTCGGCGCCGTTGTTCCTGCACCAGGTGGACATGTAGCCACCGGGTTCGATCACGGAATTCACCTGCCGGGTCGGAGCGTCGAGGTTCGCCGGGCTCTCCAGCATCCCGTCGGTGCTGACCATCAACCCGTAGCTGCCCAGCACCACAGGTGTCACCTTGCCGTCGATCTTCGTATAGAACGGCGTGCCGACCGTGTTCGTGAGGATGCGGACGCTCTT
This sequence comes from Actinomycetota bacterium, assembly GCA_018268675.1. GTDB lineage: Bacteria > Actinomycetota > Thermoleophilia > Solirubrobacterales > 70-9 > VAYN01. The sequence goes on from JAFDWB010000089.1 coordinate 313,590, forward strand.
GTCGACGAGTTCGGCGGGCGCTCGTTCGCCGCCCACTCCCTTGCCGCTCACGAACAGCGCGTACTGCTTCGCGGTGAAGACATCGGCCTTCTTCAGGCCGATCGCCCGCGCGATCCGTTCCGCGGCCCTCGCGCCCAGCGGCCGGTTGACCTCCGACCGCCTGGTGGCCATGGTGGGCGCGAAGCCTTCATATTTCGGTGACCCGGCGTACGGCTGCTCGAAGCCGCTCGCCGAACGGGCCGCCTGCGCGTCACCTCGGGACGCGCCCAGCAACAGCACCAGGAGGGTCGCCATGGCGACCGCCACCCCCAGGGGCGCCCGCCGCCCGACGGCCCACCCTCGTCCAGCCACAGAGTCATCTCCAGCCATCAAGCCCCCGGTCGTCTCGGCATCTCGGAGCGCGCGATCCTACTGGCAGAGGGATACCGTCTCCGCCGTGGCGGTCGACGGCCGGATCACGGTCGAGGCCGACGGCGGCGGGACCCGGTTCCACTTCACCACCTCGGCCGCGACGCGACGAGCACCTTGACCGCCGGCAGCGACCTGGACTAGGTTCGCCTTTGGGCCTGGACACCCCCTGCCGAGCCCAGGAGGAGTGAGCGGTTGAGTGCGACTGTGCTGATCGTGATCGCGAGGCTCGGGCTGGCGGCCCTGTGGGGCCTGGCCGCGTTCGGCAAGCTGCGCTCGCCGCGTCGCTGGCGGGCGACGCTGGAGGAGATCGGGGTACCGCGCCGCCTGCTCTCCCCGATGGCCGTGACTGTCCCGGCGACGGAGTTGGTGCTCGCGGCGGGGCTCCTCGTCCCGGCGACCGCGAGCGCGGCGGCGCTCGGCTCAGCGGCGCTCCTCGGCGCCTTCGCACTGACCGTCGCCGTGGCGCTCGCGCGCGGGCGCGCCCCGGAGTGCAACTGCTTTGGCAGCGCCCGCTCGGCGCCGCTCGACCGGGCACTCGTCGGCAGGGACCTGGCACTGGCGGCGCTCGCCCTCTTCGTCGCCTGGAGCCCCGCCTTCGAGATCGCCCCCGCGGCGCTGGTCGCGGTCGCCGGGGTGGCGGCGGCACTCGCCCTCGGCGGCCTCTGCTTCGCTCTCCTGCGCCGGCACGGCCGGGCGCTGGCGCGGATCGACGCACTCGAGGCGGGCGCCCCGACCGGCCTGCGCCCGCCGCCCGCGGTCGGCTCGGCCGCCCCTGCCTTCCTCGTCCGCGACCTCGCCGGCGAGACGATCTCCTCGGTCGACCTGCTCGCCGGAGAGCGCTCGCTGCTGCTCGTCTTCGTCGACCCCGACTGCGGCCCCTGCCGCCGGCTGCTGCCGACGCTGGCCCGCCTGCGGTCCGAACCGGGGCGGCCGCGGATCGCGGTGATCGGTGCGGGCGGCGCGGACGCCGTCCGTGCGGTCGCCGCGGAGGCGGGGCTGGCCGGGGCGCTGGTGCAGGAGGAGCGCGAGGTCGCCACCGCATACGGCATCGCCGGCACCCCGGCCGCGGTGTTGGTGAGCGCCCGCGGGGTCGTCGCCGCCGGCCCGGCGCTGGGCGCGGACGCGGTCGAGGCGCTGCTGGCGGAGAGCGGCGAGGGGATCGAGCCGCGTCGGCGCCCGAGCGAGGTGGTGCCGGGGCTTGCGCCGCCCCCGCCCGCGCCCGCGTCGCCCACCCCGGGGCCGGCCCTCGCCACCGCGGCCGCGGCCGCCGCGCTCGGCACCGCCCTCCTCGGCGCGAGCCCGGCGGCCGCCGCCGAAGACCCCGGGCTGGCGGCGATCAGGGCGAAGCTGGAAGCCGTGGCGCCGCTGATCGTGGCCGACCTCTCGAGCTTCGAAAAGACCTTTGCCAAGGTCGCGAGCTCGCGACGGCGTCGACCGCCGCTGGCGAAGCTGAAGGGCCCGCTGGCGGCGCAGCGCGCCCGGGCCGTCGCCCTGCAGGGCGAACTCGGGGCGATCGCCACCGCGAGCGCCGAAGCGCAGGCGGTGCGCGAAGCAGCCGTCCGCAGCGCCGGCTTCATCGTCCAGGGGATGGACGAGTTCGAGCGCTCGTTGGGGATCACCGGGGAAAAGGAGCGCAAGCGCTCCGCGGAACGGATGCACGGGCTCTTCGAACAGGCCCGGGTGGCGGCCTATTACGCGAACGTCGGGCTCGGCTGCACGGGGAAGGAGTGCTGATGGCGGCGGGCGGCGGAAGGCGCGGCTGGATCGACCGCCTGGCGCTGCGGGCGGCCGGCGTCTCGCCCGCGCGGCAGGAGGCGCGCGCCGGGGCGCCGACGGCCGGGTCCGAGGACGGTCTCACCCGCTCGCGCCTGCTGAAATCCGCCGCGGTGGCAGGCGTCGCCGCCCTCCTCCCGTGGCAGGCAGGCACCGGTTCGGCCCGCGCGGAAGCCGACTGCCTCGACCCCTGCCTGGGGCTGATGGACGCCGGTCGCAACCGGGCGCTGCGCAAATGCGAGCGGATCCGGCCGGGCGAGTTCATCCTCGGCGGTTGGAGCGCCGGCGTCTTCTGCGCGCTGCGGACCGTGGATTTCTGGACCGCCTCCCGCGAAGAATGCTTCAAGGCGAACTGCGGCAAGTACGGCAACGCGATCCGCCACGGCGGCAACATCGGCGGCCTGCCCGTGGCGCCGCTCGAAGTCCCGCCCGGCCAGGTCTCCGGCTGCGAAATCTGCACCCGGGCGGGCGGCTACTGCGGTGTCTGCCCGACGGGATCGGGCGGGATGCCCGCCACCCAGGGTTTCTTCTGTGGGACGCCGGGGGTGCTGCCCTGCGTCTACTGCAACGGCTGTTGAGCGCCGCACGGGCCCGTGCCGACTTCCTGGCGCCCGCCGCCGGGGGCGAGCAAGTCGCGGTCAGCTCGTCCCCAGGAGCTCCGCCTTCCGCGCCTCGAACTCGGCGTCGGTGAGGGCGCCGCGGTCGCGGAGATCGGCGAGCCTCGTGAGCTGCCCGGTGACGTCGGTGGCGGGCACCGCGCCCTGCGCCTGGGCGAGCGCGTTCGTGACCGAGAAGCCCTCCTGCGGCAGAGATCGCCGAGGGCTCTACGAACCGAGCCCACGGCTGGGAAAGAAAAGTCTTACGCGAGCGGGCGTTCGCCGGGTTACCCTATTGCCGTGCACGATGGAGTCGATGTCCCGGGGCCTGGACCGGCCGGTGAGGATCGGGGTTCTCTGGTCGCGGCGATGTCGCGCGACATCGTCAAGGTCCATGCCCGGCTCTACGGCCGCGGACCGACCAGGGCCAAGACGATCTGGCGGGACGGCATCGTCTGCTGCGTCCTCGAAGACGTCTTCACCACGGCCGAGCGGGTCCTGGTCGGCGGTGGCCACTTCGAGGAGGTGCGCTCGCAGCGGATCGCGTTCGCGGAGCAGGTCGGGCCGTTGCTTCGCCGGGCGGTCGAAATGAGCACGCGCCACTACGTCGACGCCTTCCTCAGCCAGATCAGCAAGGACGGCGTGATCTCCGAGGTGTTCGTACTCGGTGACCATGTCGGGGCGACCGAGCTGGCCCCGCCGTCTGTCGCGGTCGGGGACCGGTCTTCTCCCTGACGCGACCCGCGCCGAAATCGCGCGCCTCGACGGTGCGGTCGGCGCGATGAGGTCTGCCACCGACGACTGAGTCGCGCGGAAGCCGTTTCGTGGCCGGCTGTCCGGGTACCAAACCTCGGGATCGACAGCGGCCCGGAGGGGCGAGGCAGCCACGCCGCAGGATCCGGTCCCACCGGAGGATCGATGTTCTACTGCGAGCGCTGTGGCACGAGCTTCAACGCGAGCGCGGCGCCGGCTGCGATGACCTGTCCCCGCTGCCGGGCGAAGGACGGTGTCTTCATGCCGCTCACCTTCACCATCCGAAGTGGTCGGACGGTCGAGGCATCCGGCCCACCCGGTCCGTCACCGGCGAACCCACTCAAGCAAAGGAGAAAGACATGACCGAGGAAATCATCGAGATGTGGGTGTTCGGAATCGATTCGGGGATCGGCACCGATCCGACCCAGGGGGTCGACGTGACCGGCTTCGGGGTCGAGGCGCTCGACGGGAGCATCGGCAAGATCGACGAGGCGACCTACGAGGAGAATGCCCACGGACTCGTCGTCGACACCGGACCGTGGATCTTTGGCAAGAAGGTCGTCCTGCCGGCCGGGGTCATCGAGCGCGTCGATGCCGACGAGGAGAAGGTCTACGTGTCGCGGACCAAAGACCAGATCAAGGACTCGCCGAGGTTCGGCGACGTCGATCTCGACCCGGAGGCCAGAGGCCAGGTCGGTGACTATTACGGCCCCGGGGGAGCGGGCGCGGCAGCTCGCTGACGCCGGCGGGTACCCCGGGCGACCGAGCCAGATGTGAGCGACGTGCTGCGGCTGGAGAACTACGCCGAAGACGCCGACCGGGCGGGCGACCCCGACCTGGTCCGCCTCTTCAGGCGGGCCCAGGAGACCAGCCGGAAGGGCGCCGAGCGGGGCAGGTGGAGTTCGGCGACGTCTTCACGATCCGGCTGCTGACCGCGAGGCCGGTGGTGGTGGCGCGGGAGTCGGTCGAGGACCTGCTCGAGGCCGACCCGGAGAGACGATCGCGGGCGCCACGCCGCGGCGCTGCCCCGCGATCGCCCGTTCCGGCTGCTCGAACGGCTGCGCGGGCTGACCGACGAGATGACCTTCGGGTTATGAGATCGATGGCGCTGGTTGACTGGGCCAGTTTTTGGCTTGTTCAAGCGGTCTGAGTTGGTCCGAGTTGGACCGACCTTTGCTCAACTTAGTACCCGCCTAGTACCCGCGCTGCGCCCACTTCAGCTGACGCTGGATCGCCCTACTCGGAGCCGGGGTTGCCCGAGGTCAGCCAAGTTCGTGGAATGAGCGCCTCTCCCCCGCGCCAGCGCTGCACAACCGATTCGGCGAACCACTCATCCTCAAAGTCCGCGTGATCGAGAGCGATTACCTGCAACCGACCGCCTAGTTGCTGAACGATCTGGAACGTCAGCTCATAGAGCCGACGCGTGTTCTCGCGGTCGGTATCGGTCAATTCATCGAGGTCCCCGCCAGTCTCACGGTCGCGGGGAAAGAATGCCTGGCTTGGCTGGTCCAACACGAGAAAGGAGGGCACGGGCCGTTGCTGCTCGATGAAGAAGCGCTGAAGCGCCAGGTACGACGTGAGGTGGTAGCCGACCCAGTTCATCCCGCTGCCGATCTCGCCGCGATCCATGTACGCCGGGGCGCCAGGAGTGTCCGCAACAATCGTCAGCCGGTCTAAGTCGATCTGGACGCCGTCCTCCGCATGCTCGAGGCCGAGCTGCACCGCCCAAGTCGTCATCTGGCGGCTGATATTTCGCAGCAACGACGTCGTACGGGAACGAACGGCGTCGACGTCGAGTGACTCGGCTAGTTCATCGACCGTCTTCGTCTTGGCTGCCACGTCCTTCCGTAGCTCGTCGAGCTCCCGATCCCCGACCTCCGCTGAGGTCTCGAGGTATTGGGCGATACGACCACGAACGTAGCTCTGGAGATTGATCTCTTCCTCCCTGCTGCGAACGAGTTCGTCCTGGTCCGCAAGCGCATTGAGAGCCTGATCAGCGTCGCGGATTTCGTCTCGAGCTCGCCGTTGGCGGTCGAATAGCTCAGCTCTGGCTTTCTCGATCCTTGGGGTGTCTTGACGGGCAAGATCGAGTCGACGCTCTGATCGCCCTACGGCGCGCTCCAGCGCGGCGCGCGCTGAAGAACCAAGCTCGCCCAACGGCTGTTCGCAAAGGGCACAATGCGCCGCGTCCACCTCCTCGGGAATTAGTCCGATCGAAGCGAGGCGCGCGTGCTGCTCCGAGAGCTCGCCGGCATGGCTGTTGTCGGCATCCGCGAACTGCTCCAGCGCGCGTATCTGCTCCCCAATGTCTCGGACCTCCGCTGCAAGCTCAGCGCGACGACTTCGCAACCGGTCGAACTCGCCGCCGTTCTCGACGGGTCGGATTACCGCTGCCCGCTGACTGAGAACGTCTGCCAAGGCTCCGCGGGCCTCGGCGAGGTCGGAAAGCGCCAGCGGCTCGGGCAGCAATCCGACGTCAACGGACTCAGCGATGAGTGCGCCTGCACGATCCAGCCCGGCGGATCTTTCGCTCTCGGCGGCCCTGAGTCGCTGGTTGAGCCGGCGCAGCTCTCGGCGCCGCTCTGCAAGCTCCTCGCGTCGTCGCAGATCCTCCGCTCCCTGAGCTCCGAGAAAATACGGAAGGGTGTCCCGAATCGTTTGCCGCATCCACTCCCGGTTCTGGCGATGAAAGAGGATGTCAGGGTTGGCAATCTCGCCTTGCCCCTGAAAGCAATAGATCAGGGAATGAACAAACGATGCGCTTAATGCATGCCTGGTCTGACCGAGGTTCGGAACGTTTCGGTTGTCCTCGATTCCCAGTAGGCCGCCTAGATAATCACGAAGTGCTTGACGAGAGGTATTTGCTTTCAACTCCTCCAGCGGCGGAGCCGTAACATCGCCGATGATCAGCATTGCCTCGCTCGTGCTGTCGTCGCCTGATGGTGCCTCGCGGGCAATGAAGAATCTGGTCTGTCCTACATGCGCCCGTAGCGCATACCACAACACCGAGTCGCGTATCGGACCGCGGGGCGTGTGTGGCCTCTTTGCGCCGAGCAAGAACCGAACGATGTTGATGAGGCTTGACTTGCCAGTCCGATTGTCGCCGGTGATGACGTTGAGCTTGCCCGCGCGCAGCTCGATCGGTCTGGTGTCGCCTTCACGGTTGTAAAAGATGAGTTCGTCGATCTGCATCATGGTCGGAGACCCCACCAAGCCATCGCGGTTATCGGGTCAGGCTGCTCGGCGAACCAGCGGCCGAGTAATCTGGACTTCGCAAGACACGCGTCGACATCTTCGCTGCGAGCCATACCTCGAGGACGGCGTCCGAGAGGAGCCGCCTCCAGGGTCCCGCCGCTCGACCGGAGGACACCGTGCACGAGCCCCAAACGGATCCCGCCTGAAACAAGCGGTCGCAGAGCTCGGGCGCGGTCGCTGAGTCCTATCAACGCTTCGGGATGGCCACGGGTCCACTCTCCCATCTGCGACGTCGCATTGCCGGGCAGGGCTCGTCGAGTCGGGCCGTGGAGTGCCAAAGGTGAAATCAGATAGGCGAGCACCGTTGGTAGGCCTCGACCATCTGAGCGCTTCATGTGATCGGCAACTGCGTCTCGGACGATCAGGGCCAGGAACGCCGGATTGAAGAGAGCTTCTTCTTCAAAGGGACGAGTATCAACCGCGGCGGCACTCATGCGGCCTCCTCGGCAGCGGTGTCGTCGCGCACCTCTGCCAGTCGATGACGAAGGTGCTCCAGCCACTCGGGGTGCCAACCGATCTCGAGGCGATCGGAAATTACGTGAAGTGACCCGCGGGCCACCCAGCCCGGGCGAACGTCGCGACGGATCGGCGGAAGATCGCTGCGATCCAGTTCGACGAATCGCTCACGCGCCTGTCGCATCACCTCGTCTTCCTCAAGCGGAGGCTCATCGTCGCCAGCGGGGAGAAAGAACCGCTCCCAAGCCTCCTTGAGCTCACGGTCGTAACGCCCGAGCTCGCCAACCTCAAGCAAGCGATCACGCTGCCAGAGCGATCGCTGAGCAAAGGCGCGATTGTGGTCATAAATGCACTTCCTCAGTCGCTCGCTGCCCATTGCCACTATCCGCAACTGGGCTACGAATATGCGATCACTCTCCGAGACCTCTTCATCGGTCGGTTCTGGCATCTCAAGGACATCGATAGGGAGGTTCTCGTCGCGAAGCGAGTCCGCTATCTCCAGAAGCTGATCTTCGAGTTCGTCTGCGGTAATCCGATCTTGTCGTTTGTGTGCAATTGCATCGAGGTGGTCCACGACTCGTCTGTGCCACCACCCCCGAAGCCGATCAACCAGAGCCGGGCGTCTTTGCTGCTTGACGCTCTTGCGTACCGCGCGTTCGAAAGCTGGCTGTAGGTCGACCGCGCTCGCCGTACCATCGACAACATCGACTCGCTCTAGGAACGCCCTTCGCGCGGTTGGATCGAGATCAAGAAACGCACGGTAGTACGCGGCATTGCCTGTGCTGGTTGACTCCCGAGCGGTTCGCTCCAGATCTCGGAGCGCAGCGGCCACATCACGCCCCTCTCGCACACGCAACCTTGCCGTCGCGGTGCCGGCATTGGCAACGGCCAACAATACGAGCCGGACGTTGCTACCGCTCGGCTCGACGAGCCAGTTGTGAAGCGTCTTCCAAAGGTCGGGACTGGCGTCAGTCAAGGTCCGACTGGAGTCAATCGAATGCTTGCTTTGCAGCTTCTCCGTCGGATCATCCGTCTCGACGTCGTGAAAGACAATGTCGTCGAGCGTCTCCAGGCTCAGTGCGAAATCGTCTTCTGAGTCCATCCGCTCCAACGCCGCCAGAAGCGCATAGTCGACTTGAGCGAGGTAGCCAAGGGCGGGACCAGCGGCGCTGAACCTGGAGGTTGGGTCGGTCACAGCGCGGAATCTATCCCGTGCGAAGAAAGCACGAGTAATCGACCGTCCCTAATCGCTACTTAGGCGCTACCGAAGTAGTCTTGCCAGGTCCTCCCGGCTGAGATCGGCATCGCGCAGGATGCCAGCGAGGGTGCCGCGGCGGATTTCCCGGTGCAGCGGAACAACGAGTGCGTGCCGGCGCCCTGCCTTCTTCAGGCGGACGTGACTGCCGCGTTGACGGACGACTTCCCAGCCGTCCTTGTGGAGCGCCTTGATCAGGCGCTCGCCGGAGACGACCGGCTGTCGAGGGCTCACGCCGGCAGCGGGATCTTGCGGCGGATCACGCCGCTGTCGAGCGGCTCGCCGTCTTCGCGCAATCCCTCGACGTAGAGGGCGACTGCCTCACTGGCGTTCGCCATCGCGTCGTCGAGGTCGGCCCCCTGGGTGTGGAGACCCGGGAGGTCGGGCGCGTAGACGTGGTAGCCGCCCTCGTCCTGGGGCTCGAAGACCAGCTCGATTTCCTGGGTGCTGTCTGCCATAACCGCTCCTCTCTAGCTTACGCCAGCGCTCGGCCCTGCTGGGCTAGCTGGACTCGCTCTCATCCTCCGTTGCGTCAGCGTCCTCCTCATCGTCTTCCTCGGAGAAAGCCGTCTCGGCCCACCGGGCATCCTTGGCGGGATCGGGCGCGTAGTCGGCGTAGATTTCGGTCGTCTTGTAATCGCGGTGCCCCATCCACTCCTGGATGTTTCGCAGGGGCGCTCCAGCGGCGGCCATCCTCGTGCCGAAGGTGTGACGGAGATCGTGGAAGCGGATCGAGCGGGCGCCGGCGGCCTCGATCGCAGCGTCAAAGCGCTTCCTCATCTTCGAGGCGTCATAGGGGTTGCCCGTCTCGGGATGGCAGAAGACGAGATTGTCGGCGCCGGTGTAGTTGGAGCGCTCGAAATGCTGCTTGAGCTCGGCGGCGACGCGCTCGGGCATCTGGACCGCCCGGCTCGAGCGCTTCGACTTCGGGGTGCCGAAGCGGCCGCGCGTGTAGTTGCGCCGCACGCGGATCAGACCGGCCTTCCAATCCACGTCTTTCCAGCGCAGGGCGATCAACTCGCCCTGGCGCAGGCCGGTCATGGCGGCGGTCAGATAGAGCGGCCGATCGACGTGGCCGAGAACGTCACCGGGTACCTGCTGAAGCAGCGCCTCGAGTTCCTCCAGGTCGATGTAGTGGATGTCGGGATCGGTGCCGGCGGGTCGAGGCCGTTCGGCTTCGGCGACCACATTGCTCTGTGCCCAACCGCGCTTGACCGCGAAAGCGAATAGGCCGTGGAGGAAGATCAGGTGGTTGCTGATCGTCTTCGGCGAGCGACCAGCCGCCCTCATCGTCGAGACGTAGCCCTCGATGTCGGCGGCCTTGTAGCGGTCGGCCGTCTTCTTCGGCAGCCCCTGCTCGGCCTTGTTCAGGATGCCCTCGTAGTCCTGCACGGTCGACGGCTTGCGTTCGAGGAAATCGCGGACGTGGGCGATGTAGGCGTCGCCGGCCTCGCGCAGCGTCAGGCGTTCCTGCGAGTTTGGCTTCAGCTCGCGCATCAGCCGCCGCATCTCCTTCTCGGCCTGCGCCTTGGTCATGCCGTCTCGGCTGCCCCGTTTGCGCTGAGCGCCGATCTTGCGCTTGATCTGGCGGCTGCCCACGTACCACTTCGCGTACCAGGAACCGCGATGCGGATAGAGCGAGCCGGAGCCGTACGCTCGTCGCTTTCCTCTCGTACTCATCGAGCTCGCCCTCTAGGGCCGCCCGCCGGGCGACTCGATCTGGTCCAGCCAGGCGAGGATCGACTCGCGGCGGTAGCGGCGGGTGCGGCCGAGCGAGACGGTCGGAATCCGCCCTTCACGCGAGAGCTGCCAGACGTACTCGTGGGACACGCCGAGCAGCTCCGCGACCTCCTCCGCGGTCCACAGCGGCGTCCCAGATCCGTCTGAGTCCACCCCCGCCACGCGCAGGTGATCAGTGCTCGCCATCTCGGCCTCTCGTAGCCGGCGCCGGTTTGCATGCGCGAGCCAGGGGGGCCGCCGTGGCGCTCTCCGCGGTGGGATCGCATCGGCTTCCAAGTCGCCGGGGCGCCAGATTCGCCCCCCGGTCGGCGGCGCGCACAATTCGCGCAGGCAGACCGGCGCCGGCGCGATAGGGGTTTTGGAATCCGGGCCGCGCCATCACAGCCCGGGTGCGTGACGGAGGAGAAAGCCGCCGAGGTATTCAGCCGAGAAGATCCGTTCCGGGATGAAGCCCGGGCCGTGGCCGGCAAACCACTGGCCTGACGTGCCCCAGTAGCGCTTGCTCGCCGAGGTCACGCCCGGCATGAACTCGATGAACGTGTGGGCGTCACCGCCGTATGGCTTGTCGTAGATCGAGACCCAGCGACCCGGTCCTGGTTCGCCCCAACCGGCCAGCCCGATCGTGTCCATGGTTGGGTTGCCGAAGCCACCCACCTGGAGGAGATGCGATACGGCCGAGCTGCAGTCGAACGGGCCGTTTGGCGGAGTCGGCGTAGAGCTGTGCGAGCCGCCGTAGATGTATTCGGTGTGCGGTCGGAGAAGGCTGAGGCGTTCCGCCTCGGCGACCATCCGTGCGACCGCTTCGTTCGGAGCGGTCGACGCGCCGCAACCAGAGACCGAAACGGCGACCGCTTCGCCCGCGCCAGCGGAGAAGCGCTTGGCGTAGCTCAGAACCTTTTCGACATACCAGTCGGCGTGGTTGTACGCGAAGATCGCGGCCCACCAGTCCCCAGGCGCTCCCGAGTCGTGGAGGTAGTTGGCCGCGCTGAAAATCGCATCGGCGGCGTTGAAGATGTCCTTGGTGCCGTCGCCGTTTCCGTCGACGCCCCACTCGGCAAAGGTGGAGGGCAGAAACGCCATCCATCCCTCGGCGCCGGCGGCGGAGGTCGCGACGTTCTCGCCAAAGGACGTCTCGACGAAATTGATCGCGGCGAGGACCGCGGGACCCTTGGGGCCGAGCCGGTACCTCGCCGCCGCTTCCTCGTACAGAGGGACGAGCTTCGGCGGCACGTGCTTGTTGAGGGCCCCGGTTACTTCGCCCGAGCCGCAGCTGCTCGAGGACGATCCGGCGATCGCAATCGCCAGGACGATGGCGACGAGGCCGAGAAGGAAGGCAGCGGGCGTCCCGAGGATCAGGAGTGGCGCCCGAGGGGATCGTGCCGCCTCCACCTCGACCTCATTCCGGCGTCGAGATGGCGACGACGCGCCAGTTCGCGTTCTGGCGCGCCAGACTGAAGCTGATCGAGAATCGCTGCCCCGCTGCCGAGACGATCTCGAGCGTCGCGTCGACCCGGCGGTCGCCGGCCTCGGTTAGCGCGAGCTCGCCAGTCCGCGCAGTCGTGCTCTGCAGCGAGGTCGGTACGCGGGTCGCGGCGGCAGCGACATCGCGAGCGACGGCTGGCGTGGCCCCAGGCAGCGCCGGCGTGGGCTGCATATATATGGAGCGGGCGTAGGCGTCGGCGAAGCGACGCGCAGTCGTCGTCGCGGCGGCGAGCTGCGCCGGCGGGAGTGGCGCAGCCCGCTCGCCAACGACGAGGGGTCTGGATTGCGGGGAATGAAGGGAGCCCCCGCATCCGACGACGGAGAGGGCCGCCCCGAGCGCCAGCAATGCGGCGGTTCGAGACCGTCTGATCGCCGACAGCGGGCGGCCGCGGAGCCACCAGGCGGGCGCGCGGCTGTCGGCGGGACTCTCCATCTGCGCTCCCGTTGTCGAAATAGAGGTGCATCTGTATGGGAGAAATTCGCCCCATACAACGGCGCATCTGACTTGACCACGTAGTGCGGGACCCGGCCGCTCAGGGGTCGTTTTTCCGCTCTGGAAAGCTCTTTTGGAGCGCTAGGATTTGGCCGGAGGAATTCCGTGTACTACAAGGCCAGGCAGAAGCAGGAGCTCAGCCCCGCCGAGATGAAGAGGGCGCGGGATGGCTTTCGCGGCAAACTCTTCCGCCTCCGCTACTCACCGCAGTTCATCGAAAACAACTGCGACGAACTCCTCGGCATCGCCCACTCCGAGTACGCCCGGGCCATCGACCAGGGCGTCGAGATTCGGGACCCCGTTGCCTGGACGATTCACTGCGCCTGGCGCCGAACCCAAAACCTTCTACAGGCAGAGAACCATCAGCCGCGGAACGTCTCGACCGAGGCGGTGGAGCCGATCGTCGCGGATGAACCCGCGCCGGAGGAGTTGGTGGAGATCGAGGACCGGGCGAGGAAGGTTCGGGAAGCCGTCGCCAAGCTGAGCGTGGACCAGAAAAAGGTGATCGCGTTGACCTTCTTCGAGGACTTCAGCGTGCGGGAGGCAGCGAAGCACCTCCAATGGAAACCGGCCCGGGTGCAGCATCACCGGGACATGGCGCTGCGCGAACTGCGGCGCTTCCTCCCGGTCGCCGATAGCGACGAGTTGGTGGTCGACGTCGGCCTCGCCGCCTGGCTAGCTGTTGCAGGCGGCGGCCTACTGCATTTCCCCGGCGGCTTTGAAGTGGTGCTCGACAAGGCGGCGGACGGCGGCTCAAGCCTCTGGGCAAAGGCGCACGACCTCGCCCGTCGTTTCACCATCGGCGGCGGAAACGACGCGGCGAGCGCCGTCGCGTCGAGCGGCGTCGCCCGAACCGCGGGAGCGTGCGCGACCGGTGCTGCCATCGTCTGCATCGCTGGTGCCTCGACCGGCATCGTCGGCCCCGGTATTCCGGGGCTGGCCGATCGCGGCGGGAACGAGACGACTCATCACAAAGCGACCCGGCCCGCCGCTCGTCAACCGAAGCGGACCCCGCCCCCGGTGGCGGCAGCTACAAGCGTCGCCCCCGCGGAAACGAACGCGAGCGAATCCATGTCTGCTCCGCCGTCATCCGCGAACCGTGAATCGCCCAAGGTGGCGGGCGGCGAATCGCGCTCATCGAATCAGCCGACCGCGGCCCAACGGCAGAAGAGAGCAGAAGAAGAACAGGTCGAAGCTGAGACCTCGGCGTTCTCGAAGGCCGCAAGCGAATCGGCTCCAGCCCCCGAATCTGCCGCGGTCTCCGAAGTCGGATCGGCGGAAGCGCCGACCGTTGTCCATACGACGAGCGAAGCCCCGAAGGCGTCGGCGTCGGAATCGAAGTCTGCCGCCTCCGAGTTCGGCTTCGAAAAGTAGCTCGGCTTTCCGTGAGGGGAAGGGCGGGCGCGGCGGGGACCCGCAGCCGTTCCGGGCGGCAGTTTCAGGGGTGGCTCCCGATTTGTCCCATACAGATGGGCGGGTGATTTGACCCCGTAGCCACGAACCACTCCGAATCAAAGGAGCCCGCCGTGGCACATCCGATCCTCGACGCGCTGCTGAGCGCCGCGATCTCTCTCAAACCCGATCCGACCCTGATCCCAGGTAACTCAACTGGGCAAAAACTGGTCGACGGACTCGCTGGGCTCCTGCTGACCTTCGCCGCCGGCAACTTCGTCGTCGGCGTCTCCCAGTGGATCGGGGGCAACTCGCATCGCAATCCAGGGACCGCGGACGCCGGCAAAAAGCGAGCGGGGCTGTCGCTCGCCGGCGTCGCCGCCATCGGTGCCGGGGCGACGATCCTGAACTGGGCGCTGCAGCTCGGGACGACGGTCAAATGAGTCCCAACAAGGACCGCCGCCGCCGTCGCACGGGCTGGCTCGCCACAGGGATTGCGATGGCCGTCGCGCTGGTGATCGGCGGCGCGCTGGGCAGGCTGTCGGCAGGCTCGGTGCAGTCGGAATCCGAAAGCGCAGCCGCACCGCCGGGGTTGACGAAAACCGAGGCCGGGATTCCCGTCGGATACCCCGACACGCGACAGGGGGCCGCCGCCGCCGTGGCCGCCTACGAGCGGGCCTTCGCATCGCCGTCGATCCTCCGAGCCGGCGTCATGCGAGACCGCATCGAAGCGGTCGCGATGCCGGATTACGTCGAAGCGATGCTGGAAGCGAACACGCCGGGGCGCGAACGGATCGCGGCGGGACCGATCGGCAGGGGCATAGCCACCGGACTTCAAACGCTGTACGCAGCCGTGCCCATCGGCTACGAGATCGAGGCCTTCTCGAAGCAGCGCGCCCGCGTGCTGACCTGGGGTTTCACCCTGCTCGGAAACGCCTCGGCGGTGGAACCGGCGGCCTACTTCGGCCTCACCCACACCGATCTCGTCTGGAGCGGCGACCGCTGGCGGATCGCGCAAACCGAAGGCGGCTTCGGCCCGACGCCAAAGCTCGGCACCTCGCGCGGACCGCTGGGCGCATACGACGTGATCGACGTCGTCGAGCACCTGCGGAGCTATGAACTGGCTCCGTAGAGTCGCGCCGCTGGGGATGCTCGCTGGCATGGTGGCGGCAGTCCTCGTGGTCGCTCAGCCGTCGCCGCCGCGGGCGAGCGCCAACGTCCTCTGCGATGCGGCGACGAGCCCTGCCGGCGCGGTCACCGAAGCGGCCGGCGCGATCACCGGTGGTGCGATCGGCGGCGGGAACCCGGTCGGCGATGCCTGCAACTCGGTCACCGACGGAGCCGTCGGGGCGGTGACCTCCCCGGTGACCGGAGCCCTGAAGGGCATCGGCAACTCGATCTTTGGCCAGGTCACGACGTGGGTCAGCGAAGGCGCGGTTTGGCTGATCGGCGAAGTGGTGAAGCAGATCGAAACGACGACGACGCCGCAGCTGACGAGCGAAGGCTTCCTTGCCGAGTACGCGAAAATGGTGGGGATCGCGGCGCTGCTGGCGTCGGCGATGGTCCTCTTCGCGATCCTCGAGGCGCTGACGCAGGCCAGTTGGGCGGTGCTCGGAAAGGCGCTCTTCGTCAACCTGCCGCTCGCCTTTGTGGGCACCAGCGTCGCTTTCACCGTGATCCAGCTGCTCCTCGTGACGACCGACCAGATGTCGCACGCGGTCGCCGTCGCCACGCACCATCAGAGCGAGACCTTCTTTCACTCTGCCATCGGCGGACTCAGTAAGGCCGGCGGTGTGGCCGGCGGCGTGGCGGGCGACGCGGTAGCTCCTGGCGAACCGGCGACGAAAGCGGGGCTCGAAGCCACCGGCAGCGTCGCGGCCCCCGCCTTCGTCGTCTTTCTAGGGGCGATCGTCGGTGCCTTCGCGGCGTTCTGTCTCTGGATAGAGCTGCTGATGCGCGATGCGAGCGTCTACATCGTCGCGCTGTTCGTCCCGTTCTCGCTCGCGGCGGCGATCTCGCCCAGGTGGTCGAACCTCTTGCGGCGGACGGTCGAGCTGTTGATCGTGATCATCGGGTCGAAGTTCGTGATCGTCGCGATCGTCGCCTTGGCCTCCAGCTTGATCGCAGAAAAGGGCGCTGACGTCGAGCACATCCTCGCGGCCTCGGCTTTGCTGCTCCTGGCCTGCTTCGCGCCTTTCATGCTGATGCGGATGGTGCTCTCGACGGAGGCGGCGGTTTCGGCCGCCTTCAGTCGACGCTCGGCTGCGGGGCAAGCGGTCGGGGCGATGCAGGTCGCCGGCGGCCCGCCGCAGATGATGAAGAGCATGGCGCGCTCCAACTGGAGCGGACCCGAGGTTTGGAGCGTCAGGAGCGACCGAGAGTCGGGGTCCCGCCGTCCGCCGGCCGAGCCCAGCGGCGGCAACGGAGGCGGACGCCCGCCGGGGCTAGGTCCGAATGGCGGCGGCGGTGGGCAAGGCCCTGCAAGACCGGCGGGGTCTGGGCAGGGCGGCGGCGGCGCGGCCGTCGGCGGCGCGGGATCGGGCGCAGAGGGGGCCGCTGGAGCAGCAGGGGCCGCTGGCGCGGCGGGAGCAGCTGCGTCCGCCCCCGTGGCGGCAGCGCGTGGCGCGGCAACTGCGGGGCGTCGCCTCGAGGGCACCGGGACCGCCGGTATGGCGAGCTCCGGCGCGTCAACCGATAGAGGACGCCCCGCCGGTCCGGCGGGCGGTGCGAGCGGCGAGGCGTCCGACGAGGAGCGGCCTGCGTCGAGCCGTAGCGATGGCGGTTCGACTCGACGCCGGCCAGCCGAAGCGCCCCCGCGACCGCCGCAAGACGTCGGCGCCAAACCCGATCGGAGGTCTAAGCAATGAGCGAGCGTCGATACCGATTCGCTCCGCTGGAAGAACGCGCGCTGATCGGTCCGCTCCGGAGCGGACAGGTCGTCGTGGTCGGGGCTGCCGCCGCGGTCGGCATCTGCGCCATCTTCGCCACGCAAAGCATCGTCGCCGTTCTGGTGGCGGTTGTGCTCGTCGCCGGTGCGGCGGGTGCGGTCGCCTTCCCGATCAACGGCCGGACCGCGGCCGACTGGGCGCCGATCTTCGTCAGCTTCAAGCTGCGAAAGCGACGGGGCGGCTATCGCTCAACCGCGCCGGCCTCTGGCGTTCGGCTCGGCGCCGACGAACCCTACGAGGTCTCCTTGCCGCCCGAGCTGGCGGGGCTCGACCTGCTCTCGGTTCCCTATGGCGGCGACGAGATCGGCGTCATGTGCGACCGGCGAGAGATCACCTACACGGCGGCGATCGCGGTGCGGGCCGGCGCATTCGCGCTGCGCGATGTCGCAGATCAGGAGCGTGCCCTCGAAGGCTGGGGCGGTGTCCTCGCCAGCTGCGCCCGGGAGGGGTCGCCGCTCCGCAGGCTGCAGTGGCATGAGCGGACCCTGCCCGGCCAGGGCGACGAGCTTGCCTCATACCTGCAGGAGAAGCGGGACCGCAGCGTGCCGTTCAACTCGAGCGTCGTCTCCTCGTACATCGAGTTGATCGAGGCGGCTGCCCCCGTCACTCAAGAGCACGACGTTCTGATCTGCCTCCAAATCGACCCCCGCCGCGCGAATCGCGAGATGAAGCGTATGGGCGGAGGGGACGACGCCGCCTGCAAGGTCCTGCTTCGGGAGGCGGAGAACCTTGCCCGCAGTCTCAGCAAGGCCGACATCACGGTCTTCGGACTCCTGCAGCCACGGCAGTACGCCGAGGTGATCCGCGACGCCTTCGACCCTTTCGGCCACCAGGGCCGAGCACGATCGACGCTCGGCGAGCCCGAACGCGAAGGCGTCGAGCCGTCCCTGATGGGGCCGATGGCGGCGGAGGACAGCTGGACGTACTACCGCAGCGATTCCGCATTCCACAGCACCTACTGGGTCTCCTCTTGGCCGCGAATCGACGTCGGCCCGACCTTCCTGGCTCCGCTTCTCATGCAGAGCGTGACCGTGCGCACGCTCTCGGTGACCATCGAACCCGTTCCCTTCGCCCAGGCGATGCGCAAGGCCGAAATGGCGCAGACGAAGGAGATCGCCGGCGAGATCGAGCGCCAGCGCCAAGGCTTTCTGACGACTGCCGGCCACCGGCGCCAACAGCAAGCCGTTGCCCACCGGGAAGAGGAGCTGGCCGACGGCAACGCCGAGATGATCTTCGCGAAGTTCATCACCGTCTCGGATCGAAGCGTCGAGGCGCTGGAGCGCTCCAACAGCGACACCGAGCACGCCGCGCAGTTGGCCCGCCTCGAGCTCCAGCCGATGTACGGGGAACAGGACGCCGGCTTCGCGAACACGCTGCCGCTATGCAGGGGGCTGCGGTGACGCGGCGCCGCGGCCAACGCCCCGGGCACTCGGCGACCACCGCCCACTTCCAGGCGGCCTACCCGTTCCAGGGACAAGGCGGGCTCGGCGCTCCCGGCGTCTATATCGGCGCCGATGCCTTCGGCGGCGCCTGGGTCTTCGACCAGTGGGAGCTCTACGAGCGCCGGATCATGCGCAGCCCGAACATCGTGGTGCTCGGTGAGATCGCCTTCGCGAAGTCCACGTGGATCAAGACCTTTCTCTACCGGCAGTTCCTCTTTGGACGCCAATCGTTCGTGATCGACATCAAGGGCGAGTACTTGCCACTGGCGGAAGCGATCGGCGTCAGCCCCTTCGTTCTGGAGCCAGGCGGATCGATGCGCCTCAACCCGATCGAGCGGCGCGGCGGACGCAAGGGACAGCTGACGCTTTTGCGCTCGGTGGCGATGGCCTCTCTACGCCGACACCTCGTCCCCGAGGAGGAGGCTGGGCTGCGGGTCGCCCTCGACCAGTGCAACGACGAGGCGGGTTCCGCCGATCCGACCTTGCCGAACGTCGTCGACGTCCTCCTCCACCCGCGCGAGCCGATGGTCGCCGGCGTCTCCGCCGCGAGCGGACCCGAGTTCGCCGCCGCGAACCGAGAGCTGGCCTTGGCCCTCCAGCGCCTCTGCGACGGAGACTTGAAGGGGATCTTCGACGGGCAGACCAGCGCGGGGATCGACCTCGACTCGCCCCTGATCGTCTTTGACCTGAGCGCGATGGGCGACTCCGAGGCTCTGGGAGTCCTCGCAACCTGCGTCGGGGCCTGGCAGCAAGCCGTCCTCCGTGAGCGGAAACGGGTCTCCGACGAGACCGGGATCCCGATGCGCAAGGCGCATTGCGTCTTCGAGGAGGTGTGGCAGGTCACCCCGAACATTGGCGTCGCCGAGTGGCTGCAGGCGAACTTCAAGCTCTGCCGTGCGCTCGCTATCTCGAACATCCTCTCGACGCACAAGCTGACTGACTTCGACACGGCGGGCGACAAGGGATCGCGGGCCGTGCGGATCGCGCAGAACCTCGTGCCCGACGCGGGCTGCTTCATCATCCACCGCCAATCGCCTGACCAGCGTGAGGTGCTCCGCGACGATCTCGGTCGCTCCGAGACGGAGGTGGAGCTCGCGATGGGCCTGGACGTCGGCGAGGCCCTTTGGGTGATGGGCGCGTACTCGACGCTGGTGCAGCAGCGGTCTTCTGCTCGCGAGCGCGAGATCACCTTCACCGATCAGCAGATGGGCGCCAACCCTCCGGGGTTCCGGCCAACTCCGACCGAAATCGCGAGAACCGGAGGGTAGGCGGCGATCGAGACCCTACTCGCCATCCTGTGTTCGCGTAACCGGAGCACGCGGCCCGCCGGAGTCGATCCCGTCGAGAGTGCCGGCGTAACGCATCGCCGCGCTGACGCTCATCCCGAAGAGGTCGCAGATCCTCCGTACATCGCCGCCGGTCGCGTGGATCTCGGCCAGGATCCGGTCCTCGCGCAGCGCCTGGGGCTTGAGGTTGGTCCGCGTCCACGGGAAGTTGCGGCCGACTTGGATCAGGCGCGGGGCGCTGCGCCTGCTGACGAAGAGGTGGGGGTTGACGGTGGCCGGCCAGGTGCGGGCGCGAAGATCGAGCCAGGAACGCAGGCGGACGAGGACCGGATCCGCGAGCGGGATCTCGCGCTCCCCGAGTCGGAGGCGACCGTCGAGGACATTGGTGAGGAGGAGCGCGCGGAGCTGCGCCGAGGTCAGAGCGTGGAAGGCGACGAGGGCGACGGCCAGGGCGATCGCCGGATCGGGCGAGTCGAGCGCCTCGCGGATCGCCGCGGTGTCGAGCGGCAGGGGCACCGAGGAGTTGACGGGCGTCGCGGGGATAGCGCGCATCGGGTCGGCGAAGACCAGCCGCCGCCCCTTCAGGATCTCGAAGAGGGAGCGCAGCCCGAACTCGGCGAGGTTTCGCCTTCCCCCGCTGGCGGGCAGCGCGCCGCGGACCTGCTCGGTGGTGATCTCGGCGAGCGAGGAATGGCCCGCCTCGGCCCAGGCACGGACGATCGGCATGATCGCCGTGACGTGCAGCTGCACGGTCTCCGGGTCGCGGGCGCGGCGACGGGGCACCGTGGTGCTCCCCTTCAGCATCACCTCGATCCACACATCGAGCTCGGCTTTCATCGGCTCCGGCAGTCCCACGCTGCGCTCGGCGAAGTAGCGCTCGACCCGAGGCAGGCGGTCGTCGAGGAGGAGACCGGCCGCCTCCAGCACCTCGAGGGTCGATTCGATGTTGCCGCCGTGGCGCGGCAGCATCGCCACGTCGGAGGCGGCGATCTTGGCGCCGGGGGTGTCCTGCAGGACGGCGAGCAGGCGCAGCGACTGGACGACGACGTTGCGCTGCCGGACGCTCCAGCCGTGCCGGTCGCCGTGGTCGTCGAGGACCTCGCGGCAGTGGTCGAGGAGGCCGCCCTCGGCCGCGAGGCGGCGTCGCCGCAGGATCTCGGGATCGAGGTCGACCTCGACGAGGACGAGCTGGCGCCAGGCCGTCGGCGTGAAGGGGGGCGTCCGACCGGGCGACTTGAGGCGCGGCGTGCGGTGGCGGTGGAAGCGCATGTTGGCGAGGGTGAGCTGCTGCCCGTGGCGGGTGGCGCCGGCGAGGTCCGGCGCCCGGCCTGGCTCCTGGAGGCGGCGGGCCTGGTCGAGGCAGAGCAGGCAGCCGCCGACCCCGCCGATCCAGGTCTCGCGGCCGCAATGGGGGCAGGTGCCGAGCGGGTAGTGGGTGCGCCACCAGAGACAGGCGGAACAGAGCCAGCCGCGTCTCCGTTCCACCCCCCAGGCCAGGCAGCCCCGGCAGGCGTCGGTGAAGGCCGGCCCGCCGGGATGGCAGCGCCCGCAGAGGCCGTCGCTGAAATAGGCGTCCGAGCCGCACTTGCCGCACGGCGGCGGCGTGAACGGCCCGCCGGGCAGGCACTCGTAGCACCAGTCGACCCGCGGCTTCGCCCAGGCGACGCGGCGATCCTGGCAGCCGATGCAGCGCCGCGGCGGGCGCCTCGGTTCCCTCAAAGGGGAGGCTCGGACTTCGGCCTGCCGAAGCGCGGCCGGACCGGCGGCGGCGGCGGATCATCGCCGTTCACCGCCCCCTCGCGGCGGGGCCGCCGGGCTTCGACCTTCTCGGGCTCGGGGACGAGCAGCGCCGCCGGGTCGCAGCCGAGCACCGCGCAGAGCACGTCGAGGTCGTCGAGCCGAATCGTCGTCGGTTGGCCGGTCCAGAGCGCCGACATCTTCCCGGCGCTGATCTCGAGGCCGGCGTCGGCGAGCAGCCGGCGCATCTCGGTCGATTTCCAGATCCCGCGCTCAGCGGCCTGCAGCCGCAGGTTCCAGCGCATCGTCTCCCCTCCCTTCGTCGAAGCGTTCCTCGAGGCGTCGGTTGGCGTCGATCCAGGCGCGCTCGACGTGGTCGTCGTGGACGTGGATATAGCCGGACGTGGTCGAGAGCCACTGGTGACCGAGCAGCTCCTGCAGCGCCTTCAGGTCCATCCCCGCCCCATACAAAGAGGAGGCGCAGTAATGGCGGAGGACGTGCGGGGTGAGGCGTCCCGACCAGCCCGGCAGGAGGAGGGCGGTCTGACCGGCGAGCCCTTCCCGCAGGGCGTTGGCGCCGACCCGCCGGCAACGCTCGAGCACCGGGTCGTGGCGCTCGCTCGGCAGCATCGGCGCGTCGGGGTCGGCCCAGTCGTCGCCGAAGCGGTGGCGGACGTCGCCGAGCCACCAGTCGATCAGCCGGTCGGCCCCGTTGATCGCCGGCACGAGGCGGGGCTTCGGACCGCGACCGCGGCTGCCCTTGCCGTGGCGGACGTGGAGCTTGCCCACGGCGCCGAGGTCGGGGCGCCAGTCTCGGAGGTCGAGCATCACCGTCTCGTTCATGCGCAGACCGAGTCGTCGCCAGAGGGACGCAGCGAAGTAGTCGCGGGCGGCGGGCAGGTACTTACGCGCCTCGGGCACCGCTCGGCGCCAGCCGCAGAAGAGCTCCTCGACCTCCGCCTCCGACGGCGGCACCCGCACCTTGCCGAGCGAGGCGCCCGACTGGCGGTTGAACTCGTCGATCGGCTGCTCGACCACGCAGCCGGTCAGGGCATGGAGGTCGCCCTGGTAGCGGGCGATCACGAACTCGTAGAAGAGGGCCAGGGCGCCGGCCTTGCCGGCGCGGGTGGTGACGCTCCGTCCCTCCCGTCGCTGGTCGGCCAGGAAGCGATCGGCGTCCTCGCAGGCGGCCGACCACAACGGCCCACCCAGCGAGCGGGCGAACTCGATGATCACCCTGCGCGTGTTCGCGACGTGGGCGTCGCTGAGCCCGGCCGCCGCCATCGCCAGCGCGTACTCGTCGACGATCTCCTGCTCGAAGTCCTCCGCCTCGGCATCCGTCCGCAGCGTCCGGGGCGAGCCGAGGTTGCGGACCACCGCCAGACTCATGGGTGCTCCGCTTCAGCGAGACGGCTCATCTCTCGAAGATATCGTGAGAACTTCAGCAATCCTGAAATCTCATCGAGAAAGTTCCGTCCTTGCGAGGAGAGGATCGCTTCGACCTCTCAGGTCTCTCTCCCGCCATGCGACGTCTCGCCCGCCGGGCGAGACGTCGCATGGCGGGAGGCGGGATCCCGCTGCTGGGCCGGCTCCCGACTGGAAGGAGGCGACTCCCCTTCAAAGGTAGTCGACGCCGGTTCCTATCAAGCAAGAGCCTCTGGCGAACCCGGCGCCATAGAGGTTCTGCCTTCGAGGGCCGCGTGAAAGGCGGCGATGACAAGTCGATTTGGATCGCCGGCGCCGTCCTCGCTTCGGCTTGCGTTGCGCTATGGCTTACCGGCGCGACGGCCGCCGCCTTGTTCGGGCGCGGCTGGACCCCGCTCCCGCTAAGCGAGCTTCCGGCGACCGCGATCCGCTTCCCCTCTCACCTCGGCAACCCAGCCGAAGCCTGGCCTCCCGATGAGCGGCATGCTCTCCCCGGCGCGACCCCCTTCTACTTCACCGGGCTCTTCGTGGTGGCCGCGCTCGGCGCCGCCGCCTTCGGTGGCCTCCGCGGCGCCGAGCTGATCGGGATCGCTCAGCCTGCGGGGGCGCGGCGCCGAGCGCCGAGCGCGCGGTGGGCAACCGCGCGCGATCTTCGCCCGCTCCGTCTCCGCCATCCCACTCGCGGCCGGATCACGCTCGGTCGCTTCGGCCGCCATTTGGTTGCTGCCGGCGAACGTCAGTCGGTGATGTTGCTCGGCCCGACTCAAGGGCACAAGACCTCCGGGCTCGCCGTGCCGGCGCTACTCGAGTGGGAAGGCCCGGTCCTGGCGACGTCAGTCAAGACCGACTTACTCGTCGACACGCTTGCCCATCGCGAAACGAAGGGCGAGGTGATGATCTTCGATCCGGCACGGTCAACGGAGCTGCCGCGTTCGCGGGCGACGCCGCTCTCTGGCGCTTCGACCTGGCATGGGGCGAGGCGCGTCGCACACTGGCTGGCAGGCGCAGGCCGCGCCGGCTCGGCGGCGGGGCTGCAGGACGCCGACTTCTGGCTCACCTCCGCCGAGAAGCTGCTCGCACCCCTACTGTTCGCCGCGGCCGCCAACGGGCGCACAATGGGCTCGGTTGTGCGCTGGCTGGACGAAGGCGCGGATGCGAGCGAGGCCGAGGTGCTGGAGCTCCTTTCCGCGCTCGACGTAGACGAGGCGAGACGGGCATATCTGGCAACCCAAAACCGGGAGGACCGCCAGAGGTCGTCGGTCTATACGACCGCGGAGATGATCGTCGCGGCTTTCGCCGACCCACACGTCCTCGAGGAGACCGCCGGCGCGGACTACACCCCAGCCGCCCTCCTCGACGGCGGCGCGAACACGCTCTATCTCTGCGCTCCGCTCCACGAACAGGAGCGGCTACGCCCGCTCTTTTCGATGATCGTGCAGGAGCTACTTGCCGTGGTCTACGAGGCGGCCGCGACCACCGGCGAGCCTCTTGACCCTCCGCTGCTGCTCCTTCTCGACGAGGCGGCGAACATCGCGCCGATCCCCAACCTCGACGAGATCGCTTCCACCGGAGCCGGCCAGGGAGTGCAACTGGTCTCGGTCTTCCATGATCTTTCCCAGATAAAGGCGCGCTGGGGCAGCCGTTCGGGGACCATCATCAACAATCACCGGGCCGTCCTGCTCGGGAGCGGCATTTCCGACCCGGAGACTCTGTCGTATGCCTCGCGGGTAATCGGCTCCGGCCAGTTCGAGCAACGATCGGAAACCGCAGGCGAGCGAGGCCGGCGCTCCACCACTGAAGGCCAGACCTATCGAGATCTTGCGCCGGGCAACGTTTTACGAGAAGGTTTCTCCACTAGCGCAATTCTGATCTACGGAAACCTGCCGCCGGCGCGAATTCGCCTGCGGCCCTGGTTTCAAGAGGCAGAGCTCCGCAAGCTCAGGCACGCCTTTCCAAGCGGATCAGGAGTCTCGGAGGTGGGGCCATGAGCCTCGAAGAAAAATCGGCCACCGAAGTGCTTCCGGGGGCCGCGCCTGCACCGGACGAGACTCGGGCACCAAAGCCCCTCGGGGACGATGCTGTGCCTCTCCGTGACCCTGCCGACGGCGAGCTGCTACGCGAGCGGGAGGAGCGCGTTCAGGTCGTAGCCCGGCGCCGACGGGTGCGGCGGGTCGCGATACCTCAGAGCCGAAGGGCGACGATGCTCGGGGCTGTTGGTCTCGTCGTCCTGGCGACCGCGGTTGGCGCTCTGGCCGTAGCCCGAAACTCAGCGCCGGATGCGCCAAGGCCGTCGCCAGCGAGCACGGTCGGGCCACCGGCCGCCCTCGCTCAAGGGTCGTCGGGCAAGCGGATCTCGGCGAAGCGGAAAAGCACTGGCGGCGTCGCCCAGGCCCGGCGCCGGGCGGCCTTAAGAGCCAGAGCGGAGGCTGCCCGGCGCCGGGCGCGGCAACGTCGGCGAGCAAGAGAGCTGCGGTTGCAGGGCATCCACGGGAGCGCTCGCGATGGCCGGCACGTACGCGAGGTACCGGCACCACCTCTGACGACGGGTTCGCCGGTGGTGAAGGAAGCAGCGAGCGCGCCGCCTTCGATTTCGGTGCCGCCGCCCGCAGACGCGCCAGGGACGGAACCGTCCTCACCACCACACGAATCGGCGGCACCGACGGCGAGCGGTGGGGCAGCGGCACCCGCGCCAAGCGCGTCAGCGAATGAAGGCGCTGCGGAAAGCGAGTTTGGCTTCGAGAGGTAGCGACGCGGACGGGAGCCGCGTGGAAGAGACAGGAGATTGCGATGTGCGAAAGATCGAGACGACTGATTCGGCGACTTCGAGGCCTTGGCCCTCGCGGCCCAGCCCTTGCGTTTCTTCTGTGCCTCTTCGGCCTGGCCGTCGCGGCCACCCCTGCGGCCGCCGCGCCGTCGAAGTTCATCTACCTGCTCTGCGATCCGGCGCTACCCGGTGGCAACCCGCCAGCAGCCAGCTTCACGGTCAATCCGGGCGTGCCGTTCACCCCGTTTCAGACCTGTGCGCAGCCGGGCGGCTCGATCGGCATCACCGAGACCGGCAGCACTGCCGGCCAGTTCGCCTGGTGGAGCTTCGCGATCCCGGCGACGCCCGGCGGCTACGTCGAAGCGGCGACCGTTTCGGGCAGCGCCTCCGGTCTCGGCCCCGGCAACAACCACACCTATGCCTACGAACAAGGGTGGCCGGTGAACGGCGCCGGGGAGAGCAGACGCGTCTTCCAAAACTCCGAAGGCGAAGCTCCGTTCTATTTCAGCTACGACATCTTCAGGATCTTCATCAACTGCGACGGCAACTATGCGCCCGGCTGCGGCGCCGGACCGACGATCGCCATCCATGACATCGCCGCCACCGAGGTCGACCTCAATCCGCCGGTGCTCGCCTCGATCTCGGGGTCGCTGCTGGCGCCGGGTGTGCTGCACGGTCACCAGGAACTGAGCGCCGTAGCCGGGGACATCGGCGGCGGGGTGAGCCGCCTGGAAGTGCTGGTGAACGGGATCCCTGCTCCATCACCGACGCTCGCGCCGTGCGCCGTGGCGGCGGTGGCGAACCCGAGCTACACCGGCATCGCGGCGTTCACGCCCTCGCCATGCCCGCCGCAGTTGAAAGCGAACTGGACGCTAGACACTGCCACGTCGCCGTTCCAGCAAGGGGCAAATACGGTTCAGGTCTGCGCTTCTGACTTCTCGACCATCACGGAAGCGAACAAGACGTGCTCGCTGCCGCGAGCGTTCACGGTCGACAACTCATGCACGGAATCCCCGGTCGCGGGAGGCCAGATGTTGTCGGCTGAGTTCGCGCGGTCACACAACGAGGAAGTGACGGTGCCATTCGACAAAGGCGCCCGGGTTCGTGGCGACCTTGCAAACGACTCGGGCGAGCCGATCAGCGGCGCGACGATCTGCGTGCAGCTAGAAACTCCGGGATCGCCTCGAGGCCTAGTGCCTGTGGGGACTGCGACTACGGATGCCAGCGGCCATTACACGTACGACATTCACCCGGGCCCGAACCGGCGCGTGCTGATCGGGTACCGACACGATTCCTTTCAGGTCGGCCGGTCGATCCGGTACTACTCGCATGTCAGGCCGACGATCAAGTTGTCGGCGGGCAAACTCCACAACGGCGATGTCTTGAAAATCAAGGGCAAGCTGCCTGGGGGTCATCGAGCCGCCGGACGAGTCGTCGTCCTGCAAGCAGGCGCTCTGCATTCGAAGAAGTGGTATCCGTTTGGCGAAACCACGACCAACGCGGAAGGGCGCTACCACTACGAATACCGCTTCGTCAACACCACGACCAAGACGACCTATGGGATTCGCGCTTCCGTACCGCGCCAAGATGATTACTTCTACCGGGGTGGACACTCGAAGACTGCCTTGGTTGAGGTGCGGAGGTGATTCGCAGCATCCTCTACCGTGAGAACCAGAGACCAAATAGAAGAATTGCGCCGCGGCCGTCAGCCCGGCAACTGACATAGGAGGACCGACAGAATGGGCGATCTGAACATCGGAACGCGCGCCAGCATTGGGGCGGTCACCGGTCCGGCCGCGCTGCTCGTAGCGTTGATCGCGATGGTGTCCTCACTGTCGGGCGGCGCCGCTGCCGCCCCGCACAGCCACAAGATCACGGCGAGGCAGCTCGCAAAGGGAGCGGTAACGGCTCGGGCGCTTGCGCCGGGGGCCGTGAACTCAAAAGCGCTAGCGGACAACGCGGTGAACAAGCGGATCATCGCCCCTGGGGCGGTCATTGCACGCGGGATCTCCGCCGATGCGGTCACGCGCGATGCGATCGCGCCCGGGTCGGTGTACGGCGGCGCCCTGACCACCGAGTCGATTCACGTCACGCCGATCGCTGATCGTGACGCGATCGCCGCCAACCCAGAATGGACGGCGAGCAATACGGAGACGACGCTCTGTGGACCCGGCGAAGCACTCCTCGGGACCGGCTTCATCGTTAATGAACCGGGGAACCGCGAAGTCACCTTCCTGCGGGCTGCTCCCTTCCTCAGCGGAACCGGTAACGGCGTCACGGGTGAAATTGCCAGCAACTCCGGGGGCGTTGCGAAAGCGCAAATCATGGCGATCTGCCTGGGCGGCTAGACGACTGCCTACGCTCTAGTCCAGGTCGGCGAGTGTGAGGGCGATCCACTCCCACTCGCCGTTTACTACCGGCATGAGGTCGGGTCGTAGCGCTGCTGCCGTCGACAGCTCATGGCTCGTGTAGGTGCGCGAGGCATAAGCGGCGGCCCGCTCCTCCGGCGAGCTGCCCGCAAGGGACACGGCGATGTTCTCGCATCGCCTCCGAAACGCCAGCCGCTGCTGCTGACGATCGACGCGGTGGGCGGCGGCGTCGTCGTCGCCGCCGACGATGCGCAGGCCGACAACCTGGTAGTCGGCCTGCTCCTCTTTCCGGGGCGGCGGCGCCGGGCTGACTGCAATCTGATTCATGGAAGCCTCCGGGCTCGTGGCCTCCGCCCGCTGCGGAAGCCGATCAGGGGCATCCGCACGCCGAAGGCGTGCCACACTTGGGATCTCTTTTCGGCTTCCGCAGTGGGCGGAGGCGGGCCTCTGCGCTTCGGTGGTGAGTGCCATCACCCTGACTGTCAAATCGCGGGTCCTGCCGTAGGGCTTCAAATCGACCCCCAGGTCTTGGGCCGAGCGCGTCGTCATCGGCGCTAGCGCAAACCAGGGCGAGACAGAATCACTACGAGGGCACGCTGAGCGTCGTGGGTCGAGACGACGTAGTCGTAGCTGTGACATTCGTCGTGAGCGTCAGCGGCTTCGACCACGGCGATCCGGGCTTCTTCATCGGGGAGAATCAGGCGGCGCTGGTCGAATCCGATCAGGAGCCGCTCGTACGCTCGCGCCCGACGCAAAGTCGTCGAGGGATCGCGAAGCCGGTCGGGGCTCCGAAGGTCTTCGCGATCACCAGCGAGCCAGGTCCTGACGTCCCCGCGTAGGAGCTCAATCTGATGGTCCGGCAAGTCAATGGGGACCGCAAGCCTGCGTGAACTGCCTCTTGGAAGAGTCATTGATCGCTCCCGTCCCCGGCATCGTCGGCGTCGACGGCCTGGATGGCGACGAGCGGGCCGATCGGCCGGTGGAACTCGAGCCATGCTTCCGTTCCGATGTCGACCCAGTACGCCTGACAGTTGTCGGGGTCGAGAAAGAAGCCGGCGCCACCGGAGACGAACGCGCTGATCCCGACCCCTTTCGGCTCGGTATCGACTTTCTCTAGCTTCCCTTCGAAGCCACCGCCGAAAAAGGTGCCGTAGTCGTTGAATTCGACTTTGACATGGTGTCCGAGCATGGCCTGAAGCCGGATCAGGGCGTCGAGAAACACGATTGGGCGCTGAGTCTCCATGCCGCCTAACGAATCGCGGTTCACGATTTCTCCCCCCCTCCGCTACCGAGGGACTTCCGGACGCGCGCTCTTCCCTCGACGAGACACCTATTGATCTTCGTCTTACTCCATCCCTGCATCTCTTCGATCTCGCGGTAGCTGTAGCCGAGCCCCACCAAGACCATCGCCGTCCGCTCATCCGGCTTCAGCTCGCGCATGACGCCTGCTACCTGCTCGACTTCCTCACGCCGCTCGTACAGGGCGTCGGGACCGTCTGCGGCGTCGGGGATCTCGATCTCGAGCTGCTCGCCGCTCCGCGGCGCAACGAACACGCCGATCTCCCGCGACGCGCGGCGATTTGCACGTCGGGAAAGGGTCCAAGCGCAGCGCTTGACGACCACCATCATCCATCGCAGTGCATCGACGCCGGCCTGTCCGTCGTAGTTGCGCAGGAAGAGGATGCATGCCTCGCTGAGCGCATCGTCGGCGTCGCAGGCACGCGCCGAGTTGCGGTGCGCCTGACGAGAGAGTGCGCTTCCGTGCGAGCGCAGCAGTTCTTCGAGAATCTGCGTGCGGCCCGGCTTCGGCGTATCCGGCTGAGGGACCATGCGGCCGGCCCCGCACGCGCAGCGTGCGAAAATTTTTGGCCGCGTGGTCCCTCAGCCGGTGCGCCTCGCCCTATCCCTCCGTTAGCGGATTGCCTCGGGGACGATTTCCTTCGAGCGCGCCTGATCACGGTGGATGGCTCGCTGGACGGCGTGCAACTTCGCCTCCGCGTCTCGGCGCGCTCGGCGCTGCTGTGCGTCGACGGCCGGCGGTCCGAGGGGATTGCGATCGTCGCTGACCCCGTAGAGCTGGCGGTACGCGATGATCGTGTCGACGCCCTCATTCCACATTGCTGCCCGCATCGCATCTTTGGGCCTTGGACCGAGAGCGTCGACGATGAGTTGGGAAGATTCGATGCGCTCGGCGCGGACGCGAGCGCGGCGGAGAAACAAGAGGCGGTCTTCGACCAACGCCAGCTCGGCGCGCTGGGCCGCTGTAAGGGTCGAACCACCAGGGGTCGTTGGGGCCTCGGCCGGCGAGTTCAAAGATCGTCGCTCGGCTTCGAGGCGCGCCAGCTGGACGCGGGTCCTTCGCTCCGCGGAGTCCGCGATCGTTTTCGGTGGTCGATTCCGGGCTTGAGAGTCGTGACTGGCTAGTGCCTGAAGCCGCGCGGCGGCTTCTTCGATTCGCCGGTCAAGCGCCGCCATTCGCTCGTTGCGGCCGGTGTCGTCGAGCTGCGTCATCCCAGGATTGGATTTCGCTCGGAGCTCGAGGCAGCGGGCGCCAAGCTCGTGCTCGGGAGTCGCCGCGATGCGGTTGCGGTCAGGCACCTCGTCGGCGCTGAACTCGGCGGCGACTCGCTCGGCGCCGATGCGCACGTCATGTGCCTCGTCGTCGAGCTCTCGCCTTGCGGGTCCGAGATCGGGATCGAGAAGCTCGCTGGCGGCAACCGCATAGGCAGTCGTCGGTCCCCGCGCTCTCGACACCGCGACCACGAAATCCTCGCGAGAACTGTTGGCGTCGAGGAGCGTGAAGGCCGAGTCGAAGGTCTTCGACTCCGTTGCGTACGTCGTCAAGGCGTAGGCATGCTGAATGGCAGGCTCGCTGTTGTCGGTGCGGCGTTGCAGATACCGAGGGCTGGCGACAACGGTGCGTTCGTCGCCGCCGATGCGCCGCAGCATGAGGTGAGTCTGAGTGCGATCCACACCCACCACCTCCCACCGCTCGCGGTTGGAAACCTCGCGGTTGTTGATACGAGTGATGACGCGATCGCCGACTGCAAACTCCCGACCTCCGACTTCAACCCGCGGACCGGCGAGGCGACCCTCGGCCTTTAGCAGCTCGCGGGCGCGGACATTCAGGTCCTCGACGTCGCGAATCCGGCGGGCGATCATGACGGCGTCGTCACCGTCGACCAACGCTCGATGCCAGTCGAGCGACAGAGCGTCGAGCGCGGAGTCGAGCGTGTCGGCGATCAGAAGGCGCTCTCGGGCTCGCAGAAGATCGAGTGCGTCCGAGCCACGTCCTTCGTGAGCCAGTTCGACGATCCTTCGATCCTGGGGATCTCGTTGTCGTCGAATCTCGGTGAGGCGGACCGGCTCGGTGACAGTCGCGAGCCGACCGTAGAGACCGCCAGCGCCGACCGAGCCAATCTGCCGCTCGTCGCCGATAAGAACCAGCTTGCCTTGGCAGAGCTCGACGAGTTCGACCAGCGCTGCCATGTCCTCGGTGGACGTCGTTGACGACTCGTCCACGATGATCACGATGCCCCTCGGTAGCGGCCGACGGCCTTTTCCGCGAGCCTCGTCACAGCGAATACGAAGCGCCGTAATCGACATCGACGGCACGCCGGCATCAGCCAGCTCGCCGGAGGCACTGCGAGCAGTGGCGACGCCGATGCCGCGGATATTCGCCTCACCCCATGCCTCGCGGGCGGCCCTTAGCGCGGTCGTCTTCCCAGTTCCGGGACGTGCGGCGACCACGGTGACCCGCTCGCCGCCCGTCGTGATCCTCCGGACCATTTGGACTTGCTCGGCGCTGAGATAGGGGTGCCTGGACAGGACCGAGGACAGCGTTCGCTCGTCGACGATCGCGACGCCGGCGTTGGCGCCGGTCCGCGCGGATCGGAGAACCGCCTTCTCCAGCTCGAGCAAGCGGGGCGTCGTGAAGTAGCTGGTCCCGAGCGCTCCGTCCCCGTGGTGAATCTCGACCACGCGCGGGCTCCTGAGGACGGCATCGACCGTGGCCGTCAGGGCGTGCACATCGGCACCGTCTCTCATCTGTTCCGCTAGGGCACACAGGAGATCGCGACGGTCGAAGTGGGAGTGCGTCGTCTCGAGTATCCCGATCGCGGCGTCGATATGGCGGCCCGATACTGCCTCCGGCTCGCGGACACGTCCCTGCTGCGCGATCCGCGTGATGGCGGTCTCGCTCAGACCAAACTCTGCCGCTCGTGACCGCCAGTCCTGCCGTTGACGATCAGGATCGACGCCGTAATCTTTTCCGTCTCTGGTTCGGTAGGCCGCGGCGACGGCGGCGCTTGCCGAGCTGGTGCCACGCTCGGCGAGCTCAGCGACGATCTCACCGCGCCGCCGGCTGAAATGGTCGATCGCGGCCCTGGGGATACCGGCGACGTCCGAGTAGCCGTTGAGGATCGATTCCCACTCTGCTCCAAGCCGGCGCGTGACGCCGGCGCGCAGCGCAGCTTGGAAGATGTAGCCGCTGGCTTTTCCCTCGGTGAAGAGCGGCGACTGCCGACGGGGATTCGCGATGGCGAGC